>JAUNSJ010000021.1 GCA_030539295.1 Planctomycetia bacterium | reverse complement strand
ACTGAAGCACACCACGCAAGATTCCGCGCCCGAAACTGCGCGACGTCTCCGACAGTAGGAGAATTTCCTTCCTGCGCGGAAAATTTATTTTATGGCGAAGGTTCGTATTGTTCATTGTTTTTTGCTAATATACTATCACATTGAAATTTTTATTACAACTTATTTGCCCGTTGCCTTATTCGCAACAATTTTGAGTTTCGAATTTTGCGAAACGGCTTTTCCGGCAAGGATATCTTCTTCTGTAAATCGGGCAACCATAATTTCTTTGCCACCGTAGCGTGCGTAATCCCATGTTACGTAGATCGTGCCATCCTCCGCCTGATTGCCATTGGGATAGGAAACTTCAGGCCGATCGTCAAGCAGGAGTCCGCCGAGCCACGTTTGACCCTCATCTTCCGACAGAAATGCCATCATTTTCGTCCGGCCAACGTCTTCATTATAATTTCCGTTTTTTACCAGGAGCAGACGGCCGGACTGCAAGCGTCGAATCATGAATCGACTGCACGTGTGCTTAAGTACAGTCGACGGCGCAGCGACGGTCCACGTGCGACCGCCATCGGTGGAAAACGATTCGCCTAACCCGTAGCGGGTACGAATCGTCATCCAGAACGATCCGTCACGTTTTTCAATTAAATTGTGCTCATCGAAGACGGAGTCCTCTTTTGGCACTTCCGCACGGCCAAGCCGTGAAAAAGTTTTCCCCTCATCCTCCGAGGCGTAAACCAGAGCGCCACGGTCCGTGTGCGGTATGAAATATTTGGAATCGAAGCGCCAAACGGAGACCGGGAGCAGGTATCGCCCCTGGGAATCGGCGATGGGCTGATTGTTCATAATTCCATCGCAGAGTCGGCGTGGTTCGCTCCAGACCGCCTTCTCGCCCAGCTCCGGATGGTCACAGGTCATACACCAGACACCAGCGCGACCATCCCAAATTGTTGGATTGTTTTGCGTCTCTTCCCCTTGCGACCAGAAGAGCCAGAGCCGGCCACGCGGGTCCTGCCATATGGAGGAATCGAACGCACGAACCGCACCGGGCGGGTCGATCGCCATGATCGGCTTACTCCATGTTTCTCCCCGATCGCCACTGGTGGCCAGCAGGACAATATTTTCGCCGGTTTCACCACGACCGCCGCTAAACCAGGTGAGCCAGAGACGCTCGTTCGACGTTGGCTGTAAGGACGGAATCCCTTGAAACAAGCGGTTTTCGTCCTTGTACGACTCCGGGAGTTCGGTTAAAATCACCGGCGGCTGCAAGGGGTCGGTCAGATCCTGACTCGACTGACCCTCACACTGTACACATATTGCAAATATAATACAGTATATCTGCACTGTTATCGTAGCGATACTTTTCATGAATAACACTCCCGGAGCTATTGTGCACACGAAGCAATTAGCGAATGCCAAATGCCTGATTAATTAACACTTTCGTTTCGCTATCCGGCGAGGCGAACTTCGACTGAATGAGGTCGTCTTCCGTAAAGCGTGCCATGAGAATTTCTTTCTCTTTAATACGACCGCGATCCCAAACGACGTAGATCGTGCCGTCGGCGGCTTGCGCGGCGCCCGGATAGGTGACATCCTCGCGTTCATCAAGAACAAGCGGCTCCGTCCACGTCTTGCCATCGTCCTGCGAAAGCGACGCGGTGATCACTTTCCGACCAATATCCTGCCCAACCGGACCGTTCTTAATCAGCAGAATATGCCCCGATTGCAAACGTTGCATAAAGAACCGGCTGGACGTGTTTTTAATGACAGGCGACGGAACCGTATCGCTCCACGTCTTGCCACCGTCTTTCGAATAGGCCTCGCCAAAACCCGCAAGTGTACGCACAGTCATCCATAACGTCCCGTCGGAAAGCTCAACAATATTATGCTCATCGAACCGTGATTTCGACTGCTCAAGTTTGGAAAAACCAAAAAGTTTAACAGTTTTTCCCTCATCCTCCGACTTGTAAATGGTTGGGCCGTGCATGAGTTCGTCCGGAACGGGATAGCGTGACACGTAGCGCCAATTCGAGATGGGATACAGCCACTGACCGCGAGAATCAACAATCGGCTTATTGAGCATAATGCCGTCGGCAATACGTCGCGGTTCACTCCAGACGGAGTCGACGCCCGCTTCCGGATGCTCGCAGGTCATGCACCAAACACCGGCGCGACAGTCACGAATAAACCGGTCTCGCGGATGCGGAACAACTTTCCCATCGGCATCACGCTGCGCGACATTCGCCTGTGCCCAAAAGATCCAGAGACGACCTTGCGGATCGCGCCAGAGGGACGGGTCAAACGCGCGAGTAGTATCCTGCGGGTCAACTGCAAACAGCGGTTTACTCCAAGTTTTTCCTTTATCGTCGCTTGTAATCAAAAGCACATAATTGTATTCATCCTCACCGCGTCCGCCGGCATACCAGGTCACCCAAAGCCGACCTTCGCCGGTCGCCTCAATACTCGGAATTCCCTGATATTTACGTTTCGCATCGCTGTAATCTTCCGGAATTTCATTCGCTTTCCAGACCTTGGGAATCGCGAGCGGATCGGCATCGTCGCCGCGAGCAACCTGGGCATTCACGCCGGTCGGATTAACGAGCAAGGCAAGTGCACATAGTGCCAGCGTGGGTAATGTTGTCAAAATTTTCATGTTTCTTCAGTCCTTTCATGTTATTCTTTACTTGTCAAATCGAAATTAAATTTATTTTTACCTTTAATAACTTCAACTTCGAACCCGGAATTTCCATTGGCTACCTGATAGCGTTTGGGCAAACCATTAAAATACAATTCACTTTCCATGGCGGATTTTGTTCGTCGCGGATCTTTTGACGGCAACTCTTTGGCCGATACCATTTTTTCAAAATAGACCTTGTATTTCCCCGGACTTGTTCCATCACCGCCCTGACCAACGGAGGATGTCATTGTGAATACACCATTCGCGTCGGTTCTGCCGCCGCAATCCCGTCCTTCCGGATCCATAGCTGTGAAAATTACGCCAACCCCTTCTGCCGGTTCTCCATCCAGCGTAACGGTTCCAATGATCTCTTGCAGATTGTATTGATTGGAGCAACCGCTCATCGCTACACAAAGGAACAATCCGAAAATCAAGATTCCAGAAAGTGCATTGTTTCCAGACGAAAATATCTTCATAATAAACCTCTCTCCCTCCTACTAACAGACCTTCCTGTTATACTTCCGGTACACATTTTTTGTATTATCACTTGTTCATACTGTCTTCCGGCTCCCCTTGCAGTCACGTAACGTGAAAATCAAAGGGAACCATTCTGCATGAAAATTCCAAGAGACTTCCCCTGTGAAAATTTATAAAGTGGTTGTCTCGCCCCCGCTACAGGAACCCATTGCTCCCCAAACACCGCATCTGCTTTTGCCACTATACAAACCGCTGGCATCGGCAGAAAGTGAACCAGCGTCGATTGTATCAGAAATGAAGCGAACCGAGGCATCGGCCATAGCCGCGTTACAGCCGCCACTATGATAACTCTGAACCGTGACAATGGGCGATACATTGAGTGACCCGCTACCTGACTCACAAGATGGTGCATTCGGAGGCAGCAAACAGTTAAAGCCAGTCGCCGCCAGTGCCCCACAAGCAAAGTTGTGGCCCATAAAGTTGTAATTTGCTGGAATACTTCCAGGTAAAACGACAACCGACTTAACGGACATGGCGGTTACATTAATGAGGCCGCCTTTGCCTTTGGTCCCCATGCACGTTGCCCGGCTGCCCGCTTTTAGAGCCCAGCCTCGCTTAATCGGAACAGTATTTGCATCCAGTTCACCATCTTTGCCAGACAACATACTTATAGTACGCTCGGAAAGAAATACGGTATTAGAGGTTCCATCCAGAATATCCACAACCCCAACCCACCGATTGGTTGACGTGTTGCACCCGGAAATACTATTTTCCAGGCAGCCAAAGACTCCGCGAACCAAATTATTATTTTGATCGGACCCATTCGGAGAAGTATTCATCGTTCCGGTACAATCACCGTGACACGCGACGTAACTGGTGCGGCAGGAAAGCCCCTCATCCGACCAGACTGCTTCCGAATCCGAAGGACACCAAAAAGTTCGAATCGGGTGATGATACGGCTTGGCCTTTTGGTGCAGTGGCTGATTAAAATAGGAAAAAGGTGGAGCATAAATACCAAAATACTCTTGATTCGCCGCGCAGGCGTTTTCATAAATGGAATTCTGTTCTATAAAAGGAAGAATCGTCACCAGAAACGATGCGCCCATTGTCGGATAACACGCGTTCACTCCATCAGGAAAGGTGGTTATCCCGCCTTGGGGAAACAAATTATGAACGTCGTGATAATTGTGCAGTGCCAACGCGATTTGTTTTATTTTATTTGTGCACTCCATACGCCTTGCCGCTTCACGGGCGGCCTGAACCGCAGGGAGCAGGAGTGCGATTAAAATTCCAATGATCGCAATGACCACCAGAAGTTCGACAAGAGTAAAGCCGCGTTTGCGTCCAGGCTTGGAAAGAAGCAAGCAATACGAACGGCAGGCAAATCTGGCGAGATTCACCAGTCTGCCCCCCCCTGGCTTAACTTTTTGCTCGATTTCATAACGCTGTACTGCTGTTTCATAGTGTTGTGCTGACATGAGTGATTCTCCTTTAACAAAGTGTGAGTTGAAAAATCTGCAAGAGGAAACGATTTGTGTGTTTTCCAGCCAAAAAAGGCATGAATCCTTCTTTTGACCTTCAACGTAAATCATTATAGCGAGACAAATAGCAATTGTCAACGGAAAATATGGCTAATTTGTCCTATTGAATATACAGAATTGTTCACTATATGACTCATTACGAGATCAGGCATGTTTTTCTGCGTTGTGCGACTCAATTTCCGAGAAAGGCTTATTCCTCGTGAGCAACATCCGACGAGGAATCGTCCGCCGATTGAAACCGGCAACGTTGTCGGTAGACATTTGGTGTTACCTTACATTCGCGGCGAAAAGCACGCACGAAATATTCCGGGGTTGAAAAGCCGGTTCGATGGGCAATACTGACGATAGGCAATGTGGTTTCGCGGAGGAATTGTTTGGCGGTCTCCATCTGAATGCGAAGAATTTCACTCTGAGGCGTTCGGTTCAGGAATTTTTTAAAGCCGCGATAGAGACTGCGTTCGGACAGATTGAGGTGGTCCGCCACTTCAGAAACAGTAAGACGGCTGCACGCATTTTCGCGAATATACAGCAGTGCTTTTTCTGTATCAGGGTCGCCAATGGAGTAGAAATCGCTCGATTGGCGAACGGCGAGGAAACTGCAAGGGATATTTATCTTTTGTTTGGGCACCGGACGCTTCTCCATCTTGGCTTGCAGAAGTTGCGCGGCAGTATAGCCAATCGTATAGCCGCTGGCGTCGACGCTGGAAATAGTCGGACGATAGAGACGGCAGAGCCATTCGTCGTTACCAACAGAGACGACGGAAATATCCTGTGGAATTTGAATCTTCTCCTCCCGGCATATGTTCAGAATAATTTGCGCGTGATTATCGATCGCGGCGTATAAGGCAATAGGTTTGGGCAACTCACGGAGCCATTTGGTTACCTGTTTCCGGTATTTTTCATGCCATTGCGGAAAAAAATAATCGGAATCACGCCAGGAGGTCGGGCATATTTCGCAGCCATAGCCTTTCTTTTCAAGGTAATTTAAAAGACATCGACGCCGCTCATGAAAGAACGGTGCGTCCTCCATGCAATAATAGGCGAAACGACGCAGACCGCGTTCAAGAAAATGGTCAACGATCATAACCGCCAGACTCGCTTCATCAATTGCCACTTCATTATCTATGCCGGTATAGGGACTGCCAAAGAGTTCGACCAGAGGCAGTTTACTTTCCAGCAGGATTCGATGCATTGACTTGTGATACGTTCGGGAAATAATACCATCGGCGTTCCAGGGTGTAAATCGCTTGGCCGTTGTATCGAACCGGCCTCGCTGCTCAAAATTGATGTTCCAGTCGTGCTCCAGGGCAAAATGATTAATTCCTTCAACGATATCGCGACCATGAGTCGAGCTGGTTTCGCACAAAACGAGGACTCGGTGCAGTTCTTTCATTGTAGCGGTGCTCCTGTATGAGGTGCATATTCGCGCCGCCCGAACTCGAAATTCGGACGTCGTTGATCTATCCGTGTGCGGCAACGCATCCTCGCGTTGCAATCTAACTTCATTATAGGTAGAAAATGAGTTCGTCAAGAGGGGTAAAGACCATCGAATGAGATAATTCTGCCATAATGACGCTAATAATTTTGTCGGAATAGTACCATTGAATGGCAATAAAAGACTATTGACAAGCCTGGTATATCACATTAGAATAAATTTTATAACCGAACGAGAGAAACAGGAAAAGCTAAAAGAATAATTCACACAAACTATTTTTTGTGTTGTGTTTTCTTTTTTACTGTTCCTCTCAGTTCCCTTTTAAAGTTATTATAACGGCGTGCACCAAAAGATGCAAGTGTTTTAAAAAATTTTTTCGTTTTTTGGAAAAGCAGTTTCAACACATTTCAAAAAGGAGATCGGACCATGGAAAAGAGCTTGAAAAGTTCAATTAACGTTAATTTAGTAAAGTTAGACAAAGGGGGTAATGTATCGATTCTAAAAAGAACGCTCGCCTTTACTCTTGTCGAACTACTGGTGGTCATTGCGATCATCGGAATCTTGATCGCGTTGCTTCTGCCTGCGGTGCAGGCGGCACGCGAAGCCGCGCGGCGTATGGAGTGTACGAATCATCTCAAACAAGTCGCCATTGCCCTGCACAACTATCATGACGCGAACGATTCCTTTCCATCGCGGTACTATCACATGTATAACAGCGATACTGCGGCATGGGGAGCCATGTTTTCTCTACTTCCTTATATGGAACAGAATTCATTTTATGACACTGTTCTTAGTGCCTGTAAGGCGAACCCCGGAGAGCGACATACCAGTGATGGCAGCTGTTCGAGTGTTTTTTATACCAGTAAGATCCAAACACTTTTGTGTCCTTCCGACCCCAACGCGAACGTTGTTGATGGTACTGTTGTTGGAACGGAAAATCATGCGTCCATAGGCTCAAACGTCATGTTTAGCATGGCGGATGTGGCTCTCAACAATAATGAATTTGACTCGTGGCGTACGCAAGTTCCGGACAATCCGGGTCATTACACAGGAGCCCAAGTGCGGCAGAGATGTCTTTTTGGCCAGAATATATGGCACCCGATTTCTTCCATTATAGATGGGACGTCCAATTCCATTGCCTTAGGCGAAGCTGCGAGCTCGCCAACATCAGCCTCTTCTCCGATTCCAACGGTTGTACTTGGTGGTATTGCGTTAGCGCCATCAGCTATGTATAGTTCGTCTCTTTTCAAAGCCTCTGAATGTGCCGGTATGAGAAGTACTACAGACCCGCGATTTCTCACTGCTTCTGCCGCCAGAAGAAGTCTCCGGGGCCGACGGTTCGCCGACGGACGCGCCGCAATGATCGGTTTTAATACGATACTTCCTCCCAACTCGCCTTCCTGTTACCGGGTTTCCGAAAATGGGTTTAATAACTGGGGGCTTTTTTCTGGAGGAAGTTATCATTCTGGCGGAATGAATGTCGCGATGGCCGACGGCAGTGTACGCTTTATTGCGGAAACAATCGACTGCGGAAAGACCGGAACGGGGTACAAAACATCAGAATATTTCAGTGGCCCGAGTCCGTTTGGTGTTTGGGGGGCCATGGGTTCGATCAATGGCGGTGAGACTGTTGCACCATAATTTTAGACAAGATACGACAGAGGTTTTTGCGTCTGACTTCTGTCTGCTAAATACAAAAAATAGAACATCATTCGGAAGGAACTATTATAATGAAGAAGTTTCAATGGCAATCTATTGTCGTATCGACAGTCTGTTTATTCTCAGTACTGTCTGGCTGTAATCTCGAAAAACGCCCGGAAGGCTTTCCTCGCCTTACTCCCTGTGTTGTAACGATTCTGCAAAATGGTACTCCTCTTGCCGATGCCAACGTTACGTTCCACGGCGAGGATGCGGAGAAATGGGGTATAACCGGGAGGACCGATGCCTCTGGTTCGGCCGTTATGACGACCTATGGTAAGTATAATGGAGTTCCGGCCGGAACGTATAAAATTACGCTGGCCAAAGAGGATTTTCAAGGACCCGCTGCTTCGGATGATCCAACTGCGCCAATGTCAAAAGAGCCCACGAAGATTTTCTCTTTTGTAGAACTGAAATACACCGCAGTTGACTCGACCCCACTCGAAATTACCGTGGAGAAATCGTCCATCAATATGGATATAAACGCGGGTGAACCTGTTCATGTCCTGTCCTCGACCATGGATGCCGATGGCATTTAGTTTTCTAGTACAATAATCACTATACCCTTTGCAGAGTAACCGAGTCATGAAAAAACAAATAAATATTTTTAAAGTATCAACGAAACTGGTGTTTTTTCCTGCCTTTTTGTTGTGTGTATTGACCCATCTCGCGGCTGCGGAAGAATACATTCCCGTTGCCGGCTACACGCAAACTGACATACAGGGAGGGAATCATGGTGATTATGTTTTGGAAAAGATGTTTGACGGGAGATTGGACACATTAGCGTGTCTCCGAGACGATACTCGCGATGGGGACCAGGATAAAGGGGACCCGGCGGGAGGCTCTGTCCCAGTAACCGCCTCTTTTGTTCTCGATTTGGGTGATGTAAAGAAGACAGAAGGAATACGATTCGTTTCGCGAAATATTTGGGAAACACGTGGTGTTAAAAATGTTTCTGTTTTTGCTTGTGATGACAAGAAGGGGCAAGAGAATGTTCGCCCTCTGGTTGAAAATGAGGAGATACTTCCGACGAATTATTCGTATTCCGCATGTCTTCTTTGGCCTACTGTGGAATCGCGATATTATCTTGTTCAGGTTAATGATGCCTATGGTACCTATTCGAACTGCCGCGATTGGCCGCTGCCTCGTCGCAGTTCCGGGCCGTTTCCCCGATCGCATTATAATGTCCAGATTGCTGAAGTTCGATTGCTGGCTACCGCTGACAGTGCAACAGGAAGTGTACGGCGCAACGAGGATGGCGTTGCCTATCCGCAATGGCGATTAGAGCAAGACTGGATGTACCAGGATTGTGGTACTGATTTTTCAAAATATTTTATTTCTGACGAATCAAGCGAGCAGGAAACCCGTCTGATAGACAAAGTCGTTGCGGAGTTGGAAGGTGAGACCGCAACAACTCTCCGCGAGGAGCAGGCGGCACTGCTGTCGGCAAATCGCCCAGGTTGTGATGCAGCTTGGAAAGAGCTCTATTTCAAGGCGTGTCGCGCGAGACGTGAGGCTCGCCTTGCCTTTCTCTTGGAAGAAACGAACCAGATTATTTATGTTAAACATTGCGTTTTCGGGGGTGGTGCCGGACTGACCGGTATGCCGCAAGTTACGGACGAGCAGTTTCTGGATACACCTCCGGAAATTCGCGGTGGCTCGCAACTTTGCATGATATCATTTGACAATAATGGCAATTGTCGCCATGAGGTCTTGATTGACAAACCAAAAGGAATCATACGCGATATAAATCTTTCATTTGATGCAAGCAGTATTCTGTTTTCCATGCGGGACAGTTTTGACGATGATTATCATCTCTATACGATGAACCTTACGGACCGTTCTGTTCGTCAGATTACATTTACGCCGGAAGCTCAAGGACGCAAATTTGGCTGTGCTGATATTGAACCTTGTTATACTCCCGATGGCCATATTCTTTTCGCGTCGACTCGACATGTGCAGATTAACGACTGCTGGCCGAACGCGAATACAAATATTTTCACATGTGACTCCGATGGGAAAAATATTCGCCGTCTTGGTTATGATGAACTGGATGTCAACTTTCCGCAAATACTCAACGACGGCCGCGTTCTCTTTACACGATGGGAATACAGTGACCGAAACGCCTTCTTTTTACACCCACTCATGACCATGAATCCGGACGGTACGATGCAGACGGAATTTTGCGGAAACAATTCCATGTATCCGGCATCTTACATTCAGGCCAAGGCCATTCCTGATTCAACGAAAATTCTTGCGATTATTAGTGGACACCATACATGTCACAAGGGCAAACTTGCGCTCGTTGATCGATCACTTGGAACACAAAATGGTGACAATATTGAACACGTGGCAGGAGCATCGCCTGATGGAACACCAGGCCGGAAAAAGTCGACCATAACGACGACCGGTTTTCATGACAATTCAATTGACTATTTTGGTCAGGACGGCGCGCAATACCGTAATCCCTGTCCGCTTGACGAAGAAAATTATTTGGTCAGCTACTGTCCGGAAGGATACCCAAATGGTTACGATGGTCCATTCCTGCCCCCATTGGGTCTGTATTTTATGACCGCCGATGGCCAGCGAGAACTTCTCGCATTCGACTGGTACATTTCTACCGGTTCCTCCGTTGCTGTGCGAGAGCGGGAAATACCGCCGGTCAAGCCTCGTCAGGCGAATCCCAATGAAAATTTTGGTACCTTTATTGTCCAGGATGTTTACGTTGGGCCCGGTCTGAAGGATATTCCACGTGGAGTCGTAAAGAAGCTGCGGGTTGTTGGTATAGAATATCGTTGCGGATGGATGGGAAAGGGGTCAAACGCGGGCGAGGTAGTTCAGGGCCTGGTTCAGACTCCGATTTCTTTCAATAACGGCTCTTGGGACGTCAAACATGTTTTGGGTGAGGTGAACGTTGAATTAGATGGCAGTTGCAAATTCGAAGTTCCCGCGAGAACGCCTGTCTATTTTCAGCTACTCGACGAGAATGGATATTGTGTGCAAACAATGCGATCGTGGGCAACTTTGCAAGGGGGTGAAACGTTTGCCTGTCTTGGCTGTCACGAGGACAAGCTCGATGTGGGACAGATGCAGGAGCGGCATTTAACCTCAATCGCCGCAAGTAAGCCAGCTCAAAAATTATTACCTTTTGCCGGAAAGAATCATCCGTTAATGTTGAGACTGCAAAAAGAGAGTTGTCTTGATTCCATTGAAAACTATTGGGGGATCAATGCCCCGCCTGCCGATACGAATCCAAACGCCACTGTTGACGGATTCAGCTATACCCAGGAGATACAACCGATTCTTGATCAGCATTGTGTTGAATGCCACGCGGGGCAAGTCGTGTCTACAGATAATGGTAAAACTTCGTCGCTTGCCCTGACAGGAGAATACGTTCCGGTTGAGGCAATGAAAACGAGTGCCGATGACGACCATAAACGGTCGTTTACGCAGTCTTATCTTGCCTTAACGAACAATGGGTTCGCCGCGAATAACCCTTATATCCAATGGATTGAAGTACGCAGCCGGTCGGAGATTCTGCCGCCTTATCATACCGGGTCGGCGAAAAGCCCACTTATGAAATATTTGGAACCCGAGCATTACGGTGTCCAGGTTTCCGATAGTGAAAAGCGTACCGTTGCCTGTTGGATTGATTTGCTGGTTCCGTTTTGCGGATCTTACACACAGGCGAATCGTTGGACCGAGGCGGAGAAACAGGACTATCTGAATTGTATTGAGAAGCGACGTTTTTTCGCGGAGCAGGAACGACAAGAGGTGCTCAAGAGCAGGAAGCCATAAGATTTTGGCGTTTAAGACGTGCCCGTGTCACGCGGAAAGAGAGTCCACGTGACACGGAACGGGCATTTGCGGTTACTTGTCCAGCAGAATCATCTGATTTTCATCAAAAGATTTTTCGCGGACTTCGCCGTTATTGATACGGTAGGAGATGAGCAGTTTTTTAACGATGTTCTGCGCCGGGTCGCCAAAGGCATCGTTATATCTGCAGATTTCGACGAAGCGTGTTCCGGCGGCGCTGGTTCGCACCTTTTCCGTAACGTCGGCCCAAGTCGTCGCGTTCGCATCGCCGGCACCGTAACGCGCGGCAACGATTTCAACGTTCAGGTTCTCGTTCTTAATCTCTTCACGGAACTGTTGGGTCCGAAGTTCATTAACCGCGGTATTCGGATCAAAATTTTCGACGGGATCCGGCAGGAATCGGAGTTCGCCGAGCATGGCTTTCGTATCGCCGTCCTGACGCAGATTGAAGCGATTAATACGCGGCGCCGTTCCAATTCGCGGATGAATGGGCGGGACGGTATCGACGGTTGGCGTATGCGGGTCGTACATCTGACGCACTTCTTCGTCGCCGAGATACGGACCATTGCAGTCGACCCAGGCTACGAGTCGGGCAAGGTCTTCCCCTTCCACCTTGACGTCGTGATGTTCACCACTGGCCGCGTTATGAACGAGTTGGCTGACCGGGGAATAGGCACTGTATGGCGGCAGTGTTTTCAGGTTTTCCGGGTCGTTCGGGTTGTACGCTTCCACGATAAACAGACCGGCGAGATTTTTGGGAACGTTGCGTTCGTCCCGTTCCTTCGCACCGCCCCAAGGCGTGGCTCCGCTTACGAGTGTCAGGTAGGGTTCGGTGAACGGGCTTATATCTTCCGGTCGATGATGCACCCAGCCCCACCAGCCGTGGGTCGACGGTCGCCAAGTCATATTGAGTGCCTTATAAGCGTCGTTTTCCGGGTCCTGATGGCATTTTGCACAATATTTATCGAGAACAGGCTCCTGCACGAATCGCTTATAGCCGATACTCTCTTCGGTTCCCCACGAGGGAGGCGTCGGGACAACCGGCGGTTTGCGAACGGCGATTCCGACCTGGGCCCCTTCGAGCGGAACATTGCTCTGCGTGGCCAGATTTGATTCATGACAGCCGGTACAGCCTCGCTGTTCGCCTGGCATAACGTTCGTAAAGGAACGCATAACGTGAATGGCTTGGCCCTTTTCGTCAAGCATTTCGAAGAAAACGGCCTGGCCGGACGGAATTTCGAAGTGGATACTGCCGTCCTCTTCAATCGGGACGGTCCCGATGATTCGCTTAACGCCGTCGGCCTGGAAAACGCTAATGGCAGGGCCGTCGTGCTGAACGGTTTTGTGCCAGGTCGTGTAGGTTTTGGGGTCCATTTGAATAATTCGAATGGCTTTTCCCTTTTCTTTAAGGATTTCCGGAGCGCCTTCAAAGACATTATTACTATAGAGGACGCCGGGGGCTGGCTGTTCGTCGGAGCCGATTTTGGGCCACTTAACGGTGTCCGGCTTAATGGGCGGCACGGTTCGCGCGGCCAGCGGCATGGCGTGATAGGCATTGTAGTTACCTGTATAGACAAGTTCCTTATTGCCGTAAATATCCATCAGGTACAGGTCGAAATACCAGTCGTTATGCGGGCCACTATAGAGGTGGTCGCCGTCGCGGGCACTGACCAGGAAGAATTCTTCAGAGAGCGGGTAGGGTGTCTTATAGGCATAAAACTTACCGCTCGTGTGGTAGTCGGCCATAGGTTCCGGGTCGTTCGGTCCGTTACCAACTTCTGCCCAAGGGACATCTCGCGTAATTCGCTGGAGACCATCCGGGTAGTTCAAGCCGGCGTTCGGGTCGATAATACCAATGGAGCCGTTGAACCACGCATGATGGCCCACGCCGGTAAAGAAGACTTTGGAGCTGCCGGGGATGGCGCGAGCTTCGGTGAGCACATCGGGCCAGACCGACTGATTACCCCAGAAGGTTTGTGTATTCGTGCCATCCGGGTTCATTGTCCAGAGGCTCTGAACACGCCAGAGGGCCTTGTCGGTATATTCCCAGCGAGTAAAGATAACTCGGCCATCGTTGAGCATGGACGGGAGATATTCCGGTTCGCCGTTGGCGGAAACGACATAGATATTTTTGCCATCGCCGTCACAACGGGCAACCGCGAACGAATGGGTCATAGGCATGCATCGCACATAGGAATGCTGACGACTGGTGCAGAAAGTAATCTTGCCATCGGGGGTATAGATCGGGTCGAGGTCGTCGTAATCCCCGAACGTGAGTTGCTTTAGGTCAGTTCCGTCAATATTGCATTCGTAGAGATGGAACGATTTTTCGCCTTTGGGTTGGAAGCTGAAGAGGAGTTTTTTACCGTCCCAGGAGACGTCCGGACGCCAGAAACTGCCTTCATGTCCTTTAAGAACGTCGATCACCTCGCCGCCTGGCTGCAGGTCGACGATGAGGAGACGTCCGCCCGGCTCGGCCATGAATCCGTTTCGGTGACGTGCTTCATGGCCCCATTCGTCGGTCGCATCTCCGGGCTTGCCCTTGGGATACGGATTATCAATCAGGACGATTTTATTAAACGTCAAGAGGGGATTGGAGAAGACAATCTCGCGTTTGACCCGGCGCACGGCGAAATAGAGCTCACGCGCGGCATCGGGTGTGGCCTCGGCCGAGCTGATTTTTTGTTCCAGTTCATCCAGTTTGGCAAGCGGATCGGTCAGGTCGGGCGCATTATCAAGCAGATCGAGCGTCTCGGCCAATTCCCGGGCCCAGCCGATTTCCTGTTGTGCTTTTTCCAGGGTTGGTTCATTATCGCACTGGAACAACCAGTCTTTTTCCACCTGTTTCATGCCTTCGGGCGAAAGTTCGGCAAACGACAGGCCGGACAAGCACAACAGGAGTGTTAGCGACAGTAACAGACGTTTCATTGAGGCTCCTTATTCGTAAAGGGGTGAGTATAATTTTGTGGAAACGCAGGGGTGGGAACACATTACGCGCACCACAAGACCATTAAGCATAATTATTATACCACAACTCGCCCCTTTTGACAGGCCCTCCCTCAAATGCGGCCAAGAACGATTTACGGGTTAATCGTCAGGCGTTTGGCACGGATACTGGACCCGGGCCCTTCTTCATAATAGACGATTAAGACCGAACCGTCGTTCAAGGTGACCATGGACGGATAGGCGCCGCCACAGACATCAATAAGGAATGGGTCACTCCACGTTTTGCATTCGTCGCGAGAGACACGAACGCACGTGCCAGGAATTCGTAGAGCGAGGAGTATGACATCCTCTTTCGTTCGCAGAAGATAGGGACAGTGGCCTTCGAAGCCCACCTTTTCAGAAACACTCCATGTTTTCCCCTTATCGTGCGAGACAGACCAGGCCATGACTGGACGCTGTATGGCCCAGAGGTCGCCGTTTTTCAGTTCGATCACGTCAGTTTCCGCGTCGAGTGCCACACCGCCGTTCGGAATATTGATAGGGTCAGACCATGTCTCGCCGCCATCGTTCGAGAGGGAAACCGCACCCATTTTTTCCTGACCTTCGAAAAAACCATAAAGCGGAAAAACAAGGGTTCCGTCGGACAAAATTCGGATCGGAGAGGAACAGGGATAATCTTCAAAGAGCTTACGCGGTTCACTCCATGACTGGCCACCGTCCGTCGATTCGGCAATACACGTATTAAACCATTCGTTCTTACTTCCCATGTCCTCTGCAAAGAAGGTCATGAGCAGACGCCCGTCGGTCAATTGGGTTACGGAAGGGTCACGGTCGTCGAGAGGTGTATCAATCATGGTGACCGGTTCGGACCACGTTCGACCTTCGTCGGAGGACCAGCAGCCGGAAACGCGTCCACCATTCGGCAGCGTGGCGTTGGGCACGCTGACATGGCTGTAGCCGGCGTAAAACACGGCCAGCAGGCGACCATCGGTCAGGCGACAGACGTCAGGAAACGCTTCGTAGGCTCCGGCACCCGCGTCCTGACAGACGTAGACGTACTCTTCAGGAACGTCAATAATCGGCTTGTCGTCTGCTATGGCGAAATGCGCGACAATCGAACAGCAAACAAAACAGCACAACTTTTTAAAAATGGACATACAGACTCTCCTAATACTGAAATTTTGTTTTTCAGAAAAACTTAATTGTGAACAATGAATAATACGTTGAGGTAGATGGCCGGAAAAGTTTTTTTGTTTATACTTTACCGGCGTTAAATGGTTAGTAAAAATTCGCCATTCACTCTTTTGTTATGGCAAAATCGAAGACATTTTTCCCGGGGACAATTTCGATCGTGTGTGTACTTTTAACATTCCATTCAGGGGGAATGAGTTCAACGATTTTTGATTTTGCGGGGCTACTGTCGTCTATAACACTTCTTTCTCGATCGACGGCGTTTATGCAGACGACATATGTACCCGGCGAGAGACCGCCATCAGCCGGAAAAGTGAATTTTCCTTCGCGGATATTGGCAGCGCAACGTGTACTCCCTTCAACATCACCTTGCGGTGTGAGTCGGAGATTGCCTTCGACCACCGGCGATCCGTTAACAGTTACTGTTCCGGAGAAGCCGAAACGCTCCGGTTTACCAGAGCAGCCGGCAATCGTAATGAGTGCCGCAAGAAGCGGTATCGCGAACGTCAGGATAATTTTACAAAATTTTAAATTCATATTGAATGCTTTCTGTTATGCATGTGTGGGTGATTTATTTTTATCGTTTGACCGTTTCGCCGCCCTGCGTTGTACTCATGGCCTGCCAGACATTCCAGTCGATGGTATCGGAAACGAACATAACCGAACCGTCGAGATTGGCCGCGTTTACTCCCCCACTATGATGGCTTCTCGCCGTAACAATCATGCGGTTCCACCCCCCATCTAGTATTTCAGGTGATCCACAGGGCATGAAACGGTCGTCGTTAATGCAATATTGGGTACCTTTTTGAGCGACAACATCTCCAGATTTCGAATTCGGCGTGTAGAAAGCAGTGAACCAGCTGCCAAAAGCGTCGTAGATGTGCCCTCGCAAATCCGATGTGATAACTTGAGTCCAAGCAGCACTTGTATTGGTTCCGTCCCAAGAGATATAGGTTCCATCCCAGTTCTGCCCTTGCAAGACTTCGGAGAATCCGAGCGTATTACTCAATCCATCTGTTATGGAAGCCATGTTAACCCACGCTCGAGATGGTACGTTCCTATTTTCGCCAAAATAGAAAGGGGCCCCGTAAAAAGGATGATCTGCATCAACCGCAGGTGGAACCAAATAGGCACCCCACAGTTGACCTGCGTTTCCGTGACTGGCGACATAGTTATGTCGGCACACAATCCAACAGTTTACAGTTCCTTCGACAGGGACATCAGAGGGACAGGTATATGTGGCAACTCTCTGATTGGTACAGAGATGATTCATATCTTTCTCCATTGTGTAACCTCCTGTACTTGGACACGGAGTAACAGGAACCTGTCCGTCTGTAACATTACTACCTCCACAGAGGCAGCCGCAAAATCGATGTGTGCAATCATAAGTTTCCCACAACGAAGCCTGTTCAATATAAGGCCAGAGAGAGGCAGCCCAGGTTATCTCGGTTTCGCGGCATCCCAGCGGAAAACTTGTGTAAATATCGTGGTAATTGTGCAACGCCAAGGCAATCTGTTTCAGATTGTTGGTGCACTGACTCCGGCGCGCGGCTTCGCGGGCCGCCTGTACCGCTGGCAGCAGGAGTGCAATTAAAACGCCTATGATCGCTATAACCACAAGGAGTTCAACAAGTGTGAAGGCGAGTATTCTTCTTAGTCTGTGAAAACTCCCTCCGCGGCGCAGATTAACATTGGCCGAATCGTTACAAATGTGTCGTACCCTTTTTACCAAATTCTTCATGGTTCGTTCCTTTCTGTAATCACAAAAATGTGAAAGTTGGAGACCTTGGTTCATTTCTCCAAAGCCCGATTGTAAATCTGTATATCGTCAATGGCGCCATACCAGTAACGATTACGAAGACGAAGGCCAACATCGGTACCTGGCACGTTTCCGATACTGGCGCGACCCAGAACGACAGGCATGGGATTGTCCCAGCGAATCGTGCTTAACGAGCGACCGTCCATTCGAAGTGAAAGCAGCTTTTTTTGCCCGTCAATAACAATCTCAATCTCGGACCAGGTGCCGACGAATTTGCGATTGAGAACCGGCGGTGAGACACAATATTGAGTCTGGTTGGCCGAGTGCCGAACCTGGAGTTGAAGTTGACCCGACTGAAGGACCTGAACCAGAATCGTGCCAGGCAGTTCCGCATAATGCTCCGAGGCGAACAGGACACTGCCGTCGCGGCGCAGACGGTCGAGCCGAACGCTGGTCTTAATGGTCAGGCTTTCGTAAGTTTCCGGAAAGAGGACCTCCACACGTGACTCGTTTGAGTCAAAGGCAACCGCGCTACTGTCGAAAAGCTGGCCTTCCGTTCGCGACATGCCTTTAAGCGTGGCCTGTGGAATCTTTGCCGAACCCGTTGCGGAACTGTTATCCACCACTCCTGTTATCCCTTCGGTTAAATCGAAGTGGGCCAGAAGGGTTGGGTCGAGATGGACCTTTTTAAGTTCGCCCTTCTTCTGCGTTTTTAGCTCCCGGGTATATTCTTTGACCTTGCTCTCAAAGGCAGCTTTAGGCAGGAAGCGATGGGCCGTAGCGACTTTTCGCGTGGTTCCCGTCGACTCAATGGCCACAGCCTGACCCGCAGTAAGAGAAACGGGTAACTCATTACCGCTCAGGCAATCGACCTGCCCGCGAACAACTTCCAGGTCGGACTGCTCCTTATCGATTTCGACGAAGAATTCCGTGCCGCGGTCGACGATTTTGGACGACGGCGTATTGACTTCAAAGCCGACGGCTTCCGGCGGTACCGTAGCGCTCAATTTTCCCGAGGAGCAGTAGACGGCATTGTGATTCTGAACGAGCAGTTCGGCCGGTCCCTGAACGATCATTTGGGCATTCGATTGAAACTGCAATTTCACCAGTCCGCTTTCGAGGACCAGACGCGAATTCTGGAGCTGCTGACCCCGTTTATAATGGGGAGCGTCGTCACGAAATTTGACGTCTGCCAGTTCAACGATAGCCGCGTCGCCCGTAAAACCAAACGTCTCGTCCTCGTGATGGCTCGAGGGACAGAACTCCTCCCTGACCAGCGCGACCCCAATCGCTATGCCGAGAAGAAGACACAAGGCAAAGAAGACGTCACTAGCGGTAAGTTTATAAGGTTTTCGCTTCTTCTTTTTGACCACGGCGGCCTTGCGGTCCCGCTCTTCTTCCTCTCGCAGAACGGCAAAGGGATCGAAATCCTCCTCCTGCTTTTTTGCGTCCGAAGGCAGCTTCGCAGCGGGGACCGCCATACGTGCCCGATAGGCCGCAACTTCTTCCGGCGTCATTTGGGCAATCGGTTTTTCCGCATTCTGTAATCGGACCAGCTCGTCCCAGCTCAATTCCTCATCCCGCTTCGTTTGGGGAGGATTGCCAGGCGTGCTGTCGTAGCGTTCTTTAAGAAAGAAGTCGGCCAAAACGTTGCGATAGAAATAGCGTGAGAGATTCGCGTCGGCCTGGAACAGGCGTTCCAGTTCAACCGCTTCCGGTTCGGTCAGGTCCCCGGCGAGATATTTCCCGATGAGGATATGGGCACTTTGAGTGGCGTTAAGGTTCGGCATCGAAAAACCCTCCTTTCAGCTTGCCCTCAACGCAGTCGCGAAGTGCGTTGCGTAAGCGGGTAAAGAAACTGTAAAGAGTGTTCACGTTCCACTTGAGTATTCTCGCCAGTTCGTTAATCGGGACGTCATTATTATAATGAGCCTCCAGAATTTGGCGATTCTCTTCTGTAATGCCTTCGAGACAGAGCGAAAGAGCTTTCAGTTCGGCCGCGCGGCGGTGGTTCGTCTCGTCGCTGGACGATTGCTGCTGTAACCGGTCCGCCAACTGGGCCAAGGCTTCCGGGAGCGAACGGCGGTGCTCTTTCCAGTACTGAAGTGCTATATTGCGCGTAATGGTGCGCAGGAGCGGACGAATATCAGACGTAACATCCCACTGGTCCGCCTTTTGCACGAAGTCGACGTAGGAATCATTGACAATGTCGCCGAGCAGCTGGCGATGCGGCGCGGTGCAGAACGCGGTCATGCGTACGACGTCAATATTCTCCATAAAGAGCCGTGAGACGACCTTCTGCTTGTCCGATTGTTCTGTTGTCTTGACTTCTTGATCCATGGCTGTTTCCTTTTTGCCGCTCTCCCTGGGGGCACGGCTCAATGTGCACGGGACTTCTGTGCCTTTATAAGACTACCAACGCAAGGGACCGAATCCGCGCATAAAAAACGTAAATTTTTTCCAAAAAAACCAAAACAGTTCAAAAAAAGCGTCGAACCGGCCGCAAAACCCGGTTGTCGTCGGGCACTGGGCAGCCGACGGCGGCTTCGCGTGAGAGCCTAACGCTCTTTTTGACCCACGGCACAGAGCCAGCGGAAAACAGGCTGATATTCTATTTTAATCTTGCTAAAACCAGTAGTAATGAGGAGTTGTCGCAATTCTTCGAGCGACGGGCAGAACATATTGAGCCGTTCCGCAATCTGTTCGTGGCGGTCGGTCATGGCACCACCGACCATCTCCAGAGCGAGCATAAACCAGCCGCCCGGCGCGAGGACACGACGAACCTCATCAAGGCCGCTCTTGGGGTTCGGCCAGAAATACAGGCTCTCGATCGAATAAACCGTATCGAAAAAGCCCGCAGGGAAGGGGAGTTGAGAAACGCTTTCGCAAACGAGTGTAACCCGTTCGGACAGCCCATGTTGCGACAGCAGGTCGGCCGCCGATTGAATAGCCAGAGGAGAAATATCGCATCCGAAAAGCTGGATTTCCGGATGTGAGTCACCGAGCCGCGTCAAGGCCGCGCCACCTCCGCAACCAACGTCTAACACGCGCGAACCGAAAGGGACCTGCTGAAATGCCCATGCGGTCAGGTCAGCATGACCCGCGTTCATCCCCCGGATCATGCGTTCGCCAAGCTCCCCTTGCGGAAACGCAGCGTTGGCAATCAAGTCGAAGTCGAGCGGACGCTCAGCCTCACGGTCAGGAGCGGCGGGCCCGCTACCAAGCCAGGGCGATGGAGTCTCATTGCGAATAGTCATTCTGCGGAGGAGTCGCTCTCGGACTCGGCGTCGTCGAGAAACGCGTCGTCCAGCTCTATGCCTTTTATATCGCAAATCTTTGCACTGCCGTCGGTTGCGACCTCAATATAGACAGCCGAAAGAGCAGTGGGAGGGTTCGGTATGACAATTCGCGACTCGCAAATAAAGCAGTAGCGCGACGGGTTGCCTTGGCATACCGCGTAGAATACGGGATTGTACTGCACGCCCATAAGTCCGTCCATCGCCTGACTAAAGACTCGCTTGCCCGCCGCGTCGAAACGGCGACGAATTACCCATTCCCCCTCTTTACCCGCGGCGGATTCGTCCTCCCCTTCGCGGTCCATTTCGTTCAATTCCGCCTGTTCACATTTCTCTTCTGAAAAAAGACTTGCTGACATGACCATGGTCCCCAGGGACAGACAGAACACAACCAGTCCCCCCCATAAAAAGCAATAAAACCACTTCATAGCATAAGCTCCGCACTCAAAAAAACCTTGTTATCTCAACAAAAAACCATCAATACCGACACAATCGATATTATCGTTGTCATTCCCTCTATTGTAATTATCAATTTTTGCGTTGTCAAGCAAAAAAATATAAAAGTTCCACGATTTCAAGAAATAGTCACAATTTTATCGATAAGCTTTGTTCGATATTCTGCTTGAGCTGCTCTAACCCCAGAAGTAGTAACCCGCACTATGTTCCAAAAGCTGTTATCTGTTTCTGTGTGCACATAATATAATAGGGTAGTTATAGAAGATTTGTGGGCTGGTCTATTTTGTTACTTCTGACAGCCGCGTCTTGGTCTCTCGAGGACAAATGGCGATTTTCGGGGGCGCAGGGGCGGAGAGACGATAAGATGCCCGCCGTGGAGTAAAATTCGGCCCGTTTTCGACGGCAGACAAAATTTCTTACTGGCTTGAAGATAAGGCATGGAGTTTAAGAGCCATGCCTTACCACGACCTCACGACTGAATTGGGCCTGACTTGTACCATGGTCTTGGGTTACTTACCCGGGCCGCTGACAACAATATCAAAGGTGTTATTTTTGCCATCGACGGAACAGGTCAGCCCGGAAGTATCGGCCGACATGAATTTCGCATTGATGAGCGGCTTTTCCACAGGCATTCCGTTTTCGTCGAGACTCGCAATTTCCACCGCACCTATTATATAGACTTTATATTCGGCCTTGGGTAGTCCGTCGTCATTCTCTTTCGAACCCAGTGAGTAACTTCCGTCGCCCTGAATTTCACCCCGCGCAAACGAGGTCCCAGACTCAAAACAAACAACGCCGCAGGAGAGGGGACGCCCATCGGACTCAAAAGTAACATGACCTGTAAGAGGTACGTTCGCGGAACCGCATCCCGGAATCAGAACGAACAGGGAAACTGTTCCGAGAATGAGGAATAATTGTTGAATTCTTTTAAAAGCAGGACTAAAACTTAAAATATGCATTTTAATAATCTCCATATAAGTAAATTTTCAGGGAGCTGTAAAGGATTCTATCGTACCGGCTGAGTCCAGGCAGTTTTCTTGCGGGGCTTGCCGTGAAACTTGATTACCGGTTCTCCCGATGATTCAATTTTCGCACGCACGTAGAGCAAATCGTCCGACAAAGTAAAAGAGGCTTCCGAACCATGAATAACCAGGAGTGATTCGCCAATGTCGTTGGGGTATACCGTGTGCACGCGTCTGGGCTTTGTCCATTGTGCCGGCGTTCCGAATTCGTAAACCTGTTTTGGATCAGCAGGGTCGACAACAGTCGCGGTATATTGTGGGAATCCTTTTTTCGTACCAATAAAGGTAATGGTATAGTTTTCGTCCGACTCCTCTTTGACTTTAATGGACAACACTTTCGTCTCCGGATTGAAATCCATTCTTTCCAGTTCGATTCCTGTCGAGGCATAGAACTGACCGTTATGCAGGGCATTCATGACAGCCTTCGTTGTCAGTTCCGGTGCGTTGATAACAACCCATCCACCGCCACATTCTTGCAGGTTTTGATAAAACGGTTCGTAGATGTGTGTATCGTCGCTGGCGAGACCGTAAATCAACTCGCCACCATTTTGCATTCGAAACGCATTAATTACGTCCCAAAATTTATCCGTTGTCCAGCAGTTGGGATGTGCGGGGAAATCGTTACCATAATTACATACTTCAAAAAATTTGAATGGGTAATCTGCGATAAACCATTCAGGCGGATTGTCGAAATATCTCTGGTCCGGATGGTTGAATTGCAGAAGGGTTTCTGCTTCCCGGTCTTGCATTATTTGTTGCGCAATAGGGAAATTTTCCGCCAGGGTTTCGGGGCCTGTGGGCTTGGCCTTACCCCATTTTGCTTCCGTAACGTTTAAAACATTCATGTGCATTTGTAGATTGCCCACGCTTGTATTGACGCTCAACTCATAACCTGGAATAATCAGAAATTGTCCATTCTCCGAGAGCAGGTCGGACGCCTCCTGGAATGTCTTCAGCCGTACAAATTTTTTTCCGTCGACCTCTTTTGTTTCAGGGGTGAGTTCCGGATAACGTTCACGAAAACGGTTAACCGCCGCTTCGGAAATCCGCTTTCCCTGACCATATTCTTCCCAACGTTCAGGATTATTCGCCACGAGATTATGATCTGTTATTGCAATAACCTGATAGCCTGCGTCTTTGTACAGGGCAAGAGATTCCTCGGGAAATGCTTGCCCGTCACTCCACCAGGTGTGCGTGTGCAGATTGGCGCGATACCAATTCTGCGCTGCCAGTGGCGACTCCGTCATAATCAATACAAGAGTCGCAACGGCAAGTCCCACTACAGGATTGTCAAGATACCTTTTCATTCTTAATGCCATTTCTTTCTGCTATATCCGTTCCTCATGGTTTTCCGCTACGCTGCCACGTGGCACACCTGTTTGTATAATCTTCAGGCGAAACGTACAAAATACGGAAATATCAGTCATTCAATCACATCTTACCAGCCAAAAGGAAACGAATACGATTTATGTTACACAACAGCGGATCATGGTAAAGTTACTGTTTTTTTATCGTCAACCAAAGACATGGCTGCCAAAATGGAAGGCGGTACCGTTACGGAAACGGAACGAACACCGCCATCGCCCATGAGGAAATGACAGATTCCCGGATGATAGCTTCCGAAGTGAAAATCTTCCAGACAGTTTCCACGTGTCTCGGAATAATCGGAGGCTCGCGAAAGTCCATATTGACGCACTGCCGTGTCGGAACTGCGTTTGTAAACCAAAGCACCACCACTGGACGCCGAGGCATGGTTGAACGTGCGAAGAATGCTGCAATCGCGACCATTTGTCCGATTATCATTAACGGATGGGTCGGCATCAGAACCGGGACACTTGCCAATTCGACCAAGTGGAATATGTTTCTCGCCAATGAAGAATTGGTTGGATAAACCGTCCATACACCATGAGAAATTATCGCGTGGATCCCAAGACCAGTTAACATTCGTACCCGATGGCGTTGTATTGCACAATGCCGGTCGGAACGGACCGCGATGCACCTTAAAGTCAGCGCTCCACCAATCGCCGGCGGTCATGGCGTAGACCATGGCGTAATCGCCGAGCGGGCCACCGTAATTATAAATGCTTGACGTTGTTACGGCCGGGGTTCCAAGTTCGGGATAAACAGAAGGCGCTGTCCGACCACGTGAAGGGCACCAATATCCTGAAAATGAGCCGAACCCACGCTGTTGATCTTCGGTGAGAGAATTCCACCATGCGTTTTCAATGAGAAAGGCAGGCTTATTCGCAGCGTAGGGCCCCACAATTAGTTCGTACAAGGCTGGCTGCTCCATATAAGGCAGTAGCAGAGCGAACAGATCGGCATAATTTAAATCGCCATAAACGGCGCAAGGAACCATGCCGCCACGGGCATCGTGAAAATTGTGGATGGCGAGTCCCATTTGCTTCATGCGATTACTGCAATCACCGCGTCGAGCAGCCTCTCTCGCCGCTTGTACCGCTGGGAGCAGCAGCGCAATCAAAACTCCAATGATCGCAATGACCACCAATAACTCGACTAATGTAAACCCTTTTTTATTCTTTTTGTATCGATATTTTAAGTTCATTTTTTCTCCTTCAATTCCTAAGTTAGAGCGTTACTGTTTCTCCACCATTAATAGATCCGAGCGATCCCCAAACTCCAAACACAGAATTTCCTGTAGCAAGAGGAACCGTTGTGTCGGTGATTTTACCGCAGTCAATTGTGTCGGAAATGAAACGGGCTGAACCGTCACAGAACGTTATGTTCACGCCTCCCGGATGATAACTCGACGCCGACCACAGGGCTCGCGCTCCCCAATGTGCATGCGCCAGGCAACTGGCACTGTTGGGCGGGAGTATGGTTGAGAAGAAATTCGGATGCCGACCGTCGGCCCAACGTGTCCCCGTCAATTCAGCAGAAACGGTTGTTCCCGAAACATACGATTGCGTATCCGTCGTATTCAATTTCTTTATGCACAAATTTGGATAGATCTTCGTAATGTCCGAATTACTTACAATGGACGCGTCAACGACAGCTGTACCGCCGATACCGCGTCCCTTGGGTACATTAACACACTTTTCTGAAAACCCAATTGTATTACTGGTGCCATCGATAAGAGAGGACAAAGTACGCCATTTCTGTGCGGTTAAAAATGGTCCTCGTGTGTTGTCATCAAGTCCGGCAGGCTCCCACAGAGTACCCGACCCCTTCATCGACGCTGGAGTGTACGGATGCTCCGCCCAGTCGCCAACGCTGTACATGTAACTGATTGATCCCCCGACTCGTGCTCTGGTATCTGAAGGACATTTAATCGGTTGCACCTGGGCAGACCAGACAGTCCCATTACCGCTGTGCGGGTCCTTTGCATTGCTCTTGGCCTGGTCAAAAAGGGCACTCTGTTCCATATAAGGAAGCAGAGGAACAATGACACCATAGCCCCGCCAATTCGTACCGCTCCCGTTGACCAGAATGGTAGCCCCGCACGGAAGCGATTCGGCATTGGCGTCCACGTAGTTGTGTATAGCCAGCCCTATCTGCTTTAGATTGTTCATGCAAGACATGCGACGAGCGGCCTCTCTCGCCGCTTGTACCGCAGGCAACAGGAGTGCAACCAGAACTCCTATTATTGCAATGACAACGAGAAGTTCCACTAAGGTGAAACCTGTCATGCTATGCCAGTCTCTTTTCATTTTTTTCATTTTCTCTCCTTTGCGGACAGGCCGCGTTAATTGTTTTTCTGCCAAACAACATTCTATTCACGTATCGCTCAAGTCAGTCGAATCCGACTACCTCCTCTCTCTGTGGAATCAGCGACTCCATGGAAGGACGACTGTTCTTTTTAAGGTCAGCACCATGCAAGGCCGTTTTATATATTCGGAATTCACTCATAGGAAATGTCAAAGCCCTTAGATCCGGACTTGTGGCACTCTGCGCTATGTTTCCTATTGTGCATGACCCTGGTACCAGGGATGAAATCGATTTCCAGTTAATATTCGTTCCGCCTGTAGACCATCCAGCGGCACGCCCGTCAACATATTGGGTTATACGTTTGTTCTGCGTATCAAAAACAACGGCAAGTTCAACCCAGCTTCCCCGCCTAAGTGTCTTCAGGCACGGAGCTGATGTGTAGCTTTGCAATGCGCCTCCTGGCCTCTGGGAAATCTGGACCTGCAACTCACCATTTTGCGTTATTTGCCACAATATACCGCCTGTCGACTCAAGCAGGTTATTGCTTGCATAGAGCACATTGGTACGGTTAACTGGCTTATCAATCTGAATTCGGGTTACCAAAGTAAGCTTCTTGTATTTTTCCGGCAGGTCTACCGCAACGCCGTCTTTCAAGGTGTGGAACAGGATAGCATGCGTATCGCACAGTTCCCCTTCAATTCGTGTTCCACCCAAGAACATGGGTTTTACGCCTGTCGTCCCTGCACAGTTCTCAAGCGAATGAAAATCATTTCCAGTAAAATCAAGACGGAGCAGGAGATTTTCATCCACGTTAATGGCAAGGTCGGAAACTGTCTTGGCTTTAAGATAAATCTTCGTTTGCTCTTGTGCTATTTCACTTACGGTCTTACTTCGAATATATTCAGTACTTCGAGTCTTTTCAATTTTTCGCTGGGTAGAGCTGTGGTTGAATCGCAGCGTCTGCCGGTCGGAAAGCGGGATAAATTCCCTGGATGAGAAAAAAACGTCCACTTTTCCTTTAACAACATCAACGCAGGTATCACGCTTGGCCACATGCGTGAAAAACTCTGTCCCGCGATCGACAATATTGCCAAAAGGCGTAACGATTTCGTATCCCGTTGCCGCTTTGGAAACATTAACACTGAGTTTGCCAAACTTGCAGGATACTTTCATCGCATCATGCAGTGAGATTTGCGACGGCCCTGTCATGATGAGGGTCGTCCCGTTATTCATTTCCAATTGAACCAAACCCTTTACCAGTGAGAGTTCACCTTCGTTGATCAATTGGCCTCGCCTGTATTCCTCCGTATTATTCTCCCAGACGGGACTAATAACTTCAGTAACCCTGGCAGTTGAATCGGATCGCCAGTCATTTTCATGCGTCTCCTTACTGCCCAGGTAGATGATCCAGCATGCAACGCCAATGAGCGAAAACACCAGCAGAAAGAGACCTGATTGTAAAATAAATCGTTTCTCATTCGCTATCGGTCCTGTCCCATGCCGCCCATAGTTTCCCGTGACTCTCTTCCAAATTGTCCTCCACCGATTTCTGAAAGATCGCGACTCCCGGGGCAGGATGATTATCGGTCGTGTCTCGAACGGCGCGTCCTTTATTGCTTCAAAGAGATCATGATTGATTTCAATAAGTTCGTCTTGCTGCCGCATTATGGAGTATTGATGATGTAACAGGAAATCGGCCATAAGATTCTCACGCAAAACAGTCCGCCACGAAGGGACTGTTTCCAAGAGATGCAAAAGTTCCTTTCCTTCTTCCGGAGTCAGGGATCCTTGCACATAGCGTCCTATAAGGTCCCACACTTGTTCCTTGGGCGGTAGTCGAACTTCCGACGGCTGCAATTCTTCCGTATGACGATTCTCATCAAACATCAAGAACCTCCAGGTCTAACGTCCGCTGCACACAATCCAGGAGGACTGCGCGAAGTCGACTCAATAGCGAATAGACGGTTCCGGCTTTACGCTTCACTCGCAAAATCAACTCCTTACTGCCTATTCCTTTGTAGTAGTAAAGTTCAATGAGTTCCCGATTTTCCGGAGAAAGCTTTTCCAGACAGTTTTGGAGTGCGGCAATCTGTTTCGGTAAATTGGAATGTCGACTCTCTTCTTCCGTTTCTTTCGGCAGGATGAGATATGCTATTTTTTCAAGATAGTCCGGTTGTTCGCGAGCCCACTTTCGCCAGTATTGCAAGGCAATCGTCTTTGTAATCGTCCGCAAAAGCCCCTTCAGGGTCGCCTCGGTACCGTCCCAAGTCCATTTCGACGCATTCTCTGTAAATTCTATAAATACGTCTTGCGCTATGTCATCGTGAAGTGAACGTGTGGGTGCCTCGCGAAAGGCAACCAAACGCACATAATCATAGTGCTGAACAAAGAGAGCACAAGCCTCTTCCTTTGTCATGCGATGCTTGACTTTGTCCGGATTTGTTATCATAATACTACCACATTCAGGTTATAGACAGTTTTTTTGATGGATCCTTCGCCAACCAGACTTGTACGACCCTCAAGGACTTTCTTGAATTGATCGCTATCTGTTCCTTCTTGTCTCTATAAAAGAATAACAGTGGAAGGTCTTTTTCTTGCAAAAAAAACAGAAAAATCAAAAAAAAGATGAAAATACAGAAAAAAACTGCCGGTCGGCTTAAAAAGGCGGGCACCAGCGTGGTCCCGCCCCTGTAACAGCCCCTATAATATAATAGAATCCCACTTGATCACGGGGAAACGCGTCTGCGACATTTCGGCTGCGAAACCGGTTACTTCGCGAGGCGGTTATAATGTTCTGTTAAAGCCGCGAGAATCTTCGTTTCCGCTTCCTCTTTGGGCAGGTTCAGAAAGGCGCCCGCTGCCTTCTTGTGCCCACCGCCGCCGAACTCCGCCGCCAAAACGGAGCAGTCCAGGTCGCAACGACTCCTGAAACTCAATTTGAACCCGCCGGTCTCCTGCTCCACCATAATGACCGCGGCCTCCGTTCCGGCGACGGCCAGCGTCATATTGACAATATCTTCACTTTCGGACGCCAAGGCGCCCGCGTGCTCGAAGTTCTCCAGTGTCAGGCAGGTCAGAATGGCCTTGCCGTTGAGCACCCGCTTTGCGTTAGCCAAGGCAAACCCGATGAGCTTTAAGCGGCCAAACGTTTCCTGCTCGTAAATAATCTTATACAAATCGTCCGGACGCACGCCCGCGTCGATCAGAGCGGCGGCAGTGCGATAGGTATCTGAAGTCACCGAACTGAACCGGAACCAGCCGGTATCGGTGGAAATGGCGGCGAAAAGGGGCCAGGCGTAGTCGTACTTCAGCGGTAGTCCGAGCGCTTCAATCGCTTTAAAGACCAACGTCCCGGTTGCGTCGGCGTCGGCGTCGACGAAACGTTCGGCGCCAATATCGTCGCCTTTAGCATGGTGGTCCAGAACAATTTTCGCCGCCTGCGAGTCACGAATTACCTGCCCCATTTCTCCGAGCTGGGCCCAGGAACTGGTGTCGAGCGAAACGAGCAAATCGACCTGATCCAGGGCCGTTCGTTCCGACTCTGTTAGTGTTCCCAGAGGCCGAATCCAATGCTCCGGGTCCAAAAACGCCAGATTGGGCGGGACGGGGTCCGAATTGACCAGCAGGACCTTTTTACCATAGTCGGCCAATGCCCGGGCAAAGGCTATTTGACTGCCAATTGCGTCGGCGTCCGGTCGAACATGGGAAATCAGAAGTATGGAAGAGGCGGAATCTATAACGGCTTTAAACCGCTGCCAGCAGAAAGGGGTCGTGGTCATACAAAGCTCTCGACGTTTTATTTTTGATAGGGGACAAAGAAAGAAAAAACGACCTTCGATTCGCTTGAGGAAGGGAAGGTCGTTTTGAAGGGGCAACGTTAGTTCTTCTTCGCTTCAGTCAGAGCGGAGTAGAATTCAAATCGCTTATTGATATTATCTTGGGCGATTTCCTGGAACTTCGTTGCGGCGGCCGGATTGATTCGGGCCAGCAGATTGAATCGATTCTGCTTCGCTTCGAAGTCTTTGAGATTGCCTTGCGGGGCCTTGCTGGCCAGGACGAACGGTTTTTCCAGACGCGGGTCATAGGACCAGAGCGGCCAGTAACCACAGGCAACAGCTTCTTTCTGGAGGTCGATACCGGTCTTCATGTCAATACCCTGGGCAATGCAGTGAGCATAGGCAATAATCAGGGACGGGCCATGATAGGATTCCGCAGCGATGAGCGTCTTAATGGCGTGCGTCGGATTGGCACCAATGGAGATCTGGCCTACGAAGCAGTTGCCATAATTAACGGCCATCATACCGAGGTCCTTCTTACCGGAAACTTTCCCGCCCGCGGCGAACTTCGCAACGGCACCCATAGGCGTCGACTTCGAGGCCTGACCGCCGGTATTGGAGTAGACTTCCGTATCCAGAACGAGAATATTGAGGTCACGACCGGAGGCCACGACGTGATCCAGCCCGCCGTAGCCAATATCGTAAGCCCAACCGTCACCACCGATGATCCAGTTACTGCGTCGAATGAGGAAATCGGCAGAGGCGGCCAGCAATTTCGCTGTTTCGCACTTGCAAGCGTTTGCCGTGGCTTTTTCTTTCAGTTCGGCAACCCACTTACGCTGCTGGGCTATTTCCTCTTCCGTCTCCTGCTTGTTCGACAGGATATTTTCGACCAGCGCGGCGCCGAGCTGCTCTTTCTTTTCTTCGAGAATCTCGCGGACAAAGCCTGCCTGTTGGTCAATACCAAGTCGCATACCCATACCGAACTCCGCATTGTCTTCGAAGAGCGAATTGCACCAGGCGGGGCCGTGCCCTTCGGCGTTCTTCGTGTACGGCGTGGTCGGCAGGTTACCACCGTAAATTGAGGAGCAACCGGTCGCATTGGCCACCATCATGCGGTCGCCGAACAACTGCGTAATGAGTTTCAGATAGGGCGTTTCACCACAGCCGGCACAGGCTCCGGAGAACTCAAACAGAGGCAGTAGTAACTGCGAACCCTTGATGCTGTCGACCTTGACCTGCGTTCGGTCACGGTCGGGAATCGAGAGGAAGAAGTCCCAACTGGCACGCTGGGCGTCCAGATTGGTCAGCTTGTCCTGCATATTAATGGCCTTCTTGCCTTCGACCGCTTTATTCTTGGCCGGGCAGACCTGAACGCACATACTGCAACCGGTGCAGTCATCGGGGGCGACAGCGATTGTGGCCTTAAGTCCTTTGAAGTCGGGGCCTTTTGCGTCGGCGGAGACGAATCCGGCTGGAGCCGCATTGAGCTTTTCCGGGTCGTAAACTTTAAGACGAATGGCACCGTGCGGGCAGACGAGTGAGCAGGTACCACACTGAATGCAGACGTCGGGGTCCCAAATCGGAATATCAATGGCAATACTGCGTTTTTCGTAGCGGGTTGTTCCGGTCGGGAACGTACCGTCGGCGGCGTCCATAAAGGCACTGACCGGGAGTTTTTCCCCATGAGAGGCCATAATTTCGCCAAGCGTATTCTTGACAAACGCGGGAGCATCGCCCACAATACCGTTGACGCGATGGAAGCTGGACGTGGCACTTGCCGGAACCGCAACTTCTTCCAGAGCGGCCAGCGAGGCGTCGACCGCGGCGTAGTTCTTTTGAACCACAGCGTCGCCCTTCTTGCCGTATGCCTTCTTGATGCCCTGTTTGATGTGATCAATGGCTTCGTCTTCCGGCATGAAACCGGCGAGCTTGAAGAAGCAGGTCTGCATGACCGTATTAATACGTCCGCCCATTCCGGCCGCCTTGGCGACTTTAACGGCGTCGACCACGTAGAATTTCAGCTTCTTGGACAGAATCTCCTGCTGAAGTTCGACCGGGAGATGATCCCAAACTTCCGCAGCACTGTAAGGTGAGTTGAGCAGGAATGTTCCGCCGTCAACGATACTGTCCAGAAGTTCAACTTTTTCCGTGAAGACGAACTGGTGACAGGCAACGAAATTCGCCTTGGAAATAAGGTAGGAACCCTTAATCGGACGCGGCGAGAAACGCAGGTGCGATACGGTAACACTGCCGGCCTTCTTGGAGTCGTAAACGAAATAGCCCTGGCAATAATTTTCGGTGTATTCGCCGACGATTTTCGTTGTTTCCTTGTTCGCGCCAACGGTTCCATCACTTCCGAGACCAAAGAAGACACAACGCGTTACATCGTCATGCTCTGTGGAGAAGTTCGGGTCCCACGCCAGACTCAAGTTCGTAACATCGTCGTTGATACCGATTGTGAACCGCGGTTTCGGATTCTCTTTTTCGAGTTCGTCGTAGATTGCCTTGACCATGGCAGGCGTAAAGTCTTTCGACGAAAGACCATAGCGACCACCGATAATTTTCGGAAGGGCCCCGGTCCAGTTCTCGGCCATAGCGGCCATAACATCGACGAACAGCGGTTCGCCCAGGGCGCCCGGTTCTTTCGTCCGGTCGAGAACGGCAATCTTTTTAACCGTCTTCGGCAGAGCAGCCACAAAAGCCTCGGCCGCAAACGGACGATACAGACGGACATTGACCAGACCGACGTTCTTGTCCTTGCCAACGGCGTCAATATATTCTTCGACGATACCCGTACCACTGGCCATAGCCACAATGACTTTTTCGGCGTTCGGGTCGCCATAGTAATCGAACAGATGGTACTGACGACCGGTCAGTTCGGCGAATCGGTCCATTTCCTCCTGAACGATCGCCGGCACTTTGTCATAGGCACCATTGCACGCTTCCCGAGCCTGGAAGAAGACGTCCGGATTTTGGGCGGTTCCGCGCAGGACCGGCTTGAGTGGGTTCAAAGCGCGATTTCGGAACGCGGCGATTGCGTCCATATCGAGCATGGCACGAACCTGGTCGTCGGACAGCTTCTGAAGCTTGTTGACCTCGTGCGAGGTTCGGAAACCATCGAAAAAGTGAACGAACGGAATACGTGCCTTGTGCGTGGCCGCATAGGCAATCAGAGCCGTATCGTGAGTCTCCTGGATCGTTCCGCCGCCGAGCATGGCCCAACCGCAACTTCGCGTGGCCATAATATCGCTGTGGTCGCCGAAAATCGACAGTGCGTGCGACGCTAAGGCCCGCGCGGAGACGTGGAATACGGTCGGCGTCATTTCGCCGGCGATCTTGAACATGTTCGGAATCATAAGGAGTAATCCTTGGGACGCCGTGAATGTGCAGGTTAAGGCCCCTGCCTGAAGGGACCCGTGCACCGCGCCGGCCGCTCCCGCTTCACTTTGCATCTCCACAACGTGGGGAATCGTTCCGAATATGTTCTTCTTGCCTTTGGCCGCCCAGTCGTCGGTCAGTTCGCCCATCGTCGACGACGGGGTAATCGGGTAAATGGCCATCACTTCATTACAAAGATGGGCAATCATTGACGTCGCTTCATTACCGTCACACATTACGAAGCATTTCTCGCTCACTGTTCTTCTCCTCTTTCCTTTGCACAGACCTGTTTCTGCGTTCTACCCCTGTTCCCGGCGTATCCGGCCAGAAATATTCCGTGCTCTTATTTTGGACAAAGCTTTGTCTATACTATAATTTGATTCTTTGTTTCCACGTTCCGGCACTCCACCTGGAACCTGAAAATCGTACACCGGTGTATGGCTTCATCTTTTTCGACTCGACTCCCTACCACCACAGGCAGCAGAAGACCATCCCGACGAGATAGACTAATACCATTTAAGTAATTATACACGATTTTTTACAGTTAGACAAGGGGTAGCACCCCACCCCTACCACACAAAAGAGGCTTAATATAACTGAATATCATTTATATAAATCACAGAAATGATGATATTGTGTTTTATGGGTGATTACTGATGTTTTGTGCAGCAATCACCCGCGGTAACCCTGGTTATCGCTCCGCCGACTCCTCAACCAGCCAGCGAAGTCCGTTATAAAACAGCTTGCGATAGTTCTCATTATTAAACGCGCGGCCATCATGCCCTTGAATCATACCGAACACAGGCGTCTTTTTATAGTGCCAGGTCCAAACGACCGGCCGGCTCGATTCCGGATGGTCCGTCGTAACCAGAACGTCGATTTTCGGATTGAAATAGAGCTTGTCAAAGACCTCGTCAGTAAGCGTAAAGTCTTGCACGCCTTCCGTTATGGGATGTTTGCGGTCGACCATGAGGAGGGTAACCTCGGTGGGGACCAGATAGGTGGAAGCAGGACGCACACGCCCGTCGATCTCCTGCTCCTGAAGTAAAAAAGCGGTCCCAAACACGTCGCGAATCACGGGAAAATCGTTGTGCGAAATGAGCGCATGATGCAGCATGACCGTTGGCATGCCTTCGGCCCACATCTGCTCCATATTGGTCTTTTGTTCCTCCGTAAGGTCGAAACGCGACTGGTCGTGGAAGACGACGACGTCAAAATCCTTATTCAGACCCTGTTTCAGGTAATCCTGGTCCTCCGGGAGTGTAATTTCCTTAAGAACACTGCCAGGCATATCCGAGAGCATTTTGTGGAGGTTTTCCTTATCGTAGCTGTGACCGCCAACGACCAGCAGGATGCGCAGCGGTTGCTCCTCCTGCGAATAAACCGGATCGACACAATTCGTCAGGCCCGACAGCGTTAATGAGACGACCAAAATCATGAGGAAACGCAGCATGGTTTCTCCTTTGTTCATTAAGGTAAGGGGTGTCATAGTTCAGGACAGAAGGCTCGTCTGACGCTCTCAAAACAGTTCCGGAACGTCCAAGCTTGCCATCTTCCCTGATATTATAACGCAAAAGAAATAAATGGCAATTGCGGACGGTTCGCTTTTTCTACGACGCGGGTTATCAGACCGTTCTCAAGAGTAGCATTCCTGACGGCCATTACGCGTCAGCCGTGCTTTTCCCACGGTTCCACGTCGCCTGGCACGAGAAAAAACAGAGGGTGCAGTTCGGGAACGACCGCCGTTTGCAAGTCTTGTGCCATATTGGGATTACGAAACAGAAGTTTTTTGAGCAGATGACTTCTTTCATACTCCACCTGACCTTCAGTCACAGGCAGAAGGAATTTCTTTTCAGGAACGCAGATTTTTCGGGTGTTAAACTGATAATTTCGTCGCCGGGCCTCGCAAAGAATTTCGGTCAGATACAGGTTAATCGCCGCGTTCGGATCGGCGGTTGCCTTAAACCGGTCGAGTTGCGGATGATTCCGATATCCGGCCGCCGTCGGAGGTGTTGCGGTCCAAAGCTCCAGAACGCGTTTGGCCAAGAGTCCCTCCCGCCAGACAGCCAGCAGGCCCTGCGGGTCCAAATACCGCGGATGAAGTGTCCAAAGTCGCATCTTTTGCCGCTCTCGTTTACCTGTTCTGTCCAGTCTTACCCGCTCTGTCCACCGGCCTGTCCATGCCTGCGGCCAGGGCCATTCCCGACCGCAACACAGGCCTCCGCAGTCTACATCCCGGAACCAACCGCAGGGCACCAGCTATCTTTTTTACGGCACATCTCGTCCAAAGTCGAATTGCACCTGTTAGAACAGTGAGTTAATCAGTTCAATCGTGCGTTCGGTAAAGAGCTGACCGCCTTCGACACCGACCGGGTTGCTTTGCGGAATGGCACCGTAGCCGCCGCCCTGGGTCGCGTACTGACTCGGTACGTACGAATTGAACGCGTAATAACTGCCGCACAATTGCACGACGAACAACTGCGTGGCGCGACTTCTGGCTTTCATCTGAATTCCAAAATCCGTATACAATTCAAACGGGTTCGTCGCCAAGGCAAGGTCGCCAATACGAACGACATGCGCCGGCATGGAGTAGGTCGGATTCTCAACTCCCTGTTGCGATTCAAAACGTTTAACAACGCCCAAGGTCCAGTTATAGCGTGCGTAATCACCGCCAGCGCCTTTGTCCGGGTCGGCGTCCATTCGCGTTTTTATCTCTTCGGCTTCTTTTCGGAACCGCTCGCACAATTCCTTTGAAATCTTCTGCTGCGGAACGTCGATCATTTCACATTTATGCACCAGGGGCACGTCGCCCGTTTTCACCGGCTCTACTACGGGATAGACTTCATCGACCGCGTTAACAATGCGGCGCGCAATTTCATGCAGTCGGTCAAATTTTCTGAGCTTGGTCATACGGTCGTCCGCTGCCTGTCGGTAGCGAATGTGAGGCGACAGGTCGCCGGCCGCGCCACACAGGCCCAGGACGACAACGTCTTCTCCATATTTCGCTTTCAGGGACTCGCGGACCGGTGCCCAATAGTCCGCATTGATAGCCGAATTTCCTTCCACTTCCTGCGAAGGACAGGAGACATTAACACCGATCGCCTGGAGTTTTCCGGATTCGTTCCAGAAGAACATGCAACCAACGTCGTGGTCTTCCATGCCTTCCATTTTTCGGAAAGTGGGATCGTTCGTATTCCCGTACATAACCGCATGGCCGTCACTGTAGACGCTCCTGCGATTATAGGCAACCACGGCGTGCCCCAGTCCGTAGGAGAACGTGGATTTTTCCCGGCCATTCCAAGCATTTTGAACGGCCTGGGCGATACGATGGGCAATGAAATCGAGAATTTCCGACGCCGGTTTTGTCTTCGGATCCGTTACGATAAAGCTCTTTTCGCTGGTGACAAGAGAAGTGTGCGTGTGCGTTGCGGTAAGAATGAGTTTCGACTTGGCATCGAACTGCGGGAACTCTGTGGCCAGAACGTCCTCAACGGCGGTAAGAAGCTGAACGCCAATTGTGCACATGTCAACGGAGACGAGGACTACCGACTCCACAGACTGCTCACCGTCCCGCGATTCCAAAGCCAGCGCATTGGCAAAAATCGGCGTCTCAACTTTGTACGCTGTTCGCGTATTAAACTGACCTTGCAGTAGAACCGGCAGTTCCGGGGTCATATCGACCGACGCGGCGCCGACGTAGAGGTCTGCCGCATAGGTCATTTTGGCCAGCAGCAGCACGATCGCACATAAAATTAATTGAACTCGCATCACAAACCTTTCACTTTTCCTCTTTATTTCACGTGACGTTACCCCACGGAACCGGCCGCAGCGGGGGCAACATTGCACTGAAACAGTTTACTCTCTTTGGGTTCTTTCGCACCCGGAATCGACCGGTTCAAACGTTTTACGGGCCTCGGCGAACGTTATCTTGAGCCTTTTCACATCTTCGGACGCAAGAAGGCCCCTGAAAGATTTTTTCTCGCAACTTTCTGACGCTTTTGCACAGGAAGTCCGGCTCTTTCCTTGGAGAGGCAGGTTCCGGTGCCACGGCCCATCTACTTATCATCCTATCATTATACCAATAAAAATGAGCCATTTCAATTCCATTTTGCGACAAATGAACTTCCATTTTGCGACATTCGCAGAAAATAAGTGCATTTCAGGCTCTTCGCTTGCTGTTGTGAATCAACCTGACCTTTTTTTGCCGGAGGTCCTGCTTTTCTGCGCGAAAAGGGTATAATTGGTGTATCTGTTCTTCCGCCCGCACGCGGAAGTCGTTGAAAGTTATAATGAGAGCTAGAGATAAAGAAGGAGAGCCTGCTATGCCAAAGTTCGGCGTGCACGAATCCATTGCTGACGGTTTTGACGCGGCGGTCCGGGAAGCGGCGGCTGCCGGGTTTGATACGGTCCAGATTTTCTCAAAAAATGCCAGTCAATGGAACGCTAAGGAGATCGCACAGGAAGAAGCCCAACGCTTTAAGGACGCATTAGCGGAGTCCGGCATTGTAACCCCAATTATCCACGATTCCTATTTAATCAATATGGCCTCGCCGAAAGAGGACCTGTACGAGAAATCGGTTGCCGCGTTCGAGATGGAACTCACGCGAGCCAATCAGCTGGGCGTGCGCTGGGTGGTCACGCACCCTGGTGCCTATACGACCGGGAGTGAAGAGGAAGGGCTGACGCGAATTGGCGCGGCGTTCAATCGGGTTCTGGACGCCGTTCCCGGTCCGGTGGGTGTGCTCCTGGAGACGACGGCGGGGCAGGGAACCTGCCTGGGGTACAACTTTGAGCATCTGGGCCGGATTCGCTCCGTCTGCCGGCAGCCGGAACGGATGGCCGTTTGCCTCGATACCTGCCATATTTTTGCCGCCGGCTACGATTTTTCCACCCGGGAGAAATATGAATCGGTTTTGAAAGACTTTGATTTCGCGATTGGTCTTCGTCATATTCAAGCGTTCCATATTAACGACTCGGTTAAAGGGTGCGGCAGTCGTGTTGACCGGCATGCGCCCTTGGGAGAAGGCGAAATCGGCGAGGCTCTCCGCTTCTTTGTCGGCGACCCCCGCTTCAAAGAGCTTCCGATGTATTTGGAGACCCCCAAGGGAGATAAGCAACTCCCGGACGGGTCCTTCCGCGACTACGACCAGATCAATTTAGAAAAGCTCAAAGAGTGGTCGAGATGCTGTACAAAATAACGATTCTATTAACCAATAATCGTAGAATAAAGATTATATGGTTAACATGACCGTTATAACTGGCATTTTTTTAAAAGTTTTTTGGCTTTTTTAATAAATTTTGTGCTCCGGTATTTGACAAAACAGAGGAAATATGTTAATCTGGATAAAAGAGAATGTACGACTCTGTATGCGGCATCAGGAAGATAGGATTTTTTGACGCATACGAGCGAGTACAAGACGGGCGTTCGACGAGGCGGTCCAGGCGGATTGCCGGTCGCGGCGACTGCCCGGCGTTTCCGGTCATGGAAGTATATCGATACAGAATGACTTTATGAGGAAGGAGTTCTGCTACATGAGGTCCTAATCGAAAGGAACAGAGCGATGTTGGTATTATCCCGAAAAAAGAACGAGAGTATTGTGATTGACGGGAACATTTCAATCATGATAGTCGAAATTCGGGGCGATAAAGTTCGACTTGGCATTGAGGCTCCAAAAGATGTTACGGTTCATCGTAAAGAAGTCTTTGAGGCGATTCAAACCAAGGAGCGGCAAGGAGATAACGCGCCGGACACTCCGGCGGCCGGGGGGAGTGCTTTGACTCCCACTTCTGGTGAAGGGGCCCCTGCCGATGTATAATTTGTCCGTTTTTATCTACCCCCCCTTCTATAATCAAAATCTCATGGTATACTTTCTCCCAATTCGTTGATGCACGCGGATGACTGCTCGTGTTCTCCTTTGTTGAGAGCAGCGGAAGAGTCACGTTCCGGGTGAGTTGCGAAAGTTTTCCTGGCCCCGTCGTCTAACGGTTAGGACACGGCCCTTTCAAGGCCGCGATACGGGTTCGATTCCCGTCGGGGTCACTTTAAGCTCACGTAAGTGGGCTTTTTTTATTCCAGCGAGTATCTTATACGAAAAAGGAGGTATAATATGCTCAAAAAGAGCGGTGACAGGCAACAAGATCCGTGTTTCCGAGGTGTGTATCGATTGTATCTCTTATTGATTTTATGCAATGCTGTTCTTTACTTTTTTGTCCTATACGACTGGCCAGCCCCATCGGCTTTGGATTATATAGCTCAATATAAGGAATACGCTTTTCGTTGTGGAGTAGTGACGCTTATATTGGGCTTTGGAATCATGAATTTTGTTCTATGGACGCTGCATACGTTCAATGGCGTTCAAGATTCCTGTAACGATGGAACGTTTTTTCGTGACGCTGATCAGGTATCAGAAAACATTGAGTCGGAGAAAGAAAAATCGCAAACGCCGGACGACAGGTGACGTTTGTGAAAAGGGCGTGGAAAATCAATGTCTGTGAGACGACAGGTTGCGAGGAATTTCGACGTGACCGACGCTGCTGCGGTCGAACGATTGTTGTTTGATAATCAGCATATCTGATTCGTTTGGTGTGCAGAATCGGTAAGAGAAGTTTACGGGCGGGTTTTTCTATTGGCAGATTTTTTCGGAGTTCTCTGGAAAAGGGTCTGAAGCAGGGCGTCCGTCGGGCGAAGATTCTTGTGAAGGTTCTTGATTGCGAATCTCTTTTCCGATCAATTGGAAAAAAATGAGGTGCCCGGGGTATAAAAAAGTCCGTTTATGAATATAATAGAGTAAAAGTATCCTAGGTGAGCGCAGGCCGGCGGCATGACTGTGTCGGTTGTGGTGTGCGGAACTCGTTTGCCAAGCGTGTATTGTGTCCTATTACCCAATGCAGAAAGAGAACCATGAAGAAGTTGTTAACGGGGAATGAAGCAATTGCCCGGGGTGCCTGGGAGGCCGCGGTGGGCGTTGCCGCAGGATATCCGGGGACCCCCTCGACGGAAATTCTTGAGAATATAAGTAAGAGTTACGGCAGCGACGTCTATTGCGAATGGGCACCGAACGAGAAGGTGGCCTTTGAGGTTGCGGCCGGGGCTGCTCTTGCCGGTGCGCGTGCCATGACCACCATGAAGCATGTGGGTCTGAACGTTGCGGCCGACCCGCTTATGACGCTGGCCTATATTGGTGTAGTGGGTGGGTTTGTTGCGGTCGTCGCGGATGACCCTGGCATGAATTCCTCGCAGAATGAGCAGGATACGCGCCGGTTCGCAAAATTTGCCAAAGTCCCGGTTATTGAACCGTCTGACTCTGAAGAGGCACGTGAAGCTATGCGCATGGCGTTTGATATTTCGGAAAAGTATCAGACGCCGGTCATCCTCCGCAGTACAACGACCGTTTCGCATTCGCGGAGCGTCGTCCGATTGGAAGACCGAATAGCCTTGGACCGGAAAGTGAGCTTTCAGAAGGCGCCCCCACGTTTCGTTCCCATTCCGGCCTGGGCCCGTCCTATGCGTATTCGACTGGAGAAGCGGCTGGAGGACTTACAGGAAGCGGCCTGCGTTTCTCCTCTGAACCGCATTGAGTGGAACGACCGCCGTCTCGGAATCGTTACCTCGGGTATTGCGTATCAGTATGTCAAGGAAGTCTTTCCGGACGCGTCTATACTCAAGCTGGGCTGGGCTTTTCCGTTCCCCGACCGATTAATCAACGAGTTCGCCAACGGAGTGCGTGAGGTGCTTGTCGTCGAAGAACTGGAAGATTTTCTCGAAGAGCATATTCGCGCGCTGGGCATAAGTTGTGAGGGTAAGACGTGGTCAGAAGGCAAACTTGTCCCGAAGACAGGCGAGTTGAACGTTGATGTTCTGACCGAAGTGCGTAACAAGTTGTACAAGGCCATTCCGCCGAAGTCGGTCTCGATTCCGTTGCCCGACGGGAGTGAGCAGCAAGAGGGGGCGCCGCCTGTCCTGAACAGCGACGCGGTCCGGGAAACAGCCAATGCGGGCACGTGTCCCGACCTTCCGGTCATTCCGCCGCGTCCGCCTGTGCTCTGCCCGGGATGTCCCCACCGTGGTATCTTTTTTGCTTTGGGACGGTTCGACGTCGTTGTTACCGGCGATATCGGCTGCTACAGTTTGGGCGTACTCCCGCCGCTGAATCGTATGGACACCACCTTGTGTATGGGCGGTGGCATCTCCATGTCACACGGTATGACCGTCGCTGGCAACGACAAGAGAGTTGTCGGCGTTGTAGGCGACTCGACCTTTTTCCATTCGGGGATAACCGGCCTGATTGATATCGCCTATAATAAGGGCAAGTCTGTTATTGTTGTTCTCGATAACCGAACGACCGCCATGACGGGGCACCAGGACAATCCTGGCACCGGACGCACCATAATGGGCGAAGAGACGAAGGAAATCTCCATTGCCGATATTGGCCGCGCGGTCGGAATTCGCCAGATTTATGAAGTTCAGCCGCGAAAAGTGAACGAGACCATTGCCGTTTTGAAGCGTGCTTTGGCCTCGGATGAACCGGTCCTGATTATTTCGAAGACACCTTGCCCCTTGGCAAGTCACGAATCGCTCGGGCTTCCTTTGCATGTCAATAAGGACAAGTGCAAGCGTTGCGGACTGTGCCTTAAGCTCGGCTGCCCGGGAATTGAAAAAGACGAAGACGGCGTTCACGTTAACACCTTGCTTTGCGCCAGTTGCAAGCTGTGTCAGCAGATATGTCCTGCCCATGCTTTTGAGGAAGGCCGCTATGAGATCAAGGAACCGGGTTCCATCGACCCGGCGGTAGTCGTCGCGGAGAAACGGGCCGAGGGAACGACCTGACGCATTGTCCTTAAGGGGCGTTCAACCCCTTAAGGACGCGTCGTAAATAGTAGCATAAAGAATAACAGGAATCGTCGTGAGTAAAGGAAAACGTCTTTACGGACGGGAGAAATAGATAATGATAAACGACAAACAGTCAGCGGAAACGAAGAGTGTCGTCCTCGTGGGCGTGGGTGGTCAGGGGATTCTCCTGGCCAGTACAATCATAGCGCAAACGGCGTTGGCGTCTGGCTTTGATGTAAAAACGAACGAAATACATGGCATGGCACAGCGGGGCGGCTCGGTGGTCGCCCAAATTCGATTTGGTGAAAAAGTGTACAGTCCGCTGGTTCCCTTGAGAACGGCAACCGTTCTCGTTTCGCTGGAACGCATGGAAGGACTGCGCTATATTGACTATCTGGCGCCCGATGGACTGGCCGTCATATCGGACCAGAAAATCGTACCCATTACAGCTTCCAGCGGTCAGACGCCGTATCCGGACCTTAACCAGCAGAAGATGCGTAAGTGGTTTCCCCGCTTGATTTACGTTTCCGCTATTGAGAAAGCGGAAGAGCTTGGCAATACGAAGGCGGCCAACACCATACTATTGGGCGCCCTGTCGAATCGTCTGCCATTCGATACCGAAGCGTGGGAAACAGCGATCCATCGTTGCGTCAAACCGAAATTCGTCGAAGTGAATCGCAGAGCCTTTTTTATCGGGCGACAGTTGACCTGACGGTCCTGACTTCAGGGTCAAGGCGTGAGGAATGTTCAAAAGCGTTCGGAACTTGCGGGAAAGATACGGAAAAGACAATGAATCAGCTTGCTGAAAATATAGACTGGGTCGGCTATGTGGACTGGAACGTTCGAGATTTTCACAGTTACGACACGGCCCGCGGCGCGACGTACAATGCGTACCTGATACGCGACGAGAAAACGGCTTTGATCGACACGGTTAAAGCCCCTTTTGCCGGTAATCTACTGCGTAACGTCGCCGAGCGGCTCGACTTGGACAAGGTCGACTATGTGGTGTGCAATCACTCGGAGCTTGACCATTCCGGGGCACTGCCCGAGGTCATGGCGGCACTTAAGAATGCGACTCTTTTGTGCAACGCGAAATGTGCCGACACGCTCCGTCAGCATTTCGACACGAGTTCCTGGCGTATCCAAATTGTTACGCCGGACACGCCCGTTTCGCTCGGGCACCGTTCCCTGGCCTTTGTCAATATCCCCATGGTGCACTGGCCGGAATCGATGGTTTCCTACATGCCGGAGGAAAAAATTCTCTTCTCGAACGACGCTTTTGGCCAGCACCTGGCGACCCGTGTCCGGTTCGATGACCAGTGGGATTTGTCGCTTTTGCTCCAGGAAGCGAAATCGTATTACGCCAATATTGTTGTTCCGTATAGCCGTCAGGTTCTTAAGACGCTTGATGCGGCTTCCCAGCTTGATATTCGTATGATAGCCCCGAGTCACGGTCTGATTTGGCGTAAGAATTTGGGAGAAATTATCGCGAAATATTCCGAGTGGGCGAGTCAGACTTACAAGGAAAAAGTCCTGATACTCTACGATTCCATGTGGCAAAGTACAGAGCGTATGGCGGAAGAAATGCTCCGCGGCGCGATGAGTGTTTCTGACACGACAGACGTTCAGCTTATGCATGTGCGTAAGACGACTTTAACCCGAATCGCTACAGAACTTCTGGATACACCTGTAGTTGCGATTGGCAGTGCGACGCTGAACGCAGAAATGATGCCGCAAATGGCCGCTGTACTGACCTATATAAAAGGTTTGAAATTTCGAGCGAAAGACGCGGTTGCCTTTGGTAGCGCAGGTTGGGGGCCTGGTGGCACCGAAGCCGTAGCGCAGTGGTTCGACGCGGTCAAATATCATGTGCTCGCCGAACCGGTCAAAGCGAAGTTTCGACCCACTCCGGAAGTTCTCAACCTGTGCCATCAGACCGGTGCTCTGCTGGCCGAACGTGCCCGACTTGCGGCAGGAAAGTAAGACGGTTTCTCATGCCAACTTCACCCGATTGCCTGGTCTGTCTCGTTCGTCAGTCGCTGGAGGCCGCTCGCTGCGCCTCGAACGATATCGCTATTCATAATCAGGTGGTTCGCAACGTTATGGCCCTTATTCTGGAGAATGATGTGCACATTCCACCTCCGCTTATTGGTCAGAAAATCCATCGCATTATACGGGAGACGACGCAGAATCCGGACCCCTACATTGAGGGGAAACGTGCCACAAACGCTGCTGTCCTGAAAATGTATGACCGGCTGGAACGTCAGGTGGCAGAAGCGGCTGACCCGCTGGAGATGGCGGTTCGGCTTGCCATAGCGGGCAATACGATCGACTATGCCCTGGGCAAACCGAACCAGCAGCAGATTGACGCCGCTTTTGAGGATGCGCGAACGCGTCCGATCAACGGCGATTTTTCCCGATTCCATCGCTTAATTGACCAGGCGTCCACGATTCTCTACCTGTGCGACAACGCAGGCGAGATTATCTGCGACCGACTTCTGATTGAGCTTTTAGTTCGGTCGCCCTACAGTAAAAAGATTACCTTGGCAGTGCGCGGCAAGCCGGTCTTGAACGATGCTTTGCGAGAGGACGCGGCCGCTGCGGGCTTGGACCGACTTGTGCCTGTTATTGACAACGGGAACGATGGCCTGGGCACCATGTTGGACCAGTGTACTGATGAGTTCCTGGACAAATTTCAAAACTCCGATCTGGTTTTGTCGAAAGGGCTGGCGAATTACGAAACACTGGTTGAGAATACGACGGTTTGGCAGCCGCGTCGGATTGTCTATCTTTTCAAGGCGAAATGCCCGTTTATTTCCCACTTTTCCGGAACGGCGCTAGGCGATTTGGTCGTGCGAGTGCAGTAGCGGAATTGCGGCAGGTGGGGCATCGTTCCCCGGGTCAACGATCTCCACATAAAACCACGCTCTGTAAGGCCAGCACAGGGCCACGACAAACGCAGCGCCGCTGTATATGCTGCCCTTTCAAGGCGAGGAAGAACCGGGACTACGAATACTCGTCTTTCATCGCGTGCCCCGGATAAATGACCTGCCTTCGCAAGAAAATAGGGCACGCACTCAGAAGTCCATACTTCGGGCAATCTTTTCTTGATTTTTTGAAAAGAAGGAGGATTTTCCTCTTGAAAACTGTTCCTTCCCGTGTTATAATGAAATTTGGGGTGAAGTGCGTAAGTTTTTTAGCGGCTGGACTGTGCATTTTTACCAGGAAGGCTAAACGAACCGTGCCGACAAGGGTAATATATGAAAAATCGAATCTTTAATCTTGGAACCGCAGGCCTGTTCTTGTGCTTGTTTTTCTGCCTGGGGCTCCCTAACCCCATTAAGGCGGAAGTCCGTTTATCGTCAGTATTTAGAAACGGAATGGTCGTGCAAAGGGATTGCCCGGTACCCGTTTGGGGTTGGGCGGACGCGGGCGAGGCCGTGACCGTCGAGCTTGCGGGACAGGAACTCAAGACGACCGCAGAGGCCGACGGTCACTGGCTGGTGCGGTTTGCTCCGCTGGCAACGGGCGACAATTTATCGCTGGTCGTTCGCGGAACGAACACCATAACGCTCACGGACCTGCTCTTGGGCGATGTCTGGGTCTGTTCCGGGCAGTCAAATATGACGATGAGAGTAAAAGATGCGGCCCATGCGGAAGAGGAAATAGCAGCGGCTGTTTTTCCTGAGATGCGAATTGCCACGGTCGCAAACGTGAGTAAATTGCGAGAGGAGTCGGACGCGTCCATGACGGCCTGGACTCCTGTTACGCCGTCAACAATTGCTTCTTTTAGCGCAACGGCCTATTATTTCGGACGCGAGTTGCACAAAGAGTTAAAGGTCCCCATCGGCCTGATTCACACGAGTTGGGGGGGTGCCTCGTGTGCCGCGTGGGTCAGTGAGTCTGCGTTAAAATCCTATGCCGAATTTCGCCCTGTCCTGGAACAGGCCAAGGACGAGAAGGTCCCGCCGCAACAGAAGGCATGTCATTTATATAATGGCATGTTACATCCGTTAATGCCGCTTGCCATTCGCGGAGTGATCTGGTATCAGGGAGAGGCCGACGCCAGTCACGCCAGCGAATATGAAAAAATGTTCCCTGTCTTGATACAAAACTGGCGGGAAGCGTGGGGGCAGGGCGATTTCCCATTCTACTTCGTGCAATTGGCGAATTTCAAGGCCCGCGCGGAAACGCCTGGTGAAAGTGACTGGGCAGAACTCCGCGAGGCCCAAGACCGTACGCTCGCCTTGCGCCGGACTGGACAAGCGGTCAGTATCGATATAGGGGAAGCGAACGATATTCATCCGAAGAACAAGCAAGAGGTGGGTCGACGTCTGGCCCTGCTGGCTCTGGCAGAGGAATACGGGCGAGACGTTGTGGCCTCGGGCCCTCGTTTCCATTCACTTGCCGTCCGTGACAGCGAGGTGACCGTTACGTTCGACGAGGTTGCCGACGGCCTGAAAGTCCAATCCGCTGACGAAACGTGCGAACTTTCCGGGTTTGCGCTCGCTGGAGCCGACCGCCGTTTTTATTGGGCCAAGGCTTCCCTGGCCAGTTCGAACACAATCGTTCTCTCTGCTCCTGAAGTAGAATGTCCTGTCGCTGTTCGCTACAACTGGTCCGATAATCCAGGTGGTAATTTGTACAATAGTGCCGGACTGCCGGCGGTTCCCTTTCGTTCGGACCGCTGGCCCCGTATCAATGAGCGATAAGTTATGTCACGCTTAGCGCTCCACTTCCGCCGCCATTGCCACAAACCGGACAAACAAAACGGAAGATAGAAATCCAAGAGAGGATTAAGGCCTGCACGACCATGTCCTCACCCCCAATAACCCCCCTAAACAATTTTAGAAAGAAGAAAGATGACAAGAATGAAAAGTGTAACCTCCCTGGTAACTCTGGCAGCACTCTGTCTGTGTGCATTTTCATTGTACGCCGCTGAAGAGAACAGTCCGCGCTGGCAGCGCATTGACGTATGTGACAAGTTCCACAGTGAAGGAGGCGCTTTTGGCGATTTTAACCGCGATGGCACAATGGATATCGTTGCGGGCCACTTCTGGTATGAAGGGCCGGATTTTAAAATTTCGCATCAGATTTATGAAGGCGAAGATTTCAATCCGGAAGGATATTCCAACTCCTTTGTGATCTATACAGGTGACTTTAACGCGGATGGTTGGACCGATATTATTATCTGCCCGCACCCGGGTGTGACCGGCTACTGGTATGCGAACCCGCAGGGAAAAGACGAAATGTGGCCAGCCTACGAGACGACTATTGAACTGGGTAACGAGTCGCAACGTTGGGGAGACGTGAACGGCGACGGGCAGCCGGAACTGGTCTTCAACCGTATCGGCTATCTGGGCTATATAGCTTATGATACCCAAAACCCGTATGAGCCTTGGAAGTTTACCGCCGTTTCTCAGAAAGATGATAAGTATCAGCGGTATTATCACGGAGACGGTCTTGGCGATATAAATGGTGACGGACGTACGGACATTTTGGAAAAAGACGGTTGGTGGGAGCAGCCGGAAACGTCAGAGGGAACCTGGCTTTTCCATGCGTTTCCGTTTGCGGAAGCGGCGTCCGACATTCTTGTCTTTGACGTCGATGGCGATGGTCTTGCCGACGTAGTTACGGCGAAGCACTGCCATTTATACGGCTTGGTCTGGTACAAGCAGGAACGGGGCGAGGACGGGGCAATTCGTTTCGTTGAAAACGTTCTTATTCCGTCGGACCCGGCCGATGATTTCTTCCCGAAAGTGAGTCAACTGCATGCCATGGAGCCGGCGGACGTCAATGGGGACGGACGCATGGACTTCGTTACCGGCAAGCGATGGTGGGCACACGGTTCTGGAGGCGATATAGCCACGAACGACCCGGCGATTCTCATGTGGTGGGAGAACACAGTTCAAGAAGACGGTACCGTTACGTTCGTTCCTCATATTATTGACGAGAATTCGGGAGTGGGAACCCAGGTTACCGTAGACGACATTAACGGCGACACAGTCCCGGATATTTTGGTCGTCAACAAGCGTGGTACTGTCGTTTTCGTAAGTGAAAAATAGCAGGAAAGGCAATAGCGTTTTATGGTTCCGACGCCGTTAATTTTGTTGACTTGTTTTTTGTTCGCCTTGGTTGTGGCCTTGAGTTGTGTGCTTATTCGTTTACGCTACCAGCTCAAGCGATGCAATCAGAAGGGGAATGAGAATGTGCCCGAGGCGCTGCTCTCCATGCAGGCCCGGGATGAGATTTTCCAGATGATTCTCGACTGTGTTCCCATTTGCATTCTGGTTAAAGATGTGGAAAATGGGTGCCGACACATATTGTGGAACAAGGAATTGGAGCGCCATACAGGCATTACGGAAAGTGAGATTATCGGCAAGTCGGACGACGAGATTGAGCCTTGGCCCGGACTGGGGCCTTTCATTAAACGATTGGACGAAGAGGCGATACGTCGCGGCTGCGTGCGGCAGGACGCTCTTTGTCCAACCGCAACCGGGAAGAACATCTACTATCGGACAAATAAGTTGTATGTCAAGACCCGGGATGGCAATTCGTATATCGTTGACGCCTGTATTAATCTGACCGACGAATGGAAACTGCGCCAGCAGAACGCCGCCATTATCGAGAATCAGCAGATGCTTATCTCAAAGTACGAGTTGCTTTCCGACTGCCTGGCCGAGGTCACCAAGGGTCTCGATTGGCGCAAGTCAGTCGACTACATACTGGCCCGCTTTGGCGAAGCGGAGAATGCCGTTCATGTCTATATTGCCTTTTATGACAATCCGGCCGACCCGAACTTCGCTCTGATTGACAGCAACTGGTCTTGTAAGGGGTCCTCGCCACTGCCCAAGGATATCGATCGGATCGCTTTACACAAGGGAACGCGATTCTGGGATGAACTGATTACGGAGCAGAAGTTGGTTTCCGTGAATCAGGATGACATAACAGTCGAGACGACTTTCAAGGAATGGCACCGTGAGAATTCCGTTGGCTTTGTGGTCCTTTTGCCTCTATTCTATCGGGACCGGGCTTTCGGTCTGATTGGAATGAACTATCGTGAGCCGCAGCAAGTACTGTCGCAGTCGCGAGAGTTTGTCATGCGTAACATAGCGCATTTCGTAGAACTGGCCTATGCGAGAAAAATGACGCTTGGGGCAATGCACACGCACGTGGCTGAATCGTCCGTGCCCCCTGTGCCCACGGCCCTTTCCGGGTCCGGGGAGCTGTCAGAGAACCAGGGAGAGGAGGCCTGATTTGAGTCGGAGATTGCTGTTGGTTGTGGCCGATATATTCCTGTTGATTTGTGCGATGTCGGTGTGCTCTCTCCTCGCGGGGGAAGAAGATGCAGCGAACGAACCGACAACGATGCAAATCCACAACGAGACAGCAGTGCAAGAGGTTCCTGTTCCCGACGAGCTTACTTCCATTCACGTTATGTTGGGAACGGAGCCTGCGGTTCAGGATGTCGGCTTTCTGGTAGCGCAAAAAGAGGGTTTCTATGAAGATGCCGGCTTGCCTCCGGTCGTGATTGACTGGAACACGTTGTGCGTTCATCCTGCCCGAATCTTGTATCCCGGGAAATGTCAGTTCTGTGTTGGCGATTTACCGCAAATCTGCCGCGACGTCTCCACCGGCTCACGCTTCGTCGTCTTTCTGACACTGATTCATGAGACGACGCAAGGTCTGTTGTTTCGCAAAGACTGGAACCCCGAGATAAAAAGTTTAAGCGATTTTAACGGGAAGAGGATTGCCTACTATGCTTCCCGCAGTATTAGCGCGAAGACGGCCCTGAAAATAGCCGGGAACCAATGCGAACTGTTTCCCGTCACGCATAAAAATGCGGCTATTATCCAACCGAATGCAATGCACGGCCTGTGCATTCGTTCGTATCATCTACCTGGTCCCATGCACTTCTCCCGGCACCGCAGTGAAACGGCTTTTATTCCCTTTGCCGATTTTTGCAATATGCCGGAAGACGCTCTGATGTGTACTCGTGCATTCGCGGAACGGCACGGCACGATCTGTGAGCGATTCGCGGATGCAACTCTGCTCGGGTGGCAGCACGCTCTCAGTAATGAAACAGACGCCATAGACACGCTGGAGCGCTGTTTTACCGAAAATTATATTGTCTTCGATCGCAGAATTTTGGTCGAGGAGTTTCGCAGATTACGCGCCTACCTGACCCGAAGTCCCCTGACTCGCGATAGTTTGCGTGTCAGTCGGGAAGAATATTCGCACATGCTGAATCTGTTGATTGGAACCGGCATGATAGAGTCCGACAAGGCGCCCGACCCGAACGTGCTTTTTTACGATCGTTGTATTGAGCCGGAGCCCCTTGCGACCTCCGAATCCGAGACCGCTTTGCACGAGACAGAAACGCGTGATTCGGAACAGACCGGCGAGACCGGAAATGACGCTCCGGACAGGGAGGATGAGCCATGAAAAAGAATAAATTCTTTCGACGGTTGCTCGACCGTTCCTTCCTGTTACTGACCGCGTGCTTTAAGACGCGTAACCGCCTTATTGTAACGATTGTCCTGCCGTCTTTTTTAGTGACGCTCAGTATGTTGTGTCTGTATACCTGGAACGAATACAAGAAAGAAGTCTCCCTAGCCAAGTCGGAACTGACGTCGAATACGGTTCAGGAAGCAATGCGATTACGTCGGCTCATGAATGAGTTGGTTTCCGCTTTGGACGATTTGAATACGTTGCTTGACCGCCAGGCGTTTTCCGAAATTTCTGTTGAGAATCTTTTGCAAAAGACGCCCTGTGCCAGTATCGTAGGAATCGCTTATGACCCGGTTTTTCTGCGTAAATTACAACAAGGGACGTACCCGGAATACAGTTTAAGGGACATGTTCAACATGACAGATGAGGAAGTCGGGTCACCTGCATTCTCCCGTTTCTATTTTCGTGCCGAGGAAGACACGATCCAAAGGGAAACCGTAACAGATGCGTATTTTTTTCAGAACTGGTATCAGCTGTCGCGGCTCCATCGACGTGGCGTCTGGGGAGGGCCAACGTTAACCTTCATCAACAATCTGACAGCCTGTTACTACTCTGTTCCTTTTTTTGTACGAGGTGATTTCGCCGGTGTTATGGTGATTGCTTTCCGCATGCCGGTTTTGTTTAGTGAGTTAAAACAGCGTATGGCCGGAGAAGCGTACCGCAAGGAGCAGACGTTCCTCCTTTCGGAAGAAGGTCAGTTCCTCTACAGCAGTGTTGCCGAGTTCAGCAATAAAAACGCGTACGCTTTGGCGGCCGAGCGTGATTTCGTTCGACTTGCCCCCTTCTTCGACCTGACTCTCTCCGGATTAACCGGAAGTTACTCCTACTCCCGTGATTTATTATTTACCAACCGCAGCTGGTCCCGATCCGTCTGCCACGTATGCACACCTGTGGAATTGAATTCGGGATACGTTCTCATCAAGACATTCTCCATGCCGGACATTATGATGTCGTTTTATCGTCGCATGATCAGTATGTGGGTATGGAGCCTGGCCGGCTATCTCCTGCTTTCCCTCATGATAGGCATTCTGTCGTTCTGCGTCTATAGTCCGATTATAGCGGTTTCGGAAGCGTCGCAAAAAGTGGCCAATGGGAACCTGAACGTTTTTGTCCCATCGAAGTATGAGAAGATGGACAATCCGATGGGTTCGCTAGCCGCCAACTTTAACGGCATGGTGCGCGACTTGAAAAAATATATGTCTAAAGAGATTGCGGAATTGGCCGGGTATCAGGCACTCTCACGAGAGCTGGAGATGGCCGAAGACCTGCAATTATCCCTCATGCCAGGCGCAGAAGAGGCGGAACAGGTTACGGACCTCGACTTGTGGGCCGAATGTATTCCGGTTCACTATGTGGCCGGCGATTTCTACGACTTCTGGCAAGTCGACGAGGATCGACTATTCTTCCTGATCGCCGATGTGAGCGGTAAAGGAGTGCCCGCGGCTATCTTTATGTCCTCCGCTCGCATTCTGGTCCGCGTCGCATCCCGCTACGAGTTGAATCCCGGCCGCGTTATGTCTCTTATCAATACAATGATTTGTCTTAACAATAAGAAGACGAATTTCATGACCATGTTTCTCGGCCTGTACAATACAAAAACGGGAGAACTTCGCTACTGTAACGCGGGCCACCCCTATCCCATGGTTATTGCAAAAGATGGTAAGGTACGTGTCCTTGATGGGAGTACCAACCTGGTAATCGGTGTTTTTAACGATGCCGAATATCATACGGTGACCGACCTCATAGAGCAAGATGAGACGCTGCTCATTTATACCGACGGCATAACCGAAAGTCTGTCGCCCACAAATGAAGTTTACGGCAGTGCTCATTTGAGAGATGAATGTTCACTCTTATCGAATGCGTCGCCCAAGGAGCTCGTTGAGAAAATTATAGAATCGGCAAAACTGTTTTCGAATAACGTTACTAAAGATGATATTACACTGTTGGCTTTGTGCAGAAAAAACCGGGCAGAGACAATGCTGAAACCGGATTCCTTCCGGGCTGATGAGCTTTATCAAGAGAGTTGAGGTGTTATACTATGAATGAAGTACTGGCTACTGTTGATCTTGAAATGGAAGAGAATTTTGCCATTGTAAAGTGCAAAGCGACTGTCATTGAAGTTTCTGATCACGATTTCAACTGGGGAAAAGATATTGACTCGGTCGTCCAAAGATTGGAGGGCCGGGCACTGATTATCAGCTTCTCCAAAGTCGTGATTCTTTCGAGTGCGGCCCTGCAACACTTGATTCAATTATATTTTCGTGCCAAGGAACAGCATATAAAATTCGGACTTTGCGGTATGAATTCCGGTATGGCGGAAACGTTTAAAATAACGCGACTGGATACTCTTTTCCTTATTGCGGACACGATAGACGAACTTAAGACTTTGCTTGGGAAATGAGCCATGTTTAAAGATAATTGTAGTTGCAATAATACAGCTCCGGTTGCCCCGGTGCTTTCGCCAGATGACGCCACGATCAAGCAGATTCAAGCGTCGCGAGACCGGAAGAGTCTGTCAGACCCGGTGTACATTCGCTTCAATATGGTTATGAACTCGGAAACGAAAGTTGTCTTGCAATCGCTCAACTGGATGGTCGACGCTTTACAGTTGCTGGCCTGGAGCGCAGAGGACCGCTACTGCGTGCATCATGCTTCGCTTGAGGCAATTAATAATGCCATTGAACACGGAAATAAATACAAGAAAACCAAAAAGATTTATTTTTCCGGTTCGCTTTCTTCGGAACGGGTTATCCTGCGATTTCGCGATGAGGGTAAAGGGTTTGATTTATCGCGTGTTATGGACCCGACGACTCAAAACCGCATAACACGCCCGCGCGGGCGAGGCCTGTTCCTTATGCAAAAGTTCATGACCGCCGTCCGCTACAATTTTGCCAAGAAGGAACTCACTTTGACCAAGAAGCCCACACGAGCGAAGTAACGACTGGCGGGTGACTTCGCCTGTGTCTTATCGTTTTACCGGTACTCAACTTTTCCACCGCCGCGTGACCGACAGAATTCGTTACGCGGTACGTGGAAGCACAGAGTGGAAAAATTGAGTGACCTCTGTACAATTTATTAAAAAATCAGTATTCCCCACATGGAATATTCATACTTTTCTCCCTTTTTAACCTCTTTTTGATAGACCCGCACGATGTAGTCCGGACTGTTACAAAAAAGGAGAAATTCTGGAATGTCGACGCGAGAAAAACCTTGCTTGAACAAGGTCTCCTCCTGACTGTACGGAGAGTAATGTGGCGACGGTGAAAGGATATAGACAACTCCGTCTTTCTCGACCTCAAATTTCAAGCCTTGTCCGCGGTACCCTTGCAGGTAATTTTTCCCGACCAGTTGCGGTGGAATATTTTTACACCGCGAGCTGAAACCGTGTTTGTAGAGCAGGGCACCTGGTTCCAATTTTTTTAAGTCATAGCGATCTTTCTCTTGTGGATATTTTATTTCCGGCTGCTCCCCGGTAATCAGAGGAGTACCCTGAAGATTTTTTTCTTGCGGAACGATAAACATTTTTTGGTTTTTCAGCGAGTTGGCAACGGAGCAGGACTTGCCGCGTCGAGAGTCAATCTTGCCGGCTTTAATATCGTCTTCTGTGAATCGGGCAAAGAGAATTTCTCCGCTCCCGTAGCGGTCGTAGTCCCAGGTCGCAAAGATGGTCCCGTCTTCCGATTGACCTGCGTCCGGATAGGAAACATTATTGCGTGAGTCGAGCATGAGTCCTCCGACCCACGTCTTACCGTCATCTTCTGACAGAAAGGCCATCAATTGCGATCGGCCCACATCCTTACCATTGACACCCTCGACGGGGCCATTTTTAAGAAACAGCAGATTACCTGAATTTAGACGTCTCATGAATGTACGCGACGACGACTGCTTATACGCCGTCCTGTTGAGTTCAGGCCATGTCTTGCCGCCATCGATGGAAACGGATTCGCCAATCCCGCCTCCGCTTTCAATTCTGGATAGGAGCCAGAGACTCTTGTCCTTGCGCTCAATCAGACAGTGCTCATGCGCAAAGTGGGTCAACTTTTCCCCATTGCAGCTCCCGAGCAGGGTGAGTGTTTTACCTTCGTCGGTCGACAGATAGACATTCGCCCCATATTCCTCGTCAGGCAGTTTGTATTTGGACGGGCCCATCTGCCAGACCGAGGCCGGAAAGAGCCATTGCCCTTGCGAGTTGACGATGGGTTTATTCATCATAACACCGTTGCACAAACGTCGCGGCGCGGACCAGACAGCATTTTCGCCCGCTTCCGGATTGTCCGTTGTCATGGCCCAAACGCCTTGACGCCCATCCCAGGTCCAAAGCCAGGAATTTTCGTATGTCACTTCCCCCTGCGCCCAGAAGAGCCACAATCGACCGGTCGGGTCACGCCACAGTGCCGGGTCGAAAAGACGAATCGGGCCCTCATGGTCCACGGCAAAAATCGGTTGACTCCAGGTTTCGCCGCCGTCTCCGCTGGTAATAAGCAGGACGTAATTGTCTTCCGCTTCCGTCAGGCCGCCGCTGTACCAGGTAATCCAAACGCGATCGTTCGACGTGACTTCGATACTGGAGATTCCCTGCCATGCGCGAAAGGAATCCGTCCAGACTTCAGGGAGAGGCCGATGGACAGTCGGAACGAGCGCGGCTGGGTCGCTATAATCTTTATTGCCCTCCGCCGCTTTTGTTATTACAGGGGCAGATATTCCTGTTACGAATAATAAAAAAACGACGATCGGGAAAGTATTCTTGAAGTTGACTTTCATGGTTGATGGTTTCCTTAAATTATTTTGTCTTGGCGATCAAATCAGCATCGTAAGTCCCGCCGGTCGCCGGCACGGTAAATCGCAAGGTACTGTTAACATTGTAGTCAGGAGGAATAATCTGCTCTTCTATGGATTCCTGCATGGTATCGCCGGGAAACTCGTTACGATCCCGCGTCCCGGTAATCTTCATCGAGGTAATGGTAACGCGGTAATCGCCGGGGTCGGCCTTAAGCTCGTATTTACCCATGGTAATTTGAGTGGCGTAGACAGCAGCGTTGTCCTGCGCAAACTGTATGGTCCCGGAATCCAGAGGAGATCCGTTAAAAGTTATCATACCCGTAACAGTGGGGCGCGTATCATGGGGTCCACAGCCGGCGAAAAACGCCGCAGGAATGAGCAGTAGGCACATTGCACATTTCGCTATTGTGTGAATTAAGGTTTTCATTTACAGGGGTCCTTTCTGAAATTGTTCTTCTAAAAAATTTTTTACAGTGATTCCGTTTCACTTCCTTGCGAAGTCGATAATGCCTGCCAGACATTGAAAGCGATTGTTTCGGAAATAAATCGGACACTTCCATCCATCATGGAAGCGTTAACGCCGCCTGAATGGTAGCTTCGCGCCGAATGCATGGCATAGTGATAGTTGTCTGCATTATTTTCGTAACAGGTACAGGAATAATTGGAAATCGCCATCACGGCACAAAGCCGGGCGGTGTAGTCAATATTGGAATTGGGTGCAAACCGAGCCGTGAATCCCGAAGCACATCCACCCATAACGCGTCCCATATAGCCGCGCCAGCCCTCACCTGTCCGGGGGGTGACGGGTATTGTAGCCTCGGATATTCCTAGCGTGTTACTGGTCCCGTCGAGCATTCCGGAAAGCATGGAAATGTAGGGAACATAGTTCTTATTCACGATGTCACCTATTCCAAACGGGGCTTCCAGATTCTCAAGATTGGTCCCGTCCTTTAAGCCGGTCGAATGGTGCGCGAAGTCCGTATTGCCCGCGTTGCAAACGTAATTGTGCAAAAAATTGGCATCTCCGTTTGGGTCGTCTGTAACGCGAGTGGGGTCCGAAGGGCAAAGGAATGTTGAAATCTCGGCGCGACGTATGGCCTTCATTCGAGCGGACGTATTGTAGTAAGAAGCCCAGTCTTCTGGCTTAAGTCCGGAATACAGATTTGTTTGTTCTATGTAAGGGAAGATTCGAACGGCCCAAGATGGCAGATCCCAGCGAATAATCGAAGCATTGCCGGCAAGGCTCCCGCGAAATCCCATATAAGGAACGCGGTCCTTGTTGGCATCAGCATAGTTGTGCACAGCCAAAGTAATGTTTTTCAGATTGTTGGTACAGGACATGCGTCGCGCCGCTTCCCGGGCGGCCTGGACTGCCGGCAGAAGCAACGCGATTAAAATCCCAATAATCGCAATGACTACCAGTAGCTCGACCAGGGTAAACCCGCGATGCATTTTGATTTGTTTTAACATGGTAACTTTCCTTTCAAGTTGGCAAGCGTGTGAAAAAGTTTAACAGTAAACTACAACGAAAACGTTTCGGCACCTTGCGACGTTGCCAGTGCCTGCCAAGTATTAAAATCAATGGTCTCGGACACGAATCGCACACTGCCGTCCATAAGCGAGGCATTAATTCCTCCTGAATGATGGCTTCGCGCCGAATGCATGGCATACTGATAGTTGTTCGCAGTAGTTTCGTAACAATTACAGGAATAATTGGGGACTTTGATAATCGCGCAAAGTCGGGCCGTGTAATCAATATTGGAATTCGGTGCAAAACGAGCGGTAAATCCCGAGGCGCAGCCACCCATAACGCGCCCCATGTACCCGCGCCAGGACTCTCCGGCTCGCGGCTTGGCCGGTATAATCGATTCCGACAGCCCTAATGTATTGCTCGTACCGTCCAGAAGGGAAGGAAGGGTTGCAATGAACGGCTTGTATTCGTTGTTAACAAAATCACCAAGACCAAAAGGGGCTCCTTTGTATTCCAGGTCAGTTCCATCTTTCAAGCCGGTCGAATGGTGCGCGAAGTCTGTGTTGCCTGCGTTGCAGACGTAATTATGCAAAAAATTGGCATCTCCGTTTGGGTCGTCCTTAACACGAGTGGGATCGGAAGGACAAAGCAGAATATAGATTTCCGCCTGACGTATGGCCTTCATGCGGGCCGACGTATTGTAGTATAAGTTCCAGTCTTCCGGTTTGAGTCCGGAATACAAACTTGTTTGTTCAATATAGGGAAAAATCCGCACGACCCAGGAAGGCAGGTCCCAGCGTATGGCCGTTGTATTGCTGCCAAGAGCGCCGCGGAAACCCATATACGGAATGTGTTCCTGATTCACATCACAGTAGTTGTGCAGGGCCAGAGTCAGGTTCTTGAGATGATTGGTGCACTCCATACGCCTTGCCGCTTCTCGCGCTGCCTGGACCGCTGGTAGTAACAGAGCGATTAAGATTCCTATAATCGCAATGACAACCAGCAGTTCAACCAGGGTAAACGCAAGAATCTTTTTTAAACGACAACCTTTTCGTTGCAGTTCTTCATAAAAAATCTTGTTCCATTTTTTTCTCATTGATTGGTCTCCTTGTGTGTTAAAAGTAAGTTGTTGTTAAAGTGCGTTGTCCAAAGTGGTGAGTTCCTCTTCGGAAACAGCCTTATTGAAAATTGAAAAACAGGCAATGTTGCCACTGAACCAGGCATTCCGATAGCCACCGGAAATTATATTTGTATTGCCGATCGTGGAATTACCCAGCTGCAAGGGAATCGGAACCGGCCAAGGAACGCGACCTGTCAGTTTCCCGTCGACATAATGGCGAATTTCCTTGCGTTCGGCGTCGGCAACGACCGCCACGGTAAGCCAAACATTCATCGTTGACGGTGTTATGACGACCGGCGAGGGGTACCCAGCACTAATGCCGTTACCAGAGGGTGTTATGTGGAATTGCAAACGTCCATCGCGAAGCACCTGCCACAAAACGCTGCCGGATTCCTGAAGAAAATTATCGTTCGAAAAGATCAGATTTCCTTCCGGTTTTAATTCGTTGACCTTAATGGTCGCTACGAGCGTGAGCGAGTTCGTCCTGGTACGCATCTGAAGCCAAATATGGTCGTCGGCATTATTGAACGCGAGCGATTTCTCGCCGGAGAGGATTCCGGACGCCTCCGCGCAATGACTCCGCGTCGCCTCGGGTATGCTGACAGCCCCGGCAATTGACTTGTTCTTAAAGCTAATGGACGAGGGCTGACCAAAGTTCAGGTAGGCCAGCAGATGCTCATCCTGGGCGATTTTTCTTTCCACTTCTTCTTTTTCCGTCTGCTCCTTTTGTTCAAAGGAGTTCAACTGCTTTTCAAAAAAGTCGGTTGTAATATAATGATCGGCATTGACTTTGACGCGAAAGGCCGTTCGTCGATTATTGACTTCCGTCCCATTTCCCGCAGAGAGAACGCCAGGAGAATTCCTGTCGGTCTTAACCTGAACGCGTCCCTCAATAACATCGAGGCGTGCACCTTTATCGGTAACCAGCACTGAAAAACGAGTTCCGTAGTCAATAAAGTCGGCAAAAGGAGTTGTAACTCGGAGTCCTTTTGCCGTCGGCGGAGCATAGGCACTCATGCGACCGCGGTTACAAAACAGGTTCAACTCGTCATTAATGACCAGGTCTGTCGGTCCTTCCGCAACCACTTGCGCGCCATTTTTGAACTCAAGTCGAACAAGCCCGGAAACAAGAGAAAGAGCTTGGGAATACAGTGGCTGACCTCGTTTAAAATCCGGACAGTTCTCACCCCAAACGGCATCTACGGTCTGCGCAATGCGAGCCGTGGCTTCCGGGAGTGGGAAATCGACCGGGGTAAGCGTTCTTTGCACCACGACAACCATAATGACAACCAGCAGGAGAATCGCAAGGGCCAACGAGCCCCAGCGAATAACAGGAAGTGTCAATCGCGACTGCACCTGGTCTGTTTTTCCGGCGGAAGCGACCTGCCCAAGATTCGGCCAAAATCTCGTGACTCGCTTCTGTACCTTTCCCACGTGCAATGGGATGCTGGAGTGGTTTTCAAACGTACGGGAAGAAAACCGGGTTTCCGCGACCACGGCGTCCCAAAGTGGATCTTTCGCCCGGGAGATTCGGGTCTCCGTACACGACTGGATCTGTCGAAGCGCGTTATAACGCTCGCGAAGAATAAAATCCGCCAATATGTTTTCGCTAAACGCCTGACGAAACTCAACATTGCGATCCAGGAACGGGAGAAGAATTTTCGCCTCTCCTTCGGTCAGACAATCGTCAATATACTTCTGGGCAAGATCGTATATTTCAAGCGGAATTTCGTTATTTATCGCCATAGCCCATCCCCTTTAAAACCCGCTCGACACACTTACGCAGCGTTTGTCTTATCCGGAAAAGTACCTTACCAAGCGTAAGCGGCTTGCGACCAGTCTCTTTGGCAATCTCTTTCAGCGGAACATGGTGATAATAATAGTCCTCCACAAGTTTTCTCGACTCTTCCGGAAGTTTCCCCAGACACAGTCCCAACGCCGTTATCTCTTCGTCTACGGTGTTATTGCTGCCCAGAATTTCTCCGGTCACCTCGACGTCACGCTGAACGTATTCCGCTATCTTTCGCAATGAGTCCGGACTATGCTTCATGAAGTCATCCCAATGATTCTTCGCGACGTTTTTTGTGATTTCACCAAGAAGAGGTTTAACGTTGCCCGTCAAATCCCATTGATGCGATTTATTCACGAAGACAATAAACGTCGAGTTGACAATATCTTCGACCAGATCCCGTCGAGGTGCCGATTGAAAAGCTATGAACCGAATAAAGCTGTAATTCTCTAAAAAAACTCGAGAAGCCAGCTCTTGTTGATTTTTGTTATCTGCGTTCATTTATACCTCACCTTTCTAACAGTCTACCACGGGGATTACTGCCCTTCCATAGGTTACTCGGAGTTTGCGGCCAAATATGGCATAAAAAAAGTTTTTTTCCTGCTATATCGTTCGAGACTGCGAGAAAAATCGTAAAATAAGCAGTATAGACAGTCTGAACAAAATTAACGAGCAACCTGCTCTCGATTACGGCAAACGATTTTGCCAGGCTTCTTCTTCGTTTTTCAGCCCCGCTTTACGGCTCACCTTGACGTTTGAGACTTTTCCATTATAATGAAACGAGTCAAGGTCAATGGATGGGTGCCCGAGCGGTTGAAGGGACCGGTCTTGAAAACCGGCGACGGTTAATACCCGTCCGTGGGTTCGAATCCCACCTCATCCGTATTTTTTTCGCGGTTGACCGTGATCTTCGGTTGCCCGAAACCTGTGTGAAATGGATTGTTATGAACGCACAAAGGTACAGGCTGACAAAAGGATTTGTCGCGAGGACTCGTTGTCGTGGGATGGGAATATCTCTGTTCTTACCACTGATTGCTCTGATCGTTTTGGCTTTCTTACCGACCACGGTTCTGGCCCAATATGGCGACAACAGGCCCATTTATGCCGTTGGAACGACGGACCTCTTATGGCGGCCGCCCCAGTCGGAACTCGTTATTTCCTCGAAGGTCTATTTTCCGCTTGGCGTCTTGCAACGCTGTCCGGTCGTCATTTTTTCACACGGACTCGGGAGTTCGTCGCGGCAATGCGAATATTTAGGCAGAATGTGGGCATCTCGCGGCCTTGTGGCAATTTTTCTGGAGCACCCCGGCAGCAATGAAGCCGTGTGGCGAGGTAAACTGCGGCCTCTGGAAGACTTAAAAAAGGCCTATGGTCAATTTTGGAGCGGTCGAGACCGAGCTTTAATGATTTCCATGACTATTGACCATCTGTACGAGATGGTCGCGTACCCTGTCCCCGACGGGCTTTCGTCTCTCATAGACGTGAGGCGAATTGGCGTCGCAGGCAACGACCTGGGTGCCTTGGCCGCTCTGCTCACTGCGGGCCAGCTCCCACCAGATAATGGTCCAGCTCTTAAAGATAACCGTATTGCCGGGGTCTTGGCCTTGAGTCCGCCTGTCTTTACGACGGAATTCATGGCGCCTGTGGTCTACGCCTATGTCCAGGTTCCGGTCATGTCGATTGCCGGAACGAAGGACGATGGGATCGTCGGAACGACGAAAGCCTGGCAGCGGCGTATCCCGTACGAGGCGATTCGGGGCGTAGAGCACTGCCACGTTACCCTGAACGGCGGTGACCATAAAGTCTATACCGGCATGCGGTTCCGTATTGCCGGTCTGACTTCCTCGGAAAGCGACCTGCCGTACCAGCAAGCGATTATGAACGCCAGCGCGGTTTTTTGGGAAGCGGTTTTACAGGGCGATGTCTACGCTCGCTTCCTGTTACGCAGTGGGCTGCCTGGCCTTTTGGCCAATGTTGGTGCTCTGGAATTTCGAGAGCAATAGCGGGGGCGAGACGCATAACTTTTGCCACGCCTCCCGGGACAGCTTGACAGTGCCGTATAATAGAGCATAATATAACTTATAGAGGAGACCCCCATGACGGAAAAAACCATTTTTAAAAAAATTATTGACAAGGAAATTCCGGCCAAGATTGTCTATGAGGACGATTTGTGCCTGGCGTTTTACGATGTCATGCCGCAGGCCCCGGTCCATTTTCTGGTGATTCCGAAGAAGGAAATTGCTTCGGTGAGCGATATTGGCCCGGAAGATGGTGAATTGATAGGACATCTTTTCGCCGTGATTGGCAAGCTTGCTGCCCAGCTCGGGATAGCGGAAGAGGGCTATCGCGTTGTCTCAAATTGTGGCGTGAATGCTTGTCAGACGGTCAAGCATCTTCATTTTCACGTCATGGGCGGCCGTCCGTTTGGCTGGCCGCCAGGGTAATGGCTATGACCAAGCAAGAGAAAGAGTTATGCACACGCAAATTCCATAAACTCCTCCTGCTCGGCAACGGGCGTCACGAAGGTGTTATGGCGGGTTATGAGTCTCTGCGTCCGGCGCTGGCCCAACGATTTGAGATCGTCGGCAGTGATTTCTCCGGCGACGCTGACATGTCTGATACCTCGGCGGATTTCGCCCTTGTCTTCGGGGGCGATGGTTCCGTTTTACGCGCGGTGCGGCAGTTGGGGAAAAATCAGATTCCCATTCTGGGCGTTAATATGGGTCGACTCGGTTTCCTGACCGCGGTCGATGCGGAGGACTTGGTACCGCTGGTGTCCAGAAGTGATTTCTCTTCGCTTTCTGTCCGCGAGCAAATTCTGCTCGAATGTGTTATTGAGACAAAACCGAGGATTTCCGGACCTGTCCGAACCGACCCGGAACTCGTTGTTAATGAAGTTGTGGTCCAAGCGGGTCCTCCCTTTAAAATGCTCGAAGTGGAACTGTCGATCGATAACGAGCCGGTAACGACGTATCGTGGAGACGGCCTTATCGTGAGCACGCCTGTCGGCTCTACGGCGCACGCCTTGTCGTCAGGCGGGCCTATCTTACGCAAAGATCTTGATGCTGTGGTTATTGCCCCGATTAGTCCACACACCATCAGTTTTCGACCTGTGGTCGACTCTGCCGAGCGAATCTACGAAATGCGTGTCCTGAATCAAAAAGCGTATATTATCGTCGACGGTAATATGCACCGCGTCATATCCCCAGGCGATCGAATCAGGATACACAAGTCAGACGTGAGCTTTAAGATGATACGCGTGCCCGGCCGGAGTTATTATCGAACCCTGCGTGAAAAACTTGGCTGGGGAGGGGGGTTGAATTTCCTGGACGCCGCACACCCGGAGCAGTAAATTTCGACCAGACACCTGGTAATCGCACCCTATTGCAGTTATAACGATCTGGTAACACTTGACGTCAGTGGTAAAATAGGTATACTATAGCGAAGGGGCGAGAAAAAATCAAGAAAAAATCGCATCCGGTCGTATAAAATAATATGTGTTATTTTTGCCGGGCGATGACCTGTTGCTAAATACCCCAAGGTAACAGGTTTTCCCCGGGTAGTTTGCAATGAGGCCCTCCCGGTGGGGGCCTTTTTTGTTACAGGAGTAGTTTACGTTATGGAAAAATCACTTGACCGCAAGTTGGCCAATATACTTAAGAATCGTTCGTGCAATGATTTTATTCTGGCCGACGCGAAGGACGCGGATATGGCCTATGGATTGGCCGCGCCTGGGCAAAGTCCGGAGCAGTATGGAAGCGAAGCAAAGTTCAAGACTCTTGACGAATATCGCAATCAAATTCGGGAAGTGATCGACCAGGGCCTCGTTGACATTGTTCTCATGAGTGCCAGTACGAACGACATTCTTGCGCTTCGTGAGCGTCGTTTTGTCAATACGGCCATAACGCCAGCGATTCGCGCCAACGACGCTACGGATATCTGGCTGGCCGGGGCGGAAGGCATTTATCCGAGCCTGCCGTCGCGTCCGTTCCGCACGGCGAATTTGGACCATGCCCTTTGCGGGAAAGCGGAATGCACTCCGGAAGAGCGTAAAGCTGGCCTGGGTGCGGATTTAGGGCTCTACTCCATAACGTTCAACAATAATCCGCAAACGGACTACGAGGCACTCGTTGCCTATAACGCGTTCCGGCTGGAAGCGGAGCAGAAGGGGTTCCGGCATTTTCTGGAAGTCTTTAGCCCCAATGCCTGTGGTGCCAACTGCCCCAAGGACATTCCGAAGTTCGTTAACGACCATATTGTCCGCACATTGGCCGGTGTTGCCAGTGCAGGGCGGCCTGTCTTCCTGAAAATTCCTTACTATGGGCCGGAAGCGATGGAAGCTTTGGCTCGATACGACAGCCAGCTGGTTGTGGGAATTCTGGGCGGTAGTGCCGGGACGACTTACGACGCGTTCAAGATGTTGCACGACGCCAAGAAATACGGGGCGCGAGTGGCTCTTTATGGTCGCAAGATAAATTCGGCAGAGCACCAGACAACGTTCATTAAATATTTGCGTGCTATCGCCGACAGTGAAATTGCCCCGGTGGAAGCGGTTAAGGCGTATCACGGGGACCTTGCCCGATTAAAGATTCAGCCGAAGCGGTCTTTGGAAGACGATCTGTCGTCCGTGGCGACCAGCGACAGCTATAATAGCAAACCAGCCCAGGGACAAAAGTCGGGTGCAGGCCAGAAGAAGAGCAAGGCGTGTGGCTCCCAGAGTGCCGCAACGAACCGGTTTGGTACCGATTTGCCTGACTTCAGCTCAATGTCACAGGCCGAAAAAGTCCAGTGGAATCTTGAGCGGATGCGCCGTTCCTATTGAGCCGGAATTGCATAACATAAGCGTCTTCCGCCGCCGGTTCATAGAATTGCCGCATAATGGAGCTGGCACGAAAGCCCAGTTCTCGAAAGAAGAGTTGGGCTTGCAGATTGCGTTCGCGAACGGTGACGGAAATCTTGGTGCGGCGGTTCGCACGCAGTTTGCGGATGAGCCGCATAACCAGAGCGCGGCCCGTTCCGCGACGTTGTTCTTCCGGCGCTATAGCCAGTGAGATGAGTTCGATTCGCCTTTTACCGACTTCATAAACCATAAACCCGACAATTCGGCCCTCGTACAACGCCACCATTCCGGCACAGTTTCGACGCGAAAGGCACTCGGCGAAATCCTCTTTCGTCCAGCGATATTCGAAGCATCGCCTTTCCAGAGTTAGGACTTCTTCCAGATCCGAACGGACCATCCAGCGGAACCCCACCTTCTCCAAGTCACTCCGAGTCTGTTCCTTACGCACGGATTCATACGCTAATGTCAGTTGCACGCCAGTGTCCTTTCCTGATCCCTGTGGGTCAGGCGACAAGCCGTTTGGCTCGGGGTGACTTCCACCGGATCAACTTCTTCTCTGCAGGTGTCGTTTCGAATGCCCTGTCTTCCGCAACAGGACAAGCATAGAGTAACATAATTTTCCTTCTGGTCCAATAGGAATTTTTTCGTTTTTTTACCGGGGACCTCCACCGAGTCTCTGTATCGAAATGGATGCAACTACTACAATATAAGGAGTTATGTACTTTTTTAAGTTTCGTAACTCCCAGAAAATCGCCATAAAAAATTTTCACTCGTACTCGCGATGCCAGACGCGTTTTGCGTGCAAAAGGAAAATTAAAAATTGCTCTTGTTGAAAAGGAGTAAAATCGTTACAATGGGCAACTGGAAATGTAAGGACTTTTTATATTGCGTCCCCGGTTGCAAAACAGGGCGCATAGTGAAGTTGCCATAACAGACAGGATACGGAAGCAATGAATCACGGATGGGACAAGCCGAAACGCGAGGAAACAGGCCTCACGAGCAACAGAAACGAGCGCACGAGTGCTTTGTGCCGGTCACTTGCGGTCATTATAATTGGGTTGGTTTCGATATTGACAGGCATGCTGACCGGTTGCCATTCCCTGAATGGGTCATCACTTAAGAACAGTGAAGGGGTCGCCTGTTATGGACAGGGCCAGTACGACCAGGCACTGCCTTATTTTCAGGAGGCAATTCGACTTGACCCAAATAACGCGGAGGCCTATTACAATGTTGCCTCGACCTATCAGCGTCAGGCGGCACTTCACGGGCAGCCGAGTCTCCTGACCCAGGCGGAAAGCTACTACCGAGCCTGTCTCGACCGGAATCCCTCACCGGAGACGACCGTCTGCTGTTATCGCGGCTTGGCAACGTCGATGAGTCAGCGGAATCAGGGGGACGCCGCTCTGGCCCTCTTAAAAGACTGGGAGTCGCGTAATCCGAACTCCGTCGAGCCGAAACTGGAATTGGCTTATCTCCTCGAGGCACAGAGTAAATACAGCGACGCCTTGGCTTTATTGCAACAATCGGCAAATCTGGCGCCCGCCGACTATCGCGTTTATTACAAGACCGGAGTCCTTCAGCAGAAGCTTGGGAACGAAGAGACCGCTCTGGCTCAATACTTAATGGCGGCCCGACTGGCACCGGCGGACCAGGAAATTGCCAATCGTATCACGGTCCTTCAGGCCAAGAGCGATCGTAAGGATATAGACCCGAACGCGTTAGCGACGGTCCGGACGGCGTTGCCAGGTGCTCTGGCCCCTGCGCCTTCCGATGCCTCGAACGCCATTGTCACCCACTCGGGCACTTCACTTCCCAATGTCTCTGTTACGCCTCCTGACTTTACCGCCGCCGAGTCGCAAGTGAATCAACAGGTGGCCTCGACCAGCCAGCCCGGGGTAAATCAGGCGCGCTGGGTTCAGACGACCAGTGCCGTAGGCCAGACGAATGCTGGCACCTCGCCCGCGATCGCACCTGTCCCAACGTCCCCGGCTCCCACGCCGCTACCGAAATCGCCGCTGGATTCCCTCCCTGATGGAACCGGAGCCAGTCCCATCCCAGCGCCTGCGGCCAGTGCCCCCACGGCACCTCCCCCGGTTGCCAACGCCGCGGCCACGCAGCCTGTCCTGAACGCTCCTGCCGCGACTCCCGATGCCAATCCGGTCTCTCTTGCCCCGCCGGTGAGCGACAATCTTCCAAATCGCAAGAACAAAGCCAATGAATTCGGGAGTGGCCCGCCCCCGATTCGCGCTGGTTCCGGACTCTGATTTACCTCCGCGGTGTCAACGTTGCCCCCACGATTGCCGGGTGCGCGCCAAGTGGGGTTGCGCGATTGGGGGATTTATGTATAATAGGCAAAT
>JAUNSJ010000054.1 GCA_030539295.1 Planctomycetia bacterium | reverse complement strand
AGCACAACCTAGCCCGGGGCAAGGGAGCGTAGCGACCAACGCCCCGGGTCTGCGGTAGAAAATGAACATCGCCCTGTAAGGGCAGCACAAACAGGCTCCCACGACCAACCGCTCCCACGCGCCAGCGCGACCGAGTTCGAAGCAGACCCTCTGCGCTCCCCTGCGAACTCCGCGTGCTATATAAATCCTGAATATAGAACAGGTTACGAATACGGTACCCCGTCTCTAACGCCCTCTCCAATTGACAGATTATTTTTTAGCGCGCAGGGGAACGCGGGGGAACGCGGAGGCGGGCCATGCCCGGGTTCGGAGGTGGTCCGGTCTGTGCTGCCCTTACAGGGCGGGGGTTTATATGGGGGGGTACCCGGGGAACGTCGAAATACGTTGTATTTCTCCTTACCCCGGGCTATGTTGTGCTGGCCCTACAGGCCGCCGGTTCGCGACGATGATGGGTTAATGGCGAACCGGTTGCAACTTGGCAATGACGGGATTCCGTTTTCGTTGTTGCTGGTTCCCGACCTGCAAGCAGTCGGGAACGCTTCAAATTCTTTTTAATAGGCTTCGCCTTCGGGGAGGTAAGCCGTTTGGCAGTTCTTTTTTTCGTTATTGAAGCGTGGAATAATTTTGCGCTTTTCTACACATGTTTTGCGGAAAAAGGAATTGAAATCTCCGGCGTCTGCGGTATAATCGAAAGGTAATCAGTACGATTGGGAAAGGGGCTGGCAAACGGCTGCGGGATACGGGGCCAATCGTCGTAAAACCTTACAACCCTATAAAGATCGAGGAGAACTCACCATGAAAAAGTTTGTGTTCGTTGTGGAAATGTTAAAATGCGTGGGGGGGGTAGATAACTCAAAAGAAATAAAAAGGAGGGCTTTTACGCTCGTCGAACTGCTGGTCGTGATCGCGATTATTGGTATCTTGATCGCGCTCCTCCTGCCGGCGGTTCAGGCGGCCCGCGAAGCTGCACGACGTATGGAGTGTACAAATAAGCTTAAGCAGCTTGCCTTGGCGTCGCATAATTATCATGACTCCTACGGCTGCCTGCCGCCGGGCACAACGTCGACGCCGGGCTACGAGCCTGCGGATACCGGTCGATTACGCGGGACCTGGGGGCTGGCACTTCTGCCCTACCTGGAAATGCAATCGCTTTATGATAACTTCCAATTTGGCCTCTCACTTCAAAATGAGACGTTTAAGGGAGAATATAATAATCGCTTGATAGGTCAGACGCCGATTCCCGCCTTTACGTGTCCCTCCGACGTCAATACAGGCGAACTGGCCGAAACGACGACGAGTGGAACGAAAATGGCCACTACGAGCTATCGGGCTGTGGGCGGCTGTATTGGAACCTTTTGCCTGACTGCAACTGGCGCGGCCAGTACATGGAGCTGGGCATCGTCCTCCATGATGCGCGGATATAAGAACTATCGCGGGCCGATCCATCTGGTGTGCAAAATAACAAAAGACAGTCCGACTTATGGCGTGGCGTGCAATTTCGATTGCGAAACCTTTGCTTCCATAACCGATGGGACCTCCAACTGCCTGATGTTTATCGAGCACCATAACGATAAAGATACGGCACCGAAATACGCCACTCGCGGCACGATGTGGATGGGCCACGCGGAAAATGTAGTCGCTAATATCCATAATTCGCTCCGACAGATGCTGCGAACGCACCATGTGCAGGAATGCATTGATGCCGGTATTCCCGCGTATCAGGCGTGGAAAGGTATTGGCTCGTGGCATCCGGGCGGGATTAACGCGGCCCTCGGCGACGGGAGCGTGCGGTTCGTTTCCGAAACCGTGAATTTAACCCTGCTTGGCAACTATGCTCGAATTGAAAGCGGTGAAACAAAGGAGAGTTTATAATGAACGTCCGACGACGAACGGGAGAACTGACACAAAAATGCAATTTGTGGATCGGCTGCGTCTTAATCCTGCTCCTGTCCGGGTGCGGTGTGCGAACGGTCTCCCTGTCGGGTCAGGTTACCTATAACGGGCAACCGGCAAAAGACGTTGCCGTAACGTTCGACCAGGCGACAGGCGGAATCTCCGCGTCCGGTAAGACCGATACCGAAGGCAACTTCACCTTGCGACTCCTGAACGATTCCAAAAAAAGTGGAATTGTGCCTGGCGAATATACCGTTCGCCTCTTTTGGGTTGACCCGAATGAAAAAGAAGACGCGATTGGGCCGACGCATCCGTCGCCGTACCCGGAAACGTTACCGGTTTATTCCACCGAAGGCGTGCCTGTGTCAATTGACGGGACGGTCCGAAATATCAAGATTGAAATGACACAAGAGTATCAATAAAAGTTTACAGAAAGGTTTTTGGGTTTTGACAAGTTTGACAAAAAAAGTGAAAATGTTTGTGACTGTACTAACGGCAGTCGTTGTCATGGCACTGGCCGTGAGTGGGACGTTCGCTAAAGAGCTGCGCATACTCAAGCCGGAGAATCGGGGCGCCGCGTACGATGTAGCCGCTGCCGAATTTCAAAAATATTATGAGCTGGTCTGCGGGAAAAAGCTCGAGATTGTAACGACTTTTAACGACGAAGATGATTATGTCGTTATCGGCGGCGATATGGTCAATCGATTCGTACGCAAACTTGTCGAAGATAAAAGTATTGCCGATTTTGCAATAAAAATTGACTCGGATGAATACCGCCTTCTCTCGGTTCCGACAGGCGAACGGCATCATCTTCTGCTTGCCGGAGGTCGCGGACGCTCGACGCTCTATGCGGTGTATGAATTTTTTGAACAGCGCTGCGACTGCCGCTGGTTTTGGGATGGTGATGTCGTTCCGCATAAGGAGACGATTGACCTGACCGGGCTGGACGTTACAGAGCGTCCGCGTCTGGACTATCGCGGAATACGTTATTTTGCACACCGCGGTCTGCATCGCTTTCAGGCGGAGCATTGGAGTTTGACCGACTGGCAAAAGGAGATCGACTGGTGCGTTAAAAAAAGATTGAATATGTTCATGCTGCGTATTGGTCAGGACGACTTGTTTCAAAAGGCGTTTCCCAATCTCGTTTCGTATCCGGACGCCTCGAAACCACTACCGTCGATGGGCCACGGCTACGATAATCGCAGTCTGTTCTGGTCACTGGAATATCGCGGTAAACTTCGCAAACAGATTATGGACTACGCGTTCGCTCGCGATCTTATGCACCCGGAAGATTTCGGCACCATGACCCACTGGTACTCGCCAACGCCGCAGGAATTTATCGATAAGGTCAATCCGGTTCCGACGCCGCAAGCTAGTGGATACAGCCTGAAAACGCAGCAGGTGTGGGATATTCGTATGGATGTCAATCTCGATAACTACTGGAAAATTACCAAGGCGTCCATCGACCATTACGGTAAGCCGGAACTGTTCCACACCATTGGCTTCGCCGAACGCATGGTCTATGAGAATCGCGAAGATAATCTTAAAATGAAGACGTATTTCTATCGTCGTATGATCGATAAAATCTATTCAGAATATCCGAATGCAAAAATTTTACTTGCCAGTTGGGACTTCTATTTATGTTGGAATAAGAATGAAGTGCCTGGCCTGTTGAAACAACTCAATCCGAATAATACACTTGTTCTCGACTATACACTCGACTTGGAAGATGATACCGCAGCGAGCAGTATGAATTTAACAAATTGGAATCTCGTTGGTCAGTTTCCTTATATTGCAGGGCTTTTTCTTGCCTATGAAAACGGCTTGGATATTCGCGGGCGGTACGAGTGCTTTCAAGAGCAGCAGAAATCCGTATTCAACGACCCCTATTGTAAAGGGCTTGTTTTGTGGCCGGAAAGTTCGCATACCGATATTTTTATGCTGAACTATTTTACCGGGAACGCATGGAAACCAAACGAAGCGACGACCAATGAATTACTTACAGAATTTTGCGCGACGCGTTATGGACAGCAGTCGGAAGCTTTTCTTTCGCTCTGGCGCGATCTGCTCAAACCGTCACGACTTCTTACCGCCTGGGGGAACTTTTGGAATGTCTTTACCATGTCAAGTTCGCCGTGGGAAGTCATAACGAACTGGTCCTCTTCCGTTCGCCACCAGCAACCGATTTTACAGATTGCTCCTTCGATGTTTGAACGCATGTCGAAGTTGGAATGGCCCGACGAGTTCGCGCGGCGAGACTCTGTTGACCTTGCCCGTACTTTAGGGGACCGCCTTTTAACGCTTGCCCGGGTTCGTATGTTTTACGATATGAACCTCTGGCGCGAAGGCAAAATCTCCGCGGAAGAAGCCACGAAGAGTATCGACGCGTTTCGTCAGCTTGCCCAGGGCATGACCGATCTTTTGGCACTGCATGAAGATTATTCGATGAACGATACGTTGAAACGAATGAACGACGTGGAACCGATTCAGAATCCGGATTTCGGACAGGTACTCATTGAAAACGCAACGTGTGACTATTGCATGTCGCACCAGTATGAAGCAATGGCCTATTGGTATTTGCCAACCTTTAAGTACATGACCGACTGGGCCAAAGAGACGCTGGCCAGCGGGAAAAAGGATGGGTTTGCTCAGGGGCGTGAGCAGATGGTTAAACAGCGGTCGGACCTGCGTAAGAAGATGAACGCGACGCCGCTTTCCGATATGGCCCCGACACTTCCGCGAACGTACGATAATTATGTAAAAAATATGCAATCGATGCAGGAAGCGGCGGAGGTTATAACCCGCGCGGAATAGGGCGTCGCGATGTTTGACGTAACTCCGGGCTAAAGATGTTCGTTTTCGTCCGTAACGGAGCGGCCATGTTTGTCCCGGAATTCGTTTGGGGTGTACCCGAGTTCCGCAACGAAGACGCCGAGCATCGACCGGTAACTGACGAATCCGGATTCCATACAGATTTTTGCAATGGAGTTATTGGTCGTCAGTAAAAGCTGCTTGGCACGCTGAAACCGGCGGCGATTAATATCGTCCATGAGCGTGTGACCCGTCGCGGCCAGGAAGTGGTTTTCCAGACTGCGCCGCGAGACGTCAAGATTCTCGACAATGTCCGCAACTGCTATAGGGCGCAAGTAGTTACTGCGAATGAAGCGGAGTGCCCGGGTTACCAGTTTGTCCTTTTGCGCCATGTAGTCGGTAGAGATTCGCGGGGTGACCCAGAGCGGGTCAATTTCGATATTGTGCGGTTCCGTAATCGAACCGTCCATGAGTCCGGAAAGGAGGACCATGGCGTCGAACCCGGCCTTCTCCAGGTCAAAAGCAATGCTTGAAAGCGGGACAGACGCCAGTTCGCAGAGCAGTTCATCGTCTGCCGCGCCGAGTACGGAGATTCCGCTGGGTACGTCCATGCCTTCTTCCTCGCAAACGTCGAGAACCTGACGCGCACGGTCGTCGTCGCAGGTCATCATGCCGATAGGTTGTGGTAACGATTTTATCCATTTTTTGAGTCGCACTCGGTCACCAGGCCATTGACATTCCTTATCCGGCGGTTCGTAACAGGAGCAGGAGAATCCGCGTGCCGTAATCGCGTCGACGAATGCTGCCTGTCGCTGCTCTGACCAGAGCCTGTTAGCAAATCCACAAAATGCGAATCGCTCGTAACCATGGTCGAAGAAATAATCGGCGCCCATCTGACCGGTTGCACGTGCGTTGATTGTTATGGCGCCCAGACCAAGTTCCTGCTGTATTGCCACCTGTTCACGCGTATTGGGTTCCAGAAGTATGGTAGGCACATGATGACTCCGAATGAGTTCTGTCAGGCCAGGCACAGATATGCGCCCAATAAAGCCGATATGTTGTGTATCCGTAAATTTCGGAAGCTTTTGCGGCAGATGACCCGCCGATGCATGAAGTCGATAGGGGCCATAGCGGTGCGACCAGCGAATGACTCCTTGAAGGATACTTCGCCCGAACTGCCGCGATGTTTCAATTAACAAAAAAATCTGATTCTGTTCGTTTGTCATAAAAGTACACCGATTGATTTCCGTAAGCTGGGTCGTTGCAAAGCAAAAACCACAACAATCATTTATCTCCTATAATATATCGACAGAATCTCGCGACGACTTGCGTAAAAGTGAATAAAGTTTGCGCAAAAAAAGCATAGAAATCGCGAAAAAAAGTGCTATAATGGGGATTAATGAGCGGACCTTGGTGCCGCGACAACAGAACAGGAGTAAAAATGAGTACATTAGCGACATTATTAATGCAGAACGAGCCGGGAGCGGTTGTGCCTGAACGTCATGCATTGTGCGAGAGCGAATGGCCGTGCGAGCGCGAATTAACGGACGTGTTTCGTGCCTTATGTGAAAAATATTCGGTTGCGATTCCGCAGCATTGGCGACTGACAGGCGGGTCATGTTCCTGCGGTTCAGATGAAATTCTGCTTGTTCCGGCAGGGGGAGCGTACAGGTGCGACGTCGTCCCGTTACTTTACTGGCGGCAGGAGCGCCGATTCATGGAATTGCAAAAACTTGTCAGTACACGCACGATCGAAGATGTGGTTATGTGCCGGTTTAGTTGTACCGGTTCGCGGTCAGGGGAATCGCTGTCGCAAATCATGTTCCGAGAATATGATCTGCTCGAATGGATCACGAATTCGGCGATAACGGACCTCTACGCGACAATGTATGATGGCGTTTTTGCCAACGTTGTGGCAACGATAACCAGCGGCGCCGTGTGCAGTATAGAGGTGGGCAGCACACTTCCGCGCGGGCACAAAAGTGAAAATCTGGATCGACATGAACTCATTGCGCGTCGTGGCGTGGCCTCGGACCGGGTCGTGGATACGCAGATTCCGCAGCAGTCGATCTATCTGTATAAGGAGTCAAGTCGCGAGACGTGGACCGATTGCGACGCGGAACTTTTCGGACTGCCTATGAACGCGATTTATCTCATTCGCGCGGCGTTCGAGCTGGCGAAACGCGTAAATAACGACCGTTCACTGGAAAAGATGGAAATTGCAAAATTGCGTAATCGTGCGCGGCGATTGGATCAGCTCGTGACCGTAACGTGCACCGCTGCCAGAAACGGTGAGCGGGCTGCGAATCTCGACCGGAAAGAAGACTGTGAACTTTTTGCAAATACAAATCCGTGCAAAGGTCAGCAGGAAAGGAGCAATGTATGAAACCCGTTAAAATTGCCATGATGTCACTAACGCATGGCCATACAAGAAAATATTATCAAACGCTGACCGATTCGCCGAAACTCGACTGGGTCGCTGCATGTGCGGAAAATGACCAGGTTAAAGAGATTTTTGATCGCAGTGTTTCCGGCGTACCATGCTATCGCAGTGAAGAGGAAATGTTCGATCGCCATCCGGAAATTGAAGCTGTCGTTCTGGCGTCAGGTAATAGTGAGCATATGCGTCAGGTGCGACTGTGCACGGAGCGTGGCATTCACATTTTGTCAATGAAAATTCCAACGTTCGACATGGCGGAATATGACGAGATGATCCGACTTGTGGATGAGGCACAAACGGTATTCCAGATTGAATTGGAAATGCACTATAACCCCGTCATTCACCGTATGAAATCACTCTTACAGGCAGGCGAGGTAGGGCGATTGTATGCATTTAATGCAACGAACATAACGCTCTCGCCGGTCTGGGCGTTTCCCTGGCAGGGCGTGCCGGAATTAAGTTATGGCAAACGCGTTTCCCTGCGTGAAGGCGATCCGCGGTTCCGCGGCGGGGCCTTGTGTGACCATCCGCACATTTTTGATATGATTCGGTGGATGACCGGGAGTGATTTCGAACAGGTGTATGCGAAAGTTTCGTCGCGGAATATACGAAGTGAGATTCCCGTGGAGGATGTTCTGCTCGTGAACGGACGCATGAAGGACGGGACAAGTTTTCTGCTCGATCCGTCGTGGTCGCGACTGGAAGAGCGATTGACCGTACCGGGGCCCGGCTGGGAAGTTTTTCCGAAACGTATGGAAGTTAATATCGCATTGCATGGCGAAAAGGGCGTGCTCATGGCGGACTGCTTTGGTCCGAACGTGTATCACAACGGCGTTCCGAACGACCGATATACGGTGCAATACACGTATTTTGATGAATGGATCGGGCTGATTGACGAATTTGTGAATTGCATACGCCGGCATGAGCAACCGAAAATTAATTTGAAATGGCACCGTCGCACGATTGAGGCTATGAATGCCTGTTATGACAGTGTGAGAGACGGCTGCCCTATCCATTTATAAAAAAGAAAGAAATTTGCAATGGCTGTTACTGAGACAGGAGTGAGTTATTACGGGCTATCGTACATTGAGCACGCGGAAGCGGATTTTCGCGAAATGTTGGATCATCATTGCAATGCCGTTGTGCTGGCATTATCGGAATTTGATCTGGATTTCTGGTTTCCCAACATAGTCGCAATTGCAAAACGTGCAAAGGACATGGGGCTTACGGTTTATTTGGATACCTGGGGCATCGGCAAATGGTTTGGCGGTGAGCCGACGAGTCTGTTCTTAACGAATAATCCGGGCAACCGTCAGGAATCCGCGTTTACCGGTGAGCTACTGCCGGCGGCGTGTTTTAATACGGTGGCCTTTCGCGAATATTTTTGGGGGTTGTGCGAAAAGTTGGCGGCGGAAGTCGAGGCCGATGGTTTCTTCTGGGATGAGCCGCATTACGCGCTGCCGAAATCGTACGCGTCGATAACAGGCGGCGCGGGAGATGACTGGACATGCCGTTGCACCGCGTGCCAACGCAAATTTCAAGAGCGATACGGTTATGAAATGCCGCGACAATTGACCATGGAAGTCAAGCGATTTCGACAGGTGGAAGCATTAGATATTCTGGAAACGGCCTCGCGCAAAATTAAGGCGATTCGTCCATCGAGCAAAATCATTAATTGTGTTCATGCCACGCTCGGTACGTATTACGTTACAGAGAATCGCGGCTATGACAATTGGGACCGCGTCGCTGGTAGTGAGGCGTGTGACGTTTTCAGTACGACGATACTTTCGTACTCCCTTCCGCGCAGTTTCTTTCGGTCGATTACCGAACGCACTGTTGCAGTTGCGCAGCGGCACGGCAAGGGGAACCAGCGCTGGCTTATGGGATACTATCAAGAGCCGGAAAATCTGCACGATATTATAGACGTTGCGCGATTATACGCGGATCTTGGTGTGGAAAGCCTGTTTGCCTGGACTTATCGTGGCGGCTACGGCACAGTTCTCGCAGCGCCACGAGCCTTGGAAGTATGGGATACAATTGGGCAGGCTTATGGCGAAGTACGCGGGCTTTAATTAAATAAGTGCATAAAATTTTAACGTACGGAATCGAGAAAAAATGTCAGAAGTAAACGATTTTGGGTATCTGGACACGACGCTTGAAGTTTTGCGCCGGGTCGAGAAGGAGCAGCAGGAGAATATTGAAAAGGCAGGCGCGCTCATGGCCGACGCTATTGCCAATGACCGGCTCATTCACGTCTATGGAGGCGGCGGACACACGACTCTCGTTATGGGCGAAATGTTTTTTCGAGCCGGCGGTCTGGCCAATATAAACCCGATTATGGAAACGGGCTTGTCGGTCTTTAATCAGGCGATTAAATATCTTGAGCTGGAGCGGTGCGTGAATTACGGACGAAGTATTATGAAATACTATCGACTGGAAAAAGATGACCTGCTGATTATTTTTCACAATATTGGAATTAACCCGGCGACGATTGACGCGGCGATGGAAGCGAAAGAGCGTGGCGCAAAAATTATCGCGGTCAGTTCGTCACTATGGCAAACGGAAATGCCGGCGGATCATTTCATACGTCATCCGAACGGTCGAAATCTTTTCGACTTCGCGGACGTGGCGATCGACGATTATAATCCGGTCGGCGATTGTGCGGTCACGGTTCCGGGCTTTGAGACACCGATTGCCCCGAATTCGAATCTGGTCGATTTTTACATTGCGCATCGGCTGGAAATAGAAGCGGTGAGGATTTGTGTTGAGCGTGGGATAGTACCGCCGGTCTGGCATAGCGCGAACGCGCCGGGCGGCGACGAATTCAACGCGCACTATATTGAAAAATATCGTTCTCGTGTTAAAATGTTGTAATGAGCTTCGCCTTACCGTGAAAGAACGCCGCGGCGGCGTGCGGGCAGCGTGCCAGTGCGCCGGCAGTCGGCCAGAACGATGAAGAAGGAATGTATATATAATGACTTTAACAGCGCTTGACTACCTGATTATTTTCTTTTTCTTTGCATTAACACTTGCGGTAGGCCTGTTCGTTATGAAGAAGGCGGGGAGCAGTTCGTCGGAATTTTTTCTTTCGGGGCGGAGCATGCCTTGGTGGCTGCTGGGATTTTCGATGGTGGCGACGACGTTTTCGGCTGGCACGCCCAATCTTGTGACGGACATCGTGCGACAGCATGGAATCGCGGGGAACTGGGTCTGGTGGGCGTTTCTGCTTACGGGTATGACGACGGTTTTTATCTATGCGAAATTATGGCGTCGTCTTGGCGTTCTGACGGATATCGAATTCTACGAAGTGCGTTACAGCGGTCGTTCGGGCGCATTTTTACGGGGTTTTCGTGCGATATATCTTGGCCTTCTGGTGAACACGGTGACCATGGCAACGGCGACGCTTGCGATTGTAAAAATATTAAGCGTTGTTACCGGCACCTCGCCGGTCTATTCCATTATAGGAGCGTCGGTCATAACGGTGGCGTTTTCGGCGCTTGGTGGCTTTGCTGCCGTACTTTGGACCGATTTCATTCTTTTTATTGTCGCGATGGGCGGTGCGATAGCGGTTATGGTTGTGGCGCTGGGCAGACCTGAAGTGGGGGGTCTTTCGGGCCTGTTGGCGAACGATGTGGTTCGAGGGCACATGTCGTTTTTCCCGGACATGTCGGACACGCCTTCAGTCTTAAGTTTGTTAATTGTACCACTTGCGGTCCAGTGGTGGAGTACGTGGTATCCCGGGAGTGAACCAGGCGGCGGGAGCTATACGGCGCAACGCATGCTGGCGGCGAAGAATGAGCGGCATGCGGTGGGCGCGACGCTGTTCTTTAATATATGTCATTATGCGGTGCGGCCGTGGGCATGGCTGCTCGTTGCGCTGGCGTCGCTGATCTGTTTTCCGACGCTGGAGTCGATTCAGGAAGCGTTTCCGAACGTTCCGGACGGCCTGTTGGGTCATGACATTGCGTACCCGGCCATGCTGACGTATTTACCGACCGGATGGGCCGGGCTTGTTCTGGCCTCGCTGTTCGCGGCGTACATGTCGACGATTTCAACGCATTTAAATTTGGGTGCCTCGTACATGGTGAACGACTGGTATCAGCGGTTTTATCGTCCGGACGCGACGCAGGAGCAGTTGGTTCGTGCGGGGCGATGGTGGACCGTGCTGCTGATGGTGCTGGCTGGTGCGATAGTTTTATGTTTAAAGAATGCCTTGGCGGCGTTTCAGATTCTCATGCTCATCGGAGCGGGGACGGGCCTGCTCTTTCTTTTGCGATGGTTCTGGTGGCGTATAAATGCGTACAGTGAAATTGCGGCAATGGTGATCTCGTTTCTGGTGGCAATCTATTTGCAATTTTTGCATATTCCGCTATTTACAACGGTGGCTGAAGATGGTACGAAGTCGATTCCCGACTGGCTGAATTTTTCGGACGCGTTTGAACTTATTCTGGCCGTGGGTATAACGACGGTGGGTTGGATTGTGGTTACGTTATTAACACCTCCTGTCGAAAAGCAGACGCTACGTGCGTTTTTAAAGCGGTCGCGAGCGGGCGGTCCCGGCTGGAAACGCGTTATTGACGAGGCGGCGCGCGACGGTGATCCGATTCCGGAAGACTGTCAGAAATGGTCGGTTCCGTCGGGAATATTTTGCTCTGTGGTTGGGTGCACGGCGGTCTATGCGGCCTTGTTTGGTACGGGCTGTTTTATTTACGGTAATACAGTCGCCGGGAGTATTCTTACGGCGGTTTTCGTTGTGGGTATGCTCGTGTTAATTCCGTTTTTGCGGCGGTAATGAGTTGCTGTTTCAGCGGCGGAATAAGAGGCGTGTCAGGCGGCGTGCGAGTGTGAAAAATTTTCACTAATGCTCCGGCGTGAGATAAATTTGAGCAAGAGTAACAGGAGTTGTTTTTGCTTTAAATTTACTCGCGGAGGTGTGTCGTGGAAATTGTAATACAGAGCGTAATAGCCCGTGAAATACTGGACAGTCGAGGCAATCCGACGGTCGAGGCGCAAGTCGATCTCTCTGATGGTCGGACGGTATTCGCAGCTGTGCCCAGTGGTGCCAGTACAGGGAGTCATGAAGCGTTTGAACTGCGTGACGGGCAGTTAAATCGTTACGGCGGCAAGGGTGTTCGTCAGGCGGTGCGTCATGTGAATGAAATCATAGCGCCGAAGCTTAAAGGGCGTGCGACGACGGACCAGATTGGAATTGATCGCACCCTCATTGAGCTGGACGGAACGCGTAATAAAATGGACCTGGGCGCGAACGCGATTCTCGCGGTTAGCATGGCAGTTGCCCGAGGCGGTGCGCTGGCGAGCGAGATGCCGCTGTTTCGTTATCTGGGCGGATGTAATGCCCATGTTCTGCCGGTTCCCATGATGAATATACTCAACGGAGGCGTGCACGCGAATAATGGTCTCGAAATTCAAGAATTTATGGTAATGCCGATTCGATTCGGGACGTTTTCCGAGGCGCTTCGGGCAGGAGTGGAAATTTTTCATACACTCGCGCGCATTCTGACGCGGCGCAATTTGGCGACCGGAGTTGGTGATGAAGGGGGATTCGCGCCGCAACTTCGCGATAATACGCAGGCGCTGGAACTGGTTACGGAAGCGATTGAAAAGGCGGGCTATCGACCGGGCGAAAATGTGTTTATAGCGCTCGATGTAGCGGCATCGGAATTTGTCCTGCCGCAGGACGAGCCGGCGTCGGAGGGCGAGAGTTCGGTCAGCTATCGACTTGAAGAGCACACGTACAGTAGTGAGGAGCTGGTCGAGCTGTGGTCGCGCTGGTCGCGTGCGTTTCCTATTATTTCGATTGAGGACGGCTGCGCGGAAGACGACTGGACCGGCTGGCGGGCACTGACGCGTGCGTTGGGAAATGAAGTGCAACTTGTGGGCGATGACCTGTTCGTTACGAACGTGGAGCGGTTGCGAATGGGCGTGGAGCAAGGGGTGGCCAATGCCTTACTGGTCAAGCCGAATCAGATCGGAACGGTGAGCGAAACGATTACGACGATGGAGATGGCGCGACTGAACGGTTATCGTCTGGTGGTCAGTCATCGCAGTGGCGAGACGGACGATCCCTTTATAGCGGACTTGGCTGTTGGCATGAACAGTGGTCAGATCAAGACGGGCTCGGCGTCGCGAAGTGAGCGCATGTCGAAATATAATCAGCTCTTGAGAATCGAAGAGAGTTTGGGCAGTGATGCGTTATATGCCGGTCGCGTTCAGGCCCTGACTCCCGGCGGACGCGAATAACAATAACGAAAAAAGAACTGCCAACCGGCATACGAATCCGAGGGCGAAGCCTATTAAAACCCGCTTGAAAACGGAGGGCGAAGCCTATTAAAAAAAGTTTGAAGGGGTGTG
>JAUNSJ010000082.1 GCA_030539295.1 Planctomycetia bacterium | reverse complement strand
TTTGAAAAGTCCCCCCACACCCCTTCAAACTTTTTTTAGTAGGCTTCGCCCTCGGGGGGTGAGCCGGTCGGTCGTTATTTCACCACGAGTTCATACCACAGGGTCTTGTACTGCGGGCCAAATTCGAACTGGAGCCGGCCGTCCTTGTCATTCGCGGCGATCGCTTCCCGCCTGTTACCCGCTTCGTCGAGTGGGTAGAGTTCACAAGTTGAGGCTTCGGTTGACTTTAGGGTTAATGTCATGGGTATGCCTTCACAGAGGAGGGGGGCAACACCTTCATTTCCCTGATAGTTTTTGGCCATGGTTACCTGGTCGGGCGAGAACTGCACGAGTTTTGCGTCACTGTTCTGCATCCAGCCGGTGGCCGCGATCAGATACCGGCCGGGCGCGAGCCGCTCGGTGGTAGCGTCGGCCGGGGGCGCCATGGCGGTTATGGAGACCGTGGCCCAGTCGAGCCAGGTCCGGCCAAAGGCGAGGTCAAAAGCGTCGAACTGGAATTCGCGGTCGGCAATAAAGCCGGTAAACAGTCGAAGTCCCGGCCGGTCAATAGTGAGGTAGGCTTTGTCTTTAAGTTCGCCGTTCCAGAGCAGTCCGGCATCTTTGCATTCGAGTCGGACAGGAGGCTCGGCGTCGTCCGTTTCCGTGGCCATTATGCGTGTGACGCCGGCCAGGTCCGGCACATTCTCCTCGAAGGGGAGCAGCGTGCCGGCCTTCGTCGCGAGAATATCGAGAATGGAGATTTTCGGGACCAGCGTTTCCGAGAGTTCCAGTGTGCTACGCGTGTGAAATTCCTCTTCCTGACCGCGGTCAAAGACGGGGCCAACGATCGTATCGCTCGGGGCGGCTGGCACGTCGCCACGGACGAACATAGCCCAGCATGCGGGCATGTGGACCAGCTTTACCTGATTGGAGCACATATCAAAGAACTTTCGCACGGAGTCGGAGTCCCAGAAGTCGGAATGGGACCAGGCAAACTGATACAGGCCGTTCCAGCCTTGCCGCGCCCCTTGCAGTGCGAAGAGGAGGTTGCCTTCGGCGGCGTACGGGTTGGGGTACGGATGGTCATATTCACTAATGGTGTAAGGTCGGCCGAGAACGCGGTCGCCTGGCAGAGTCCCGGCGGCGACGTGACGCTGATTCAGCACGTTGACCATGGCCGTCTGGCCGATAATCCAGTCGTTGCCATCCCAGGAGGTGTGCGGGAAGTGCGGATGATGCCAGTAGAAATGGTTGTCACAGTAGTCGTATCGCGCTTGCGGGTCACGAAAACCGTAGTTCAGCTGGGTTCCGGCCAAAGGAGGTTCGGCCTTTAACTCATCTTTAATATATAGGCGCATTTCGTCCCAATAGGAGTTTTCCACGTCGTGAAGAAAGGCGAACCAGTCCTGGCAAACGGTGGGCAAGGAGACGTAGCAGAGCATGGTATAGCGTTGCGGTAGCGCGATCGTGCCGTCTTCCAGTCGTGCGCCGGCGAGCGGGTCGAGGTCACCGCCTTCACGGAGCGAGACGTCGGCGATTTCCCACGTGCCCAGCGCCAGACCGCCGAACCCGAGTCGCGTGTTCTCGTCTGTCGCAGACGCAATAAAGGTCGCGGTAAACGTTTGCCAGCCGCCGTTGAGTTTCTCCTGACAGCTCCTGTTACTTAGGGTAATCCATTCCGGATGATTCTGCGCCAGATAGGCTTGAAACGTCTCGTTTTCCGGGCCACGCACTTTCATTGTGAGCGTGTACATTTTGTCCTCTACTACCGATATGTTCGTCCGGTAGAATTGAGGGCGCCAACTGATCGGGCCCTTTTTGGTCACGACGAATTTCATGACCTTGCCTGAGGCGTTAGAGTCGGGGGCCGGGTCGACCAGTTCGCGGGTCGCTTCGACTCCTTCGTCGGTCTCCCAGGCCCAGTTGGGATAGCCCTGTTCCGCGAATTCGGTGGTAAAGTTGCCCTCGGGCATGAGTTCGGCGCCGAGCGGCTCGTGCCGACTCCCCCACGCTGCACGCACCTTGTCGCTCGTTTCATATTTCCTCTTGAGCCAGTCGTTCCAGAGCCGCTGCAAATCGTCGCGGTAAGGCGAGCCAATGTAGTCCAGCGACTGCCATTTCCAGACCGCAACGATGGAATTTTCATTATTAACTTCAATGGCGCCAATGCCAGGGTCATCAATGTATTTCTTGCCGGTATAAGGATTAACGTGAGTCAGAAAGTCTTTGGCGTACTTCTTTTGCAGTTCAATCATGCGCTGGTCGTAGTTATCGATCCCCTTATTGAATTGGGGCATATTCGGATCGGCAGCGAAGCCGTCGCGTTCGTCGAGCTGTCGGGAGACGTGCAGGTTGATATTGACGTAAATGCCGTTCTTTTGCAACTGGTGGATAAAGTAATCGAGTCGGTCGAGGCGCTCGGGGTCAATTTCCGTCTGCGTCCGGCTGTGATTAACGCCCCATATATAGCTGTTGTCCATATGATGAAGTCGCACGACGTTAATTCCAAAGCGGGCAAGGGCTTCCGCTTCCGCCGCCGCCTTGTCTTTTTGGGGAAACGCAGCGGTAAAACAGAGATTGGTCCCGATCAGACGAACTTCGCCTTGGTCGTTTACGAATCGCTCACCGTCGACCCGGAGCATGCCGTGGTCGCCTGCGGTCGACCCCGCCTGCCAGGAACGCACGTTCGTTATATTATCCGGCAGGCCATGAACAATGCGGAACGGAAAGAGATCCGCTACATTTTCCTGAAACGGAAAGAGCTTCTCTTCCTGTGCCGGTAGGAGTCCGGCGGTAGTCATCGCAAGGGAGGCCGCAACGATAGCGGTGGTAATAGAGCGTAACTTGTTTTTTATAAACGACATAGAGATTCCTTGAATACCGGCTCACTCAATGTTTCCGAAAGGAATTCCAGCTCTTTCCCGAGACAGGCACTCGGGGGCGTCGGGGAACCATGGAGCAAGCCCGCGTAAAATGGTGGGGGTTGGGGGTATGGGATTTTTTTATCGCAACGTCCGTAACGATCCTGTACTCCTTATTATGGCCCCACGCCGAGTGATTGTCAAGACCCCCAAACGCGGGGGACGTGGGGGTGGGGGCGCCGGTGGGGTGCGCGCCAAATTTTCTTGCGAAGATAGGGAGGGCCTGCTCACGCGTTCCCGACTGCTCGCAGGTCAGGAACCAGCAACAACGAAAACGGAAGCACAGCACCGCCAATCTGCGATAGATTCGCCCTAACGCCATCACAACCATGCACCGGCGGCCTGTAAGGCCAGCATATCATAGCCCGGGGCAAGGGAGCGCCGCGACCAACGCCCCGGGTCTGCGGTAGAA
>JAUNSJ010000020.1 GCA_030539295.1 Planctomycetia bacterium | reverse complement strand
AAATATCCTCTACGATACAATACCATTTTTTGTCCAATGAACCGGGTCCACTTAAGTTTACCACAGGTTTAAAAATGACGCATTGAATATTTGGAAGAAAAACGTCACTGATGTAACTTGTTCTTCAGGTCGTTTGACCTCTCAAGTGCAAACGGAATTATCACGTGAAAATTTACCAAATACTGCAAAATATCAAGTCAACGAACTTGTGTGGCATTATCTTTACCCCTTTTGTTATTCCGTGGCTGTTATTGATCATGCCGAATCCTCGCCACAGCAACAGGCAGACAACGCAACGGAAGTTCTCTGTATAAACCCAAACTACATATTCCAAATAAAGAGAAGTTCGCCTTCGAGCGGTTGGGAAATTGATTCTCTCAGGCCTGTCGTGAACGAGGAACAATCAGCTGATTTATGGGCTCTTCTCATGACCTTGCCACACATCGATGAAAATCTTGCTGAATTTTCTTCCCTTGCAAAAACGTGTTTTGGCGAGTATATCATGCCAGACGATTCGTTTTTTCCCGCGTTACTTACCTCGCCTTTCTTCTCGGTTGATCGATATGAATTGACAAAAGACAATTGTCTGAGAATATTTTTTTCCATTCGGACTCCTGTCGCTCAACCAACATCATGCCCTTTTAAATTTACTGGCGGTGAGGTCGTTCTGATACCGGATATCTGGCTTATCCAATCCTTGCGACTCTCCTATGGCAAGTGGGAGCAACGAATGACTTGTCAATATAAAGATGCGGGAGAAACGTCGCAACAATTAATCTCTAAAACGGTCAGAACAATTTTTGATGATGGCCGATTCATGGAAGACACCTATATCTTTTCTCACTTCCCCGATACAGTAGATAAATCTTTTTTTACACTTACAAATTACAATCTTCCGGAACCGCAGTTTGAAAAAAGGAATAGAGAAATCGTGCGGTATTGTATTATGGGACTGGGCCTGGCGATGATAGCATATGGCTTTGTGCTAATGTTTCAGCGGCGGCGGGATAATCGCAAGGCACTTGGCCAGTAATTTATTATTCTGTCAAAAGGTCATGCCAGCAGTGCTAACAAAAATAATAAGCAGAGATACAGTGTGGGCAACCGAAACTCCAACAGAGATTTTCATAAAAAACTATTGCGATTCGCCAAGAATGATGATCGCAGGTCAAGCTGGAGCGAAAGTCAAAGCTCGGAGCGAGTTCATGGAAGGACGAAGCCACCTACCAGTCCTGCACATCGAACGAATATAAATTTACCTGATTGCCAAATATCATTTGGTTAACGGGAGCAATGTGCACTCACGTCGAAGATACTTGTAAATTGCCGCGTCGCGACCAATTATTTCACGCGTCCCTTTTCGTCAACATAACCTGTCTTCCGGTTTCTGCATTCTTCCTTCCTCTGACTCTTGATTTTCAGGTGTCTGACCAACACCTGAAAAGTCATCGGTCATATTCACCGGTACCCATTAAAAATACTTTACAACGCGTTCGTATTTTCGCAGAATCGCAGTTGCTTTTCGACTCATCCCCTTTTCATCCATGTCACCAGTTTCAATCCACTGCCAATAAGATGTAAGTGCACTGGCTAATGCGTGTAATATATTTGCTCTTGCACTATTTTTATCGACTTTTTTTAACAATATGGGATAATTTCCCGTTGCTAATCTTATGTATGGATCATGTAATTCAAGATCACCTGGAATCCATGTAGTACTTACGCAACGCTCACCTGTTAGTCGGGAGATAATGTATGGATTAGGAGATAGATAAACATTTACCCTATGTGGAAAAGAATATTCTTTTCTAAGCCATTTAACAAATTTAAATAAAAATGGTTTAACTTTTTTATTTCCGCGAGATGCATGAATACGTAACCCGCCTTGTGAATTGTTCATATCGTTTACTCCTTAAATGGAATGCAATTCAGAATGATATCTCTTACCCATTTTCCAATCGTAGGGCAACCATTATATATTGTTACACCAAGTATTTTAAAATCAAAAAGTTGTGTTTTTAATAAGTTATTTACACAATTTTCTGCATTATTTTTATTAGTAAAAAAATCTATTTTCTCATTTAATAACTCGTTTAATAAAAGATCGTAAAAATCTAAATTGTCAAAATATTCCGGATTGTGTTTTTTTAACTCTGACAGTGTGGTATCAGCATTTAGATTACTCATCGATATTTTGATACACCGAGATAAAACTTTTCGTGTAATCGAAACTAGTTTAATATACCTATCATCCAATCCAATATAGTTTGTAAATTCCTTATCTGATTGCATTAAATATCACCCTTTTCGGTTACGGTTTTAGCCGTTTGTTGTGTTTTGTCGTAGCCATAGTGTGTTGTTTTCTCGAACGTGTCATCATTTTGACCATCGAAAAGTTCGTCAATAAAACGGTCATTGGCATCGTAGGAATAACGGGTTACTTCATCAAAGACAGAATCGTTGCCTTTGTCCAGATTCTGTGCCAAGCGATTGCCGACATCATCGTAATTCCACTCAAGCGTTTGATCAAACTGGTCGTCATAATGATCGAAGACTTCGCGGATCAGGCGTGACTGCTGGTCATAGGTCCAGTTGATATTATTGACGTTGGCGTCTTTTACACCGTCATCGTTATTGTCGAACCAGAAAGTTTCCGTTGCGCGAGTTTTCTTGCCAAGTGCATCGAGTGTGTAATCGAACTGCGAAACGCCTTCGCCTTCGTCCATGATGCCATTATTGTTGGTATCGGAGAAATTGGTCAGTCGTGTCAACCGGTTCATAGAATCGTATTCGTATTCGTAAATTGTCGTGATTGTTCCACTTCCAGTGGCGGTGACCACTTTGGCAAGATTACCGTAAATGTCATACGAATAGGTGGTTGCCCCGGCTTGACTGGTAACGGTCGAAAGACGACCGATAGAATCGTAGGTGTAGACGGTATTATCCTCGCCGTCAGAAACAGAAAGAAGAGAGCGTTCTTCAAGCGGAACAATACGGAGCAGACGGCGAGAGCGTGGAAACTCCCGCGTTCTTCGGAATAGACCGAAGGGAGAATCTGCACGCTTATGTATCGTTCGATTGTAGGACATTGAATTACCTAATTCTTTCTGTTCGCATACTTCTTCGCTATTTGTGTTATAAAGTACGCCCGAGCCGTTTCTCCGTTTTCTTTTGTCAATTGGTGTCTTGCGACCAATCATTTTTCGTGTTCATTTTAGTAAACACAACATGTCTTCCGGTTTCTGCGTTTTTCCTTCCTTTGACTCTTGATTTTCAGGTGTCTGATCAACACATGAAAAGCCATTGGACATATTCATTCAACACTAATGAAATTTTTAATATTGTATTATCATAGTAATATACTTTTACTTTTACACCATTATTTAATAATCCCCCCTTTATTACTGTGATATTATATGCTGGAGACCAGTCAGGAGTAATTGTAAATACTTTATCACCAATTTGTATTATGTCGCTTTTATTTTCGCCTTTAAATTTACCTCCGAATGAAACAACTTGAACTTCTCCTTCTATAATGTGATATTGATTCTTTTTTAGTATATCTCTATATATTACCAATTGGTTGTTGTACATTGTTATACCAATCACCAAAGGTAATACGAATGATAAAACAGATAAAGATAATAGTATTAATGAAACAAATCTATTAAAAACAACTGCTAGAGAAGACTTCTTATTTTTGTGTACAAGAACGCTACCAGGTAATTTATTGGTGTGAAATCCAAGAATAACAAGAAAAAAACATGTAAAAAACACAGATATACAAATAACGGAAGTAAGGTATCTCGCAAATACTATATTATTGTAACCAATACAAAACACCTCATTTTTATTAGTGTCAATAAAAAACAATATTCGCAATATTATGTATATAACAATAATGGTGGACAAGATAAGCATTATCTTATATATGGGTTTTGAAGTTGCAAGTTGATGAATTATAAAAGTATCCTTGAAAGCCAACAGTATAATAACATACATTATAAACGTCATAGTAATGGCAATAAATAATATCATTATAAATATCCTTTTTGTATATTTCATTTAACGGTGTGATTATTCGGGTCGTTCAGGTATTCTGTCAGTATTGCGGTGTCGTAAGTACCGTCAGCGTTGGAATCAATTTTTTGCAAAGTTGAAATGCGGATTCCGTCGGAGCCGTAACTTAAGTGGACCCGGTTCATTGGACAAAAAATGGTATTGTATCGTAGAGGAAGTTCGGGGGTAATACACATTCCGCCTATGGGGACTGGCGCGGCAGGTGATTCAACGTCCCCCCTTTGACGCCCTTAATCAGGACTTATTGACAGTGGGAAACGACACCCTTACTCATCCTCTAATATTATTATATTCGGCTTCTTACCTTTTGCAATAGGTTGGCGACCGTAAATCATTTTTTCCGGGCGTCAAATTCAGGCAGGTTCTAAAAGAGGACGGATTCGTCCAGTTGACGCCATCTTGCGTTTTTTCGTTGGACTGTTGCCGACAGATTTTTTCTTTTTCTTGCATTTTTAAGAACAGGATACTGTATCGTTTTATATTACGGGACAACTTCCTCAATGTGATTTTGATTATTGCTCTTACCTGAACTTTCGTGAGGCTCCTTTTATGTCTTGCCGCACGGGTAGTATCTGGGCAAAGCCGTGTTCCACTCGCGACCGGACCTGCAAATGCCTTCGATTCGCCGACTTCGCTTCTTCACATGCTTCGCGTCGTGGCCCAGGTGGTTCGCCTACTGGCTGGCGGCGGCTTTGGTGCTGTCTCTACCGGAGGCATCCGCTTGCTGCGTCGACTCTTTTAACGAAATATCTAACGGGCGTTCGACAAAGTGGCGTTCAGGATCGACCTCCTGCGACGTCCTGTTGTCCTTAGCATAGGCGTGATTAAGGAGAGGTCGAAGGACTTCCCTGTCAATGGATGGGGAGAGAAAATCCAGGCGAATCCCATTCGTGTTCAAACGGTCCACCCGAGCAACGTGGTCTAAGCGTCTCCTATTCATTCTCCGTGGGACCTCCAGCGAAACGCCCTCTTCGAGTTCTTGCTATATACCACAACATTCAATAAATCAACCAAAATAGGTATATTAACTCTTTATTCTTTCTAGTGCGTTTTAGGCCGTTCTATAATATTGTGCGACTCGCAGAAAAATGCTTCGCCTTCGAATTCGGGTACGGATTGGCCGTTCTTTTCGTTATTGCTGGTTCCCGACCTGTGGATTTTTTCGCGACTCCCCTTGACGTTTTCGCCAAAAGGGGTTTAATAGATACTGTTTTGTGAAGGGAAGGAGTTTTTAGCCGCTTCTCTTTTGCAGGACGCGAAAGGTATTTCCTGTTCCATGTCCTCTATAGTATTATAGGGTACACTTGGTTGCAAGAAAAGCCGACTTAGAACGCACCCATAGCTCAATTGGATAGAGCATCGGTCTACGGAACCGAAGGTTATCTGTTCGAATCAGATTGGGTGTATTTTTTTATAAAAATATTCTTTTTTAGCTTGACAAATTCTTTGCTTTCTTGTAAAATAATTTTTCAGTGGCTTGAGAATGTTCGCGACGGGCTGCAAATTTTCCAGTTTGGCTAAAGCGAAATGATTGAATGCTGAGCTTGCGTAAAATTTCGCCGCCTTTTATGTTATATTAGAATTTTATGTGTAGGGTGCCCAGTTTTAACCGATTGAGTCCCCGGAGTCAGGTTCTGTGGTTATGTGGATCATGGACCCGTTTCAATAAAACCTTAGTTTAGAATAGAGGTAAGAGTATGAAAAATTTCTTTCTCAGCAGGAGTGACCATTTTGTTCAGATGTTAACCTGGGGGGGGGGCGCAAGATAGTCTCACAAAAGAAAAGGCGTTGTTTTTCGGCCTTTACTCTTGTCGAGCTTCTTGTTGTCATTGCGATTATTGGGATACTAATCGCACTTCTTCTACCAGCGGTGCAAGCAGCGAGGGAAGCCGCCCGGCGCATGCAGTGCACAAACAATCTTAAACAATTTGGCTTGGGGGTACACAATTTTCACGATACCCGCAACGGCGTCGTTCCCTTGGCGATCAAGGATAACAACTTTGCCTGGCTTGTGTTGCTGTTTCCCTACATGGAGCAAACGCAGACGTACGACGTGTACATGAATCTACCAAATCCGGATGACGCTACCCTCACAGGGTTTAACGCGTTCTTTGGTGACAACGACAGTAGCGCTAAAGAATGTTACTTAGGGGCCCGGATGTGGGAAGCTCTTTCCACTTCCACCCAAGATGCGTTAGGGAGCGTTCCCTTTGTAAAGTGTCCCTCGCGTCGCGCTTCCGGCGCTCTAAATGCACCAATTCTCACAGGCACGAGTGGTCAAAGTGGTGCTCCCGGTCCCATAACAGATTATGCGGCAGTCGTCCGGGATCGACGAGGCGACGCCGAATGGTGGGAATGTATTCAGACAGGACAGGGATACGGCGACAATAACTTCACGGGCCCTATTCGTTCTGCGGTTGTTACAGGGATTGAAGATGATAAGACCGTGACAACAGCAAATTACACGAACTGGACTTGCCGGGATACGTTTGCCTCTTGGACCGACGGAAGTTCAAATTGCATCATCGTTGGCGAAAAACATGTACCCCTGTCCAGACTCGGCATGTGTTATGACAGTAAATACACCGCGCCTGCCGGGTCCGCGGATGTCACTTACTATCAGTGGGATTGTACCTATTTCCATCAATCACGAAGAGGACGTCAATACGGCGCGACCCGAATTATGTGCGATGGAACGGAGCCGGATGGTACGACGACGGCCCGACCGATTATCTCCAATCCGCACAGTGGCGAAAATCTTAGTCCGGAATGGGGTGCATCGTTTGGCAGTTACCATGCTGGTATTGCGAATTTCCTTCTGGGCGACGGTTCTGTTCGTTCCATTTCTTCGACCGTACCGGCAGCACTTCTGACTCAACTGGCAGACGTCAGAGACGGTGCCGTCGTTACCATTCCTTAATTTGCGACCGGGAGAAATACTCATGTGTACAATGAAACCTGTCTGGTTTTTAATTATCCTTGCCGTTAGCATAACGGGTTGTTCCTCGAAAGAATTTCGTGTTTCCGGGACAATTCAGTATTCCGATGGTACTCCTGTTTCAAAGGGATTGATCACCTTTGTTTCCGCCGACCGAAACGTTATGGTGGAAACAGACGACAATGGTCGATACACGACAGCGAACTCGACCAACAAGTCGGGACTGACCCCTGGTCAGTACAAGGTTACCATTTCCGCAAAGGGATTGCCTGACGGTGCTAAGGGAGAACGTCCAGTCGAAATGATTGACGCGAAGTTCTCGAACGTCACAACAAGCGAGTTGTCTCTAGATGTAACGTCATCTATGACAAAAGATTTTGTTGTGGAGCGTGCTGCGGCAGCGCCCGCCAAACGTAAGCGTCCTCCTCGGGAAAGCTAACTTAAGCACAAGACAAAAGTCTGTCGGGCATCATGCCGATGTTTTCCCTTTCGTGTTCCTTTCAGAAGAGAAATCCTCTTTTGAAAGGAACCAGAATGTCGTTGCCTGGTTCCCATAAGTTTTTTTCTTTACACTAAGTTGAAAGGTTAATGCTGGCCGTAAAATGAAGCACAATAACAGTTCTGTAATGACTCGGCGTTTATTTCTTACATCACTTGGTGCTTTGGGATGGGGAGCAACAGACAGCATGTCAAATCCTCAACTCGTCAAGGGCAATACCTTGTCATTCACCGTTCCGGTCGTCGAACCAGAGCCATACGTTCCAGATGCCACCGCTTCCTTTCCAGTCCTGCAGACGCCGACTGATAGCGGCATAGTCGTTGTTTGGGCGGTTTCCAGACCTGCTACCGGATACGTTGAATGGGGGGCAACTCCAAATTTAGGGAACGTAGCACGTGGCTCTGTACTCGGATTGAACCCGTATGAGGACCGCATACTCTCCATCCCGATAGCAGGACTTTCGCCTAACACACGATATTTTTACCGAACGGTTACGATTCCAATTGATTTTCAAGGCAACGAACATATATACCCGGGAACACCGATTCCTGGTGAAATATACTCATTTTCCACAAGTGGGCCTCACGTTCCAACGGCGAAGTTTGTCGTAATAAACGACACGCACAATAATAAAGAAACACTTGCCGCCCTGGCTCGTCGGCTGCCTGACCTCAAGGCAGACTATACACTCTGGAACGGGGATTTTCGCGGGGAATACGAGTCAGTTGAATCGGCTGTGGACGCCTTGCTCAAACCTGTTGAAATTCCCTTTGCGGCCGAAAAACCGTTACTCATGACGAGTGGTAACCATGAATTTCGCGGACCATGGGCACGGAATCTCTCTAAAGTCATTGCCCCTTGGCCTCACGAAAATTCCGCATTCCGCCCCTTGGAGCGTAATTTCGTCGTGCGGCGCGGACCGGTCGTGCTTATCGGTCTTGATACCGGGGAAGACAAGCCGGATGACCATCCCGTTTGGGGTGGCCTAGCCGATTTTGAACCCTATCGTAAGTTGCAGACGGCTTGGCTGCAAGAGGTTTTGAAATCGCCGCAAGTTAATACGGCGCCTTTCGTTGTCGCGCTTTGTCATATTCCTCTTTTCGATTCCGATCCCAACGCGAATCCTGGCGATCTTGACACAGGCTATGCGAACTATCAACGCCCCTGCCAGAAAATGTGGGCACCCCTTTTAAACCAATATGGAGTTCAACTCCTTATTACGGGACATGAGCATAAATATCGGGCCGACCTCCCAGACGAGGGACGAACCTGGACGCAACTCGTTGGAGGTGGTCCCTCTTTAGCCGAGAACGCAACTCTCATTACAGGCAAAGTCAACAGCGAGGAACTCATCGTGACCGTGGAAAAACTCGCTGATAAGAGCATGCTGCACAGATTTCATTTCTCACCCCGAAAGGTTGGGTTGTCTGTGTATTCTCAAGTTCCGAACGCCTCGAAGAAAGGCGATTCCATTGCGTGTTGGCGGTGATGGTTTTTCGTTTTCGTTATTGCTGGATCGGCCCCTGCAAGGAGGACGTGACGCACCGCCACTTGCAATTTGTCCGGGTTACTCATAATGTGTAATTTATTCGTCGTTACAACGTATTTTGGAATGCACCCTTATTGACATGTAATTTCCACACTGGTACAATAAACAGCGTCGTCGGCATGAGAGATCGGTCTGCGGGGTTCGTTCGGCCAGATGCGAGTACTCCATCAGACGATTTTCGTTAAAAAGTGTGTTTTTAAGAACGATGAAGGAAAAGCGAGTACAAGAAAAAGTGAATACGTTGAATTAACAACACAAAGGAGCGGCGAAGAGTCTCTGCACTCAAGGTGGCACTCGCTGACGAATACCTTTGGTCCATCATTCTTTCAGCGAGAGTTTACTTTTGTGGAAGGAACTTTTCTTGCGTTCTTCACAATCAAGTGCCATTACGGAAGTGTCAGATGAAGAAATACCTATACCGTTTCCGTCCTTATGACAAGGTTTACGATCCTTTTCTTTCAGAATATTACTTGAGCTGTTTTTGGTTCCAAATCTCTCTTGTATTTTGTGTTGTCTGGTCAGCGATAGATAAAAACTACTTAATATCGGTCGAAACGATGCTGGCCTATACCCTGTGGGGGACACTTTTCCTTGTTTCCGGGCCAGTTTTAGCGAACTTGGGCCAAGTAACCTGCTGCGTTCGTACCTTTCGGAGCGATTTATGCCAGCTATTCGGTGTAACTGGCATACTGACAACAATTCCCATTTTCTGTTGTTTATTTTTCTTGCATGGCAAGATCTCGACTGACTTGTTTTTACTCATATTTTCGGTCCTTTCGCTCTTCTGGTATGTTAGAATGTTTACACGCAACTGGAAGAGTGTTCGCTGGCCGATGAATTTAATATGCGTCGTGTCTGCTTTCTTAACACAAATGACGTTGTGGATTCTGTCAATGTTATATTATAGCTGTTAACCGCAGAAATGTGCCAAAACAATCATTCCGATGTTTTAGCGGTGGAGCCGGTTGATCTGGAATGGTCAAAACTGAAAAGATAACCGTGTGTAAAGCAAGTTTAGTGTTAGTACCGACCATTCTTGTACAGGCAATAAAGAGGTTTACCATGTATCTGCATCTTTATGTTGTTAGCAGTATCGTGCTCATTGTTTATGGTGTGATCCTGGGTATGAACAACTATTTGGCGGGCCTGGACGCATACAGTCCCGACCGCTTTGGCAACCCCAGCTATGTAATATACAGCTATGTGTATATTATTGCGGACGCATTCGTTCTAACAGGAACGCTTATGTTATTTTTCCGAGCCTTGCGACGCAATAACTTATTCGGCGACTTCTGACGGTCAACATGGTGTCACTTTCGCGGACGGTCGCGTAAAAGAAAAGAAGGATGAATCCGCCGAGGTAATAGCTCGGCTTTATCAAGAAGTTGGTCAGGTTGAATTCGATCTTTCATGGCTTAAAAAAACATCGAATTGACGACTCAGGAGAAGTGTAAACTCATTGATCCAACCTTGGGAGCATTCCGGAACAAAAATAGCATGACAAGCTGAAAAAACCGAGAAAAGAGGCGTGAGAGCGATTTTCTTGCTTGACAGGAAGTTTCAAATGAATGAGACTAGAGAAGTGGTTGCTTGGTGCCGGTAATCAAGGAAAACGGCGTGAATACAGTGCAGCAACAAGCCACAGAGAGCATCAAACAATCCACCTTGTTCAAGCCCTTTTTCTGTCGAAAAAGGGGACCACCCAATTGCGTATCATATTCAAACGGATTGAAAAATTGGAATGATGAATCGGGGCCACTTAAGTCACTCCCCTGTGCTGACGCGGGGGAGTGGCTGTCGGCGGGCCCCCATACAAGCCGCACAGCCCGGCGGTCAATGGTAATGATGGGTAAATGGCGAATCGATTGCCGGTTGGCGGTGCTGGTCTTCCGTTTTCGTCGTTGCTTTGTCTCACTCTTTAAAGTCGCAAGAAAATTTGGTGTCCACCCCTGATTTCCTAAAAAAACAACTCCCCCCCTTGCGGCATTGGAATTTCCTTATATAATTCCTTTATCTTTTGGGTTTGGAGGAGTTTTCTCCCCGTACTACTCTCCTTTGCGGGAGGGCTGGCCTTAAAGATACAATAGAATCGAAAAAGACGAAAAAAACGTCGTCCGGTTGTATTGGGGACGTAGCTCAATTGGTTAGAGTACCGGACTGTCGATCCGGTGGTTGCGGGTTCGATTCCCGTCGTCCTCGTTAAAGTCGTTAATTGTCGTGATTAACGACTTTTTTTGTGCCTGATGCCACGTTCAGCCTGCCCAACGGAGCAGGAGTCTGATATTCGTTTTCTGTAACATGACTGTATATACAGTTGTTATTTTCAAGAAAGACAGAGAAAACGTGGCCAACACACAAGAACCGATTCTTTTTTCCGAGACACAACCGGGCAGGCGGGTACAAGTTTCCGATTTTTCTATCGAAGGATATTCCAGGGCCGCAGTCCAGACCTACTGGCGCGTTCCGGAATATAAACTTGGCTTCGACCTGGGCTGGCAGCCTTGGGAGTATATGGGCACGCCCCGCTGGTTCCTCTCCCACACTCATCTCGACCATATTCTCGCCCTGCCTGCGTATCTTGCCCGACGTCGCATGATGAAGATGGAGCCACCGGTTATTTATATGCCGTCCGAACGCGTGACCGAAATTAAGCAGCTGCTCGGACTTTATGCCCGGCTTGACCGTGGCAAGCTCCCGTGCGAGATCGTCGGACTGGAAGATGGCGATTGCGTTGAAATCTCCCGCGAACTGGTCGTAACCGCATCCAAAACATTCCACACCATCCCCTCTCTGGGCTATATTGTCTGGGAGCGACGCAAAAAGCTCAAGCCGGAATTCCTTAACAGGACAGGAGAAGAGATTCGCGACCTCAATCTCGCCGGAGTTGCCATAACGAACGAAATACGCATCCCGAAAGTGGCTTATCTGGGCGACAGTACCGCTGCCGGTCTTGATTACAATCCGGATATGTACAAGGCCCAGGCACTCATTATGGAGATGACCTTCGTCGCTCCGGAGCATCGCAAAGAGGCCTTGCATCGGTTCGGACATTTTCATCTGGATGACTTTATGGACCGTCTCGACCGCTTTGAGAACCAGATTATCATCGCCTCACACTTCTCAGTGCGGTATCAGAATCGGCAGATTGAGCACTACGTCCGCAAACGACTTCCCGATCTGCTCGACGGTCGGCTGCGTCTCTGGTACTAAAAATCCTCTCACTACACTCCAAGGCACGCACTCCAGGTGCGATCGTATAGTATGTATACACCATATATACTATCCATCTTGTGTATTTTATCTATTCATTCTCCCTAAATAAAGAATTTTCATCTGAATTTGAAAAATACGTAAACATCTGACAAAAAGTTTGACGAATAACCAATATAACCGAAAAAAGCCACAAGTTTTTAGCGGTGGAGGAACGATAATAGAGGAGCAGGTCGAGAGTGCTAGAGCGACTCATAGTACCTGTCAGGAAATAAGGAAAGCCTTCGGCCCCTGGTCCACTTGGAGCAGGATTCAGGGGTGCGAATCAGTCATCAAGGAAGTTTGAAGATGAAAAAAGTGAGATTTTCAGCGTTATTGACTCTGGCTGCATTGGTCAGTCTGACAGCGGGGTGTATTGGTGTACCTGGTCCATCGCTACAGTGGCTTTCCATTCCGATTCCGGTAAGCCCATATTTTCAAGGAGCTTACGAGGACATGGCGTTCGAGAAAGACCGCTATTCGCAAGTCCCGCTCCTGCCTCCTATTACGGAGTCGATACCTGCGGGGCTGGACGAGCCGTCCGACGATGAAGTCATTCGTCTGCTGGAGAAAGTTAAACCGAATAACGGCGGTGTTCCCTTCCTGGAAACGCGTTATCGCAATAATATGAAGATAACGAAGGAGCTTATTGCGGACTACGCTGACCCGCCACGCTTCTTCCCGCTCGTTGGCCCTGTCCAGGTGCATCATGTCCACTACAAGTGCACGGTCTACTACGAGCAGGTCATTCGGGTTGGCTGGCCGATCCCGTACACCATTGAAAAGAAAGACGCCAGTGAGGTCATTTACATTGATAAGGACCATCTGCACTCCGTTGCCACCCCGGACCAGCAGACCTCAATTTAGTCTCATTTCTTCACAAGCTTCAAAAAAGACCGAAAACTCTACTGTTCTTCGGTCTTTTTTTTGTTGTGACGCTACTGCCTGTTTCGCTACTCTGTGAGTCGTCGACCCGCTTCTATCTGCGTCCCGGTTTCGAAATTGCCCACTTGTCCTGACAGCTTTTGCGTTATGTAAAACGGGCCGATCGCCCCAACTGCGTCGCGAGAAGCGGACTGTTCAAACGCTGACGCCGCCTTGGAAGACGCATCCTCCTGTTGACCCGGCAAAAATGCCCCTTCCGGGTACTAGACAGATTTAAAAAGAACACTATAATAAAACACAATTGACCTTTGGGAATGTAGCTCAGTTGGTAGAGCAACGGACTTTTAATCCGTAGGTCTCGGGTTCGAGCCCCGACATTCTCATTCAATTATAATTCAAAGGTACCGTAAATCGCGGTACCTTTGTTTATTTCTTGACATTGTGTTAATGTAATTTCTATCAAAAACAGCCCCGAGGTGCCCAAAAGGTGCCCACTGTTCGATGATGTTTTGCTTCGAGATGGGCGTGCAAATAATCCGTTGCCCAGGCAACAGATTCAGAATCCGGAAGAATACCAGACGCCAGTATGTTGGAACCCATAACACAACAGCGGAATAACCGGCTCGGCATTACGGAGCCATTTCGTCAGAACCGTTAGCGTAAACGGCCTATCGATTTTTCATTTGCCTACGCCGAAAACAATCCGTAAGTGTACCCCGTATCCGCCACAACGTGCCCGATTGACTCTTTCCGCGAAGAAGTATCCGTCCAACCAAAACTTGGCGACAGTCACCCGCTGTTCGAAATAGGAGCCGTGAATCAGGTCAAGAAACACAAAAAGCCCCGAAACCATGTGGAATCGGGGCTTGAAATGAAGTCTGAAAGTGTGATCCGTTGCTGGGGAGGCTATATGCTATATTGATTATACCGCTCTTTCAGCTATAATACATGGATCGATCATGAAGAACTCACCTTTTTGAGGTGGTAGACACAGATAGCCAAACACACGTTTTAAACGCTTGGTGGCAATGACACGGAAACAAAAAAGGTATTCAGATGGATAAGAAAACACTATTTATGTTGTATAAAGAGCAAAAAAAATCTTATTATCAAATTCCGATTGATGTAGATCAGTACTTCGCCTGCAAGATACCTGGTAAGGATATAATAAGGAGACTCTTGTAAAGATTGCGTATACGGCAGATCAAGAAGCTTTTGACATGCCTATACCACGATGCCGCCAGTTGTATTGAGAAAACACAGATGCCAGTTACAGTATATATAGTATTCGGTGAATTTCTTGACAGTATTCAATTCATCACTAATGACAGAACAAATGGAGAATTTGTTACCCTAACCAATCCAATATTCAGACCAGCTCTCACAAAACATTATATGTCAAGTGTGCTCGAAGGATTTGAATATTTTTGGCGCATTAGTTAACAGCAACATAAAAAGGATTATGCAGATGAATATTTTTTATAAATCATATAGTAGTTTCTTGAATTTTTTGTTAATAACCTTTTTGTTGACAATCTTGATCTCCAATACAGGTTGTCCACAAAACACAAACGGAATCCACGAATGGAAACCAGGCCATGAAATGGAAACATCCTCTTCTTTGCGTCTAAAAAGAGACGACATCAATTATACGGAATTCTCCTATAATGAGTCTTTGGGTTATCGATCAGAATATAATAAAGCAACTTGTATTCGTCACCTCGGTAGAATTAGTGAAGCTTTGAACCGTTATGCAGAAGCTCATGACGGATATTTACCTCCCGTTTATTCCACAGATGAAAATGGAAAGCCACTTCATTCCTGGCGAGTCCTGATCCTCCCATATTTCCTTCGCCAGGAAAATTTATGGTATTTTTACGAAAAAATACGGCTTAATGAGCCTTGGGATAGCGAATGGAATCGGCAATTTCACGATCAGATTCCGCAAGATTATCTTTGCTTGAGCCAGGAATATTTTTCAAACGTTCAGCAAAACATTGAAAGAGTCGATACTACGTGTTATACTGTCATAACGGGTGATAATACGGCTTTCCCTTTAGTGGGAATTGATTCACAACATGGGAAGGGATTACCTATCAAAGATATTAAGGACACAAACAATACCATTTTTGTAATCGAAAGGAATGAACCCGTTTGTTGGATGAAACCGGATGGTGAATTAACGCTTGAAGAAATAACAAATGGTGATTTCTTTAATAAAATCACAACCACGCCAAGGCATACCGATAAAAACCACGATTTTTATATTTGCGCCGCTGCTCGTTATAAAGTTGGATTGCTCAATAAATACCTGACACAGGAGCAATTAATCAATATGTCGAATCGAAATTACTTGGGGAAAAAGGTGGTGCGACTAACTAATAGGATTGTATGCTTTGAGTAGTAGCTGAATGTATTGAATATGTGTACCTATGAATGTGTGAATATGTCCAATAACTTTTCATGCGTTGATCAGACACCTGAAAATCAAGAGTCAGGGGAAGGGAAAACGCAGAAAACGGACGACAGGTCACGCTTATGAAAATAAAAACTATATGTTTCCCAAAAACTTTTATAAAATCACATTTACACGATTGACATGCGAATTGTGATAGGGTAAAATAAAGATATGGAAACAAAACGGTACATTCGGAGTAATTCATCAAGGAGATTCAGACTGCCGGGGAGATTCTCTGTCCAAAACGGCACGGTGCACACGTACACTTACGATAACCAGCGACGTCAAATCGCCGACTCCGTTACCACGCTGGGCAGCGGTATCGACGGCACCGTGCGTAAAATTGCAAAAACTTATAACTGGTTCGGTGCCTTGGAAACGGCATCATTACTGGACGCGAACAACAGCGTTATTAACCAGCTTCGTTACGAATACGATTGGAACCGGAATCTCTCCCGTCTCTACTCGAACCTCGACGGAGCGGTCAATACATCAACCACAGGCTATGTGGCGTATGCGGCTGAGGAGGCTGAGGATTATATAAGTATAGTTGCTCACATTATGGGACTTGATATGGGGTACTCTATGGAATGTGTCAGTAAGAGTCGTGTATTTACTTGTTATGGTATAATAGCGAAAAATCGTTTGTTCATGCAAATGTGTTTTTGTCCAAATATCGAAAAACATCTTAAAGATAAGGCAACAGACCCCCGATGATAGTTCATGTTTTAATTAATATATTTTTAGTAGTTAGCATTGTATGCATATCGTATATAATGCTTATATCATTAAAGCAGGTTTCAAAAAATAATAAAATATCATTGACTGCGTTAATTGTCACTACAATCCTTTGTTATTTATTTTTGTTTCCTATTCTGTGGCGATTCCGAACGCCACAAACTTATCCCGACACAATTAGAATAATCATTATTCCTTGGCTTTTTTCATTATATATTTCCATAATTGTTAATGGATATAAACATCCAAAATATGGAATGAGAATATTTGCATCTAAAAAATGTAATAAGAAAGATATGAAGGATTTGGTTTTTGTAGGATTAATGTGTTTGTTTATAATTATACTAATGATAATATATACAATCTTAATGATTGCATATCCTTGAATATGTCCAATGACTTTTCAGGTGGTGATCAGACACCTGAAAATCAAGAGTCAGAGAAAGGGAAAACGCAGAAACCGGACGACAGGTAGCGATTATGAAAATGATAACGATATATTTTCCCAAGAGCTACGGAGAATAGAGAGAATTTTCGACGTGAGCGCATACCGCTCCTGTCGACCAAATGATATTTGGCAATCAGGTAAATTTATATTCGTTCGATGTGCAGGACTGGCAGGTGACTTCGTCCTTCCATGAACTCGATCCGAGCTTTGACTCTCGCTCCAGCTTTACCTGCGATCATCATTCTTGGCGAAGCGCAAGGAGTCGAATGCCCAACCGAAGGACGCGTTTCAATTCTTGGCAAGGTGTTCTTCGCTCGGCGACGGAAGAACACTTCGTTCGGAGTTCGACCGTTGAGACTTGTTGTCATGTTGTTTAATTCACTCATGCGAGGTGCCCAGAAAGGTGACGTCCGTGGTCATTAACCGGCGAGGTGCCCGATTCGGACGCCCGTGATCTATACAATGTGGTTCGATATGGGTGGCTAGAAAAGTTATCGTAAGTCCCGAGCACGCCGAAAGATATGACGTATCTACTGCAAACACAATGGCTTGAGCAAATGTCTTCATGTTTTGTCATGAAACTTCGAGTTTAGACTTTTAATCCGTAGGTCTCGGGTTCGAGCCCCGACATTCTCATTCAAACGCAATTCAAAGGTACCGTAGATCGCGGTACCTTTGTTTATTTCTTGACATTGTGTTAATGCAATTTCTATCAAAAATGACCCCGAGATGCCCAAAAGGTGCCCACTGTTCGATGATGTTTTGCTTCGAGGTCGGGCTGAATGTTGCCAACGAGGTGTCACACATTGACCAACACCAGAACACAATGAGTCGGTGAGCACAAAATAGCGAAGGCTGACCGTCAGGCAACGTTTATGAAAGCAAACGCGAGAAATGGTTCAAAGGCGGCAAGTCGCCGCAAATTTCGACGTGAGCGTCTGCTACGACCACTAAACTGAGGTTCACTCAATATTTACACCAATAATTTGGCAAAAAAACCACAACTTGGTATTTGCATGATTGACACCCGATTTTCCACAGGGTAAAATAGAGCTATGAAAACCACGCACCACAGCCATAACACTTTTTTTAGCCGACTCTGGTCGCTGGGGAGATTCTCCGCCCACAAACGCCGAAATCGTAACGGTGTCTGTATGCAGCACGGTTGCGACTACGCAGGAAATCGCACCTATCCAGAAGACTCTGCCACAACCCGCCTGGGCCAGGTCTTCGACGAATACTACACCCACGACGCGCGGGGCAGATTCACCAGCGTCAACGACAACGCCGCCAGCTACCAATACAACTCGCAAAACCATAACGTCAAGAAAACGCTCGGCGTAACAGTAACTCGCCACTTCTTCAATGAAAACGGGCGAGAGCTGGAATCGTATGAAGACTTATCAAGCATCCCAGAAATGGTCGACCTCTGCGGCAACCGCTCCAGAAACCTTTTAGTCTGTCGCAACCGCGACACGAATAACGGTGGTACCTTGGACGAGCGTCTCTACAGCCTCGCCGGCCCCAATAGGAACGTCTTCAACCTAACCGATTCCGATGGCGTAGTACAGGATCGTTACAATTATAACGCGTTCGTCCCACCAACACATTCACAGGCGGCTTCGCAACAACAAGAGCCACAAGTGCCCATGCCTGGACGAGCATCTTCATCGGTCAGGGCTACGATAGCGAAGCTGGCTTTATGCTCTACCGAAACCGGAATTATTATCCAAACCTCAGGCGGTTTGTATGGGATATTTAAACTGGATATTTATGTTTTTGGAGATGGAAACTCGAATCCCTTTAGATACATACAGGAGATCCTTATGACGTAGAACCCGGGGCGTGCCCCTTCCACACAGTATACATGAATGCCTTTTGGACGAGACAAATCAAAGATAGCAAAACTGTCACGAATTGTCCAAAAAAGTATAAGCGGCTCAAGAGAAAGTGTTGTTTCCGGTATTCAGGCATCCACTGACATACAAAAGACGCGGAATGTAAGAAGCTGCTTACGCTTTATCACCCGAGGATGCATCAGAAAATCTCTTGGGCAGCCTGCTTTTTCAATATACTGCGTAAACCATGAAATTTTAAAATTTATTACCTGTAACTTGTATTACACACGACGGTTAAGGACGGCGACTGCCGATGAACATTATGATTAAAAAAAGATTTATATTATATATGGTTATCGTGTTCATGTCATTGTTTTTACTGTGCATATCAAGATTTTACTCTCACCTTTGCGAAATACCGCCGCAAGAACTTGATGCAAGATTCTTTATGAGGCTGGCAGAAAATTATCGCCCTGAAAATGGGTTTACGATACAACGTTATCGTGATAGTGTTGATCTCAATCCTCAAAATGCCCGAATTCTTCTGGGGATGATGAGTCCAATTGATGTGTGCACTAACAATCACAGTTCCCGTGGTATTCCAGAAAATCAAAATTTCGAGCGGTTCGACTGTGAGATAATCACTCAACCGAGTAGTAGACCTTTGCAAATTAAGCTCTACTATACTGATGACAGAATTTTACTTCTTGTTGACTCAATACTTTATTTAGGAGGAAACTCAGGTAATATTGAAGAAATGATAACAAAATTTTTTGATGAATCCGCCAAAATGTCTATCAAATGTCAGGACGTGGACGAGCGCAATGGTTCTCAGGGAGTAAATCAAACGTCTGAACGCAAAAAGTCGGAGGGTAAAAAAGAGCAAGAATCGGAAGATAAATTGCTTTTATAAAAATGGGCACGAGAAATAATTGGTCGCAAGACGTCACATCCCAGAATTTTTTAGCGTGCAAGTCCACCGACCGTTAAACAGAGGCTTGCTCGACTTTTACACCAATAATTTGACAAAAAACCACAACTTGGAATTTGCATGATTGACACCCGATTTTCCACAGGGTAAAATAGAGCTATGAAAACCACGCACCACAGCCATAACACTTTTTTTAGCCGACTCTGGTCGCTGGGGAGATTCTCCGTCCACAAACGTCGAAAAACTGTCACTATGCGTCCCGACCCATTTTTTCTCCAGCCTCTTGGGACTACTTTAAACCACTTCACGTTAGATAAGAATACTTCATGAAAAACGTTCACTCTGTTTTTTATCGTACAAAATTATTTATAGCACAACGTAGACAAAGGGGCCTAAACATGTTTTTTTCAAAAGCATCAAAAATTATTTTTTTGCTTCACTTCATCCCGGTACTATTGCTTAGTGCCTTGGTATATTGTGATTGTAACTCAAATCATGAATTTGGTGAAACTGTCGAAGGCTGGATATTTTTCTTCTTGTTAGACTTTCCACTTGCAACATATTTACTTTCATTTATTCCGAATACTACAACAGGCAACGACTATTTGGATTGCATTGTCATACCTGCCTTTATATTTCAAATAACAGGTTGGATTCATTGGACTTTGATTTGGTTTTTCTTAAGCGAATCCTTGCGTATATTACTCACGCTACTTCGATCGGCCATTAATTTAATATGTTTAAAAGAACGAGAACCACGATTAAAGAAGAATGCTCCGGTATCTAAAAATACTTGGAGTTTCTTCGAAACTGCGGTCGTCGTTTTTTGGATTCATCTAGCGGTCGTAATTATTTTTTTCGCAATTTGGGGTGCTCCTGCAGCAGGTCAAGACCACTTGGAAAAATATACCGTTTATAACCCCCTCCCACAGTGGTGTCTATTCTATCTTCTGGATTTTCCACTCGGAGTCTTGTACACTCATGCGGCGGACCTTACGTTTGCCCACGTCCAATGGTTGTTTATACACGAACCATCGTTCGTTTGTTATCGTTTTCATTTCATTGTAGGGCCGATTTTTATTGTCCAGTTGCTTGGATGGATTAATTGGACAATAATTTGTGTAATAGTTCAAAGTGTTATTTGGGGCGTGAAGCATATTTACTGCTTTTGTTCATCCTTTGAATGTTTCCAATGGTTGTTCAAGAGTCGATCAGACACCTGAAAAGCCATTGGACAGATTCACATATTCACGGATCCACTTTTTTCAGCCGCTTAAGATATTCTCGTTCTTCGGGGTCAAGTCGTTCATGACTGAACGTGTATCGGATTCCCGAATCGCCCATGGCCTGAAAATTTTTGGGTGTAAAATTAACAAGATATAATTCGTCGGGGAAAAAATGCATGGAATCGGATAATTTTGTTTTGATTCGATAGAGTGATGTTGGCTTCGGGAGTTTTTCCGGCTTTCTTGCTGATCGATCAGATAATTCAAAAACTTTTTTCTGTAAAAAATCATTTTCATAAACCCAGCCCCGTCCTTCTGTTGCAAGTGCATTGATCCAACCATAAAATCCAACAGCTTCGTTTACAGAGTAATGACACGGGGCATAATATTTTGATGCTAATGAAAGATAATTATCCGTTAGGACTCGTCCGGAAGGAGAATCATTGGTGAAAACGGCGTCGGATAAAAGGAAATCGTGTCCCGGGTCCATCCAGTTGATCGATTCCGTTTGTTCAATCAGATAACAGAGACCCTGTGAATCTTTTATCCGATGATTAACCGATCCCGACGTGTCCCAACGTTGTAATGCGTCGTCCGATAAATTGGCAAACGAGAGTGAACGATTTCCCCGAAAGAGCGAATTTGGCCCGTAAAGCAAAACATAGGAGGTGTACCCCTTTTTCATTAAAGAATCTCCGATTCCCGGACATTGGTAAACCGAAGGGCATTGACAATGAAATTGACTGTTCCATTCGCTGTTCCAAGGTTCGTCAAGTCGGATTTTCTCATACAGTTCCTTTTGGCCCAGGTACGGCAACAGGAGAACTCGCCAACTGTGCAATTTCGTTTCGGGTGAATCTAATGGACTGCTCCAGACAGGTGGCAGACATCCCCAATATTCGTCATAGGCATGGAATGCCTCGTCGAGTTTTTCCAAATTCTTTTTGCAGATCTTGTCGTTATCTTTTTCCATAACCACATTTCGGATATTATTTGCAAAATGAATTGTTTTATGGAGGCATAGATTCACAACATATGCGAGACCGGCAAAACCAAGGATAAACAAAATCACTGCGACATAAAGTTGTCTTTTGTATAAAACATTTTTTAACGACATCGTATTCTTTCTATTGTACTGATTCGGCTCGGGGTTTTTCGAAATAACGCCAACACAGGAATCCAGTTCACGGAGACTAAAGTGACCCCGTTTTGTTGAGCTTACAATGCTACTGTATCGTAGAGGGCTTTGGGTGGACGCCCCCTCACGGTGGGTATCTGATACACGTTCGTTAATTTGTCTTCGCCATCGTTTTTGTTATTTCGAAATCACGAATGCTCTACGTCCCTATCCACTTTTGTTATTATCCTGTAAATGCCTCCTGATTGCAATAGGGTAAAATGTCATTTTAATCATAAAACAGAAAAATTGGAGTTGACAAATTCTATAAAATGTGGAAAATGTATAAATCTAACATTTTGTACGGGATGGAAACATCGTTTTTGGCGACGTATTATATACTGCCGCCATTCGAAATTTTCCGTCTTTCTTCCCGACTACCTTCATAAATCGGGAGTATTTTCGGCTTCGTTTCGAGAAAATCCAGGTGGAGCCGGCATAATTGAGAAATAGATAGATGAACGTTTCAAATGAACAAATGACACTTTTTGATATATCATCAAAAGAACCAGTTTTGATCGTGCCTGTCTGCTTGGAATTCCTTGCCGATACCATGGTCGTCGAGCAAAAATACGGACGGAACTCATTACACGCCTAAAAGAGAAATATATCCTTATACCAGTCTGTCCTGAACAGCTTGGAGGTATGCCAACTCCCCGAACAAGTGAATATCTCCCTAAAGGTCAAACAGGAGCCGATGTTCTTGATCATGGATTACGTCTCCTTGCACCGGAGACAGGAGAAGATGTTACGGATTACCATATTCGCGGCGGTGAATATACTCTTGAGATCGCGCAAATTGTCGGATGTCAACGGGCCTATATGAAGGCGGGGAGTCCTTCCTGTGATAAAGAAGGCATCGCCGGCGAAATCCTGACTCGCGGCGGTATTAAAGTTATTCGCGTTGGATAACGTATTTCACTGTCTAACAGCGGGCGACAGACGCGAAGGTCTGACCGGGCGGTTTTTTTCGCGAAAGAGGGAGCCTGGCCAACACGGGGCAAACAGGGACGAAACCGGGGCACGTCTTGGAAACAGGGACGTTTGGGACGGCTAACACAGCTTTTGGGTCAAGAGAAAATGCTGGAGAAAGACGAAAAACGTGAATGTCGAGAGGAATTTTGGGAATTTTCGGGAAGATTTTTCCGTTTATACCGACTCACCTCAGGGGATTATTTCTCCCCTGCTGAAGCTTCATGTTTTTTCATCGACCCTATCCATGCAAAACACAATACATCAGTGGGCAACTTTTGGGCACCCCGCGGGCGCTTTGCTGTTTTTTGACATTCGTAACATTAAAATTAAGGCCAACAAAAAAATCACAGATACCGTATTTTACAATACCTGTGATTCTTGTTTGAATAGCCAAGGCGGGACTCGAACCCGCACGAGCGTTATGCTCAGGGGATTTTAAATCCCCAGCGTCTGCCATTCCGCCACTCGGCCATTAAAAAACGGGACCGTACCCTTTTTCAATCTCGTCCTATGGGTTCCATTATACCCATAAGAAAACTTTCGGAAAGCCCCTCCCTCGCCCGACTTCTTGCCTGTTTGCGATAATCTTTCGGCAGGAGGCCAAATTGCTTGTGAAAGAGAATCGTAAAGTAGGAGGAACTCTGAAAGCCCACGCGTTCAGCAATGATATTAACCAACATGCGAGAATTACGCAGAAGGTCACAGGCACGTTTCAGCCGCACCTGAATAATCATTTGGTTTGGAGTACAATTATAAACTTTGGCAAATCGGCGTTCCAAGGTTCGTCTGGCCAATTTAACATGCTCCGCAACGTCAATGACATCAATTTCGTCACAGGCATAATCCCGAATAAACTGCATGGCACGACTTATGGTAAGGTCTGGCACGACCTTTGTTTCCGTCGAGCGCCGCGTTACGATCCCCAAGGTAGGCACGACCATGGACCTCTCCGGCGGCTGTTCCCCTCGCATGAGAGAGTCAAGCAAGACACATGCCTCATAACCAACCTGCGGCGCGTTCAGCACAACGCTGCTCAAGGTCGGACTGGCAAGATTGCACTGAATTTCATCGTTATTTATACCCATTACGGCGACCATATCCGGAACGTGAATATTCATCAGTCGACAGGACTGCAGGACGTACATGCCAACCATATCGTAACAGGCGAGAATGGCCACCGGTTTCGGAAGCTGTTTGAGCCATTCAAGGAAACGCGGATGGTCGCCCAGCCAGGACGCCTGACCTTCCGGATCATTTTCCAAATCGAAAACCTGACAGTTCGGCCCTGTTTTACGCAAAAAAGCATCCCGCCGCTTTTCAGAAAAGGGACGCCCCTGGATACCTACGTACGCAAAATTTTCAAACTGTCGCTCTAAAAAGTAGTCCGCCGCCATTTCGGCCGACATGTTATGGTCAGAGTAGACGGTGGGGATATTCGGATGGCGGACCTCACTCAAGTCCACAACCTTTACGCCCATTTCCATCGCGAGTTTACAACTTGTACCCGTCCGGTCGCGGACGATAATACCATCCCCTTCCCAGTCAGAGAGCCATATTGGCGGTTGTGACTCCAGAAGACGTTCGGTATATTGCACCGTCCAGTTCCCCTGCTCCTGAACGTAGCGGCATATTCCCGTTAAGATACCACGGCCATAGGAATTCATTGTCTCCACAATAACAGCGATGTTTTTCCGTCTGATTATGGTCATATTGTTACTCCCCTTTAGAAGATTCTGTCACCCAGCCAGCCCACGAACGTTATTATAGCACAGACAATAGCTTGTGAAAAGGGGCCGCTGATACCCTTCCCGACTGCTTCCCAGGTCAGGAACCAAGTTAATAACGCGACTGCTTCCCAGGTCGGGAACAGGCCAACAACGTTCGGGGAGCTGTCGCCCAGCCCTGACTTGCCATTTTACCCTGACAACACGCTCGCCCTGGATTCGCTCTACCGCCGCCATAACCATTAAGCGCCGGTCGCGGGGCACCTTTATTCTCCTTTGGTATCATCCTTGTTTGGGGCCTGCCCGCCTTCCACGTCGACCGCCGCGGCTGCGTTCCTGGCGTCAGCATTGTCCGCAAGACGCGCGTCGGCTTTTTCTTTTGCCAGAGCCTCCCGAATACATTTAAGCTGATATTCCAAATTTAATTTTTCTGCATTCTGCTGTTGCAGTGGTCCGCTGAAGTGGAGCCGAATCGAAATATAGTCGACAAGAGCAAGGAGCATTGCCCAGCTGAGCAGGAAGATGACCGAACACCAGGCAGAGGTCCAGAGGAGCGGATGAATTTGAGGCGGGACATAAATGCCCACGAGCATACCGATTCCGGCCAGTCCCAGCAGAACGTGCATTTGCAGTCGTCGCAGGCACTGACGTCGCAGAAAGAGTCTTGCCCGCTTGACCAAACTGCGACGCACATTGAGTGTCGCGAGGGTTTGGCGCAAGGTCAGAATCTGCCATAGCGCCAGACTGATTAAGCTCCCGGCCAGAAGAAGGCCAATTGTTTTTATAACAACGGGGTCGAGTGTTGATGTCGTTTCGATGGCAGATCCCATTCCTTTCTCTAGCGGTTATCTTTTTCAACGTCGGACGGCACAGTTCTCTCGAACTGGCGCGTAAATCAAAAAAATACGAACGCAGTGACAGACGAATGGGTTCTCCGTCTTAAGACGGACTAATTCGTCGTATCGAGATAGGGGTCCTGCCCCATGCCTCGTTGCATTTTCTTACGCTCTTTTTCATAATAGAGCATTGTCTTACGCTGCCGATAGCTCTTGGTCTCGACTTTTTTCTGGGCACGATAAAACTTGCGACGAAAACGAATGAAATTGCCGTTCGGGTCGTCTTCCCCAGTCTTTTTAATTTTTTTAGCCTTTTTCGGACCATAAGCTTTTTCCAGAATTTCGTCTTCCAGGGAAAGGTACTGCCGGTAGCTGCCAGGGTCTCCCTGACGCCCGCACCGTCCGATCAGCTGACGATCAATTCGCGCCGATTCGTGCAGTTCGGTACAGATGACGTGCAGACCGCCTATGTCCGTAACTTCGTCGGGAAGTTTTATATCGGTACCGCGTCCGGCCATATTGGTCGAAACGGTTACTTTCCCCCATTCGCCGGCGGCAGCGACGATGACCGCTTCCTGCTCCACATGATTGGCATTGAGAACCGCGTGTTCAATTCCCTTCTGCTGTAAAAGTTTTGACAAAATTTCAGACTTGTCGATCGTTCGGGTCCCAATGAGCACAGAGCGGCCGAGCGCGTGCATCTGCTCAATTTCGTCGACTATAGCGAGCCACTTGGCACTCTCCGTACCGAAGATTCGGGTTTGCAAACGTTCACGCCGAGGCGGTCGGTTCGTTGGCACTGGAATAACATGACATTTATAAATACGCGACAGTTCCGTTCGCGACGCCCAAGCCGTTCCGGTCATGCCGGCCAAATGCTCAAACCGAAGAAAATAATCCTGAACCGTAACCCGCGCCGCCTGGCCCGTGGCCACGGTTATCTCCACCCCTTCTTTCGCCTCCACCGCCTGATGAATGCCTTCACGCCATTTGCGACCCTCGCCGAGTCGACCCGTGAACTCATCGACGATGACTATTTCTCCGTCCCGCACAACAAACTGCTGGTCACGATGAAATTCACGGTCCACCTTAATGGCTCGCTTTAAAAATTCGTAGACATGGAACAGACCCATCGTATCCATCGCCTCCGGTTTCGGGAGCTGACGCGCCTTAAGACGCCCGGCACGAGTCAGTTCCACTTCCCGCTTATCATGGTCGTATTCGTAATCTTCATCTTCTATAAAGTCGTAGATCGTATCCGCTGCCCACTTATAGGCTTCCACTTCTTTCTTCTGCTCGTCGGTCGGCAAGGCACTAATAATAAGAGGGGTACTCGCTTCGTCGATCAGGATACTATCCGCTTCATCGACGAGGCAAAAATAGGGGTCGGTCCGCTGTGTTGGCTGTTCGTCTCGCGTTCGCTTTTCTTCAAGCATGGCACCGAGAATATCCGTTTGCCCTTCCCGAATCCGACGTAAGAGAAGTCGGTCGCGCAGAAAATCAAAACCAAATTCTTTCGCCGTACCATAGGTTATATCGCACTGATACGCCTGCCGGCGAGCGTCCGTTTGCATTTCCGTTTGAATGACTCCCACCTTCATGCCCAACGCCTTATAGACAGGCCCCATAAGTTCGGCGTCGCGTGCAGCCAAATAATCGTTAACCGTCGCGAGCATGGCTCCTTTTCCGAGCAATGCGTGCAGGTAGAGCGGCCCCGTAGCGGTCAGCGTCTTGCCTTCTCCCGTCTGCATCTCCACAATCGAACGATTGAACATGGCAATACCCCCGAGGATTTGCACGTCAAAATGTCGCAGACCAATCGTGCGTGACGCTGCTTCTCGTACCAAAGCAAAGGCATCCGGAAGAAGTCGGGCCAAAGGTTCGCCGCTTCGCGCACGATAGCGCAGCGAGAGACTCTTTTTACGCAGCTCCTGATCCGATAACTTTTGGACTTCCGGCTCCAGACGATTGATTCGCTCCAAGTCCCCTGCCCAGCGGGCAAGATAGCCTCGCGGGATGAACGGCAGGAACTGCTCTATCTGACGCTTTAGTCCGGATGGTATGGCTTCCACAACAACTCCTCACACGGGAAAACGGGGAATCAGGGCTGATCTATCTGCTTGATACGGTCCCGGAGACGGCTGGCTCGCTCGTAATCTTCGATGGAAACGGCGTCGTCCAGCTCGCGACGCAGGCGAATCAGGACGTTGCGATAGTCCGTCCTCCCAAACCGGGCAGGACGCTTGCCCACATGCTCCGTTTCGCCATGGATACTCAGCAGCAGCGGCATCAGCTGCTGACGAAAGGCATTGTAATCATTGGGACAGCCAAGCCGACCGGATTTGCGGAACTCCTGAAAGGAGATGCCACACATAGGGCAAGATTGAAAATCAAGCTCCATAAGATCTTGCGTGGTTTCAGCCAGCGACACGACCGGTACAACTTCGCTCTCGGGGGCCTCTTGAAACACAGGCCCGGGATTCTGATGAAGGTACAGTTTCGCATGCTTCTCGCACAAATGAAGCTCAACAGGCGAATCGTCGGTCATTTCCGTAATATGAAAGGTAGCCGGTTTATTGCATTTTTGACATTTCATGGTCGATTGTAGGGTAAGGGTTCCTTTGACTTTTTACTGCCGATACGCCATTTCACCGCCGCAGTTGCGACTGTTTCTCGATGTCCACGCTTGATACAAGCGCCGCAGGACGGGAAATTTCTGTGACCGGTTACAAGGACTCATTTGTCCATTAATATTCATTTTATCCGAAACACGGCAAACTGGCAAGACGGAAAAAGGTTAAAAGAAGAATTAAGGCAGGAAAATTTCCACAGAAGAGAAAAAAGATGGGAAATTGTGGCGTTCCCCCTTGTCGTTCGCAGAAACCGGGGTATAGTGAAGGAAGTGCGTGAGGAAGAGACGGCTTTTTCGGGGGACGTTTCTTTCTCGGGTCCATTATACGTAATTCGGACGATTATTGCCGCGGGAAAGAGGTGTTCCCCGGCATGAGCCCGGGGAAATGAATTCCAGGTTCCAGTCGTCGTTTTCGACCAATTCCCAAACCGAATAGGAGATGCAAGATGTATAGAAGATTTCGTCGATGTTGGTGGAAAGGTTGCCTTCAGTTCACGGCGGCTTGATTCGGTCTGCCGAATCAGTCGGGATAACTCGAATGTTTCCATTTTATACGGTCGTTAGTATCATTCCCTTGGCTCTTTATGCTGGTATTCTCGCCGTGCTAAACCTGCGTAAGACGCCACAGGTAGTTTCGCGAACTACAGATGCTCTGTGGCTGGCGCTGGGGCTTTCCGGATTCGTCTTTATTGGCCCCGTTCAAATGATTGTGCCGATTAACGCCCTTGTCGACAAGCACGCATTGGCCTGGGTCATGATTCTCCTGCTCTATTTTCTTAATGTCATTCTTTTCGGTTACCTGTTCGCTCGGCCGCGGTGTACTATATATAATGTCTCGGAAGAGCAGGTTCATCTCCTGCTTGAGCGAGCGGCGCAAGAGCTGGACTACCGTTGTCAGTGGCTCGGCTCTTCTGTCTCCATCTCGGGATTAAACATGCAGATTCTGCTGGAGTCGAGTCGTTCCTCTCGTTGCGTTTCTGTCGAAGTCCTCACGCACCACGCGAGCCGACGCGACTGGGAACGCTTTTGCAGGGTGCTTCAGCGTCAGGCCGGCAACATCCCAGGCCACAGCAATCCGGCCGCACGCGTCTTCCTGGCACTGGCCGCCTTCCTGTCGGCCTCCGCAGCTCTCTTTATCCTCCTTTTCCCGACGGAAATGGTGGATGGACTCATCTTATTGTTCTTTCCTTAGCCCGGACCGCCTTTTACTAGTTCCCTTTTGGAATATAATGAGTTTTTTACCCTGAAAACCAACCCCTTTGTTTCACGTCCAAAGTTATGACAAACGAGAACACCTGGTGGTCCGATTCCCTTGATTATTCGACTCGCAGTGACATTGGCATGCGTCGGACGAACAATCAGGACGCAGCTCGAAGTGTCCCCGCCGCCAGCCTGCGGCTCTGGCACAAGCGTGGGCACTTGTTTATTGTCGCCGACGGAATGGGTGCGCACGCCGCTGGTGAACTCGCCAGTCAAATGGCTGCCGACGCCATTCCGCAGAGCTATTTAAAGGGGTCACTCGAATCTCCCGCCGACGCACTGCGCGGGGCCATACTTCAGGCCCACGAAAAAATCAAACGACAGGGCAAAAGTGACGACGCCTTTCGTGATATGGGGACGACCGTTGACGTTTTGGTGCTCTTGCCGGAAGGTGCCCTGGTCGGTCACGTCGGCGACTCACGCGTCTATCGCCTTCGTCACGGTGCCTTTGAGCAACTGACCTTCGACCACAGTTTGGTCTGGGAGGTTAAACGCTCCGGACGCATTCCGGAGGACAAGATACCCGCTTACATTCCGAAAAACGTCATAACTCGCTCGCTTGGCCCAACGGAAAATCTCGTCGTCGACCTGGAAGGGCCCTATGCACTGGAGGTGGGCGATACCTTTCTTTTGTGCAGTGATGGCCTATCAGGACAGGTGGACGACAGCGAAATGGGACAGATTTTGGCCGTCTTTTCCCCCGAGGAAGCAACGGAAACCTTGGTCAACCTTGCCAATCTGCGCGGCGGTCCCGACAATGTAACCGTTTCCGTGGCCCGAATGACCGCCATTCCGGACGCGGAACCGGAGAACGCCGTTCTGTTCCCCGAAAAACGACCCAATATCTCCACTTTAGCCCTGAGTTTTTTGGCCATGGCCATTGCCTCCATCCTGCCCGTCTTCTTCCTGTTCCTCGTTCAAAAAAATGACCATCAGGCCCAGCTCTCGCTCGCCTTCTTTCTCCTCTTTTCCATCTTTTTCGGCACCTTTGTGTTCCTGGCTCGCAAAACATTATTCACTTCCGGACGCAAATCGCTCGACGAACAGCAGTTAGGCGCTGGACCCTACGTCCGGTCAAGTGCCAAGCCCACCTTGGCTTTTGCGACCCGTTTGGCCGACTTGCGACAACAACTGGCCGAAGCGGTCAAGCAGCAACGGGTGGCTGCCGACTGGGAAAAAATACGTGCCTGGGAAAAGGAGCTCCCGTCACTCACGCGGGCCGGCAAAGTGGCCGAGGTTATTCGCGCCAACGCCCGAATCATCAACGCCCTCATGCGGGAAATCAAGAACCAGTCGAACAAAAGCAAGAATGAAGCGTAACTCATGTTAACAAAAAGAATTATACCTTGTCTGGACGTCATGGCAGGCCGCGTGGTCAAAGGAACAAATTTCATTCATCTGCGCGACGCAGGCGACCCGGTCGCCATTGCCTCCCGGTATGAGGAAGAAGGAGCCGATGAACTTGTCTTTCTGGATATAACGGCCAGCTACGAAAAGCGGAGCATCATCCTCGACGTCGTTCGCCGCACCGCAGATGTTCTTTTTATGCCCTTAACGGTAGGCGGCGGGATAAGAACACTCGACGATATCCGCGATCTGCTGAACGCCGGAGCCGATAAAGTTTCGATTAACTCGGCCGCGGTGCACAACCCGGACCTAATCAACGAGGCGTCGCAACGCTTTGGCAGTCAATGTATTACGGTCAATATTGACCCGCGTCGTGTCCTGAAAGACGGGCAGGAGTTCTGGGAAGTGCATGTCAACGGTGGTCGGCTTAGGACCGGGCTGGAAGCCGTGGCCTGGGCACGGGAAGTTGTCGAACGCGGCGCCGGAGAGATTGTTTTAACCTCAATGGATGCCGACGGCACCAAAGACGGCTACGATTTACCCATGACCCGCGCCGTGGCCGACGCAGTATCCGTGCCCGTCGTCGCCAGCGGCGGCGCAGGCTGCCCGCAACATTTGGTCGACGCCGTCCTCAAAGGCGGGGCCGACGCCGTTTTGGTCGCCAGTATTTTCCATTTTGGCGAATTTACAATTGCTGAGTCCAAAGAACTCATGCGAAATTCGGGAATTGCCGTCCGATAGCCTCTTTTCTCTTGGCGAAAATCATGTATAATCATTGTATGGTAGTGATGTTTCGTTGATTGCCGGAAACGCAAATTAGCTTGTCCTGGCCGGCAACTGACGTCCCCTTGGTAGAGAAAGACGAGATACGAACAAAATGGCAAACAGTCCTGCATCTGCGGCAAGCAGTTCCTCCATCGCTATTCCGGAGCGACTGGTTAAAAAACAGAAAGAATACGAAATCGACCGACTCTTTACGGCCTTGGTTAAACTCTCTGGTAGTGACCTCCACCTCAAAGTTGATCGTCCCCCCTACGTCCGGGTTAAGGGCTCGCTCCGCACTCTTAATCGCGGTCCTATCGACGACGAGGAAATGACTCGACTCATCTTTCCTATTATGGACGACCGCAACCGGCAAATTTACGATAAAGAAGGCGGCGCTGACTTCGCACATACCTGTATCGTCGATGGCGTCCGGTGGCGATTTCGTGTTAACGTCCTGACTCAAATGGGGCACATCGGTCTCGTTGCTCGACGTATTAACAATTTCATTCCGGAACTCGAAGGCCTCCACCTGCCAACCGTCCTTTATGAACTGTGCAAGCATTCACAAGGCATGGTCCTCCTGGCAGGTATTACCGGAAGTGGTAAGTCCACGACCATCGCCTCCATGCTCAACTGGGTCAACCGAAACTACCGCAAACACATTCTGACCCTGGAAGACCCGATCGAATTCATGTTCACCGAAGATCAGTGCCTTATCAACCAGCGAGAAATCGGACAGGACGTTGTCGACTTTCAGGTGGGTATGAAGCACGCCGTGCGAGAAGACCCCGATGTCATGCTCGTCGGTGAAATGCGTGACCAGGAGACTTTCGAAACCGCCATTCATGCCGCGGAAACCGGCCACCTCGTTTTCGGTACCATTCACGCATCAAGTGCCCCGAGTACCATTGGTCGTATCCTCGACCTCTTCCCCGCCAATATGCACAAAGCCATTCGAAGTGCTTTGGCCATGAACCTTAAAGGAATTGTGGCCCAGAAACTGCTCCCCTCCATTTTGGCCGATACGCAACGTGTGCCCACCGTCGAAATTATGATCGTTAACAGCATCATTCGAAAACTGATTCTGGAAGAACAGGACGAAAAACTGGGCGACGCGATTCGTATCGGAGCCCAGGAAGGTATGCAGGACTTTACGATGAGTCTCAAGGCTCTCGTCCAGGCCAAAAAAATTGATCGGGCAACCGCCTTTGAAGTGGCACCGAACGTTGAATCCCTGAAAATGGCCCTTAAGGGAATTGAAGTTAAAGAACCGGGTATTTTGTAAATCGACCCTAAAGATATATACAGGCGTTAGTTATGACCGAGCAAACAAGTACAAAACATGTCATTGGAAGAACCTGCCTGGCCTTGCTGCTGGTGTTCGGGTTGGCGTTCTTCGTCGCAAACTCTGTAAGTTACGCACAGGCACCGCCCGACACGAGCGGCGCGCCGAAGCGCCTCTATACGGAAGAGCAAATGACGCAAATCAAAGCGCAGGCAGAACGCGCCATGACCGATGGCTGGCGTAAAGATGGCGGCCACTACTTTAGTGTCACAAAGATAGCGACCCTGATTTTCGTCTTCTGGATCTGGCTGGTTAATGCCAGCTGGGCCAATTGCGACGCGGAACATTTGGGTGACCCCGACCGTCTCTTCTGGAACACACTTCAGGTCTCACTCTTCCCGGCTCTTGTCTTTGTTTCTTTGTGGGTCCCTCTGTTTTGGGCGGCCTTTCCGGTCGTCTTTTGCGGGGTTATTGGTCCTATGATTGCCTATATCGTTCACCGTAACAGGCCTTTGCTGGAAGCCGAACGCGTTATGACGCCTAGTCATATCCTCTTCTGCATTAAACGTGCCTTTGGCATGAAGGTCAAGCCGACGCTCATGCCCTACGAGAAAGGATCTCCTATTAAACTGGCCGCCGGCGGTAAAGATATCGACAATATAACGAAGAACGCGAGAACCATCCTCGCGCGAAATATGGCCGGTTTCAATCAGTTCCGAGAGGTCCTTTACAACTCCCTTCAGCGAGGCGCCACGATGGTCCTTATCGACTTCATGCCAAACGACGCCCGCGTTCAGTTTCAGCTCGACGGCGTTTGGCACCCCATCGAAGGTATCTTCCACAATGGCCTCCCCCGTGAGGAAATGGAGTCCATGAAGCAGTCGGTCAAAAAGCTTTGTGGTGTCAATCCCGACGATTGCAAGTCGCGCCAGGTAGGCCAGTTCTATGTGGAATACGACAAGAAGATTGGTATGGACGCCGAGTTCATTTCACAGGGGACTCCCAACGGCGGTGAGCAGTTTGCCATTCGCTATACACTCAAAAAGATTCCGTTCACGACCCTGGACGAGTTGGGAATGGTCCCCGCGCGGCAGGAACGGTTCAAAAAACTGATCAATGCCGATAAGGGGCTGGTTGTCCTCTCGGCCCCGCATGGGCACGGACTGCGATCCCTGACGAACGTGGCCTTCAACGTCGCCGACCGATTTACTCGCGACTTTTCGACCGTCGAAGACGTACAAAATCCCTACCCGGTTATCGAAAATGTAGCACTGACTACCTACGATTCCGCCAAGGGGCAGAAACCTATTGACGTCCTGCCCGACGTCTTCTTCCGGGAGCCGAAAGTCCTCCTGCTACGCGACTTGGGCAGTACCTCGGCCCTGACTCTCTGCTGCGAAGAAGTGGCCAACGACCGCTTGATTATTACAACCTTCCGTGGACGCGACAGTGTCGATACCCTCATGAAAATGCTCAAAACAGGAATCGACCGCGACCTGTTAATCAATACCCTGGTTGGTATCTGCACGCAGAAGCTGGTCCGCCTCTTGTGTAAGGGGTGCCGCGAAGAGATACCTGCCAATCCGCAAGTCGTTAAACGCCTTACTCTTGAAAACCTGCCCAACCAGACCCATTTCCGCAAAAGTACGCGTCTCGAGGTGGCCATGGCCGGCGGACCCAAGTACGTGCCGTGCAAGGTTTGTCATGAGATCGGCTTCCTGCATCGGGTCGGTATATTCGATATCCTGTTTATTACCGACGAACTTCGTGAACTCCTTCGTACCAATCCGACGGAACTCGCCGTCCGCGAGGCCGTTGCCAAGAGTGGCCAACATGGCTTCTTGGACGATGGTGCCCGAATCGTCGCTTACGGCGATACGGCCTTTGAAGAACTTGCCCGCATTTTGCGTTAATCCGTTTTTTATAGTGAGGTTCATATCATGTCTTTATGGTTCGGTTATCCGCCTATTTACGTTATTGGTGCACCGGTCGCCCTTTTGGCTATTCTTGCCTTCTGTCGCAACGATTCGCTCTGGGGAACCCTGATTAAACTGTTCAATATATTCTTCTCCTCGCTCCTGGCGATGAATTTCTTTGAACCGGTTGCTACGATCATCGACAAGGTTTCGCCAGCGACCTCCTTCTACAACGACCTGTATGCCTTTGTTGTCATTTATGTCGTCTGTATGGAAGTGCTCGTTGAAGTCTCGAATCGTCTGACACGCGTCAATGTGTTCTTTCCCGACAAGGTTAACCTGTTCGGTACTTACGCTCTGTTGACCTTCCTGTGGATTGGCTTCTATGGCGTGACCATGTTCATTGTCATGACAACGCTCCCGGAAGCTCCCCGCATGACCGAATACAAGTATCCAACGACACTTTCCCTTGTAAAATACGTTTCGGGCTCCTCGCTGGCCGCGATGGGCAGCAATGCGCATCATTTCGACCCGGCAGTCTATCTGGCGCGACAGAACAATCGCAACTGCGCCGCTTACATCAACCTGGAAGAAAAAGACACGTGGAAGTTCGACGGAACTTCTCCCAATCTGAAATAGCGTTATGGTGTCACAAAATGGCTCTCCTTTCGTATAAGGTCTTTTACCTTCGGGAGAGGAGAGTTTTTTTCATGAGAGAATGAGGATAAAAATGGAACAAGAGCAAAACACATCGTCTCTTTTTTCGAAGAAATGGAACATGGCCGACGAAAGCAGCAGCGAAGACCAGCCGCTCACCAATATAAGCGTACTGGCGATTTTATGTCTCCTTGGCGGCTTGCTTTCTTTCCTGCTCTATTTCAGTGTCTATTTCTGTTTCGTGCCCGTGGCTACCTTCCTGCTGGCCTTACTGACCTTATATCGCATTAAGCGGTCGGAAGGTATTCTGGTCGGTGCCTGGATGGCTTGGGCAGGAATCTTCCTGCTCCTGATTCCGTGCGTTGCTGTACCGGTCCAGACCTCCGTCTTTCGCGCCAGGCTCTGTGCCGACTCATGTGAGTACCTCCAGACCTGGTTCCGTATGGCGAAAGAGGGAAATTACGAAAAGATTCGTCAAATGCAGCATGTCCCTCATTTCGTGCAGAGCAAGATGTCCAGCGTAAACTACTGGAAACAGTTTACTCGGGAAGAAGAATCGCATGCGGCCATGCACAGTTTTTTAAAGAACAAGTTGCTGTTGACCCTTGCCACTCTCGGCGACCGTGCGGAAATCGCTCCATATCGAATCGACGCCGCTTATCACACCTCAAGTTCCGATAAAGTCCTGTCAACCTGGTCGGTCACGTATCCCAACGAGGCGGGGCAGAAGGAGACCTTCTTCCTGCGAATCGACAGCAATCGTACCTGGGACGAAGACAAACAGATTGCCGGCTGGACAGGCGGCGGAAATGTAACCGGTCCGTTAAAGCTGGATGAGTCGGGACGTGTTCCGGAGACGCTGGAACAATCGAAGAAATGAAAACACAGCGTTCCCTTGGAGAGTGGCTCGGAATCTGGATGCAAACGGCGCGTCCGCAGACCTTGCCGGCGGCTATTGCCCCCGTCCTGGCCGGGTCTGCCTTGGCCATTCTCGCCGGTCGCTTTCATGCCTGTCATGCCCTGTACTGCCTGCTCTTTGCTCTGTTCGCCCAGATTGCCGCCAACTTCGCTAACGACGGGTTCGACTTCTCGCACGGCATCGACGACGACACACGCTTAGGGCCGGCTCGCGCCGCGGCTGAAGGCATTCTCTCGCCCCGCACTCTCTACCTGGCCGCTCTGGTTACCCTCGGCTTGGGCGGAATCTTCGGATTGCTCCTCGTGGCCGTTGCCCCCGCGTTTATCCTCTCTGTTGGACTCCTTTGCGCTCTGTTCGTCTTCCTGTACAGTGCCGGACCTCGTCCCCTTTCTCACTTGGCGCTCGGTGACCTGCTCGTTATCCTCTTCTTTGGTCTTATTCCCGTTACGTGCACCGCCTATGTCCAGACGGAAACCTGGCATCATTCGTGGCTCCTGGTAGGCGCGGCCTTTGGCCTGGTCATTGACAATATTCTGGTTGTCAATAATTATCGCGACGTCGACTCCGACCGCCGCCATGGCAAATACACGACCATTGTACTCTTTGGTCGTTCTTTTGGCCGATGGTTTTATTTCGTCAATGGTTGTTTGGCCCTCGTGGTCCTCGTCGGGCTTTTCCTGGATTATGACCGTTCCCCCTGGCATTATCTCCTCCTGACCCTCTGGTTGGCCCGGCACCTGATTGTGTTTCGCATGCTGCTTCGACGCGACGGCACCGCGCTGAACTCTGTGCTTGCAGAAACGGCGAAGAATGCTGTTATTCTTGCCACCATTGTGCTGATAGCATCCCTAACCTGACCCGAAGGAGAACTCGCTAATGTCAAAATTTCTACTAACAGGCGGAGCAGGTTTTATAGGCTCCAATCTGGCCAGGAGAGTCTTGGCCGCGGGGCATGACGTTGTCGTCTTCGACAATTTTTCCACCGGCTTTCGCGAGAATCTCGCCGAAATACAGAGCGACCTTCGCCTTCTGGAAGGTGATGTTCGCGACATTGAGGCCATCTCCGCCGCCGCGGACGGATGCGACGGGATCTTTCATTTGGCGGCGCTCGGGTCCGTACCACGCAGTATTGACGACCCGCGCTCCTGCATGGAAATCAACGTTCTGGGAACTCTGAACGTTCTGGAAGCGGCTCGCAAAAAGAATATCCCGCGCGTCGTTTACTCCGCCTCCAGTTCCGCTTATGGTAACTGTCCCGTTTCGCCCAAGACCGAGTCGCTCCTCTCCTGTCCGTTGAGTCCCTACGCATGCAGTAAGCTTGCCGGTGAAGGACTTATGCAAGCTTGGCATACTTCCTACGGATTAGAGACCATCTCCTTACGCTATTTTAACGTCTTCGGACCACGGCAGAATCCCCGGGGCGATTACGCGGCCGTCATTCCCGCTTTTGCCACCGCCTTACTCAACGGACACCCGCCTGTCGTTTACGGCGACGGCGAGCAGACCCGGGATTTTTGCTTTATTGACAACGTTACCTCCGCAAACCTCTTGGCCATGGCCGCGCCCGCGAACGAGTGCAATGGCCAGCCCATGAATATTGCCTGTGGGTGTGAAACGTCCCTGAACTCCATGCTCACACTACTTAAACGACTCCTGGCCTGCGAAATTCGCCAAGTGTATAAGCCGCCCCGACCGGGGGACGTCGCTCATTCTCGCGCCGATATTCGCCTGGCCCACGATAAAATTGGATACCAACCTCTGGTCTTCTTTGAGCAAGGGTTGGAACGCACGCTCGACTACTATCGCGCCATCGCTGGAAAATAACCCATGTACGTTGCCTGGCCACTCGCCCAGAGCAACTCAACCCTTTTTCGACCGTTCGGAGACAATCGTGACAGATACGAATCCTTACTCACCTCCACAGCAGGAAGACCCCTTGCGGGACGCCTGGCAATATCGAGAGCACTTTGAAGACGAAGCCGAGTTTCAGGAAGCCTTGGCACTGTGGCCCACCTGCCCGCAGTGCGGTCATCGGCGCCCGACTCAATGCACCGTCTGCAGCGCCACAGGCACGCTCTTCCCTCTGGCCGATGCCGATTTCTGGTTCGAGGAGGAGCATAAAGACCCCAATCCGGGCCAGCCTCACGCCTGCTCCTGTCACGGCGACTCCTGTCAGGGCGGCTCCTGCGGCAGTGGAAAATTTCCCGCCGACTCTCCCTTCTCCGACCATCCTGGCGCTGCCGGGGACCCCATGCCGGGGCTACCTTCGATGGACATCCTGTCGCAATACTTACCAGCCCAAAGAGATACGACTGCTCCACAAGAAGAGGCGCCCTCCCCTGCCCCAAGTTATCTTGCCGGAGAACTTCAGCCGGGCCTCCTCGATTTGAGCAAGCCGCGTCCGCTGCTCGTCGGCGATACTGATCCCAATCCGGTCACCATTTCCGTTTCCAATGTCCAGTTTGCCGTTAATAATCTCTTTGGAAGGAAAGATCCGAACGAAGACGACCTCGCCGCGGCGCGGAGAAGTCAGGGAGAAACGCTAAAACTGGTGACCTGCTACGTCTGTTCAGAACCTTTTAAGCCACGGTTCCCCAAGCGATGCGAATGGTGTGGGCACGTTTTCGACGACGACTATCCCGAATTGCTACTATCGGATTCCATGAGAAAGGAAGAGACGCCCTTGGGGCCTGTTACCAGCAGCCACGGAGAAGAGGTCTCTCCGTTGGTCTTTATTACGTTCGCCGCGCTTCTAGGGCTCTTTTTTGCCCTGTTCGCCTATTTGTGGCTCTTGTTTAAATAGCCAAAAACTATTTCTCTCGGTAGATAATGCGGCCACGGTCCATGTCGTACGGGCTTATTTCGACGGCAACGTGGTCGCCTGGCACGACTCGAATTCGAAATTTTCGCATCTTACCGGCCAACCGGCACAATACGATATGGTCCATATCATCCAACTTTACACGAAAGGCGCCACGGACCTCTTCCGTAACTACCCCGGTAAGTTGAATTGCCTCTTCTTTTTGTTTCTGCTCTCTACTCAAGTTTGCGTCTCCTTCTGCGTGACCAAGGGGGGGAAGACCCCCTTTATATACAACAGTATATCTTATTTTAACTCTTATCCGCAAATTGAACAGGGGAGGGTAACGCGGCATTTTTTCCTTTACGACTTCTCTACACCCGAAAAAATTTCGCCCGTGGAATATCACAAGGACGATCTTTCACGCGCTGACCGCCCCTGACTCCGCGTAAGCTCGCGACACGGCATAACCATTAATGTACATAAATAAATTCCCGTCGTTTCTCCTACGCTTGGGACTGGAAAGAAAGAGAGCATGAACGGGGCTTTTCGCCACCTCTTAATACACGACAATTTATCTATTTACGCCACATTATTTTATCAAACACGGTTTTTACAAAGTTCGCCGGGACCCTCCCTGTACAAAAAAGAAAATGAATGTTATAATAGGTAACTTGAAATTTTACCGGCCCTTACTAACTGATAACCGAACAATAAGGAGGTCGCTCGATGCCCAAAGTCGGCGAATGGATGAGCGGGAAAGTATTTAACTACGTTCATGGCAATAATCTCGTTTATAATACCTGTTGGGAAGACCCGCGACTTGACAAGATTGCCTTGGAATTGTCGCCAGAAGACAATCTGCTTGTGATTACCTCGGCCGGCTGTAATGCGCTGTCCTACGCCTTGACCGGACTGAATCACGTCTACACGGTCGATATGAATTATCGCCAAAATGCGGTCCTCGAACTTAAATTGGCCGGTATTAGAGCTTTAGACTACGAAACCTTTTTTAAGCTGTTCGGAAACGGTCGGCTCTCCGGGGTCAAAAAAATCTATCGCGAAAAACTCCGCGACCAGCTCTGCCCCAGTTCACAAATGTTTTGGGACAAGAAGATTCTTCGCTATTTCGGCGGACGACGCACCTTCTATTTCCACGGAACCACCGGGTTCTTTGCCCGCGGTATGAACTTCTACGTCGACTACATCGCTCATTTTCGCAAAGCGGTCAACGAAATGTTTGAAGCAACCTCTCTTCAGGCCCAGGACGAAATATGGCGTAACAAGATTCGCAAACGACTCTGGTCCCGCCTGATCCGCTTTATGGTCAACCGCGACGCTTCGCTCTCCATGCTCGGCGTTCCTCGGGCACAACGACTCCAGATCGAGAAAACTTACGAAGGCGGAACTGTCAAGTTCGTCCAGGACTGCCTCGACGCCGTCTTCGGTGAACTGCCCATCGCCGATAACTATTTCTGGCGCGTCTATACGACCGGGCAGTATACCCGGGACTGCTGCCCCGAGTATCTGGAAGAAGAGAATTTCCATCGACTTAAGGACGGTCTGGTCGATCGCATTAGTGTCCATACCGGCACTGTCGAGAGCTTCTTACGCGAGTTGCCCTCAAATATAAAAATATCACGCTATGTTCTTTTGGACCACATGGACTGGCTCTCGGACCGCTATTACAAGGCATTGGTCTCCGAGTGGGACGCCATTTTACAGACCGCGGCACCGAAAACGCGTATTCTGTGGCGCAGTGGTGGCCTACGCACCGACTATATCGATACGGTCCCAGTCACCGTAAACGGTCAAGAGAAGAAACTGGGCGATATTTTGGAATACCACAAGGAACAGGCGGCGGAACTGCACAAGAAGGACCGCGTACATACCTATGGCAGTTTTTACATTGCGGACCTCAAACGTTAGCGCAGTGTCACGACGGGTCCTGCTCTCGAGAGGCACCGTGCCAGGAAGTGAGCGGACCTTGGCAGGCTCTCCTTTCCTGTTCATTTAGATGTAAAGGCAAAACACAATGCGATTTCTTTCCGACTTACGCACGGTCTCCACCATGGTCTTCAAGCGGGTCCGTGGCAAGAGTCACAAGGAACGCCTGGAAGGTTTCTATTCCGGTCAGGCCAAAGCGTACGACGACTTTCGCCGACGATTGCTTAAAGGTCGCGAGCAGCTCTGGAGCAGCGTCCCGATCAAAGACGGCATGGTCTGGGCCGATATTGGTGGTGGAACAGGCGCTAATATCCAGAATTTCGGCGATAATATAAAACGACTCAAGAAGGTTTACATTGTCGATTTATCCGAATCCCTCCTCGCCATAGCCGACGAACGCATTAAGGCCAATGGCTGGACCAATGTGGAGACGGTTTGTGCCGACGCGACGACCTGGATTCCCCCGGAGCAAAAAGTCGATGTCGTCTCCTTCTCCTATTCCCTGACCATGATTCCCGACTGGTTCAACGCTATCGATCATGCAACGGAAATTTTGGCAGACGACGGACTGGTCGCCGTGGTCGATTTCTATGTCTCGCGAAAGTATCCCGAGTCCGGACGCACGCGTCACGGCTTCTGGACCAGATCGTTTTGGCCGGTCTGGTTCTCTTGCGATAATGTTTTCCCGTCTGCCGACCATATCCCCTATCTCACACACAAGTTCGAGCTCCTCTCGCTGGAAGAGAATCGCGGTCGTATACCGTGGCATCCCTTCTTTTGGTGGAAAATGCCCTACTATCAACTGATTGGAAAGAAAAAATTATGACCAATATCGCTATTTTAGGTGCTACCGGTTACACAGCTCTGGAATTGATTAAGCTCCTGCTTCGACATCCAGACGCCAAAATTACCGCTCTGACCAGTCGTGAAGTAACAAGTCCGGTCGATATCGTCCACCCGTCTCTCACGGGCCGCATTTCTCTTAAGCTGGAGAATCTTTCTCCACAGGAGATTGCCGCTCGGGCTGACTGTGTCTTTAGTTGCCTCCCGCATACCGCCACCGCGGCCGTAGCCCCGGCCCTGCTCGACGCCGGATGCTCCGTTATCGATTTCGGCGCCGACTATCGTCTGCACGAAGCCGACGTCTTCAAAAAATGGTACGGCGTCGACCACCCGGACGCCGAGCGACTTGGGAAAGTGCCCTACGGACTACCCGAATTATTCCGTGAAGAGCTCCCCTACGCTCCGCTTATCGCCAATCCCGGCTGCTATGCGACCAGTGCGATTTTGCCGCTGGCGCCCCTGCTCAAACTCGGTTTCATTGCCCCCGACGATATTATTATCGACGCCAAAAGCGGTGTCTCCGGCGCCGGACGCAAACCGTCCCAAAAAAATCTTTATCCCGAATGCAACGAAGCCATTAGTGCCTACGGCGTGGGAAATCATCGGCACACGCCCGAAATAGAACAGGTCGTCGCTACCGCTGCTGGCATACGCCCCTCCATTATTTTCACCCCTCACCTCGTGCCTATGGACCGCGGCATCCTGACCGTGACCTACTCCAAAGCCAAGGCCGAGGATGTTACCCAACTTGACGTCATTAAAGCTCTCGCGAATTTTTATGAAGACGAGCCCTTTGTCAAAGTGGTGACCGATCTGCCTTCGACCAAAGACGTTATACACACCAATCGCTGCCATATAACCGCTCGCGTCGTCGGTCGCCGGATTCTCACCATCTCCGTAATCGACAATTTAATCAAAGGAGCGTCCGGAGCCGCGGTGCAAAATTTCAATATTCGCTTCGGCTATCCGGAAACGACAGCCCTCCTGTAACAGGGAACGGTACCATGGAAGAATCACCCGTAAAAATCCTGACAATCGAGAGTTCCTGCGACGAGACGGCCGCGGCCATCGTCAATGAGCGGCGGGAAGTCCTGGCCGCCGTGGTCGCCTCTCAAATTGGTATTCATGAACGCTTCGGAGGCGTTGTGCCCGAAATTGCCTCGCGAGCGCATCAGGAGCGTATTCTCCCGGTCCTCTCCGAAGTCTTTCTTCAGAGCGGACTGACCCCGCGCGACCTGGACGCGGTGGCCGTCGTCAATACTCCAGGCTTAGCCGGCTCGCTCCTGGTCGGCCTCTCCGCGGCAAAAGCCCTGGCTCTGGCCGCCGAACTCCCTCTGATTGCCATTAATCATCTTCAGGCGCACATCTACGCATGCCGCGTCGCCTATAAGGAAGAGCTTTTTCCGTGCCTCGGCTTGATTGTCAGTGGGGGCCATTCCAGTCTCTACCGCTGTCAGGGACCAATTGATTTCACGCCGCTAGGCACCACGATAGACGATGCCGCCGGCGAAGCGTTCGATAAAGTCGCCGCCATGCTTTCCCTGCCCTATCCAGGTGGTCCCGCCATATCCCGTCTGGCGGAACAGGGGAATCCAAAGGCCTTTGCCTTTCCTCGCCCCATGCTCGACGACCCTGACCGCCTGCAGTTCAGTTTTAGCGGACTTAAGACAGCCGTTCGTTACGCTATTACCGGCCCGGGCCGCCGCGAATGCCAGGACGTGGACTTGTCCACACAGCAGCGCGCCGATTTGGCCGCCTCGTTTCAGGAGGCCGTGGTCGATACACTCGTCGGTAAGACCCTGCACGCTTTAAAGAAAACGTCCCTGTCGACCGTTTGTATTGGCGGCGGCGTTGCGGCCAATAAGCGATTTCGCGATAAAATGACTGCGGCCGCGTTGCGGCACAATTTCCGTCTCTTCATTGCCCCCATGAACTTGTGCACCGACAACGCCATCATGGGCGCTATTGCCCTGGAACGATATAAAGCGGGCCTTTTTGAATCTCTGTCGCTCGATATACTTCCCGGACTTGTCCGCGATTAATAAAACAAATTCACTCTCGGGTAGCGGGAGAATTTATCATTCCACCTGTGATTTTTTGACGCAAGGATCCCCTCTCAACGGAAAGGTTTGCTACAATGTTCGAAAAATCCATCCTGGTTACCGGCGGGGCTGGTTTTATCGGCTCCAATTTTATTCCCTGGTTCGCCCGAAAATACCCTCAATATCAAATCGTCAATCTCGATAAACTCACCTATGCCGGAAACCTGGCAAATTTGGCCGAATGCGAATCGTTGCATAATTATGAATTTATTCAGGGCGACATCGTTAATCGCAATCTCTTGGAAGAACTTTTCACTTCCCGAAACATCAATGGCGTTATTCACTTCGCCGCAGAGAGCCACGTCGATAATTCCATTGCACAACCCGCAGCTTTTATTGAGACCAATCTCGTCGGTACGTTTACTCTTTTGGACGTTGCCCGGCAGTTTTGGCTCCAGAGGCCTGGCAAAGCCAAAAGTGAATTCGCCTCGTGCCGGTTTCATCACGTTTCAACCGACGAAGTTTATGGCTCGCTGGGCCCTACAGGCCTTTTTAAAGAGACCTCCCCGTATGCACCAAATTCTCCCTACTCCGCCTCCAAAGCCGGCGCCGATTTCCTCCTGCGCGCCTGGCACCATACATACGGTCTGAACGTTACCACCTCCAACGCCGCCAATAATTACGGTCCCCATCAGCATTCCGAAAAATTGATTCCAAAAATCGTTTCGAATTGTCTCCGCCGCCAGCCCATTCCCATTTACGGTCATGGGAACAATGTTCGCGACTGGCTCTACGTTATGGACCACTGCAAGGCCATCGATCTCATCTTTCACAAGGGGACCTCCGGCCAAACCTACAATATCGGTGCCCACAATGAAAGAACAAATTTACAGGTTGCCCAAACCATTTGCCGCATTCTGGACCAGCGCTGCCCTTGGCACCAAGGCCCCTTTTCAAAACTTATTACCTTCGTCCCGGACCGACCAGGCCACGACCTGCGATACGCCCTCGACACCACAAAACTGCAACAAGAACTCGCCTGGTACCCCGAAGAAAATTTCCAGTCCGGACTTGAAAAAACCATCGACTGGATACTCTCACATTACAAAAAGGTTTGAATAACGGCTTCCGGGTGCATGAGTCAACAGCCATCGAATGTGACAGGCAGCCATCAATCGAACTCATTCTGCGTTTGTATCCAACTGTTCTTTGCACCACACTGCGTAACGTCGCACAAAATTCCGTTGCGTTTCATTTTCCGGACTGTCACTCCAGGCAGATTTCGGGCACGCGGTCCAGCGCCTTGCAAGTTCTCTCAAGGCGTGGTCCCCGTCCAGCCCCAGCGTCCACGCCAGCCAACAGGCAACAACAGTACCTGTCCGACCAATACCGCCCCAGCAATGAACATAAATCACGCGATTGTCGGCCAGAAGAGCTTCGACCGTGTTGAGAATTTCGGCCATGTACTCCACGGACTTCGGAACGCTCTGATCGATAATCGGAAACGCATGACGTCTGGCCTCAGGGGGCAAAAAAAGGGCGTACGGATTCAATTCGCCCGGACACGTCAGGTCAATAAAGTCGGTCACATTCGCCTTCTGAAAGGAAAGAATCTTTCGTTTCATTTCCACTTCGCTACGGCTGCCGGGATACTCTCCTGCATAAAAACCTTCTGCGACTACGTATGAGTTCTTTATGGGGCCTGATGTGGAATTCTTCATGGCAAACCTCGTCCGATCCTCCTTCGGCGTAAAAGTTATACGCTACAATCCTTACGCCAACGTAAAGTTAAACACATCCTGAACCAGACGCCAGAATCGCTGCCAGAGTGTTTGAGGCTTAACGTGTATCTTTGCTTGACCCGTCATGCCAACTTTCAGCATGAGGTCTTCATTATCCAGATCGACTCGCACCCGGTACGATGGACTTAAAGGCCGTTCTATCCCGCCCTCTACCGTCTCGGTCGCAACGGCACCTCCTCCTTTGGTCGATAATTGCACCGGAACATTCTCCATGCGGTTATGCTCTATATCTATCGTGCGAAAAATTGTACTGCGAAACGTCTTCCCTGGCAGTTCATCCATCTTGATTCGCACATTCTGATCTTTGTGCACAAAATCTATCTTCGACTGATCCACGACGATAATCGCTTCCATGCGGGCTGGGTTACCTACCGCACAAAACATCGTACCCGGCTGAAGTGTCGTATTCAGATTCCGCGATTGCAATGGCGTTCCTTCCCATTCCGGAAGTTGTGAACTCATGTCCTCATTCTTCTTCTCGCGGTCCATTCGCCAGTAGGGAGAAACAACAATACCATCAACAGGAGCACGCAACGCAAGCTGCTCTCGCTCGTGCAGACGCGTGACAATCATATTCCGAAGTGCATCGTAACGCGCCAGAATTTCCTTCTGTCTCGCTATCGCTTCCTGCTGATTCCCGAAATAGGAGTACATCTCATATTCCTTTTCCGTTTCACTCAACTGCCCTTGAAGTTCCGCCAGTTGCTGGTCCAACGCAGGATTCTTAAGCTGGGCCAGAAGTTGACCCTTACTCACCTTTTGGCCATCCATAGTCTCAATCGAAACGAGTTGCCCCCCTGTTTTCGGCACGAGCACATTGCCCGTTATAACAGGGTCCGACCGCAAATCCAGGACGACCGGGGCATACACCGAATACGGAAGTGGTACAAACAAACAGAATGCGGCGATCAGAGCCAGACCGGTCAGCGACAGGTAAAAACGAACTTTCTTCACGCGATATATCCTTCCTGGCACCCAAAAAAACTTACCAACTTTCCACACCGGCAGTACAAACAGCCCGTAAAGCGACATGGCGGCAATCATCTGACCGATTATCTTCAAGTCGTGCGAATCGAAGAACCGCCACACAAAATAGAGAATCCCTGCCATAACAACCCAACGGTACATAACCGCCGCAATCGTATACAACGCAAAGAGCATTTGGTTCCGTTTCGGCATGAACGGGTCATCCTGCTGCTCCATGCCAAGGAACCAGTTAGAGCATTTACGCGTCAAAACCTGTGTTGCCTTTTGACGTAAATTCGGTATCTCCAAAAGGTCCGCCAAAACATAATAACCATCGTATCGCAGCAGGGGGTTTATATTGAAAATCACTGTGCTTATCGACGAAATAAACATGATGTTTATACACAGATAGTGCAACACCCCCTCTTTCGAGAACCACCAGAGGAACGTGGCTATCGCCGCTATGGTACACTCGACAAAAACGCCTGCCATGCCGATCGCCATACGCTGCCACTTGCTCGGCAGCATCCAGGAATCCGACGCATTACAATACAGACACGGCGTCAGGACAAGGATCATAACGCCCATCTCGTGACATTCTCCGCCGAAATGCTTACACGTCAGACCATGTCCGAACTCGTGGATCACCTTTGTACAGGCCAAACACAGACTCAAGAGAAATATGTTCTTCATGCCAAAGAACTGCTGAAAGTCCGGAAGTTTCGCACGAAACTGGTCGAACTCCGCACCCACCAAAATCAACGCCGACAGCATAAGCAACAGGCAAAACACAAGTGTCACCGGATGAAAACACCAGCGGAACCAGGGGATCATTCGGTTCAGAAGTGTATCCGGGTCGAACCCTTTAAATCGTATGCACAGAATATTCGAGGCGGCCGCCATAATCTCTTGCTTACGCCGCTTCTTCCGTCTCTTGAGCAATTCATGCCCCTGATTCGGAACGCCCGCAACGATCAAATTACTCTGATGCAATTGACCTATAAAACTTTGCAGTTCCTCCAGGGTTATCTTCTGCGGGGGAAATTCCGCCTCAAACGCGTCTTTTATATTCTCAAGACTACGCGTACCGTCCAACTGCTCCAGTATGAAATATTCCTCATCCTGAAATCGAAAATATTTCATCCCGATCGGGTCTTTTACGATCCAGTAGCTGCGCCCCAAATAGACTGCTCGCTGCGACTGCAAATCCGTCCGCACATACACGGACAGAATTCGCTCCGCACTGGATACCAGACTGTCAGACAGCGTTACCATTCGGCGTTCCTTCTAGCGATGAATGACCATCGTTACGATCGTCCCCGGATTTAATAGCCAATAGCCGCGATCATTCGCCTCATTGTCCGCCTGGGCATAGACATAGAACTTGCCCGATTCGACTACCTGTCTCGCGTACGTTATGACTCCTTTAACTGACTTCAAATCGGAACCCGGTTTCTGCACAAAGATTGTAACCTCTTTCCCATCAACCATTTCCGGCGAATACAGCGTTGCATCTATCTTCCCGCAGATCGTGACTTTATCCAATCGGATGATCTTCAGAATGTTATCACCCTCCCGGAGCCACTGTCCTTCATTCTGCATAATATCGTCAATAAAACCGTCGATGGGCGAAACGAGCTTGCGGTCCATGACTTGCGCGTCAGCGGCCACAACTTGCGCCTTGCGGACCAGGACTTCGTCCGCTTTGATGTCCAGATCGTAAACCGCTTTCTCCGCTGACTTGTCTGCACGCTTCCATTCGTAAGCCCGCTGGACCAGTTCCTCCTGCGATATGGCGTTCGCAATGCGTTCGTTGGCGCTCTTGGCACGAAGATATTCCGATTCCGCGACCTGAACCGCCGCTTGCGCCACTTCCACTTCCAACTGCTTCCCCGCTTCTTTTTCCGCGACGATCAGCTGCTGCTCCGTGACCAGCTTATTGGCCGCGTGCTCCCGGTCGTTCTGCTTGCCAAGGATCTGACCCTTCGTGACCCGGTCGCCCCGATGAAATGGACGTCGCTTCGTCTCGCCATTGCCGTCCACAACCGGATTCCCTTCCGCGTCCAGCTCCAGGACACCCAGTTCCACCAAAAGACCCTGACCGTTCGCACTGATGAGCGCCTCGTAACCTTCCCCTTTCGGGATCTCAACGATTGCATCGTTCAAAAGGATATCGTTCGGCCCAACATTAATACCACTGGCCGTCACGCCGTAATTAACCAGTCCGTCACTCGCTTTATCCCCAGGCGAAGACGTTGCCTTCTGTGGAACCGTAGCCGACAAGGTACGCTGCCCGCCAATACCACGTGGGGTGCGGGTCAAAAAATCCTCTTTGCTGTCCGTCGCAACGTTGACTTTAACGTCCGCCGTCTTTTCTCGCGCCGGTTCCGTTGCCGCCGGACGTTCCTTTAACGTTCCTGCCGGCTTGGGCGTCTCGGATGGCTCTACGGTTGCGGCCGGAGCTTTTTCGGGGACCGGCAATTCGGCAGGGGGGGCGGCCAGAGCAGGTTTCGGCAACTCCGCTGGCAAGACAACAGGCGGCGTTGCCGGCAACGGGGCAGGCACCAGGTTTGGCTTGCTCTCCCCAGTAGAAACGGGGATGGGAGTAGCCGCCGGTTCCGACGCAATCGCTGGCTCCGGAGTCTCCAACCGAGAGACCACATGTTTCGTGGCCTCCGCCTGCTCTGGAACCTGCTCCGTGACCAGCTTCGTGACCAGCTTCGTAACCTGCTCCGTGACTTGAGGTTGGGGCTTTTGCGAATCTTGCGAATCAGGAACCACCTGCTCCGCGCTGACAATTCGGGAATCCAGTTGCGGCAGAGTCGCGTTCGTCGAAACCTTCGATGCCGAGGTCACAGTCGCCGGGGTCACAGCCCTGCCTTCACTCATGGATCGTACTTCTTTTTTGAGCGTCTTCGTCGGCTCAAGATTCTTGCCGTGTGCGTTTACTTTACGCTGTTTTTGCGACTCTCGCTGCACCGCAACCCCGTACGGACGCCCTGTCCGCGGGTCAATCCGATTCACCTCTCCGTAGCCGCTTACAAAATCACTACAAGAAAGACCCCAAAGGAACACAACGAGTACTCCAACCACGGCCCGGACACCAAGCCGCCCTGGCCTCATGCCGAGACCACGAATACTCCGGAAAAATTCGAGTGCCTTTTCCATAACATTCCACGCTCTTATATACAAACAGGTCAACATAGCTTATCCTCACTGCTGTGGCTGGTTAATCCAACCAGAACAAAACGGTTTTTTGGAAGTAGGAAATAATCTCGTGGAACAGGACAAAACCGAGCGGCTTACGTCCGCACGAAATCTTCGCACTCACGCCTGCCCCTGCCCGTTTCGAGTCCGGCAGGTCGTCCGGATTATCAATGGACGCTTTCAGCCTGACCGTCGTCCCGCCTTCGCCCCGATTCTCGGCCCGATCATGCGATTCTATTACTTTACCGGAAAAATGCCGCGTCGAATCGACCATCATCACGAAATCCACCGAAAGCTGCGCCCCTAAATCTTTCTCTCGCAGTTTTCTCGCGTGCTCCACCAGATAGCCCATTCGCTTTTCCGGCATATCCAATTCGAGTATCATGGTTCCATCAGGTTCCGCGATCTCCATGAGTATTTGCCCCGGCTGCACCGGCCGGCTCTGCAATTTATTATTCAGGTCAAAGGTCATAACCGTTCCGGTGATTGGCGAATGAATCTCAAGCTCCTTCATACGCTCATTCAGAATATCAAGCTGGATATGCAACGACTTCTCACGCGCTTCGTATTGCGCCGTTTGGCCGGAAATACGTATGCGGTCTTCAATGCGGTCCGTACGAAAGCCGGCTTCCTTTAAGGACGCCAACTGCTTTTGTACTTCCGCCAGATCTCCTTGCACCTTCTGGAGTTCCGCCTCTAACTGACTGTTCGTTAACTTCAGGAGCAGGGTTCCCTGCGGGTCGTTCGGGTCACTACCAGGCCCAAAGACCGGAGAGCCATGCTGCACAAATATCTTATCGACTTTGCCTTCTTCCCGGGCAAAAATATTCCTACGTATCTCCGGCTCAAGCGTCCCGTTACAGTGCATATTGAAATTCCAGGGAATAACGAACATGGCCAGGAGCACGAGCAGAACAGCTGCGGAGATGGAAATGGTTTTCGGGAGCATTCTCGCGGTCACGAGCACCTTTGATTTCCCAATCGCACGCCACAGCGGCATAAGGAAAACACTATTGTGGTCTAACGCGTTTCCCAAGGCACATCGGGCATGCTCCACAACAATCTCAACCCGTTTTTTCATACGCTCCGGAACGCGATTGTCTTCAATATTTTCGATAATAATCGCACCAAAGGGGAGTTCAACCGGAGCTTTGTCCTTCTCCGTATCGTCGAAATCCTGCTCCTTCACGTTGCGACGCGAGAGCGGAAAAACGGCCACCATCTTCGTATGCGATTCGTCAACATAAGCTTCTACTGCGTCTTCCACCTGCGGCGCAAAATCCGAGGTGTCGCCCGTGTAGAGAATTGGCTCATTACAGGCAACGACAGCCGTCGCCAGCTTGCCGAGCAATTTGACCGTCGAGGATCGCTTATCGACCATATCCTGACCACTAACCGCTTCTATCAGACAGCGATTACCCCGCTTTACAGCAATACTCACGCGGTCACACTCAATCAGGCGCCGACTCTCATTGGCTACGGTATATTCCGTCTCTCGCATGTTCAGTGTCTTGTGGATATTACGTGTAAAATCTTCCAGTTGCGTCCACAACGACTGACGGTCGCCGAAATTGCGCAGCTGGCGATTGGAGTAGTATTCGGTCGCATAGACCGTCATCTGCTCCAGAAATCGAAGGTACCCACGCTGCGTTGCCGGGTTCGATTCCGGACGTTGAAACACTTCGACCAGGCCTACCGACTCCAGTTCCGTCTTAATCACCCCGAAAATGGCCAGAAATTCCGTCGGGTTACCAACCTCTTCGTCCCCTTCACTACTCGAATGAGCCGGGACAAGCGTACCGGTTTCACCCGAACGCAACGTCTTATACAACAAGCGGCTATGTTGTTTGTTCGCCTCTTCGTTGTCGTGCAGATGCGCCTCTTGCAGATTCACCTGAAACGATAAGGTAAGCTGACCATTGGCGTCCAGCGTCCATATAGCACCACCAGCCGCGGCCAACGCCGTTACCACTCGAGGCAAAAATTCCGCGTGAAATTCGTCCGGCGCAATGTCCGACTTCGATATCTTCGAAATCTCACTGACTATCGTACGTATCTGTTGTTTCGTCTTTTCCAGAAGATTTTGGTCTACCGGTTGCTCTATACTCATATTTGCTCACTTCCGACCCCAATAAGGACAGTTCAATGGGACGCTTCGCCAAACGCCAACGATTGGCTTTATACTATTATAGTGTAATCGTCAATTTTGATAAGCGGCATTTAAGGAGATAACGAAAAACTTTTCCTTTTTTGCCGCCTGATACAGGTTAAAAAAGGTAGCTAATACAGAAAAATAGGTCCAATTGGGTAAAAGAGACCAATTATAGCGCACAAAAGCTGTCCCCATTACCACTACTCCAACCAACGCCCCCTAATTAAGGAAATATTTTAGGAAAAATAAGGATATTTGACATTTTTAACAAAAGTGTCAAACTCGCTTCGCCGATAGTCTTTTCTGACGCGAGTCTCCTGCCACGCATTCGGATAGCCTGGCCTCGTGACTCTCACGCTCTGACAGGCAGGGTTGTCTGTCCGTTAACCCCCAATGGATTGAGGTTAGTACCATGAACAGATTTTACTCCCCTATCGTTGCCTGTGTCGTACTCTGGTTCGTCAGCAGCGCTCCCACTTTCGCCCAAGGCGTTTTTCTTCGCGCGGTTAGCGCCAAAAATGAGGGCATGGCCGGCGTTGCGGCGGCGACTCCGGTCGATTCTCTTGGCGCCTTGCACTGGAATCCGGCCACAATAACGGCCTTCGATTCATCCAGTATGTCCTTCGGCTCCGCCATCGTGCTCGCTAGCGCCACGCTCGACTCCTCATTTCAGCCGCCAGGTCAGGATCGATTGACAGGCTCCACACGCAGTAATACCGGAGCTGTACCGGCCCCCTTTATGGGCCTGATTATGCAGAATCCGGAAAGTCCCTGGACGTTTGGCTTTAGTCTCGACGCCATTGGTGGTGCCCAGGTCAATTTCGCCGGAACCGATACCAATCCCATCTTGAGTGAGGAATACGGTCTGGGACGCACCAGTGCCAAGGTGGAAGCCTTCCAGCTTACCCCGGCCGCGTCCCTGAAACTTACCGACAAGCTTTCCGTGGGTCTCTCGCCCAATATTGTCATAAGCCGACTCATTGCCGAACCGCTCTTCTTCGGACCGACCGGAGTCAATCCCATGACCGACAATGCCGAATGGGGAAAAGGAGCCGGAACACGATACACTTGGGGCTGTGGCTTTCAAGTTGGCCTCTTCTACGAAACGGACGCCAACTGGAATTTCGGCTTCAGCTACCGGAGTCAGACCTGGGCAGAAAAATTCCCCTATAACGTCACGACCGCCGACGGAAACGACCACGAAGCCCGATTTCGACTTCGCTTTCCTCCCGTCTATATATTCGGTATTTCCTACGATGGATTCGAAGATACCATTATCGGTTGCGATATGAAGTATTTCGATTATGCCAAGACCCCAGGCTTTGAATATATCGGCGTCAATCCGGACGGCAGTGCCAAAGGACTCGGCTGGCAGAGTGTCTTCTCCGTCGCCGTCGCCGCGCAGCACAAACTCAACAGCTACCTAACCGTACGGGGGGGCTACAGCTTTAATGAGAATCCCATTACAAGCCAGTCTCTCGCCTTTAATGTCCCTTGCCCGCTCATTTTACAGCAGGGCGTGCACTGCGGGGCTACCGTCGCCGTTCGTGGCTGGGAATTCGACGTCGCCTATACGCACATGTTCAAAAATACCATCGACGGTACCTATCCCCGCTGGGCCGCCGTCGACCCTGAGGCCTACATACGCATGTCCAGCAGTGCCGACGTTATTGCCATGGGCGTGACTCGCAACTTCTAAGTCAAACCGTGTCGCAACTCGGCCCGACGCGACGGCGGTCAGAGTTGCACCCGCACGACCGTTAGCGAGGGAAATTCCACCACCGCAAATCCGGGCGTTTCACTACGTCTCTGAAACGCGCCCGGATTCAGCTGAAGTGTCTTTCCCGACAGGACCAGCTTATATTGGTGCGTGTGGCCGGAACAGATCAAGTCCCACTGACCCGAGTCCAGTTCCTGCTCCAGTCGCTCTTCCTGGTGGCCGTGCATAAACAGAACGTTTCGTCCTTCCAGAACCAAATGCCCACACCAGCCGTGAAGAACCCCGCCTGTGGACTCGATTCGCTGCGTTAACGACCCACTTCTCATACCGTCACAGTTGCCGAATACATAATCAACCGGGAACTCCGAAAACAAATCCACAATACCGGCCGGACCTATATCGCCACAATGAATGATTCGGGCTACCCCCAGTTCACGGCAGACGTCCAGCGCCGCTTGCACGTAGCCTTCCAGCCCGTGCGTATCGCTAACAACCGCCACTTTCATTTGCCGTTTGGCTCCTTTCGTACTCCCGGAGAAGTTTCTCCCGACCGGCCCAGATCTGAATATGGTCCCAAGGCAATTCGTCCGACGTCGAATAGTGACCGTGCACAATTAAATCCGTATCCAGTCCACTCTCCTGAATGGCTTCCTGCCACAGCTCGTTTCGATGATGGTCGGACCAGGCATCCAGTTTGGCCCCTTTACGCCAGGCCGATTCTATAATGCGGCCTACTCGGCGATCGCCCCGGGCAAGAAGACCTTCCAGCAGACTCGTTGCCAGCTCATGATATTTTACATCGACCGCGGCAGGACGTCGCGATCGTTTAAGTCGCGTGTGTGCACCACGCAGGTACTCGGGCAAGGCCATGCCCTCCCACTGTAATGGCGTGTGCGGCTTGGGTACGAAGTTGGAAACATTAGCCACGACAACGGGCCAGCGCCCCCGCACTTCTTTCCCAAGTCGGGCAATCTGTTCGCTCAATTCAATAATTCCGTCCAAATCGTCTTCTGTCTCGCCGGGCAGTCCGCACATAAAATACATCTTGATCCGGGCGAACCCGTTTTCAAAAGCACCTCGACAACCATTCATAAGGTCGTCATTGGTAACTCGTTTTGCAAGTCGCTTACGCATACCATCCCGGGCAGCCTCTGGCGCCATGGTCAAACTCGACGACCGCTGTGTCGACAGCTTCGTTACAACGTCGCTCAACTGATGATTAACCCGCAAACTGGGAACCGCAAGTGAGACTCCCAGCGGACAGACCGCGTCGGATAGCGACTTCATAAGCTCATCGAACCAGGGATATTCGCTCGTCGAGAGCGACAGCAGGGTTATATCGCTTACCCCGGTGTTCACGGCCGCGTCCCGCGCCAGCTGCGTTATCTGTTCCACACTCCGAAACCGCAGTGGTCGCTTAATCGGCGAACTCTGACAGAATCGGCATTTCTGCGGACAGCCACGCATAACCTCAACCGAAATTCGGTCTTGTACACTTTCCACCAGGGGAATGATCGGCGTTGTTGATGGGGGCCAGAGGTCCAAATCCCGGATAATCGCCGGCGAAATCGTCTCCGGAACGCCGTCAACCCGAGGACGAGGGCGACGAGCCCGACCCTGCTCATCATACGACACATCGTAAAATTCCGGGACATAGGCCCACGGAAATTTCCTGGCTACCTCCAAGAGCATCTCACGCCGCAACGCCACGGCCTCCGCGGACGCCGGACCACACACAGAAAACATACCACGGTCACGATCCGACACAACAGGAGTACCACCCGAAGTTTGCGACAACCGTGGCACGTTCATTCTCTTCTTTATATCGAGCCAAAACGCGGAAATTTCTCCTATGGCCTCTTCGCCGTCCCCCACAACAAAGACATCGATAAAGTCGGACATCGGCTCCGGATTGAATACAGCGGGACCTCCGGCTATGACCAGCGGGTCGCCCGGCGCTCGCATCTCCCGGTGAAGGGGAATGCCGCCTGCATCCAGCATTGTCAGTACGTTCGTATAAGATAACTCATACTGCAAGGTAAAGCCAAGTAAATCAAAGACATAAAGCGGCGTAAACGTTTCCAGCGAATAGAGCGGTAACTGTGCCGATTCCAACTGCCTCGCAAAGTCCGGCCAGGGGCAAAAGACGCGTTCACACGACCAATTCGCTTTCCGGTTCATGATCGCATACAGCAGGCCCAGACCATAGTTCGACATGCCAATCGAATAGGTATCGGGAAAGGCCAAACAAAACCGACCTTCCACCGATTCGGCGGCTTTCACCGTTTGCCCAAATTCCCCTCCTATGTATTGACCGGGAAGCTGAACCTCCGGCAAAAGCAGCCCCAAAACGGACTCACGAAGTCCCGTATCAAAAAATTGAAACGCCATAAACCAACGTCACTTCTGCTGGCGGAGGCTCAGAAAGCTCAAGGCTCCCAGTACTCCGCTGCACACGAGAAACCCCAAGTCCATCTTCATATCCGCTTTTCCAAACGGGATGCCTGCTATCAGGTCCAGCCCGAAGAGAATAAAAAGCAAAATCGAAATCGATAACGCTATAATACAAAGAGCTTTCGGCATCGTCTTCTCCTCTGTTTATTTACCGCTATGGGCTTTAAAAAATGCGATGAGTCCGTTCGTGGAAGAATCGTGACTGATGGTCGTCTCCTTCGAAACAAGTTCCGGCAAAACAACCTTGGCCAGTTGCTTCCCAAGTTCTACCCCCATCTGGTCAAACGAATTGATATTCCATACAATACCCTGCACAAATATCTTCATTTCGTACATGGAAATAATGCGGCCCAACGTTCGTGGCGTTAGCTTGGGGTAGAACAGACTGTTCGTCGGACGATTCCCCGCAAAAACCTTCGATGGGGCCAGACGCCGGATTTCTTCGCTTGACTTGCCCGCAGACTCTAGTTCCGCAATAACCTGCTCCAACGTCTTGCCTCGCATTAAGGCCTCTGTCTGCGCTATGTAGTTGGCAATCAGTTTCTCCTGATGGTCACCCTGTGGGTTCTGCGATTGGACCGCGGCCAGAAAGTCAGCCGGGACCAGCTTGGTGCCCTGATGTATCAATTGATAGAAAGCGTGCTGACCATTCGTGCCTGGCTCGCCCCAGATGACCGGACCGGTCGAGTAGTCCACCGGCTGATTCTCCCGGTCCACACTCTTACCGTTGCTCTCCATGTCCCCTTGCTGAATATAAGCGGGAAACCGCGATAAATACTGGTCATAGGGCAAAATGGCATAACTCTCCGCACCGAAAAAGTTGTTATACCAGATTCCCAACAGGGCCATAATCACCGGTATGTTCTGCTCGAACGGAGCTGTCCGGAAGTGCGTGTCCATTTCCCAGGCCCCGGTCAATAGCTCTTCAAAATTCTCATAACCGACTGCCAGTACTATACTTAAGCCAATCGCCGACCAAAGTGAGTAACGGCCACCCACCCAGTTCCAGAATTCGAACATATTCTCCGTATCAATTCCAAATTCAGAAACGGCCTCCGCATTGGTCGACAGGGCAACGAAATGCCGGGCAACCGCCGACTTGTCACCCGCCGCATTGAGCAGCCATTGGCGCGCCGTATTCGCATTGGTCATGGTCTCTTGCGTCGTGAATGTCTTCGACGCCACCACGAAGAGCGTCGTTTCCGGATTCAGCTTCTTTAGCGTCTCCACGATATGCGTTCCGTCAACATTGGAGACAAAATGAACATCAAGATTCGTTTTGTAGGGCGTTAACGCACCCACGACCATGGACGGACCCAAGTCCGAACCACCGATACCAATATTGACGACGTCGGTTATTCGCTTGCCTGTATAGCCTAACCATTTACCGCTCTGGACGTCCTCGCTGAACTGCTTCATGCGAGCGAGCACAGAACGAATCTGCGGCATGACATCAACGCCGTCGACGAAGACCGGATTATCCGACCGGTTCCGAAGCGCGGTATGCAGGACAGCCCTGTTCTCGGTTGTGTTAATCTTTGCCCCGGTAAACATGGCCTCAATTGCCTCGGCCAGACGCGATTCCTCAGCCAAACGCGTGAGAAGAGCCATCGTCTCTTCCGTAATACGATTCTTGGAATAATCAAAGAGTAAATCGTCAAAATGGATTGAAAAACGATTGAATCGGTTCGCGTCTCTCTTGAAAAGATCGACCATAAGAACCGATTCCATTTGCTTTTTGTGTTCTTCAAGTTTCGTCCAGGCAGGAAGCCGGGTAAGATGACTCATGTCTATAAAATCCTCTCGTTCAGGGAATTTTTTAAAAATTTCCCGGACCTTCTGGTCCTAATCGCAAGCCTTGTGCCCCAGGAAACCGTCGCAAAACACAAATCTGCCTGTAGAAAGTGGCTCCGGACACATCTTCTTCGTTTTGAAAAAAGGAGCCTGGTCCAACCAGGCCCCTTACTCATCTGTCACAATGGGAATTACCAGCCACCGCTGTTACCACCATAGCCGCCACTGTTGCGGCTACTGTTGCTGTTATTATTGCCGCCGTAGCTGTTGTTACTATTACCATTACGGTTATTACCGCCGCCGTAACTGTTATTACCATTGCTATTGTTCCCATAGCCACCGCCACTATTGCCACCGTAGCCGCCGCCACTGCCGCCTCCGGAAGAACCATCGCTCGAATTGTAAGTAAACATTCGAACCAAACCCGTAAACTCTGGCGGGCCGGAGAATAAAATGTATCGACGCGCGTCCATCGGAACCGCCCCAGCCATCCAGTCAACACCAACGGAGAAGAAATCCACGATCGGCATATAACCTGATTCCCGCGTGTACTGGACTTCCGGAAGGGAATATTCAGTCGCCTTGGAGGAAGTCGTGGCACCCGGCACCGATGACGTCCGATAGGACGACTCGTAACCCGCCGCCGCTGCCTGATTGGCCGCTGCCGTCTTCGAGGCTTCCGCAGCTCGATTGTCGGAATAGGTCGCCACCTTGTCAGAAAGAACCTTCTGATTGTGAATTTGCATCTGATTGATCAAACTGGCCGTGGTCAGGAATTCCTCTTTTTCATCCTCATGACGACGTCCATTCTCAAGAGATACAGTGAAGGCCGCCTGATCGTCCTTCAACTCTACCGTCTGGAACGCGGAATGCTCCTGCTCCGAACCGGCATTGGTAATAATGCGGACACCGACTTTCCCTTGAGGAAGCTCGCCCCAGGTTCGCGAAACGAGCACGTTGTACTCGCCGTTATAGCCCATGGGACACGTATAGACTCGCACACGCTCGCCTTCTTTTTGTGCATCGGTCGTTTCAAACGACATGGGGTCACGACGCAAAATACCTCCAGCGGTAGTCCGACGCCCGCCATACCAGCAGACCGTATTGGTCGGCTCCTGAACGGCCAGGTCAATTTCGGCCTCCCCTGTCCAGTGCACTTCCACAATAACATCGCGGACCAGGGCCTCACTCATGGCCTTTTCAAACGCCGCCGCTTCTTCCGTGCGACCTTCTTCCGTCATCTTGTCGACCAGAGAGCGGGCCATATCCAGACCGCTCTGCCATACATCCTCAACCAGTTTACCTTCCCAAGCCTGCGAGGCAATTCCGAGCGCGACCCACTTTTGGGCCTCTTCATCGTTCAGCTCCTGGGCAAGGGCAAGACCGCGAACGTAAGGTTCCGGACGGGCCGGCGACGCTTTGCTGACTTCACGGTATAGCTTGAGTGCCCGGGCTTTGTAGCCGACCGTCTCAAGATAGGCCGCCACGCCCAGGACGGTAATCGGGTCACTCGTAAAGTCGGCAACGGACAGAATGGCCTTTTCCACTTCCGCTTCCGGAGCGTTGCTCTGGAGAAGAACGAGGACGAGGGCTTCATAGACCCAGCTTGCCGGCGTTCCGGTTCGAATATAACTCTTTATCAGAGCTTTGGCTTCGTCATACTGCTTCCCCTTGCAAAAGTCAAGGACTTGAGCCAGAAGGTCCGTATTGAAACGGGTAACTTCCTTTTCGTAAGCGGCCAACGCTTCATTGTTCTTTGCAATCGCTTCTTCCGTTTCACTGGCATCCAGCGCGGGCGATTGAGGCATGTTGGCGGTGAACCAGGCATCCCATTTCTGATCGAGATTTTCCGCAGGAGCAGACTCGACCGCGTCGGTCCCGAGCGGTTTTTCCGCCGGAACGAACCAGCCGCCACCGCCACCCATGTTACCGCCACGACCGCCGAAGCCGCCCATACCGCCCGAACCTCCGTTCATCCCATTGCTCATTCCGCCACCGAAGCCGCCTCCTGACTGACCGGAGTTCGGCTGGAAGATGAGGTCTGGTACCGGATAGACTCGGAGCGAGGTCGCCAGGTCCGCGTTATTCTTAAGTTCGTCTTGCGTCGTTATAAACAGCGCATCGTCAACAACGGTGAAACTCAATTCGTAAGGGCGCAGAACGTGCTTTAATGCGTTCCGCAGCGTAATACCGTGCAGCGGTTGCGTTATGAACAAACTGGACGGCGGACCAGCTGTCTCTTCGATATTAACGGAATCGAAGAAGACATTGAAATCCAGCTCCTTGCTCATACGGGAGAGCCAGTCCTGAAGAGAAAGTTCCGCTTCCGCACTTCCTTCGACATCGACGATGGCGTCGAGGGCCTTGGAGATCTTCTGCGACTGCTCCGACTCGGTAAACAGTGACGTATCGGAATATTTCTCCTTACGCTGTTTGCTCAAGGCGAGCCAGGTTTCCGGGTCCGGATAGATAATCGGCGGCTCGTCCGAAATGGGAACGTTGGACCGCTCTACGGACATGAGGACGTCGAGGAACCCTTTGCGGCGGCGTATGCGGAGGTCCTGATTCTCCGTGTACGCGTCTTTAGCCGCAACTACGTGAGCCGCTTGCACCGGCAAAGCCAGGTTCTCCGTCAACTCGGCCGCCGCCGTGGCCACTTCCCAAGCCAGAACAAACTGCTGCTGATCGACCAGAGCGTTGAACCGCTTCATCATTTCTTCGATCTTCTTCTGATTCGTCTCGCGAAGCTGCATGGCCTTGATCTTCGAATCCGTCGTGGCCAAGTCACGAAGTGAACGATAATCGCGAAGTTCTTTGTCAGCCTTAACACGACGCAGCATGACCGCCTCATTGGCAAGGTCACTTAACAGGGCATCCCGATCCTGGTCCGAAAGGAACGCAAGTCGTTTGACACCGCTAATTTGCTGTTTGATCATATCAATGGCGCCGTCCGGGTCGGTCACGGCGAGCTTGCGTGCATCCTGTCGAACGGCAGCGACTTCCGCTCGTGCGGCTGAAGTCGCAACCGCCTGATTCGCCGAGGCCGCTTGCATGAGTCCGTTCTCATTGGCTATCGGACTGACAGGAGCGCCCATAAGGACGGATTCCGCCTTGTCAAAAGCCGCTGTTTGGGCCAGAATCTGATTCGCCTGTTCGCTCTGCGGAGCCTGGTCCTTAGCCAGTTTCGCAAGCCGTTCCGCCGTTGCGACGTCACCCGCCTCAATAGCTTCCTGGGCCAGTTCCGTGGCACTTTCCGCCGTCTCGTCACTTGCAATAGCGACTTCATTTAAAAGAACTCGTCCAGCCAGCGGCAGCGTCTGCCCTTGATCTCGCGACGCATTCTCCACCAGCTTGTACAAATATTGGTTCGTTGCCTTGGATTCGCCACTTTGCACCGTCCAGGTCAAGTCCGTTGCGACCTGATCTCCATAAATCACCGGCAAAGAGAACTCGCCACCGACACCCTGCTCTTGCGACATGCCAACAACGTAAGTCTCGCGGTCACTTCGAATCGGGGGAAGTGGATTCGGATACAGGGTCACTCCATTGGGCAGATTGTCGAACTCCGTAGCCGTGGGCCAATAGACGGTGGCCGTAGCCGCTTTCGCCAGCAGCGTACCAGCGTCCGTACCCGAAGTTACGGCCGGGTCTACCACATAACCCCCTGTCTGGTTCGCCAAGGCACCAAGTGTCTTCAGATTCGTCATTGTTCCATTTGCGAAAACGTTTACCGGAACACGGTCGTTGTGCAGCGTCTCCACCAGGTTCACAAAGGTCGCCTCATCAAAGACGGCCGATGTGCTTATCCCGCGGCCTATAAAGGCAATAGAACGATTAGCGTTCTCAAAGAAGTCAAAGGAGGCACTGGCCACCCGTATCGACTTCTCCAGATCTGCGGCTCCCAACGGCGTATTCGTCTTCAGTGATTCCAACGCTTCCTGGACCTTGGGTGACGTTTTCGGAACAAATCCCTCGGTAAGAGAAAGAGTTTCGTTGTCGACCGTAAAGATCTGAACCCGGGCATTCTCCGGCAAATTACTAACCAGAGTCGTGACCGCGTCCTGTCCGTTTTTACGGACTTCCGGCGACATCTGACTGGCCGATACATCGACCAGTATGGCCACATCGGTGAACTCTTGATTCGCCGCGGCGGCCGGAGCCGTCAGGGGAACCAAAAAGTAACTGGAGCCGTCGCCCATTGCAAACGTCTCCGCTGTTGCCTCCTCTGCCTGTGCTCCTCGACAATTGCCGGCCATGATCGCCATGATTGCCACTACTGGAACCAACATCTTGACAAGATGGTTTCTCATATTCTGAACCTCTTCTCCGCTATTTCTTGTTAATCGCGTCTGATTACACCAGGTATTTCGTATACGTATGCAGGGGCCGCTTGCCGCATTGGACCTCCTTCGGCCCACAGACCGAAAATCCTTTGCCGCCACGGCGCACAACCCTGTAAATATATTTATATCTTAAGGAGGCCTTAATTTCAACCGAAATCTCCCCTTTCCTGCTCCAGAAATGAAGAAATTTCAAAAGTTTTTTGGAAATATCAAAATAACCGATATGTTCCCGACAGGTCGCAAATCAGATATATTCCATGTATCCGGTTCCTGACGGGACATAACCGGTAAGGCCGATTCCCTATATTATCAATTTTACCCAGTTCCAGCTGCCTGTACAACCGGCTCCTGGCAAAAAAAGGGACTTTTTTTGGAAAAAATCCCCCTTTTTTTCACTAGCGCGGATTCAGTTCCTTATACTTGAGCCAAATATTGACGTCCGGCTCGTACAAAGCGGCTTCTTCCGCCGAGGGTACTTTAAACGGACGAACCACGCGAAACCCAACGTAAGGGGCTTCTGTCATCCACCAAATACTTTGCGGGAACATGGGGTCTTGCGCTTTCCACTCTTTCGTCGAAACGATGCGCTTGGCACTACGACAATCCGCGGCTTCATGAGCACAGGAACCGCCACGAGCAATTTCATCGAACATTTTGTACACGGAAAGCGGCTTCGACGGGGTCACAAAAGGACCTTCCTGCTTCCCTTCGGACAACTTCTTATAGGAATTCTTCTTATATTGGTCCATAACCCATTCGCACACGTTCCCATGCATGTCGTAGAGTCCCCACGCATTCGGCTCTTTCTGCATGATCTTCGTATAGCCGTCAGGCGAGTTGCCAAGGAACCAGCCGTATTTCTCAAGCTCGGCCGGGTCGTCGCCAAAAGAGTAAGCTGTCGTGGAACCAGCTCGCGCCGCGTATTCCCACTCCGCTTCCGTCGGCAGACGATAATAACGACCTGTTATGGCCGTAAGCCATTTGCAATACATTTGAGCACAATAACGGGTCAGCCCGCTCGCCGGATACTGGTCTTTTCCGCTGTTATTATAGCTGATCGTCCCTATACTGTAAGGCGGGGTCGGCGCGGCCAGGGCATCCGCCTTGACGTCGCGGTCCGTCCCTTCCACTTTCCCTTCCTTACGGGCGTTCGCCAGATACAGCAAAGCAAACAGTTCGAATTCCGGCCATGTGACTTCATGCTCTTCCATCCAGAACGGTTCTATTTCCACTTCAACCTGCGGACCTTCATCTTCACCACGGCCCGCTTCTGACTCCGGACTACCCAAGAGGAATTTGCCCCCTTGAATCGGAACCATCTTGAAGGTGATCTTTTCATTCGGTAAGTGACTCTGAAGCTGCTCTTCGTAAGCTTTCATGTCGGCAGGCGTTGCCGCGTCCGCGTCTGGATTGGCAACAGGGGCTTCCAGCCAGGTCGTCGCATTTTCCGTCGCCGGATTCGTGGAATAATCCTGCGCTTGGATCTGCGAGGTGGATAGTAAGCCAATAAACAGCACACAAAACAATGCGCGTCTCACAATTCTACTCCTTGTCTAACTAATCGGTGTTGGGGTGTCCCGTAATTTGTTTTGCCTGAGGCAGGTCTTTTCAGTTTACCCTCATTTCTCCATTATGCCAAGAACCTTATTCACAATTTTTTGGAAAATTTTCCATTTTTTTACCGTAAAGTACGGTTTGGTCCCGTTGTGCGTGCATGAACGGCTTACCAGAGTCACGTCCTGCCAGCATCTCGTCCCTTTTTTGCCCCGGGGGGGGTATCAAAAAGAGCGGATTATCCTATACTTCTATTAAGAAAGTCAGACGAGGTCACGTCGCGGCCGGTTTTTCCGCTCTTGGGCGTCGAAAGCGACAGCCACGACTAGACCCGTCTTGCCACATCCATCCGTTTTTACAGGGATTTTTGATATGTCGACTCGAAGTGAAGATTTTGCCGGTCTGTCCGTTGCCATGATAACTCCATTTAAGAATGGGGAAGTCGATTACGAGACCTTGGCAGCGCAAGTGGAATTTCAAATAGCGGCGGGAACGACGGCCATTGTGCCGGTCGGGACGACAGGCGAGTCGCCAACCCTCAGTCACGAGGAGCATCGCAAAGTCATCGAAGCGACGGTCGAGGCTGCTGCCGGCAAGATCAAAGTCATGGCCGGGACCGGATCGAACAGTACCGCGGAAGCTCTTGCACTCACGCGACATGCGGAGCGAGCGGGCGCCGACGCGGCCCTGCTTGTCGGACCCTATTATAATAAACCGATGCAGGAAGGGTTTTATCAGCATTTCAAGGCCGTGGCCGAAGCGGTTAATATTCCCATTTGTATTTATAATATTCCGGGCCGTACCGGAAAGATGATTGACGCCGACACGATTATTCGGCTGTCGGAACTCCCTAATATTACTATGGTTAAGGAAGCAACGGGGCAAATGGACATGGCGTCACGCGTTGCCAGTGCCACCGACCTGACCATTCTCTCGGGCGACGACAGTCTGACTTTGCCCTTCATGTCCGTTGGGGCCCGGGGCGTCGTCTCGGTCGTCGGAAATTTCATTCCGAAAGACGTCATAGCCATGTGTAACGCCTTTGATAATGGTAAGATAGCGGAGGCCCAGGCCTGGCACCGCAAACTCTTTCCGTTGTCTCGCGATATGCTCTCGCTGGCAACAAATCCAATTCCCGTTAAGGCGGCCATGCACCTGCTCGGCCGTGACTCCGGTGAGATGCGACTGCCCATGACACCGCTCGATGAGCCCGCTCTGGCAAAGCTTCGCAAAACGCTTGTCCAGTACGGCTGCCTCCAGTAACACTTAGGAAAAGCCGACCGATCCGGTCGGTTTTTTTATTGCGCGTATTTTCTTGCTGGTTTTAACTATCTACTGCAATCACTACAAACAGAACAATCCTGTTTGCCGACAGAATCGGCTTTTTAAACACCAGAGTCAACAAAGCCCGACTGGTTCTTCAGATTTGGTCAATAGAGAAACACATAAAAGACGACAAGTGTGACACGTATGTGTCGGTTTTGGCCGTGAAGTTCACCTGTTTGATTTGTAGGGAGACAAGTTGCTATGAAAATTCGAACGCTTGCCGTTGTGGGACTTTTTGCGTCTCTTGCGCTGGCTCTGTTCTCGAACGCGACCCTGTTAGCCGGGGAAGCGGGAGCTATTGCCCGTAGCGGTTGGTACACTTCACTGGCCACCGATGAAGGGTCGGCAATCTCCAGAAATGCGTCACAGGCCGACTCGAACTCTGCCCCCGACGCCCCCACTGGCGACGCCTTCCTGAACAAGGTGAACTCCTTGTGCGAGCAGATTAAGAAACTGCCGTTAGCGGATACGCAAAATGATGTTGCACAAGAGGTTGCGACTCTTAAAAAGGAGTTGCTCAGTTTGGATCGTGGTATTAACCGTATGACCAGCGGGCGAAACGCGTCCGGCTGGAAAACCTACCTGCGTCTGTCCGAGATAACGCAAACCATTGCCGGCGACAAAGCGGACCTGGCCGTCTTGGAGAAGTCACTAAATGCTTTCAATTCGGGAGCCGATGGGCTGGACAGCCCGGTGTTCCAGCCTGTTCGCCAGTCACTGACAAGACTCATTACTTTGCGTAAGGATCAGGACGCCAAGGCCGAGGAGTCACAAGACAACCAGGCCGAGGCCATCCTTGTCTGTGATGAGCTGCCGGGAGCCGTGGCCGAACTGGTCGCTGGTTACACCCCGGCCAAGGCGGAATCCGTTTCTCTCCTCTTGGACGATTTACGCTATTTTTACGGCCGTAGTAAAGAAATTGATGCGATTGTTGCCACAACTTCGGACTATTTCGGCGGTCCCAACGTCTTAGTGAGCGCCAGTTCTGCCGTGCTCGATCAGGAGCAAGGCAAAAATATCTCGCAACTTATTGGCGTTAACGAAATAATACGTGGAGCCATGGTAACCGGTGACGGGCAACTGAACGGCTCGGTCAAGTTACGATTCGTACCGAACGAAGTCAAGGCAGAGTTCGGCCTGACTCTCACAACGGAGATCAAGACAAAAACCGTTGCCAGTCGCGACGGCGCGCTGGTCTGGTCCTCAAATACCGGCACGGTAACCGCGACGAAGTCGATCTATTTCGTTGACGATCTGGAAGTATCGAAGGCCAAGGCCAAAGGAAAGATACAATCGACCGTAACCGGAATAGATTCCGGCCGTGGCAATCTGGGCCAGAATGTCGCAACGCAACGGGTCTACGAGGAGAAGCCTTACTCCCAGGCGGAATCGACACGACGCATGGAGCAGCGTGTGGCAACGCAACTTGAGTCCGAAGTGAACGCCCAGGTTGGTAAAGTGAACGCCGAATTGCAAAAACGCTTTATAAAACCTCTACGCGACAGCGATTATTTGCCTCGGGCTATCGCGTCCCGAACGACTAACGAACGATTCTACTGGCAAGGCATTGTCGGAAATGATATTCAGATGGGCCGCCCCAAACATACCGTGCCGGATGTGGTACAAGGGAATTCGGACTTGACGCTTGCCGTGCACGAGAGCTGCCCTAATAATGCAACCTGGTTCGCTTTCGCTGGCAGACGCGTAAGCGACCGGGAAATGTCCGCTCTGCTGGTACGCACTTTCTCTACGGCAAGTGATGCACAAACAGAAAGCGAGCCGGTTAAAGAAACGACCGAAGAAACAAATCAGACGGAGAAGGTCGCTTCTGACTCCGAGCCCGTCTCTGACACGGTCTCTGACGAGGACGAACTTTGGCTCACATTCGCTAATGACTTGCCTGTCGTTACTCAATTTCAGAATGATACCATTTCTGTGCTTATGCATATCGACCAGTTTGAAAAAGAGGAACGAACTTACCCCGAGCTCGACGTTGAAATTGTTTATTCCATTGTGCGTGAAGGAGAGCAATTCTTTTTGCAGCGAGAGAAACTGGACGTATTCCCGGGTAATCTGACGCGTGGCGAAACCATACCCGCACGCTACCAGGCGATTCGCACCATGATTATCAGTCGGCTGGAAGAAGGTCTTAAAGACCGGTTTGAGATTAAGGGCATCAAGACGGTCAAAGAGACGGCAGAGACCGACACTTCAGACGCGAAGAATGATCGACTTATTAAAAAAGGCACCTACGTCCCAACTTCCGTAACCGCCCGCGACGGCTGGTTCGCTATCGACTTTACATTGCAACTTTAATGGAACCAGCAATAACACTCGGGGAACTGCCAACCCGCCATAATACGCTATTCCTCCGGTCACAACCATGAACCGGCAATAACGAAAACATACACACCCCACTCAACGCACCATCTCGTGATTTGCCCTAACGCCATCATAACCACAACGCGGCGGCCTGTAAGGCCAGCACAAAAAAACAATCTTCCACCGCCGCCAGCTCCCCCGCGCCAGCGCGACCGATTCTGAAGCGGGGCCTCTGCGCCCCTCCGCGATCCCTGCGCGCTACATAATTCCTCAATATATAATAA
>JAUNSJ010000081.1 GCA_030539295.1 Planctomycetia bacterium | reverse complement strand
GAGCAAGTTAACCTTGTTGCTGGGACGGGACCCGCGAGGAGGGCTTGGTCTGACGCTCGACAATCAGCTTAGTTCGCTCATTGCATGTAATTTGTCTATTATCGCAACCCGAGGCGCGCACCCCCGGGGTGTTGGCTTGTTCCCCGACCGTTTACAAATTCGCGACGTCCTGTATAATGGTCTGTGACAAGATGGTATCTTGCAAGAGACAAAGAAGTCGTTCTGGACCATTACGGTCCTCGTGCCTTTAACCCCGGAGTTTAGAAAATGTCGCAAAAGAGGTGGTCTGTCGTTATTGTTTTGTTCGCGTGTCTGGCGGTGTCGTTCATGCCGCGAGGAAGAATCTTCGCGGGCGAGTGTACGTTTTCCCTGTCAGAGGCGTCAGGGAGCCTGGTCCTGGAGTTCAAGTCGGAATCGGTACCATTCGCGACGGCGACCGTGCCAGGCGACACCGTCGAATCGTGGGACGCCGACCGCATAACGCTTCGTGACGGCAGCGAACTTAGCTTCTCAACGTGCCAGACGGGCTTTATCGCGATTGATTACCGACCGGGGAACACGACGGACGCGGACCGGGTTATTTCGAACTTTGCCCCGCTTGTCTTTACACTGCCAGGACTTACGGACGTTGAGCGTCAGGGGCGTCTCAAAGCGCTCGGCACAAAGGGCCTTACGGCGGTCGATGGGCACAAGGGCAGCTATTTATTTCTCGCACTGGCCGACCCGAGTGACCGTCACGGGGTCGTTGCCGGCTGGACGAGTGCCAACAGTGGCAGTGGCGTACTCTTCTCCGGTCGCAACGATGACGGCGATCCAACCCTAACGCCACAAATCGATTACGGGCACCTGCTCCTGACGCCAGGGAGTCAGAAGGCCCCTGAACGACTTGTGCTAGGCGCGTTCGACGACTGCCGACTCGGGCTGGAAGCTTATGCCGCGACGATAGCTCAAGAGCACAAGATTGAACTTAAGCGGTGCCCGAGCGGATATTGCACCTGGTATGCTGACAAGTTTGGCGGTGCCTGTAATCAGATTATGCTGCCGCACCTGGCCGCGACCATGGCGAAGGAATTTTCCGGCTTTGACTTTATTCAAATCGACGACGGCTGGCAGTCGGGTGTGCCCACGGAAGGCCCGGCCAGGAATTTCGTCCAAATTCGTCCTGACGGCCCCTATTCCAAGGGACTCAAATCGGTTACGGATCAGCTTAAGGCTCAAAATCTCACTACCGGGCTCTGGTTCATTCCATTTGCCGGGACCTCAATTGACCCCTGGTTCGCCGATAAGATGGACCTGTTTGTCCGGAGTAAAATCGACTATCCGGCGGCAGGCGAGAAGAATACGCGTCGTTTTTCCAGTACGAATCAGAAGGCCGGTGCCCCGTACGAGACGTTTTGGGGCGGTACGAGTCTCGATATGACGAACCCCAAGGCACGCGACTATCTGACCGACATAGTCCGTCGCATGAAGGACGAATGGGGCATTAATTATTTTAAGGTCGACGGCTTGTGGACCGGTATGGCCTGTGAGCAGCTCTATGTTAATAATGAGTATTTTCCGGACGATTTGGGACAGCAGAGCTTCTACGACCCCACGGCAACGAACGTCGAGGCCTATCGACTCGGGATGGCCACATTGCGTGACGCGGCCGGTCGCGACCTGTTTATTCTCGGCTGCAACGTATCGCAGAACATGCGGGTTATGGGTGCCTCGATGGGTTCCGTGGACGCGATGCGAATTGGCCCTGATAACGGTGCTCGGTGGGGTGTTATGACACTCGGTCCCTGGCACGGCTCGAACCGATACTTTTTGAACGGACGCGTCTGGTGGAACGATCCGGACCCGGTCTACGTTCGCGATGCGGTCCCCTTGAATCAGGCACAGGCACTGGCCAGTTGGGTGGCCTTAACCGGTCAGCTCCTCACGGTGAGCGACTGGCTTCCTGACCTGTCGCCTGAACGGAAAGAGCTTATTCGCAAGGTCATCCCGAACCATCAGAAGACCAATGTCCGCCCGGTCGACCTGTTCGATAGCGACATGCCGGCGATCTGGCACCTTTCAGACGAGGCAACAGGGGCTGCCCGCAATATTGTTGGCCTCTTTAACTGGGCGTCGGAAGGGCACAAGACGTTTACGCTCACGCCGGACTATCTCGGTCTGATCTCCGACCGGGACGCGGGCAATACGGACAGCGTGATTAAGCAGTACGTAGCGTTCGACTTCTGGCGTAATGAGCTACTGCCTCCGTTTGAAACGCTTCAGATGACGGTTCCGGCCGCCAGTTGTGCCATTCTATCTGTGCGGGAACGGGTCGACCATCCGATTCTGCTAGGGACATCGCGGCACATTGCCGGTGGCATAACAGACGTACGGGAGGAGTCTTGGGACGCGGACACGAAAACGCTTCATATTGTGTTGCATGACGTTACGGACGAGCCGACGGAGCTGCGAATTTACGACCCAGCCGTTGGCCTGATACGTCGTAATTTGGACCGCACGACAGGCCCCGATTGCTACTACACCGCCGATTCGCACGACTGAAGACGCACGCCCAAATCACAGTCTATCCTAAAATTTGACGGCGAAGCCTATTAAAAAGAGTTTGAAACGTTCCCGACTGCTCGCCAGGTCGGGAACCAGACAATACCGAAAAGAACTGCCGACCGGCTCACCTCTGGAGGGCGAAGCCTATTAAAAAAAGTTTGAAGGGGTGTGGGGGGACTTTTCAAAAGTCCTCCCCACGAAAAAAAACCACATCTTACACACATTTCCCTCCAACTGCATAACCATTACGTTTAGCCACGCCCCCGCGATTGAACCGCTCACGACCGTCCTCGAAGCCGAGCCCCCCCGTTGGAGGGGAATGTCTCGAAGAAAGAGCGTAGCAATTTTCTTCGAGTCCGTTTACGTGTCCGCGTTGCGTTGCTCTGTGCCACCCCCTCACCACCATGTGCAACTGATTTGCCATTTACCCATCATCGCCCTGTAAGGGCAGCACAAACAGGCTCCCGCGACCAACCGCACCCCCGCGCCAGCGCGACCGATTTTGACGCAGAACTCTGCGCTCCTCCGCGAACCCTGCGTGATATATAAATCCTTAATATAGAATGAGTTATAGACACCGCACCCCGACCTCAAACGCCCTCTCCAATTGACACATTATTTTTTAGCGCGCAGGGGAGCGCAGGGGGACGCGGAGGCGGGCCGTGCCCGGGTTCGGAGGTGGTCCGGCCTGTGCTGCCCTTACAGGGCGCGGGTTATGAGGAGATCGTTGACCCGGGGAACGTCGAAATACGTTGTATTTCTCCTTACCCCGGGCTAT
>JAUNSJ010000019.1 GCA_030539295.1 Planctomycetia bacterium | reverse complement strand
TCAAAAATTGAGAAGAAGTTTTCTGATAGATTGGATTATAATGAATGGAGCGGCTACCAAGGGGTTTCAGTATTGAAAACTTTGCAAGAGATTCTCGTGTAAAGAAGGGGTACGTGGACACTGTTCATTGGAGAAAAAATGGTATTGTATCGTCGAGGATATTTAGGGTTAATACTCATCCCCCCACCGGGGATTGGCGAAAGTACATATTTCTTATATTATCTCCCTTTTTTTTGAAACCCTTAATCAGGTTTTTCTGCAGAGGGAAACGATTATCCTTACTCATCCTCTTATTTTATTATACGCAAATTCCTCTCCTTTGCAATAGGTTCGTACCCATAAATTATTTTTCATCTCTCCTGAAAGTATACCTCCGCAGGGGACGATATCCAGGCGAATTGTGACGTCGTCGGAAACGATAAAAGGCAAACCAACGCGTCAGCCGTGTCTCCAAATCCCACACGTTCTCATAATGGTTCAAAGACACCTCTTCGTATTTCACTGCTCATCAAAATCGTTTGCAAAAGTTGTTATTTAGTAGGGTTCGTTATGCGCCCAGAGCCAATCGCGATTTGACAAACCAATGCACCAGTCACGAATATTTTTTGATTTTTGTATATGAATTATTTTAGGAGCATTCTTATGTCCCGAGTTAAGGAGGCATGTATTTTACTTAATACAAAACGCGCCGAACTCAGTCAATGGATCGACGTCATCATCGGCGTCCGCTCAGTATGAATGAATTCAAATGTCTTATAGAGGTCGCTGCATCCGGACCGCCTGTCGAAAGCATTTGCGGTCTGGACCGTCATGCTTTATTACATTGCCGCCTGGACCGGGGCTTGGAATGGGGAACTCGGCTGGCTAACTCCTCAACACATTTTTCTCGACGCTCCGGTTCCCTGTATTTCACTTCAGACAGGCTATTCCAAACACAAGCACAATGACATACAGTATCTTCGCGCCGGACTGGTGGATCTGCTCAACAATTGGCTCACCAAACGTCAGCCCAACCCCAACGAACTTCTTTTTCCCATCTCCCAAGTCAGCGGCGGAATCGAACGCAAGACAAGTATAATATTGGAGGCGGTATTATTTGATTTTCGGCAGCAGAGTTTTGGCGGCCTTGACTTTGTAACGGACATAACAATATCTCCAATCTTCAAAAAACGGCGTTCAAGGCACGTAAAAACCTGTCACGAACTTTTAAAACTTGTGAATTTTGTAAGCCATTTTTGTTGTAAGTGCTTGTAAAACAAACGGTTAGAAACACCCCCAGTAGGAATCGAACCTACAACCTACGGATTAGAAATCCGTTGCTCTATCCGATTGAGCTATGAGGGCACGTTTGTATGAGTCAGAGTTTTTCGGTTCGAATTGGACGGGGCCAATTAAGCTCTTAGAACCAAACAGGATTATAACACTTTTTAAGCTTTGGTCAATGCCAAGTTCGGCTCTTCGTAAAACATATATAGTGTGCAATAAGCGAATAATATCAACTTATTATATAATCTCTACGTTTTTCTATACTTACTGTTGGTACCCTGCCCTTCTCTTTTACGAGTACAAGTGTTGAAAGTTTAAGTCCTGTTTCGCCCGCCGGCCAGGAATCTTGAAAATTTTTTAAATTATTTATTGAATCATGAGTGAAAACGCTTGACATGAGTGAAACTTTATGTTATTATGTATTTCACCAAGGAAAGAAAGGTACGTTCATGAAACTAAAACCACAAACTCAAGATGACTCATGTGAGGTGCCGGCGGCTCTTAAGGCCATACGCCTTATAGAACTCATGGGGCGTGAGAAACGTCCCATGCGTTTAACGGAGATCGCGGAAAAGCTTGAGACGAATAAAGCGATGGCGCTTCGGCTCCTTCGCGTCTTCGAACGTGAGGGCTGGCTTCGTCGTGTGGGCGATAAGGGGCCTTACCGTATGACTTTGCGCCCTTTACATTATGTAGCCACCGCAATAGAATCGAACGAATTGGTTTCGTGTGCGACGCCTGTTGTAAAGAAGATTGCCTTGGCGACGAACTGTTTGGTAACAATCTCGGTTCCTGACGAAGAGCAGTCGACGTGTGTGGTTTATACAGAACAATCGTCTGCTGTTCGAGTCTCAACGCGTGTGGGTTATCAATATCCTTACCATTCCAGTGCCCCGGGTAAGGCTCTACTTGCCTATCAGCCGCAGGAGTTTATTGAGGATATTGTAAGTCGGCCGTTGAACCGTTTTACAGAGACAACGATTACCGATCGTGACCAGTTACTCATGGAATTGGCGAAGATACGACAAGTCGGGTACGCAATTGACCTTGAAGAAGGATTTCGGGGTATAAACTGTTTGAACGTACCAATTTTTGATTATCGTGACTCCTGCATTGCGACACTGGGTCTCTGTACGTTGGTATCCTACGATACGGTTGAAGATTTAAAGAGGAAGCATCTTTCGCAGCTCATTAAGGCGGCTGGTAAGATAAGTGATATAATGGGCTATGTGGGCAGCTATCCCCAACTTTGTTAGCACTGTTGTTTTTTAGTCAAAAGCAGGAGTGCGAAAAACACAATTTCGTGAAGTCCAATACAGCTTTTGCGAATGTGCGGACTTCCACACCAATTCAGATTAAGAAGGAGAAAAATTATGAAGAACAACTGGACGAATCATCTGTGCGTTAATTTGCGTGGGGGGGGGGGACTCTATCGCCTAAAGCGACTAATTGCGTTTACGCTCGTTGAACTCTTGGTGGTCATTGCGATCATCGGAATTCTCATTGCCCTCTTGCTGCCGGCCGTTCAAGCAGCGAGAGAGGCCGCGCGTCGCATGCAGTGCACGAACAACCTCAAGCAAATTGGCTTGGCTGTTCACAATTTTCACGATACGAGGAACGGTCTCCCGCCAGCCATGATAACCGTCTACCGTCCTTCACTGTTTCCGATTCTCTTTCCCTATTTGGAGCAGCAAAATCTTTGGGATGTCATACAAAACTCTGTGGACAAAGGTGGGCGAACCGGTTTGAGAGTTGTCGTAACAGGTTGCGACTGGTGGAATTATGCAGGGTGTTTAACGGCAGAACAAAAAAAGGGATTTGGATCAGTGCCGGCTTATCATTGTCCCAGTGTTCCGCGAGAGATTCCGGCCATAACGACGACCGTGTTAAGTTTACATAGTGATTATTCTTCCGGGCCCCAAATTGATTATGCCATGGTCGCACATCCTACCGCAACAGGCAACTGGTGGGATTTCTCTTTTAATAACGTAACTTACGCTAAGAACACTCTTAGCCCTTTTCGTCTGGCAAATAGCGAGTATGAAACCGATGCGAATCTTGACAACGTGAATACGTGGAGCCCTCGCGACACCTTTGCCTGGTGGCAGGATGGCACGAGTAATCAGCTTTGCATTGGTGAAAAACATTTTACTCGTGACTATCCGGCAGGCGACGCCAAAGATGGCGATAATCTCGGTGATGGCAGTTACATGATGACCTATGGTGCTGCTATGAATGTCTGTAGTGTTGCGAGAACTTTTTACGATATCCGTTGGGGTGGCGAAACTCCCATTTGTACTAGAAATCAGGAAGTTACCTCGACTTTTGAAGCTATTGACTTCTTCGGAGAGGCCCACCCAGGTACTTGTAATTTCCTGCTTGGTGACGGATCAGTACGCGGCATCAGCGTGACTACCTCCGCTACGATCCTTTGTGCTCTGGCCAACGTCCGTGATGGCAAAACTGTAACAATACCATAGGTTCCTTAACGATTCTGAAAAAAACAATGCCGACCCGTAAAGAATAAACTGGAGGATACGATGCAACACAATTGCATTATTGTGAACCTTTTCCTGACGTTTCTATTCGTAACTTTGGGAATATTAAATGCATATGCAGAAGATAACGCTCCAGTTTCATCGAACACAGCTGTATCACACGTGTGTGGTGAAGAATTTCTCGCACGTCTCAAGACCGACTGGATCTATCAGGACCATGGTCTTGAGACGACGACCTGTTTCTCAAATGCGGAAAACTCGCAATGTGAAGAGGCTATGGTCAATCGCGTTTTGGCTGGTATTATGGAAAGCGAATACGAGTCAAATGTTGACCAGCTAAAATCGCAAATGGCGTCTTTGCAAGCGGAAAAGGCCCCTGGCAATGACCCACGGTGGAAGGACTTGTATTTTTCCGCGTGCGAAATACGGCGAAAAATCCGGTTAGCCGCGGCTGCTGATGCCTGTCCTGAGCTTGTTTACACCACACACCATGTTATGGGCGGGTCCCATTATACTTATACGGAAGACGTCGCTGACGCCGATATACTTGACATGAATCCTGATCGCAAGCCAGGTGCAAGTTTATGCCGTCTTTCTCTTGACGCTAACGGTGCAATAACACATGAGATTCTTTTGAGTACAGAGACTGGCATTATACGCGATCCGGATGTCTCGTGGGATGGTAAAAAAATCCTGTTTGCCATGCGAACGGATTTAGTCGCAGATGAATTCCATATTTATGAATACAACCTTGAAACAAATTCATGTCGTCAGATTACTTTTGGCAACGGTTTCGGTGACATAGAACCTGTATATTTGCCGGATAATAACATTCTGTTCGTTTCTACCCGTTGCATGCAAATTTCAAGTTGTAATCCAACCGAGTGTTCCAATATGTACGTTATGGACGGGGACGGGCGATTCCTGCGACGCCTCGGTTTCGACCAGGTCGATACGAACTATCCAAAAGTTTTGGAAGATGGTCGTGTTATCTACACACGTTGGGAATACAACGACCGCACGCAGGTTTTTCTGCAACCGTTATTTGTCATGAATCCGGACGGCACAGGCCAGACGGAATATTATGGTAATAATTCCTGGTGGCCAACGTCCATTCTTCATGCACGCGGCATACCAGGGACGAACCGGATTCTTGCCATTGCTGCGGGCCACCACACGCACCAGCGTGGTAAACTCATTCTCATCGACCGTTCTACCGGCAATCAGGAAAATGAAGGCGCTTCGTACGCAGCGCCTATGCAGAAGGCGGAGCGTGCTCGCGTCGATTCCGCGAATCAGGATGGTGAGCAGTTCGCCTATCCCTGCCCTATCAGTGAACAGGAATGTTATGTGAGTTATCTCCCGGAAGAATCTCCTTTTCGCTGGGGCGACACGCGATATCCTGTTCCGTTTGGACTCTATTATTTTGACCTCGACGGTAACAGGGAACTCCTCGCCTGGAATCCAGAATTCAGTTCCATGCAAGCGACAATTCTGGCACCTCGCGAGAATCGCGTTACAAGGCCTTCGGTGGTTGACTTGAAAAAAACGACAGGTACGTTCTATGTCCAAGACGTTTATGAAGGGCCAGGATTAAAAAATATACCTCGTGGTACCATAAAAAAACTCCGTGTCATTTCTCCTTTGTTTGCAAGAAATTGTATGGCGGGCAGGAACCAGAATTTTGGACCAGGCGGATTCGGTTGGGTACCGACCCCACCTTCAGTTTTTAATGGAACGTGGGACGTAAAAATCGTTTTGGGAGATGTCCCGGTTGAGGAGGATGGCTCCGCGTTCTTCGAAGTGCCGGCACGCACGCCTGTCTATTTTCAATTGTTGGATGAACGCGGCGACATGGTACAAACCATGAGAAGCTGGTCCACCTTGCAGCCTGGTGAAAACTTCTACTGCATTGGCTGCCACGAACCGAAAGTCAATGCCCCCGGAAACGTTGGTTCCGAAGTCAATACAAGGACAATGGCCATGAACAGACCGCCTGCCGTACCCGTTTCGCCCTTTAGCATTGACCGGAGTATGAGCGAATACGACATACCTGGCTTCAGTTTTCTCCGAGACGTCCAACCTGTTTTTGACCGACATTGTGTCACCTGTCATATTGGTGGCACAAATGACGATGGTACACCAAAACCCGCAAGTCTGCTCGCAAATGAATATAACGAACCACCGGGCAAGTATCTCATTAATAAATTATATGATTATGAATCCTGTAGTCTGAACGACAGTCTGCGTCAGTTTACCGAAGGATATCTCTGGCTGACTGATCGCGGAAATTGCAATCATCTCGTTACCTGGCTTCATGCTCAGGACGGGCCCGAAATGATTGCTCCTTATTCCACCGGTGCTGCCGTAAGTGGTCTTCTTCGTCTGCTCCGCGAAAAGGATGACAATCATAAAAACCTTAACATAAGTCAAGAAGAAATACATAGGATTGCAACGTGGATTGACTTGGGGATTCCTTTCGTTGGCAGCTATACAGAAGCAAATAACTGGCCGGAGGACCGCAAAGCACTCTGGGCCTATTACGGCATGAAGCAGAAGAAAATGGCCGATATAATTGAACTCAATCTTAAAGACCTCATCGAATTTGAAGCCGGTCGCGTTCCACTCCCCGATGTCGCTTCTCTTCGATGGTTCTACGACGGTGGTCCGGCAGCCCGCGATACTTTCGTCCGAAACTGGCTCAATCGTGAACTCCCCGTTACCGGTCGAAAAACAGGACCTGAAAATCTGTATCGAAATCTTGCCCTTAACACTCTCGATGTACAAGGCGACGCGGTTTCCTACCCGCATGCTTACACCAATAGTGAATATGCCTGGCGTAGCGATTGCTCCGCGAAAAATGTAATTGACGGCGTCTTTCAAACAGAATCGGAAAAATCAGTGCCCGTTTGGCGTCCTAACAAAAGAACGGACCTGCGACTCGGAGTCGAGTTCGGACACACCGTCACAATTGACAAGATGGTCGTTCAAGTGCGACCCGATCCCGAGAACGCTCGTGTCTGGAATACGGTTTCCCTTGAATTTGCAAACGGCTATAAGGTTACTATTACGCTCGCTCCAGTGGACAAGCCGCAAACGTTTTCCTTTCCTCCGCAGCAAACCGACAAGGCCTGTCTTTGTCAGTGGCAGCAAGAATCGAAATCGCCTCTGGCTGATGCCGCGGTGGTTGAGCTTCAGTTTTGGGGTACAACAAAAGAACAATCGGATTCTTCTGTCCCATAATAAAAATGTGTTTAAATTCTGAAAAGATGAAAATGAGGTTACAATGAAAATTAAAATTTTGTTTACCACAATGGTTATTGGTTTCTGTTGTCTTTTCGGCTGCAGTAAGAACGTCCCTTTATCGGGAAAGATTACTTTCTCCGATGATAATGCCCCGGTTACCTGTGGCATGGTCTATTTCGACAACGGTCAGATGACTGGACGCGCCGATATTCAGCCCGATGGCTCCTACGTACTGGGCTTTGAAAAGGCCGGAAATGGTGTCCCTAAGGGGGAATACAAAGTCTATTTCTCTGGCGTAGCCCAAGTCGACAAAATAGAAACAGGTCAAGCCACAGATGCAAAAAAACAGACTTTTGGTGGTAATGTTTCAGTGACGTCCCTGATAAACAGGAAATATAATAGCGCGGAAACGACGGATATAATCTTTGAGGCAGACGGCACAACACAAAAGTTCGATATAAAGCTTGATCGGGCAAAGTAGAAAAAAATTGCGGTTCTTCCACGCGAAAACGTGCAAGAGCCGCATTTCGTATTCTTTTTACCAAAGCCGTTAAGGTACAGTCATTTCACCGCAATCACGCGGCACCGAGCGCGTCGGTCACAATCTGACTCGCTTCGGCCATGATACGGTCAAGGTGCTCTTCGCCCAGGAAGGACTCCGCATAGATCTTGTAGATATTTTCCGTACCTGAAGGCCGCGCGGCGAACCAACCGTTTTTGGTTACCACCTTCAGCCCGCCGATTGGTGCATCGTTACCCGGCGCGTTTGTCAGCTTTTGCAGAATCGGCTCGCCGGCCAGCTGGGACGCCGTTACGCGTTCGGGCGTCAGGTTTTTAAAAGCCGCTTTCTGCTCAGCGCTCGTCGGTCGATCCATACGTTTATACACTGGTGTCCCAAACTGGGCCTCAAGCTTCTTGTAGAGCAGACCGGGATCTTCTCCCGTTTTAGCCAGTATCTCCGCCGCCAGCAGACACATAATAATCCCGTCTTTATCGGTTGACCAGACGGACCCGTCGAATTTTAGAAAACTCGCGCCCGCGCTCTCTTCCCCACCGAAAGCCAGGGTCCCGTCATAAAGCCCTTGCACAAACCACTTAAAGCCCACCGGAACTTCGAACAGAACACGTCCCAGATTAAGCACAACCCGATCTATCAGGGCACTGGATACGAGCGTCTTTCCGATTCCTTTATCGAGCGACCATTTCGGCCTGTGTCGTAGAAGATAGTCAATCGCCACAGCAAGAAAGTGGTTCGGGTTCATTAGACCCACTTCCTTGGAGACTATGCCATGACGGTCTGCATCCGGGTCGTTCGCAAAGGCCAAATCGAATCGGTCTTTAAGCTCAACCAGTTTCGACATGGACCATGGACTGGAGCAATCCATACGAATTTTCCCATCGTGGTCCCGTGGGACAAAGGCAAACGTTGGGTCAACCTGTTTGTTGACCACGGTCAGATCCAAATTATATTTTCTGGCAATGGGCTCCCAGTAGTTAACCGAAGCCCCGCCCAGCGGATCCACCCCCAGCTTGACGCCTGCATTACGAATCGCGTCAAAATCAATGATATTTTCCAAGTCGTCTATATAATCAGGAGCAAAGTCCGTCGCGGTCAGACACTTCGCTTTAACGGCCTCGTCGTACTCGACAAAGCGCACGTCCCGATTATCGTTAGCGAGATACTCATTGGCTCGCTTTTCGATCCAGTCCGTAATATTCGTATCGGCAGGACCGCCATGGGGAGGATTGTATTTTATCCCACCATCAGTTGGCGGATTGTGCGATGGCGTTATGATGATACCATCGGCAACCGTTTCACCAGCTTCATTATTGGCCTTTAGAATGTGATGGGAAATAACCGGAGTAGGTGTAACTTCATTGTCCTTTTGATATTGCGTTGTGACTCCGTTTGCCGCAAGGACACCCAGCGCCGTCTTTTGCGCCGCGTCGGAAATGGCGTGCGTATCTTTCCCAATATAGAGAATTGGTGGCTCCCCGACCATGCGACGATAATCGACCACTGCCTGGACGATTGCCTTGACGTGCTTTTCCGTAAACGACCCGTCTAAAGGCGTCCCTCGATGACCGCTGGTGCCAAATCGGACTCGTTGCGAAAACTCCGACGCGTCGACCGCGTGCTCTCGATATTCGCGGTTAAGCTCTTCCAAATTGACCAGCAATTCGGGTGGGGCAAGTTTACCGGCAGATTCATGCATTGCATTCTTTCTCCTGTTGCTAGGGAAGGCCCTTCGTCGTTACAAGCCTTTTGACGCTTGTGCGATTGAAATCAAGGTCAAAAAACACTTTATACGCTTCGATATACGGTTTACTTCTCTTTAAGCTCATCGATAAAGACGAAACCGCGATCCAAATCCTTACCCAGATCGAAGACGTCGTCGAAATCAGCTCGCGTATCGTTCAGATTCTGCTGCATATAACCGATTCCTATCAAATTATACACGATTTCGCCAATATCGCCCGTCCTATAGATTCCGAGTCGGGCAAGGACGTGTTTCGCTAACAGTCCGTACTGCTCCAGAGCAAAGTCACGCGCGGCGTAGCACAAATCCCTACCGGACACATGCTGTTCCGCTGGCATTTTTCCGCCGCTCAACGCACGGATGATCGACGGCACATCCTCGTCCTCTGCTTCCGCTTCCTCCTGCTGGCATCGGTTGGCGTATTCCAAGGCATCATTAACGAATCGATACGACTCTACAGTAAATCGCGGATCGGACTTGAGCAGTTCTATGAATTTTTTCGGGTCTTGCATGGCTTATTATAGGAAAGTAAGGCGGCTCTCGCGGGGCAGCCGCTGTATTCCGGGAAAATCGAAATCAACAGAAACCACGTTAACGGCGATAACCAGGCCCAGGACTCGAGATATTCGCGTCCCCTGGCTGGTCCAGCACAAACGACGACGGGCCTACATGTTTCTTCACCGTGTACTCATAGCGCGCAAATATCATCCGCCCGGCACTCGTCTGCAAAACGCTCGTCACCGTCACCACGACTCGTTCCGCGATATGGTTCCGCCCTTGTTCCACCACAACCATTGTCCCGTCGTCGAGATACGCTACACCCTGCCCGGCTTCTTCGCCTGTCTTGACAATGTCAATTTCGATTCGTTCATTCGGCAAAAAGACCGGCTTCATCGAATTCGCCAAGTCATTTAAATTAATGACCGTCACCCCTTGTAGCTTCGCGACTTTATTTAAATTGTAGTCGTTCGTGACCAGTTTACCGCTCAAATGTTTCGCCAGCGTAACCAACTTCAGGTCCACCGGCTGATTCACATATTCCGGCAAATCCGAGTCGTCTATTTGCAGGTCCACGCCTGGCATGTTCTGAAGACGGCTTAAAACGTCCAGTCCACGACGCCCTCGCGTACGTCGGCTCCGGTCTGCGCTATCCGCGATATGCTGGAGTTCCGCGATGGCAAACCGCGGCATAAGAAGTGGACTATCAATGATTTTCGTCTCCATAACGTCTGCTATACGTCCGTCTATGACCACGCTCGTATCCAGAATCAGAGGCTTAATCCCCTTGACATTCCTCTGAAACTCTACGTAGGGAATAATAAACCGGAAATCGTTTCGCGTCTGCAATAGAAAACTTATCCCCATATAGCTAAACGAGATAAGCATAATCGCCATCACATTGCGACGCAACTCCGGACTCGCCACACTGCCATCGCCGGTCATATTATCGGCAAACAGCGGCTCAATCGCCATGCCCATAAAGTACGTTAATATCAGCCCTATGAGCAGGCCGAAATAGAGCGCCGATATCCATTCGACCTTCTTCTTCGGAAACGCCATATCCACACCGATGATGCACAGTGTAAATATGATCAATGCAAAAAACGTCGACAAACTCAAGTCCGGACTGTTCCCGTAAATCCCGCCAGAACGCACGATCGCTACCCCAATTCCGCTGGCCACCGATATGAACAAACAACGAAGTAATAATAACGGCATAATAAATGATTCCTCACATTAAATATATTCGGGTAATCGACGCGTCTGACGACCGGCACACGCCAGTTCGACAACATCGTCAATAGGACACTCTTACCCATTATACCCTCTTTTTCGAGAAAAAAGAAGTGGAGACACCGAAATTTTTTTCAAGAAGACAACTTTTCAGACAAAAAAACACCTCATAACCCGAATTCTAACCCCCATAACCCTTTTTACTACGGGCAATTATTGTCCTCCTTCCCTTATCACCCTCTCGAAAAATTTTAGTGTTTTCTTCGAAAAAGTCCCAAAATCCTCCCGTCACACCCTCCAGAGACACAACAGGAACAAAAGCGCACATGCTTTGAGACAAAGAAACCAGACTCAATGTTGACACGGAATATCGTTTCCGGTATAATTAAGAACATGGAAAGTGGGAAAGGACAGACGCACAAACGAATTACGGTCGTTTTATTCGTCTCCAACGCCAGTTTCATTGTCAACTCACAACTTCCTTACACACCATTTACAAGGAGAACCAATTATGTCAACACAAAAATGGACAGAACAAAAAGAATCGACCTTCCGCGGCGAGTTGTTAATCCGGGGGGGGGGGGCAGCTTAGGGGCTTTTTCTCCTGCTACTCTTCAAAATGTTTTACGCTACAAATTTCTAGCCCGCCGCCGGCTCGGGTTCACTCTCGTCGAACTGCTCGTGGTCATTGCGATCATCGGGATTCTCATTGCACTCCTGCTCCCGGCCGTTCAGGCTGCGAGGGAGGCCGCTCGTCGCATGCAGTGCACGAATAACCTCAAGCAAATAGGCTTGGCGGTTCACAATTTCCACGACGTACGGCAAGGGCTTCCCCCCATTGCCGTCTATTCGTACAAACCAACCATTTTTACTTTATTATTGCCCTATATGGAGCAAAATTCACTGTATGATTGGTTGGCCCAAAATTCCCCGCAATTTCAAAGCCCGACCGTCGAAGCCAGCGAAAATATGCACTTTCCTGACATCTGGTTTTGTAATGTCCTCGACGACAGCGGACGTACGCAAGTGGCTTCAATCTCAGTCTACAAGTGTCCTTCACGCCGCTCTGGCACGACCTACGTCACAAATGTTGGAACAGAAACGTCTACTGTTTGCTCCGGCCCTCAATGCGACTACGCCGCTGTAGTCGCCAAGGTAAAGGAACGACGGTGGCTCTGCTATATGTACGACGACAAAAGCGATGCGGACAGCTCTCTGGATAAATTTATTGGCCCCTTCCGGATTCCTCTTGTTCATGCCACTGGTACTTTAGGTGTTGATAAATGGAATGATTACATCCGAGTCACCACCTGGGAATGCCGCGATACAATGGCTTGGTGGCAGGATGGCACGAGTAACCAATTGCTCTTCGGGGAAAAGTTCATTCCAGCACACGCTCTCACGACCGGTATTTCCACCGCTACGGAGGCTCAACGCTACTGGGATGGCAGTTTCCTCTATTGTGAAAACGATCGCGGTTTCAATGTCGGTCGACTTATTCACAACGACTCCGGGAAAGACCCCGACCGGATCCTGGTCGAATCTCCCAGTGATAAATTTTACATTGGCAAAGCTCCCACCGGCGTTTATGGACGGGGAGGCTTCGGCAGTCACCATGCGTCCACATGTAATTTTCTCATCGGCGACGGCTCCGTTCGCGCCATCAGTACGACGATCCTTCCGGCAACCCTGTTTGCCCTTGCTAGCGTTTCTGATGGCACTGCGACCTCACTGTAACCAACGTCAGGAAATTACTATACAGACACTATTATACGAAGGGTACACAACCGTGAAAAAGAATGTTTTGAAGCCTGTCCTTTGCTCGTTTCTCCTCTCGCTTGGCTTACTGACTGGCTGCCAACCGGGAGCTTATGTTTCAGGAAAAGTCGAATTTCCTGACGGTAAACCGCTCACCTTGGGAACCGTCTGTTTCCAGGGTGACCAGGTCCTTGCTCGAGGTGATATCATGAAAGACGGCTCCTACAAAATCAAACTCACCGAAGACAGGTCTAAAATTCCATACGGCCTCTATCGGGTCTCTATCTCAGGTGCCGTTGAAATTGAACAACTCCCGCTTACTGTAGGATTTGAAAAACCGGTTCTGCCAAAAGAAAAAGCACTGATCGACCAGCGCTTTATGTCTCCGGCAAGCTCGGGCCTTCAGTGTGAGGTCGGACCGGGAATGACGCTCCCATTCAATATTACTGTTGATTACCCTAAAGACTAACCCGCTTGCCGCGATCAATTCGTAAACAGTTGGAAACCTTACAATTTTAACGAAAGGAAACATTTCATTGAAAGCTTTAGCAACAATCGTCACTGCCGTTTTTTTACTGTCAATATGTTCAAACGCCTTTCCTCAGTCGGAGCATGCGAAAAAAATTGCGGAGTCGTACAAAAATCTCAAGGGCTATGAAGACTACGCTACTGACATGTTGGTCAATAAGCCGGACTACGTGGTCTTTGTTCCAAAACAAAATGAAATGATTGTAGCCGATACCTACAACGATCATTTCCAGGTCATAACCAAAGATGACGGTACTCTGCTCGCGTTCTGGACCCAGGCAAAAGTTGAAGCGGATAACGCTCAACATATTGCCTTTTCCAAGAGTGTCGACAAGGGACTTACCTGGTCCGAACCGCAAATCATTGCTGGCTCCGCCAACTTCAAAAATCCCGCGCTCGTCGCCAGTTGGCAGCAGCCAATGGTCAGTAAATCCGGTCGCATCTATTGCCTCTGGAACCAGCAGACAACAAATCACCGGCCCCACATTGGGCAGATGTTCGGCGTTTTCTCCGACAACAATGGCGAGTCCTGGTCCGCTCCGAAAATGGTCAATCTGCCACGCACCTGGAAAGATTCAGACGACCCGGCCGTGCCTCCTGCCTGGTGTAATTGGCAGCGCCCGCTCCGACTCGGAAAAGACGGAAAATATTTCGTTGGCTGTTCCCGACATGGCAAAAATGGCTGCTCCGTCGAATTTTGGCAATATGAAAACATCGACGACGACCCGCCTGTGGAAAATATTAAAATTTCCTACTTTAATGAAAAAGAAGATCAAGCCTTCGCTCTTACTCCCGAGCAGTCTGTCTTTCCCGGCCATAATGACTGCGAAGAAGCCGCTCCGGTTAAGCTGCCCGATGGTCGTCTCTTCGTTATAATGCGTACCGACGGTGGCTATCCCTATTGGAGTCAAAGTCGTGACGAGGGTGTCACCTGGTCCGCACCGCAAAAACTGCTCGACCGCGATGGCGGCACGCCGTTTCTGCATCCGCGGTCCCCTGCCCCGCTTTACGATTGGAAAGGGTGCGAAGCTGGAAGTGGATTCTATTTCGCTCTCGTTCACAATACGTTCAATTTCAACGACGAGAAGAAATCCGCATGGCAAAATCGCGGCCCTCTCTTCTTGATTGCCGGTAAATTTATGCCCGACGCCGAGCAGCCGATCTGGTTCGCTCCCCCTCAAATGTTCGCCGAACGCAAAAGTGGTAACTCCTTCTACACGAGTTATTCCCTCGTCGACGGCAAAGGCGTCCTTTGGTTTAACGACCACAAATTCTTCCTGCTCGGTCGCGTCATTGGCCCGGAATGGTTCCAATACTGGGACGAGCAAAGATAATTCCAGTTCCCTCCTTCCGACGTTGAATCTGTCGCAGATTACGGATTCGTCTGATTCACGACACACCAGACGAATCCGTCGCAAAAAAGCAAGTACCGCCGTGTAACCGCGCGGAGCCATAAATGAAAAACCGCCATGACAGTAAATAAAAACGAGTACAGTTCCCTGTTTCCCCGCAAGAAGGAGATTCTCCTGCTTTCGGAGACGTCTCGAAGTTTCGCTCGCGGTATCTTACGCGGCGTGCTCCAGTATGTAAATATTCACAAAACCTGGAATCTCTTTCATCTGGAACGCAATATTCAGGAACGCTACCCCGACTGGTTCGAGCACTGGAAAGGTGACGGTATCATCTCGCGCAGTGGCTCGACCGCCCTGTGCAAAAAATTGCATAAAAAAGGCGTTCCAGTCGTTGAGCTTATGGGCGACGGCAAGGAATTCCATGCCCATATTACCATCGATGAACGCGTTAGTGCTCGCATGGCCGCCGACCATTTCTATCAGCGGGGGTATCGCTCCTTCGCCTTCTTTTCGCTGGGGCACAACTGGTGGTCCCGTGAACGCTGTGAACTGTTCGTCGCTTCGCTTAAAGACTACAATTGCAACTGTAACGTTGCACCAACGACGGAACCGGAAACCGACGCCTCCCTCCCTCTTATCTGGAAAAAAGGAATCGAAGAGGAAATTGTACGCTGGCTTCACAGCCTGCCCAAACCGGTCGGAATCTTGTGCCCCTGGGACATCCACGCCTTACATCTTATGAATATCTGCCGCCAGCATGAAATATCCGTGCCGGAAGAGGTAGCCATACTCGGCTACGGCAATAACGCCGATTTGTGTCGCTGGTCCGACCCCTCTCTTTCCAGCATAACTCCCAACGGACGCGAAGTCGGATTCCAGGCAGCCGTACTCCTGGCCAACGCTCTTAACGGCCTGGGTTTCCCCGCACACGCTATCAAAGTTCCACCCACTCATATCGAGGTTCGAAACTCAACCGATTTCGCTGCCGTGAAAAATCCCACTCTCATTAAGGCCATTCGTTACATCAGAGAAAATATCTCTCACAATCCAAGCGTCGCCGAACTGACTCGGTATTTGAAAGTATCCAGAAGTACCCTGCACCGCCTTTTCGTTGCCGAACTCGGCTGCTCTCCCAACGACGAAATTACCCATCGACGCATGGACTGGGCCAAGCAACTGCTTCGTGAAACCGACCTGACTGTTGTCGAAATTGCCAGCCAGCTTGACTACGGCTCACCTTCAAGTTTCGTGCGTTCCTTCCACACACAGTTCGGTATTACGCCCATGGAGTTTCGCTCCGTTGTCGCAAGGAACAGGTTCTGAATTAACGAAAATACCTCATTATTTACCGGCGATTTTCCGATAGAGCGTGCGCTCACCTATCCCCAGCAGTCGTGCCGCTTCCTCCCGATTTCCTCCCGTCGCCAGAAGTGTCTCTTTTATAAAGGCCGTCTCGATCTCTTCCAGCGAATGGCCGATGAGAGAACGCAGTGAATTAGCCGCTACTGGAGCCGACGGGGCCGAAACCGCCTCCGACGTCGACGCGTCACAATCTTTGGCCCGGTCCTCAACGAACGAGACGCTTTCCTGCTCCGACGGTACGCTCGTCCCGGACTCTTCCTGACCCGGAAGTGCGGCTATCAGTTCGTCAGGAAGATCGTCTTCCCCCAAAACACCATCGACATCGACAACAACCATGCTTTCCACCACATTTTTAAGCTGACGCACATTGCCTGGCCACTTGTAAAAATACAGCTTGCGACGGACCGACTTGTCGACTCGCGTTATTGTCTTGCCGTAGCTCTTACTGAATTGTTTTATGAAATGATCCAAGAGAATGGGAATATCGCTCGCACGGTCTGCCAGAGACGGCAATCGAACTGTTAAGACTTTTAGACGATGATACAGGTCCATCCGAAACGACCCGTCCTGAACTGCCTCTTCCAAGGGCCGATTCGTCGCGGATACGATCCGAACGTTGACCTTTATCGCCGTATTCGACCCGACTCGCGTTATCTCGCCGTTCTCGAGTACACGGAGCAATTTTATTTGCGTCGCCATAGGCATATCCCCAACTTCATCGAGAAACAGCGTGCCTCCGGCTGCGTATTCAAATTTCCCCACTCGATCGCTTATCGCCCCTGTAAACGCCCCTTTGACGTGACCAAATAGTTCACTCTCCAGAATATTCTCACTCAATGCCGCGCAATTCAACGCCACAAACGGCTTGTTCTTACGCATACTGTTCTGGTGGATCGCCTGTGCGATGAGTTCCTTACCCGTACCCGTATCACCGAGAACAAGAACCGTTGCGTCCGTCGGGGCAATCCGTTTCAGACGCTCTATCAGCTGGACCATCTCCGGACTGTTCCCGACGACTCCATTAAAGCCAAACTTCTCGTCCAGTCGTTCTTTTAGCTCACGATTCGCGCGTCGAAGGGTAACGCTCTCGGCCGCCTTGAGAACGATCGTACGCAGCTGCTTCAGGTCAAGTGGCTTTTGCAAATAGTTGAACGCCCCTTGTCGCATTGCCTCAACTGCCATTTCAATTCCCGTAAACGCCGTCATGACTATGACTTCCGTTTCCGGCGACTCTTCCTTGACCTTCTTGAGAATCATCAGACCGCCGTCTGGCCGTTCCAGCATCAGATCGGTTACGACGACATCATACTCTTCGCTCGCGATTTTTAAAAACGCTTCCTTTTGAGAATGCACAACCGTCGAATGCGCTCCTATCCGCTCAAGACTCACTGCCACAGCATCCGCGTGACCCAGCTCGTCGTCAATTACCAGAACTTCCAGCGGCGATTCACTCATGACAATTCCGTGACTTCCAGTTCATTGGCATCGACAAAAGCCAACGCCTCGGCCCGGGTGAATACCGACTTCGTCGCGCTCATATCTCGTACGCAACTCATCCCTTGCGCACTGGCCCTCTTCATCAATCGCAGCGGCGTTTCGCCGTCGAGAACTGCCGAAATAAAGCCCGCTCCAAAGGCATCACCACTTCCGGTACCACCCACATAATTCACCGGGAAAATGCCCGTCTTGAACCGCTCTCGCTCCGAGTAATAGATCGAACCTTTCTCGCCACAGGTTATGATCGAGACTTTCGCGCCTCCGTCCAGGAAAAATTTCGCTTGATCCAAGGGGTCCGACAGTCCGCTTATCTGCATGCCTTCAAAATCGTTCGGCATAAAATAGTCAACGTACGGCAGTATCGGCTTTATCACGTCCCAATACGAACGCTCGCCCCAAAGCACGACGTCTAATATCGTTTTACCGCCATGCATCTGAAACCGCTTGAAAAAGTCGATCGTCGCTTCCTCTTCCAGGTGCGGCATCATCAGATAGCCTCCCAGATACAGCACTTCCGCTTCCTCCGCCCACGAACCCGGGATCTCATCAATATGAAACTCACGATTCGCGCCCGTTGTACTGATGAAGCGACGATCGTTCCCTTTCACATTCACAATCATGGAGCAGCCAGGCCCGAAGTTACTCACACGCCTCACGCCCGCTGTATCAATCAGCTCGTGCTCCAGAGCTCGAACCACATAATCACTAAAGGAGTCGTCTCCCACGCACCCGCACAGACCCGTCGGTACTTCCAGACGCGCCAGATTGAGCGATACGTTCGACGCGCAGCCGCCCAACGCCAGTTCTACACGCTCCGTCTGCACCAGCTCGCCCGGCACCGGAAGATGGTCTATAGGATGACAGCCTACGTCAGCAAATAATATGCCTGCACTTAAACAACGATGTTTCTTCTTCATAATTCGTCACCAGTGAAAAAAATGTAAAACAGTTCTATAACCTGTACACAGGGGTCTCATACAGGATTTCCTGCCGGGGACGGTTCCTCACCTGGCGGTTTCGACTCTCGCGATTCCTGTTTCACCGTTTGCGCCATAAGTGTCGCTATCCACTCCGTTTCCGCAAACGACGCCAGTATAATCTTTGCTATCACAGCCAGCGGTGGCGATAGGAACATACCCACCGGGCCAAGAAGCCAGCCGCAAAATAACAACGAAAGTAAAACCACCAACGGCGACAGATCCAGTCCGTCTCCCAGCAACTTCGGTTCCAGTATATAGCCAATACTGCAATTGATCAGCACGAAAAATACTACGTTTACCCCTCCTATGAGCAAACCATGATCCACCGTCGCTAAAATGATCGGGGGTATGGCCGCAACCACCGAGCCAATATTCGGGATATAATTTAATAAAAACGCAACAAACCCCCACAAAAGCGGATACTGCACCTTCGTTGCCACCAGTAGGGCCGTTACGCAGGTTCCCACCAAAATGCTCACAAATGTCTTGATCAGCATGTAATGCCGAATATCTTCCGCAACCTTGTTCAGACGCTCATTGGTAAAATGCACTTTATTGAGCGATTTGATTTTCAGCGGCATCGTCGACGCTTCCAGCAGCATAAAAATAACCAGCAACATGATGATAAACGAACTGCTCGCCAGCATGCTTAACTCGCCGGTTAGACCCGCAATAAAGCGGAACAGCTCTTTCGAACTCGCCTTCATGGCGTCTTCCGACGTCCGACTCCAGTCTCCCGATATGAGCGGAGAATGCACTTCGCCCTCGCCACTCCCCTTATCTTCCTCATGCACTGCCGGACCGTCCCCCACAAGATCTCGCCCTCCGCCATGGTGCACCGATTCCTCATCCCAAAAACCACGCGGAAGCGGGTCCGATATCGGGTGCGCCACCGCCGGCTGCGAACCTGCAGACTCCTCTCCGGCTGTATGCGACGTTTCTCCTTCCGAATCTTCGGACAACAACGACGGCGGCAACGACCCGCTCTTCGTCAATTGACGATCCGGCTCCCTCTCACCCGACTCTTGGACTTCAACCTGCCAGGCAACCGGCACTATGGTCGATTTTTCCCACCCGGAAAACGTCGCCGCAAGCATACCCGACGACGAACCTTGTTCGCCCGAAGACTGCGGTTCCGCCACGCCACGCTGACGCAACGCGTCCACTCCTTCCGGGCTTCCCGGCGATGACTCCTGACCCGAGGCCGGCTCTTCCTCCTTATCACGCCATAACGTGGGAAAATAATCCTGTAAATTAATGTTATAGTTCATTAACTGCGTACTGAACCGGTCTCGATACTCCGGGATTTCAAGATAAAATCGCGTCAATTGCGAGGCCAGAATCGATGTTACCGCACCCCCGCACACCAGGACCAGCACAATGATCGCCGTTAGCGACGTTACTTCTGAAAGCCCTCGTTTACGAAGCCACGTTAATATAGGAAGTAAAAGAACAGCGAAAAACGTGGCCATGAAGATTGGTGCCAAAATCACCTTCGCCGCGTGCACACCGGCTAGTATGACGACAATCGACGCCGCGATGACCGCATAACTCGTTAAATGGCTCTTCCGATTGTTCCTACGGCCTTTCTCCATTCGCTTTTCTTCTTCCATAACTCTTTCTTTTTTCTCGGGTTATCTCGGCTTATCGCGACTTCTCACGCCTTCCTCAACCGGACATCAATGCAGACTCCGGCCACACTCCGCATGCGGACCCTGCGGCGGAAGTACTATCCTCTCCCGCCGAACAGATCCTAAAAATCATCCGGAAGTTGCTTCATCTGTTCCAAATTAAAGACCGGTCCGTCCTTACATACGTACACCGAACCACAGTTACAACGTCCGCATTTCCCCAACCCACACTTCATCCGGTTCTCCAGACTCGTGTAGATGTCAGCATCGGCGATCCCGATTTGCGACAGCACCGGCAAGGAAAATTTTATCATTATCGGCGGACCTACCACCAGCGCAACGGCATTATTACCCTGGATACCCGCCTCACCCAGGACGGTCGGCACAAATCCGACCCGACCGTTCCAGTCAGCCGTCTCACCGCCCGGGTCGACCGTCTTCACAATATCAACGTTCGGGTACTTCGCCCATTCATCAAGTTCGTCGCGAAAGACCAGGTCGCCCACCGTGCGCGCTCCGTATACCACTGTTATTCTACCGTATTTCTCCCGATTTTCAAGGGCGTATTCGATCGCGCAACGGATCGGCGGCATGGCGATGCCTCCACCGACAAAGATCAGGTCCTTCCCTTCCCAGCTCTCGACCGGGTAACTGTTGCCAAACGGGCCTCGAAAACCGATCGTGCTCCCGACCTCAATGCCCCACATGGCCTCTGTAACCCGCCCCGTCTTCCGAAAACAGAACTCTATGTAGTCCTTTGAGTTCGAGCAGCAGATGTTAAACGTCGATTCCCCGACTCCAAATACCGAGTATAGACCGAATTGACCCACGCGAAACGAAAACGCCTTTGCTCGTTCCGGGTCCCGAAAGCGTATCCGTACTGACTTTACATCCACGGTTTGTTGCACGACCTGAACGACTTCCATCAGGTCCGGTTTATATATGTTTTCCGTTGTCATGATTGGTTCCATGTTCTTATTTGTCTAGAAGATACTGCCCGCTGAACGCTCGTAACGTGCCCGCACCCGTCCTCGCGGATCCGGGTTACTCCTGCCGTCGTCGCTCAATCTCGAGCAAAACGGGCTTTATCCCAAGCGAAACTCCGCACATCCGCGAGCAGTTCCCGCAGCCCGTGCACAGCAAGGTGCCAAATTTCTCCGGGTATATCGAAAACTTGTGCAAAAGTCGCTGTCGCTGCCGCGAACCCTGGTCCGGACGCGGATTGTGACCCGACGCGTGCTTCGTGAACATCGCAAACTGGCACGAATCCCAGTTCTTCACGCGTTTACCCGCCATAAAGCTCCCCTGATCAATCAGGTCAAAACAGTGACACGTAGGGCACGCATAGGTGCATACGCCGCAGCCGACACAACTCAACGCGATTTCATTCCAGAACGGGTCGCTAAAATGAGACTTCACCCAGTCGCTAACCGCTGCCGCGTCGAACGTCTTTACCGGCGCAGCACATGCCTGTCCACTCTTCTCTGACTCTCGCGTTACTCCCGCAAACAGCGTCTGGCCCTTTTCGGTCAAAACGCGAACTTCATACGTCTCGTCCCCCAAATTGAACAGCATCGCATCGGACCCGCTCGGGTTATCCGGACCTCCGCCCACGTCACTGCAAAAACAGGACTCGTCGCTCGCCACACAGGCAAACGTCACTACCGTCGTCTTCTCGCGACGCCTCTGATAGAATCGGTCCTGATAGTCCCACGAAAATACATGGTCCAGAATCGGTAACGCCGCCGCTTCACACGGACGACTCCCGATAATGACCTGCTCCTGCTCATACAGCGGCGAGTCCACCACATCGACATCATTCTCATGTCGCTTAAAACTGCAGATCGTTTCCGTCTTTGGAAAGAAAAATTCCTTAATTGAGTTCGCCGGTCGCAGCCCAGGATTCGGAACAAACGCGCTGGCGTCCCCAATTTCACGGAAAAACGACTCGCCCGTCTCCGCAACCACGGGCGCTATGACCCGCTTGCCCTGCTTTTGACTTGCTGCCAGCAGGTCTCTTAATTCGGACGCTGATATTATTTGACTCATCGGATGAAATCCTCCTTGTCTTCTTCGGACCAACTGCCAATTAACGGAGCCGCACCCGGTTCACTACCGGCGACAAAACCAAATTCCTTTTGCGCCGCCAGTGCACAGGTCAAATTCAGCAGGTCCAAATCAATGCCCGCCGGACAGGCACTCGTACAATTCCCACAACCGACACAACGTCCCGCAAGATGAAACGCACGCGTCACATTCCACGCAAAGTTCCCTGCCGACGACGCCGACGGATCAATTCGCACCGGACGATTCTTCTCCGCCACGCACTCGTTACAATAACACAACGGACAGCTCTGCCGGCACGCATAGCACTTGATGCAACGTGAAAATTCATTCTTCCACCAGGCGAGCCGTTCAGACTCCGGCTTGGCAAGCAGCTGGGCAAGTTTCGCGTATTTCCCTTTCGTAGCAAGTTCACTTTCACTGAACTCCTGCTCTTCAACCGCTTCGCCAATAACAATATCGACGTACTTCGGATTATGGCTCACGCAAACTTCGCATTTAGCCGGCGTCTCAAGATCTGTTCCGCCCGACCTCTTCTGGCGGACTCCGGTACAGGTCATACCAATCACAACCATGGCCTCGCGGTCAATTTGCGATTCATTGGCCAGCACAACAACGCTTCTCGCGTCGCAGCCCTTAACCACCACTGCCGGACGACCCAGCTTCCTGGCTTCCTTACGCGTTAAATATACCGCCAGATTCTGTTGGCATTCGTCGTTCCACACCAATCGCGATACGTCCTCCGGAGTCGTTACAAATACCGCGCCAACTCCGCCGACTGGCCGACGCCCGTATCCGATGACAACGTCCACCTTCTTCTCCTCCAGAAGCTTCTTCGCTGTTTCCCTTAATTTTGTTTCCATGCTTATACTGTGTGTTTCAATGTTAAAGAGCTTTTCCCGCTCTCTGGTTCTCTTCGACTTCCCCGGACTTATACTCGCTCGTTACGGCCGGCAAAGTACTCCCAACAAAACAAACTGGACTCTCTATCTGTGTGTCAAAAATGGCTATTGCACCATGTCCTGAAATTCCTTATACGGACCAAGCGCTCGCGTCTCCTCCACAATTTCAGTTACAAACTTCTGAAACTTCGCCCCTTCCGCCGCCGAAATCCACGAAAAATGGATCCGGCGCTCATCGATCCCGAGCGTCTTGAGCAATTCCCGAAACAGCATCCAGCGCCGTCTCGCGTGATAGTTGCCCGCCGTATAGTGGCAGTCGCCCGGATGACAGCCCGAGATCAGTACCGAGTCCGCTCCCGTCTCAAACGCCTTTATAATCAGATTGAAATCGATTCGACCTGTGCACGGCAAACGTATGATGCGAATATTCGCCGGGTACTCCAGACGATTCGTACCCGCCAGGTCCGCGCCCAGATACGTACACCAGTTGCAGACAAATGCCACTACTTTCGGCTCGTAGCTCGCCTGCTCCTTTATTTCCATTGACATTGATTTACTCCCGTTTTACCATAAATTTCATGCTGTTGTGTTCTCGTCGCTCAAGGCGGTCGCCTCACACGCCGCCCTCTTCACTCTGTCCGTTTATCCTTAGCGGCGTCGCAAGACTTTCTATCTGGGCATAAACCTGCTCCTCCGAAAAGCCCTCCAGGTCAACCGATTTCGACGGGCAGACCGCTACACAGGTTCCGCAACCCATGCACAGACCGGGATTAACACGTGCCGTTCTCTTAACGAAATTCCCCTTGCGGTCCCGAATATCTTCCAGGGAAATCGCTTGGTACGGACAGGTCTTCGCACACGCTCCGCACGCCGCGCAAAGCACTTCATTTACCTTCGCTATTTCAGGCTCTCGCGTCAGGTGCGGCTGACTCAACATAATCAAAACTTTGGCCGCTGCCGCCGACGCCTGCGCTACCGATTCCGGGATGTCTTTCGGACCCTGGCACGCCCCGCACACAAAAACGCCTGCGCTATTCGTCTCTACCGGACGCAATTTCGGGTGCGATTCACTTAAAAAACCATATTCGTCGTAGCCCACCGACAGCTTTTGCGCCAACCCGGTCGCGCCCGTCGTCGGACTCATTGCACAGGCCAGAACCACCATGTCCGCTTCCACCGTAACCGGCTTTCCGCTCAACGTATCGGCCCCTCGCACAATCAGCTTACGTTCTCCATCGATCGTCTCTTCCGTGATCTTTGAGACTCGCCCTCGGTGATAAATCGCTCCATCCTGCTCAATGGCCCGCCGGACAAATTCATCGTACTTCTTACCACCCGATCGTATATCCATATAGAAAACATGGGCTTCTCCTTCGTGCACTTTATGCCGATACAGCATGGTATGCTTCGCCGTATACATGCAGCATATCTTGGAGCAGTAGGAAACACCCTTCGCATTGTCACGCGATCCGACACACTGAATAAATACGATTTTCTGCGGCACCTTGCCATCCGACGGACGCTTCGGTTCGCCTCCGGTTGGCCCCGACGCGGAAATCAGTCGCTCAAATTGCAGTGAGTCGATCACATCTTTATACTGGCCATAGCCATATTCGCCATAACCGGCCAGTGCGGGATTCTCCTGCTCTTTACCGATCTGATACAGCTGATAACCAGTCGCCACAACAATAGCTCCGACCTCTTCCACAATCAACTCGTCATGATCTTCAAAGTTGATTGCACCAGCCGCACAATTCTTCTGGCAGATTCCGCACTTACCCGTCTTGAACTTCAGGCACCGACTCGCGTCTATCACCGGCCTCGCTGGTACCGCCTGTGGAAACGGAACGTAAATCGCCGTCCTGTTGCCCAGATTGTAGTCAAAGGAGTTCGGTATCTTCTTGTTCGGACAGCTGTTCCAGCAGTTCCCGCATCCGGTACATTTCGTTATATCGACGTAACGCGCCTTCTTGCGGATCGTGACCTTAAAGTTCCCGATATAGCCTTCCACCTTCTCCACTTCCGACCACGTATAGAGCCGAATATTCGGGTGCTGGCCCACTTCCACCATTCGGGGCGTTAAAATACACTGCGAGCAGTCAAGAGTCGGAAACGTCTCCGAAAGACCGGCCATCTTACCTCCGACCGACGGCTCCTTCTCGACCACCACAACTTCATGCCCCGCCGACGCTATGTCCAGCGCCGCCTGTATGCCGGCTACTCCCGCTCCTATGACCAGTGCCCGTTTCGTTACCGGCACTTCAATCGGGGCCAACGCATGATTGTGACGCACCTTTTCCACTGCCATCGTGATCAGCTCGATGGCCTTCTGCGTCGCCACTTCACGGTCCGAATGCACCCAGGAGCAATGCTCGCGTATATTCGCCATCTCAACAAGATACGGATTCACACCCGCATTTTTCGCCGCTTGTCGAAACGTCTTTAAATGCATATGCGGCGAACAGCTCGCGACCACGACCGCGGTCAGACCAAGCGACTTTATCTTCTCGGCGATCATGGACTGACCAGGCTCGGAACACATATATTTATAGTTCACACTGCAAAAAACGCCGGGCAGGTGGGAAATGGCGTCCGACACTTTCTGGCAGTCCACATGTCTCGCTATATTTTCCCCACACCAGCAGGTAAAAACACCTATTTTAGCCATGACTGATTATCCAAACTCTATGCTATATTGAAAAATTCTATTCTCTATCCATTGGGTACACGCAAAAAAACGCTCGTACTACGCTCGCGGCTTGCACGCCACAAAATGCCGCGTCATGCCAAGCTCCTGCTCCTTCAGTCCGAGGGCCAAACCCACCAAATCAGAAAGATACAGAATCGGCATATTCAGCTTGACACCACGGGCCTTCTCCACGTCCGCCTGACGCATATCCAGATTCATCTGGCACATAGGGCATGCAACCACAATGCAGTTGGCCCCATGGTCGATCGCGTTTTGTATAATCTTTTGCGACAGCCGCACCACGCTCTCCGCGTCACACAGCGTCAGACCCGCTCCACAACATTCCGTCTTGTAATTCCACTCCACCGGAGCGGCGCCCAAGGCCTTCAGCAGCGTCTCCATACTGCTCGGATGTTCACAATCGTCAAACTTCAGCGTTTTCGGCGGTCTCGTGAGAAGACAACCGTAGTAACACGCCGGACGCCACTGATCAAGCTTCTTTTGCTGTTTGCTAACAAGCTCATCAACACCATACTGCTGCAGGATTTGGATCAGATTGGTAACCTTCGGCGCCGCGGCCAGGGGAAGTTCCACTACACTCTCCATCTCCACTCGCACCGCCTCGTTCTCCGACAGCGTTTGCGACGCTTTGAGCAGCTCCATGGAGCACATCGGGCATGGCGCCAGTACTTCCGAAAGCTTCATACGCCCGGCAATCCCCAAATTCCGCGCCGGGAGGGCCGTTGCCAGCTTGTGATTGATCGAATGCGCCGCCGTCGCTCCGCAGCAAATCCAGTCCTCCAGTTCCGCCAATTCGATTCCGAGTCGGTCAAAACACGCAAAAACCGATTTCTCGTAATCCAACGAGGATCCGTGAAGGGCACAACCGGGATAATAACCGATTTTCATGGAAAACAAGTCTCCTTAACTAATATTCTTATAACGGGAAAACGCTCTGATTGGACTCTATTATATTATATATACGACTCTGTATGGGACAACGCCCGACGCCGACTCGACGACGACCGGCCCGCGGAACTTTCGCCTACTCCTGACTGCATCGGTCAAAAATCCTCTTAACCGCCGCCTTATCCTTGACCGGGGAGCCTGGCATGAAGTGCAATTTCCCGCGGGTCAGCATTTTCGGACCCAGCATACTGTCCTTAAGCGCGGCAAAGGGATTCCAGTGCCGCAGAAATCCGCGGATCTTGAACGCCGCGACCAGCTCCAGTTCGTTCGTGCGACCGTTCCTCCTTATATTATTAAGGAACTCCTGCTGAAACAGGACCGTATCGGCAAACCGCGGCGCCGTGACCTTCTCTTCGACGGATATCTGCTTCAGTGCGTCTATCACCCCCGATATATTCACTGACTTCGGACAACGTGTGGAACACGTCAGGCAGGATACACACTGCCACACGCTTTCGCAACGCGCCGCGTCTAACACATGCCCCTCCTGCACCAGGCGTATTAAGCGGGTTGGCCCTGCGTCCATTGCCTCGGCCTGCGGACAGCCGGCTGTGCACTTGCCGCACTGATAGCAGTCTCGCACATGCGTTTGGGCCAATTCCTCGACCCGCGACACGCTTGCCTCTTCACTTCTACTCATCTCTCTATCTCGCTTTCTGTATTAAAACGTCGAAAACGCGCTTACGACGTATTCGTCTGACAACGAATCGCACGCCATCACATTCATATCCATCGCCACGTCGCGGTACATGCTTGAGCGATTCTTCCAGCCAATAGGCAAGCGACCGGTTATCGCTCGGGTGCGGCTTACGCGACGGCGGCAGCAAAACAACCTGCAGCTGACGCTCGACCAGCTCTCGCACCTCTCGCATCGGACAGCCTCCACCCAGGACCAGTACTCCTCCCTTGAGCACATGCGCTCCTCGCGGCAGGCGGTCAAATTCATCTTCAATCTCGCCTACCAGTTCCTCAACGATATCTTCCAACGCGACCATTCCGAGACAGACGCCGCTCTTGTCTCGCACGATCGCTATATGTTCATGCTGAAACGTAAATCGCCGCAGAAGATCCGACGCCGATTCTTCCGGCAACACGAACGAGATCGGTCGTATGATCTCGTTAAACTCCGTGGCCTGCGGATTGAACCGCTGATGCGATATGATCTCCTTAAAGTTTACGTATCCTATTATATCGTTCCGGTCCTCCCCATTACAAACCGGAAATCGTGTATGGGCATCGACATGCGCTATCTCGATCGCTTCCCATAAACTCATCCTGCTCGACAAAACAACCACCTCGTCGAACGGAATCATGACGTTCGAAACTCGCGTTCCCGACAGTTTCGTCGCGCCCACGATGATCTGTTCCTGTTGCGAACCGATCAGGTGACTCTGCTTGGCCAAGGCCGCCATCAACGCGATTTCTTCCACCGTCGAATGCTTATCCGACTGACGCGACCGCGGCTCGAACGGCCGATTAAAAAACCTCACAATCGATATGATTGGCGAAAAAAATCGTACCGACCAGTCCAACGGACGCGCAAACAGCACCGCCAGACGGCGATTGAATCGCACCCCGATCGACTTCGGCAATATTTCCGTGTACTGCAACATCAGAAAGGTAAAACCCAATGAGAATACCCATATCCATTTCGTGCCCCACATTTCCGCAAACGAGGAACCGGCTACCGACGCTCCTATGGTGTGGGCCGTCGTGTTCAGGAGTAAGATAACCGCAATCGGACGGTCTATATTACTCTTAAAACGAACCCAGATTTGTGCTATCCGGGGATGTTTGGCCGAAATTTGAGCGATGTCGCCAGGCGACAGACTCAAAAGGACCGACTCTATGAGAGAACAAAAGCCCGAAACACTGAGCGCCACCAGAACGCTGAAAATAAATAATCCCATTTCTCTTCGTACAGAATACCTCCCATTGGTTGTCACATCTTACAAAACAAAATAGATGGCATAAGGAAAAAGTTGCTACCCAATCAACCGACGTCCCCACACGGCTTCCCCGATGATTCCTGCCCTTTGTCCCCGCTTTTCCATCCATTCACTGATTTCATTATATCACAAAATCCGGTTCTGGTCCATATCGCTTTTAGAAAATAATTCTTTATCGATAAAAGGTGCTTTATTTCAATTGCGTTTGAAAACTACAAAATAATTCCTTCCCGGCTTTACCAAGGCTAAAAACTATTCTAACTTGCATAAAATAACAAGTTACATTGAATTACAACCCGTCTTTCACCAACCTCTCTGGACAAATAAACTAAAAAATGCGATTTTTGATATAAAAATCTCTTGACGAATGTGCCTTTTGGGTGTAAAATATTTATATGCGACTCCAATTCTGTTAAAAACTTGCAGATGCGGTATTCGCTGTTCGTGAGGGGGAAATACGTCGCGTCAGGCTCCGGAGGCCATGGTCCACTATTGACACTCCGGTCGCCAGCCCTGACATGGCAGTTTTTCGCGGTTAATCGGGCCTTGTTTACTGTTGAACAAACGCAACAAAGTGCCGAACGGGTTATCACCTGCCAGACAGGTCTATCGATGTCAGATGGAACAGACGACATGGCTTCTTGCCTCCGGGGATCACAATAGACTTCGGGGCCGGATTTCAGCGACCTCCTGTGATAACTGCATCAGCGAAAACCTCCCCTTGCCGGCCGCTGCATGATGCGTTGGCGGTCTTTTTTAGATATTGAAGCTTCCATGAGACAGCTAAGACGTCCCCCGACGATGAAATCTTACAGCTCTCGTGAAACATTCACCCGTGATTTCACTAAATTTTAAGCTAGTGGCACGGTTTTTGCAACATAACTGTAATAAAGTCGGCACTGACCGTGCTAATGCCGCATTCCAATGCAAAACTGGCAGTTTCCTGCCAGTTTTGTAGCATTTCCTCTCTCCTACAACCGTCGGAGAGTCAACAACAAACAGAGCAAAAGACGCAATGTCCCAGCCTCTGTTACAATACAAGTACCTCAAAAGTACGCAGATAACCTGTGAAGAAAGAGTAAAGTGTGATGAAAATGAGAAAAACATTTCATTCCGGTTTTACATTAATCGAACTGCTCGTGGTCATTTCCATTATTGGCATGCTCGCCGGACTCCTCCTACCCGCCATGCAAAACGCCCGGGAAGCCGCCCGACGCACCATGTGTATCAATAACCAGAAAAACCTCGCCTTGGCCCTCACCAACTACCAGGACGCACGCGGTAAGTACCCAGGTTTTCGTCAGGAAATTACCATGGACGGAAAAAGCACCGGTGCTTGGACCAGTGACGGGACCGGTACCTGGAGCTATATAAAAGACATGGGTTTCACCTACGCCCCTTGGAACATCGCGATTTTACCCTATATGGAAGGCGTTAATCTTATGGACTATATGGGCCGTGAAGGGAGTATGGCCGATTTCGTTCGTAAGCCAACCGATGTTGCGGTCCCAAGTTTCTGGTGCCCCAGCGCCGGGGCAATTGTTCCAGGCAGCAGAGTTTATGTTGGTAATGCCGGTTATAGCGACTTAGGCTTTAGTAGACGGGGCGGCCCTTCCAACCCAGGTGAAGTTACGATCCCGGGCACAACCACTAAACTGAAAATCCCGCCACGACCTGGCGACACAACCCGATACAACGGTATGTTTAATGATGGTATCTTGCGACTTGTTGAAAACTCAATCGCACCTTATGGCCCTCAATTAGCTATTGATGACGTCGTCGACGGAACCACCAATACCATGCTGACGTCGGAAAACTTGCAATACACTTCCATGTGGGATGAACGGGAAGAAAACTGCGGCTTTACCTGGCCGCTTTCACCTACCCGCATCTTCGACAATACCGATGGCCATGTCCTGTCTACCATAACAAAAACCTACGATTTTTATACTGCCAGAACTTGTGCCGAATTGGTCGCCGCTCAAAAATATGACTCAAGAGGTATCAATGGTGGGACGAATACCCCTTCCGGATATGACGCTAATACTGTTCCACTCAAAATTAACCAGTGCAAAGAAATTGAGGGTTCTCGTGGCTGGATTACCGCGCGGCCTTCAAGTAATCATGCCGGCTGCGTTGTGGCCAGTATGGTTGATGGCTCCGTTCGAACTGTTAATGAAAATATCGATGGTTTTACTTACATTCGGGCCATGACACCCAACGACCGTAAATGTCAGTGTGACCCGATCCACACCGGCGTTTTCAACATGAACGAACTCGACTAGCGCACCTCGCAAGTGTTGCACGCGAAAACGCTATTTCGATGTGACCTGACATCAAGGGCTGACGGTTTTTATACTGCCAGCCCTTTTTTCGTTCCTCTGCCGCACAAAACCGGATAAAATTTCGTCGAAAAAGTCAGCTTGACAACTCGCCGCCGACAGGGTACAATAGACTCTGTTACGGTTGAGTTCCTGTCGCGACGCACATGCCCGCGTAAGGACGGGCCATTCCGGCCAACGGCCAATCCCCATCACTCTGTTATTTCAAGGAGTTTGTGAATGAAAAAGTCCCTTTACCTTGTTCTGCTTCTGTCGGTTGTTCTTTCTGCCGGGTGCTGTAAAGCTTGTAAAAATGGCGATAACGGCGACGCAACCGCCCCGCGCTCCGTCGATGCTTCCTGCGCCGCTTGCAACGCCAAAGATGCACCAAAAGACCTGGAATCCCTCGACCCGTTCAAGCCAACCCTCTTCGCCAACCTGGGCGATACGCTCTACACTCCCGATGGTATGGTCGTTGACGCCGAGAAGAAAATCGCTTACCTGAACGTCCCGAATTTCGCCTTTAAAGACGAAAACGGCAAAAAACTCAATTCGCATCAGGGCGGCTATCTGCTCAAAGTCTCTCCCGACGGCAAATACGAAACCCTTTTGGAGTACCCTATTTACGAACCTACCGGACAAACCGGCCCTATGGGTATCTCGATTGGTCCCGATGGCAACCTCTACGTTTGCGATAACCAGTTCTTCTATAATACCGACTATCAGTCGCGTATCCTCCGCGTCGTTATGAAGGATGGCAAGCCGACCGGCGATGTCCAGACCGTCGTCGAAGGGATTAAACTGGCCAACGCCGTAACCTGGTTCAATAATCGTATGTTCTATACCGATTCCAATCTCCAAATCGAAGACCAAAACGCGGAAGAGTGGATTGGCTCCGGGGCCGTCTTCATGTTTGAAGGCGACGAGGTCCTCAAAGCGGGAACCGAGGGAAATCCCCCCATCAAAGTCACTTCTGCCGATACTGATTCCCACTGCCTCACCATTCAGAAGGCCCGCAAAATCGGGCGCGGCGATAATACGGGTGCCGATGGTATGACCGTCGATACCAAAACCGGTGTGATCTACTTCGGGCATTTCGGCGACGGCCGCATGTTCGCCATCTATCCGAACGAAGACGGAAGCTATAGCGGCGAAAACACCGTCTGCATCTACGACCCCATTGACGTTCCTGCCGACGGCGAAACTGCCCCGGGTTCCGGACTCGTCCTCCAATGCTGCGATGGTATCTATTACGATGCTGCTACCAACAAGGTTTTCCAGAATGACTCTCTCAATAATGCCATTTGGTACTTTACCCCCGTTGCCAAAGGCGAAAAAATCCAATACAATTTGCTCTGGAAAAACGGCGATTGCGATGGAAATGATGGGTTACTGGACCAGCCGTGCGAATGTGTTGTTATCGATGGCAAGCTGATTATCGTCGGTTTTGACTGGCCCTTCCCCGGCATGGTCAATACCAAGGCCGAAGCCCCCGGTACCTTGAGTGTCATAGACATCTCCTCGCTTCAGGCTCCGGCTGCAAACTGAATTTCTTTGTCCTCCTTTGACAGGAATACTTTCCGACTAAGAAGCGGTCAGTTCCTCGCCCTGAATTCGAGGGCACGTTCCCCGAAGAGCGTGCCCTCACGACAGAAAGCTGATTGCCATGTTTGTTCCGATGATTCGGAAGTCGCGCGACTATAACGAACGCAATCGAACTCGTTTTACCTGGTTGTTTTGTATCGTCTTGGGTGTCCTGATCCTTTTGAGTGAATCCATTTGGGAACGTCAACCGGTCATTGAAGAGCTGCTTTTTCTCGTTGCCTGCGTTTTCGCCGGAATCGGAGCGATGGGCAGGGCTTGGTGCGCCGTCTTTATTTCCGGCCGAAAAGATGGGGTGCTCGTGGACAAAGGCCCCTACGCCATGTGCAGAAACCCACTCTACTTCTTTAGTTGTATCGGCGCCTTTGGCGTCGGACTGGCAACAGAAACCGTGACCATTCCCCTTTTGATTTTGCTCGTCTTTACGCTCTATTATCCCGGTATTATTCTTGCGGAAGAACGACGCCTGGTCTCCCTGTTCGGCGATGCCTTCGATGAATATCGCAAGAAGGTCCCCTGTTTCCTCCCAAATTTGTCCCTGCTCAAGGGGGCCGAACCGAGCGATTACCAGGTTTCCACACGCAGTCTTCGGCACAGTCTCTTTGATGCTCTATGGTTCATTTGGATCATGGGTATCCTGGAAGTCATTGCCGCTCTGCATGACGTCGGTTGTCTACCGACTCTGCTCTACCTGTACTAACAGCTTACACAAGGCACCGCCGCCACGGTTGCCGCTCACGCCGGACGGGTGACGAAATTTTGAAGCAGATTGAGTAAATTACACTATTGACATTCCCCTGCCTGCGGCTATACTCAAAAGTGAGAGGAGAGGAAACGGGGCTTAACGGGGCTTAAAGCCTTTTGGGCTAATTGTGTACCTACCCCATTTTTTCTCCCTTTACTTAAGGAGTATGCCATGAGAAGCATCTTTCTGACTTCGGTTCTGTCGGTCCTGTCGGTCTTTTACGCCACGACCGCCTTCGCCGACGACACGTCCCCCTTGAAACTCGAGACAAAATCGTTCCGATACGAGATAAGTCAAAACGGCCAAAATCTTGCCTTGATTGACCTTGCGACCGGAACCGATTATCTGGCATCGTCGCCCGAGGGGGGGCCCTGCGCCACAATCGAAAAAGACGGGCAAACCGTGCCCTGCAGTCAGGCCGCGCTCAAAGACAACCGGCTCACGCTCGCGTTCGGTTCATCCGACGTAACGGCCACGCTCGACGTTCAGCCGCGGGAATGGTCGCTCGCACTGACAGTAACCGAAGTTACCGGCGACCCGGACACCCTCACCTTTCTCAGCATTCCGCTCACACTTCACGCCAAACCGGACGAGACTTTTGCCGCCTGTGCCTTGTCGCAGAATCTGACGACCCATGTGCACGAACTGCCCGCACTCATGTCGCAACTCGTGGCACACGCCTACAAACGATTCGGAATCGTTGGCGCCAAGGCATCCATCGTCGCAGCGCCCATGACCGACATTCTTGTCGCAATTCAGGAATCCCTGCAGCGCGACGCCGACTTCCCCATCTCCGACCAGGGAGGGGCCTGGGCCGCCGGCGCCCGCGAAGGTTATGGCTCCTACATGATGAACTTCGGGTCACTCACCGAGAAGACCGTCGACGACTGGATTGCCGACTGTAAAAATTTCGGCTTCGACCAAATCGATAATCACGGCGGCAGTCGCGGGTTCTTTACCTTTGGCAGTTTCGATATCAATCCGGACCTGTTCCCCGAGGGTTGGAATTCCTTCAAAAAGATTGTCGACCGCCTTCACGAGGCAGGTATTTCCTCTATTTTCCACACCTATACGATGTACATATCCGGGGACTCCAGCTACGTTACGCCCAAGCCGCATCCGGACCTCGACGTCTTCGCCCGCTTTACGCTTGCCGAACCGGTCACCGCCGACGCGACGGAACTCGTCGTTCAGGAATCGACCGCCGACGTTTCGCTCGAAACAGGCTATGTATACTGCACGAATAACGTCCTACGTATCGGGGACGAACTGATTCGCTACTCCGACGTTACCCGTGAGGCCCCCTTCAAGTTCACCGGGTGTACGCGCGGTCTGCATGGGACCGAGGTCGCGCCGCACGCGGCCGGGGCCTCCGCCAACATTTTGCGAACCTTCTGGGGTGGACTCTATATCCCCGACCCAAATTCTGAACTCTTCGACGAAATCGCGCGACGCACCGCTGAAATTGTCGACCAGGTCGGGTTCGACGGAATCTATTTCGACGCCATTGAAGGCGTTCGCAGTATGTGGGGCGAAGAAAACTACTGGTATTACGGCGATAAATTCGTCTTTGAGGTCATGAAAAATCTCAAGAAGCCTGTCGGCCTGGAATACGCCGGTATGGTTCATCACTGGTGGCATTATCGCAGCCGCTATCAGGCGTGGGACTCGCCGAACAAGGGCTACAAAAGATTTATGGATATTCACATCGCTTCCATGAAAGCTGGCGAAGAATATCAGCACGGCTGCTGGAGTGGGCATCTGCCGCAAATCCAGCGCTACGGGTCCATGAAAGGGTCTTCTCTTTTTCTGCCGCTTCAGTTGGGCTGGTGGAATATGCTGACCTGGGGTGGTCCAAAAAGAGACCCGCTCTATTGCGACGACATGGAGTACGTCTGCTGTAAAATGATTGGCAATAACGCCGGACTGTCCACGAATTGCAATTTAAGTCGCGCCCTGCTTGACCAGACTCCGGCCTTTGCACGACTGGCCACCATGATCCGTCGCTACGAAGAACTACGGCACGCAAACTATTTTGACGCCTCCATTTGCGAAAAATTACGCCAGGTCGGTGACGAATTCACCCTGGTCCCCGACGCCAATAATACCTGGTCCTTTAAGCCGGTCAAATACGAACCGCATGTCACCGCCGGGCTCGACTCCGACTCCGCACGATGGACCGTTTCGAACGCGTTCGACCCGCAGCAGATAAAATTCCGACTTGAAGTTCTGACCTCGGCCAACTCCTATGATGACCCCGAAGCCACCATGCTTCTGGACCCGAACGACCCGCAACTTACCGTTGTCCGCGCCGCCGACGGTCTGGCCGGCACCGTTACACAGTCCGAAACCAACCTGACTCCGACCGGCGAAAAAACCATCCAGATTACGGCAACCAACCAAGGTCAAACGCCTCGCGACGAGGCCTGGCTCGAAATGAATCATGACATGACGCCCACCATGGACCTCTCGGAAAAACAGGCTCTGGGCGTTTGGGTCTTCGGGGACGCCGGCGGTGAAGTCCTCGATTTTCGCATCTGGTCCTCTGCCGGGTTCGAAGTGGCCAAGAGCAGTCATCTGGTAAAAGTCGATTTCTCCGGCTGGCGCTATTTCGAACTCGTCGAAGCCGATTCCACTCAAATGAGTGAATACGCCTGGCCCGGAATTGGCGGTTATTACGTCTACGATCAATATCGAGGCTCCGCAAATTACGGGGCCGCTGCCGCACTCCAAATCTGGCTCAATAACGTGCCTGCCGGTCACGAAACCCGCGTTCAGCTCGGTCCGGTTATGGCACTCCCCACAAAGGCCGGAAAAGTCGAGAATCCTCTCCTTACCATTAATGGCAAGGAACTTCAACTTCCCGTGACCATGGAGACCGGTATGTATCTGGAACTGGGCACAAAAGGGACAAACGAACCGTTCGCCGCGGGAGAAGACTGGGACGCGATTTCGCAAAACGACCGACCTTACTGCCGTCTGTTTACGCCCGGCGGACAACTCGCGGCGGAAATTCCTCTCGACGGCGAGCTGCCCCTATTTCAGCATGGAGTAAACGAGCTGACCCTCTCCGGAACGTCCGTGACTGGCCCGGTCCGATTACGCACAACCCTAATTACAACAGGGAGTCCGCTAAAATAGAGCTGTTCCTCTACTTGGCCGTCGCGCGTCGGCGATGTAACTTGGCATGCAGTCAGGCTCACTCCAAAGACGCGGGACGGAACTTGCGGCCCCATACTACGATACCACTGCAGACAAGGAGAAAATGATGACGTTTCGTCGACTCACACAAACCCTCTTCATGACCGGTTGTTTCTTTATGGCTACGATCTTTACCCAGGCAGCGGAAATCTGCCCGCTCTGGCCGGGCCTGGCTCCAGGCGAAACGGAGAAGGCGCCCCACGTCGAATCCGCCCCCGGTCAGGCAACACGCGTAACCAGTCCGGAACTCCACGTGTTCGTCCCGGAGAATAAAACGAGTACGACATGCATGCTCATCTTGCCCGGCGGTGGATATGGTACCTGTTTCTATGCCTCGGAAGGTTTCCCGAACGCCAAGTTTTGGAACGACCGCGGAATGACCGCCTTCGTCTTGGTCTACCGTGTGCCGCGCCCGGTGGACAAACCGATCTATCTCTCCGCCTGGCAGGACGCGCAGCGGGCCGTCCGTTACATACGCGCCCACGCGGAGCAATACGGACTCGACCCGGAAAAAATCGGCGTTCAGGGCTACTCGGCAGGCGGTAACCTCACGCTCCTGACCGCACTGAACAGTCAGACTCCGGCCTATGACCCCGTCGACGAGCTGGACAAGGTCCCTTGTCACGTGAATTTCGCCATTCCCATCTATCCGGCCTATGTTCTGGACGACGGCGCTGCGGACCCCAACCAAAACAAAGGGCAAAATGCCAAGATTCTCGACTGCTTCCATTTCGACGAAAAGACTCCTCCCCTATGCCTGGTCCACGGCGATAACGACATCTATTCACCATTGGGGTCCATTGCCGTCTATCAGCAGTTACACACCCGAGGCATACCCTGCGAAATGCACATCTACTCCGGGGCCGTGCATGGCTTTATGTACTGGGACGATCTGGCTAACGCGAAATCGTGGCAGGACCGCTGTGCCGACTGGGTTACCAGTATCGGATTCTGACAAGACGAAAACAACTTGGCAAAAAAGGAGCACTCCCGTTACGCTAACCGAAGTGCTCCTCTCAAGTTCCTGCCTCTGATCCCCTTTGCTCGCTCTGGAATCAGAAGCCCATTATCAATTGTCTAACGAACGACCACGCACTAAAGAGCTTCTTCCTCTTCCGCGGTCTCTTCCTCCTCGAATAGTTCGCTCTCGTCAAGATCAGGATCGTACGCTTCTTCAGAGGCAACCGCCCGAATAAGATCGCCGATCATGGCAAAGCATTCACCCTTAACGACGCAATCATTGAGAATCGCTCCGTCGTTAAATTGGGCACGCCCTTCAATTCTTGCCTCGGCAGACGCGTTGGACATAATCTTGGCCAACACCGGCAGGAAATCGCTCTCATTAGCCTCGGCACTGATGAACACAGAGAGCAATTCGCCCAACTTCGGGAAGGCCAGATAGGAACGAATCTCGGGAAGTTCCGTCTCCGTCACAGGCGCGGCGGCCACTTCGTTAAATTTCGCCAACGTCGTCTCGGCGTCGAGTCCGGCCAGCATAATGACGGAGTCCTTACCGACCCCCACGACAAAGGCAAGCTCCCGCTCTTCAAAGAGCGACGCCATAGCCACCGTCTCCGACAGGGCCGCAATATCGTCAAAAGGAAGTATAAAGGTGGAAACCTGGTATTCTCCCACCGCTGGCGCGTCCAGAACAAACTTGTCTGCCAGTTCCGGCTCCGATTCCTGTATCCACGTTTGCAGCTTCTTGAGAAATTCTCGCGCCTTGTCCGTATCCGTCATATCGCTGCCGAACATAAGAATCGACTCTTGTGTAAGAGACACGGCACCGTCTACCTTATCGCGCACCAGCATATCCTCCACAATCGCCTGGAAATCGGACAGGATCCCCTTAACCAGGTCAATATTATCGTCCTCGTCCAGATAAATCTCCATCTCGGAAAGCATGTTGTCAAAGGAAATCTGATAGCTTTCCCGGGTGTATTCCTTCAGTTCCGGCGTGCTGGCCTCGGTCAAATAACCGGCAAAAACCGCGTCCGATTCGAAAAGCGATGACCATTTCGTCTTCATGGACACGGACTGTTCCATAGCTTTGGCAAACTCCGTTCCCGGCTCCGGCTTGATTGAGCTCACCAGCGACAAGTTGCCATTATCGTCTATGTTAAGCCCTAAGTCAAAAGAGATTACGTCTTCCGAAAGAAGAGTCACGAACGCGCTGAGACGGTTCATCTGTTCCAGAACGCTCGCGTCCGTATTCGCCGATTGCTGTCGAAACCAGGCAAAGAGCGTATCGAGAAGGGCTTTCGGACAGTGCGCAGGGTCCACCTTGACACCAATAAGGAAATCCTCGTTCAGCGATTTCGTCAGTTCAGACGGATCTCCTGCCGGGATGAGTTCACCCTTCCCTTCTTCAACCACAAAGAGCCACCCGTCCCGCTGAATCAACTCCATCCTTTTACCATCTTCGCTGATGAAGATGCGACGACCCTTCTCTTCGTTTATGTTCCACGTCGATTTATCGAGCATACCAATTTCCAACGCGTCGAAATCCGCAACCGGGAAAAAACTGTACGCTACATAGTCCTTCTCGTTTGCCAGGACGATAAAACCCAGAGGTTTCGTCGTATCCACGCCTTGCGTCTCCCCAAAGACCATGCGGAAACCCACCACATTGTCTTTATAACCCATAACCTCGCCAATTCGCTCAATGCCCTCCCAGAACCGATCCACACCCGACGCCGACGCGACCAGGACTGGTTTCATTTCTTTCTCCGCCCCACACGCTCCCGGCGTCAGCTCACTTCCGCTCAAGAGGAGGCCCGCCAGAAAGAGACTAATTGTACACAGTAATGACTTTTTTAAATTCATTTACGTTTTTACCTTTCAATTCATTGAATGTTTTGTTTTTCAGAAGACGTATCACGCCTTCTCCGCCAACACCATGCCCATTATACTCTGTTTCACTCCCGAATGCAATACGAAAAAAATTTCTCAACTTCACTTTACTTGCTGGCTGTTATCTGTTATAATTGACCTACCCCTGTTCGCAGGAGCGAGAAAAATTTTTCGTTCCAACTTTAACAAGCCAGGTTGACTCACCGGGAGCCTCTGCCAATACGTTGCAAAAACGTTGTCTGTCCGCCCTGTCCTTCTGCTTCTTTAGACTCAAGAGGCAGGAACAGACCGGTGGCTGACGTAATGCAATGTCTCCGGCGGCAAAACGTTGCCCCAAACCGGGGCCGCAAGGCAACCTTTGTGTCAACTGAAGCCAATGAAAGGGTTATGTTATGAGAAGAGGAACTACAACGAGAAGAACGTTTCTGAAGACAACAGCAGGAGCAGCAGCGGTTGTGGCGGCTGGTTTGGCGAGTGCTCCTCGCGTCCATGCCGAAGGGAGCGATCTGCTTAAGATCGGCATTATCGGATGCGGAGGCCGCGGTATGGGTGCGGTCCGGAATAATTTCGATGCCGTTGAGAACACGCAACTGGTGGCCATGGGCGACATGTTCGAAGATCGGGCAAAGAATGCACAAGGGGCCATCAAAGAAGCCATGGGCGACCGGGTCGACGTTCCGGACAGTCGCGTTTTCCACGGATTCGATAACTATAAAGGAGTTATTGAGGCATCCGACGTCGTCCTGATCGCCTGTGCTTCCCGGTTCCATCCGTTTTACACGAAGACGGCCGTTGAAGCGGGTAAACATGTCTTTTGCGAAAAGCCACACGGAATCGATTCCCTTGGCGTTCATGTAACCCTGGAAGCGGCTGAACTCGCTGCAGAAAAAGGAACGGCACTCGTCTCCGGTCTCTGCTATCGCTACGACACTTTGCGCCGGGAAGCGGTGGAACAGATTCGCAACGGTCTTATCGGCGATGTCAATGCGATTCAATGCGATTATGTCCGCTCCCCCTACAGTATGCTCAAGCGGGTCGAAGGCTGGAGTGAATTGGAGTATCAATTCCGCAACTGGTATCATTTTACCTGGCTCTCCGGCGACGAAATTATGCAATCGCTCCTGCACAATCTGGACTCCATGCTCTGGATTCTCAATGAAGAGACTCCTGTTTCCTGCTATGGTATTGGTGGCCGAAGTGCAATGTATGTCCCGGAATACGGCGACTGGTTCGACCACACTGCGGTTATTTACGACTTCGCCGACGGCAAGCGGATTTATGGCATGACCCGGGGCGTCGATAAGTGCTACTACTCCAATATGGACGTCATCCACGGCACCAAAGGCCGCTGCGTTTACCACGCAACGGATACGCCGTACATAACCGACCTGGCCGGAAAAGAAATTTGGCGCCCCGCCGCTCCCCGCCAGCGCGACATGTACGTGCAGGAACACTACGACATGATAAACTCCATTATGTCCGGAACGCCGATTAACGATGGTCAGCGCATGGCGAAAACGACCATGGTTGCCGTACTTGGTATGATCGCCAGTCGGAATGGCCAGCAGGTCTCCTATCAGGAACTGTTCGACAGCGGGTTCACTTTTGGCCCCGCAGAAGACGCTTTTAAGCCCGATATGACGCCGCCTGTCGCGCCAGAAGAGAATGGTCTTTATCCGGTTGCGAAACCCGGTACAACCGTGTATTAATGTTTTCGGTCGACCCGGCTTGTCCCGCAGCGGCGTCCGACTCCGCCTGTGGAAAAAGCCGGGCACAACCAGTTTGTAATCAACCTGTTTTATTTTTGATGAACTGTCGAACCGCCTCGTAACTCGCGGTTCAGCAGCCTTTGAAGGAAAGTTTTTGGTAATGAGCGTTTGTGTACGTCTAATGAAACGCGACGATTGGAACGCGGTGGCGGAAGTCATTCATTCCTCTCTCAACGCATGGTACTTGAAAAATCGCGGCTTTAAGCTGGTGCCCGGGCCTGTCGAGACCATGCTCCTGTTCCCTCGTATTTATGAGGCGCTCGACCCGGACTCCTGCGTCCTCGTGGAAGACCGCGACGCCGGACGCATTGCCGGCTCATGCTTCTTCCATGTGCGACCAACTCACGTCTCTCTGGGCATTCTCAATGTGCACCCGGACTACTTCGGGCGACGCGTCGCCGCGACCATGCTCAAATATGTCATAGCCAAAGCCGATTCTCTGCAATTGCCGCTGCGTTTGGTCTCCAGTGCCATGAATCTTGATTCCTTTTCGCTTTACAACCGCTATGGTTTTTCCCCTTACGCAACCTATCAGGACATGACGCTGACCGTACCCAAGGGCGGTTTTCCCGTTGGCGTTCCCGAAGGCTGGCACCTACGGCCGGCCACGCTCGACGATGTCGCTGGCATGGTCGCTTTGGAGAAGGAACTATGCGGGATAGAGCGGAGTAAGGATTTTCGGTTTTTTATCGAGAACCAGCATGAAATTTGGCGCACCAGCCTGGTTGTCAATGATGTCAGTGGGAAAATTGACGGTTTTACCGCTTCGGTGTGCGACCCGGGGAGTAATATGATAGGGCCGGGCGTTGCGAGACACGACGACCTCATGGCCGCTCTCATTCGCCACGAACTGAACGCTTATGAAGGTCGGTCTCCTGTTTGGCTGGTCCCGACGGATCATTTCCCGTTGCGACAGGCAATGTACGTTCTCGGCGCCAAGAATTGTGAAATTCATTTCGCGCAGTCCCTGGGGCCTGTTACGCCTCCGGCCGGCGTTGTACTTCCTACGTTTATGCCGGAAAGTGGGTGATTCGAACCATGCCGACAATGAAAAAAACATCGTCAGGGCAGGCTTCGCTTGACCCGGAAGTGCGTCTGTTTACCGATGGTGCCTGTAAAGGGAATCCCGGACCCGGCGGGTGGGGATTCCTCATGCGCCACGTGACTTCCGGAAAGGAAATCTCCTCCTCCGGCGGCGAACCGGATACGACGAATAATCGCATGGAACTGCAAGCGGTGATTGAGGGTCTGTCTCTGCTCAAGAGGCCGACCCGGGTCGAAGTCGTTAGTGACAGTGCCTATGTCCTCGGGGGCTTGGAGTCTTGGATGGCCTCCTGGAAGAGGAACGGCTGGCAGCGCCGCGAAAAAGGAAAACTCATGCCGGTTAAAAATGTCGACCTTTGGCAAAAGCTCGACGAGCTCATGTCGCGACATACCCTTGCCTTTACAAAAATTAAAGGTCACAGCGGCCATCCGGAAAATGAAACCTGTGACCAACTCGCCGTTCAGGCCGCCGAAAAATTTGTTAATCATCATTCTTAGCCCCGCTGATGTCCCCCACCGTTATTCCACCCTCCAGCAACAATTTAAGGAAAAGGAATCTATGATGTATCGAACGTTCCTCCTGCTCGTCCTGGTGAGCTTTGTTTTTGTGACTCCTTACGCCCGCGGGCAACAGGAGAATCTCGACCGTGGTGTTACTGACGGTCCCAATCTGGTTAAAAATGCGTCTTTTGAAGACTCATCCAAAGCGACGAGTGCCGACCACTGGTCCTTCGATTCCTCTATTTTCTCTATTGACAGTGAGATTGCCTGTGAAGGCAGTCATTCTCTCCGTTATGTGAACGACAATGCCGAAATCTATTCTTTCGCGAATCAGCCAGTTGACTGCATACCCGGCGCCCGCTATAAAGTTTCTGGTCGTGTTAAAGTCAATCATATTGCAAACGGCACGGCCACGATCTGTCTTGAGTGGTCCGATGCCAAAGGCAAGTGGCTGGGTGGTTCCTACTTTTCGGCCGTGCCGGCGGAAAACGAGGGCTGGCTCGAAATCTCTGGTGCTACGACAATGATTCCCGAAAATGCCGCCCACGCGACGTTAAGCTGTTACCTCGAACGAGGAGCTACCGGCGATGTCTGCTTCGACCAAGTCAGTCTTCTTCGCTATTATCCGCCCATTGTCCTTGGGATGACAACCGACCACTATCGTCAGCAAATTCGTGGCGGGGACGTTTCCGTTCGTGTTATTACTTCAGCCTCGGAAGCCCAAATGAAAAATTATGACTCGCCCCAACTTCGGGTAACCGGAAATGAACTCGACCCGCCTTTGGTTCTGGAACCGATCGGAATTGCCGATGGTTTGGTCACCTTCTCATTCAATACCGACGCTCTTGCGCCCGGAACCTATGACCTCAACTTCACGGTCAAACATCCGGAAACCGGACTGGACGAATCCTTTACCCGACAGATGAAACGCATCGATTCCAGCGTCGAAGCCCCGGCTTTCAAGTCGTATATCGACGCCGACCGACGACTCATTCTCGATGGTAAGCCGTTCTTCCCGATTGGTTTGTATATGGGTGAGGTCAACGATGACGACTTGGCCACAATTGCCGAGTCTCCCTTCAATTGCCTTATGCCCTACCATATGATCTCACGCGAACGGCTCGACGTTATAAACGCAAAGAATATTAAAGTCATCTACAGTGTTAAAGATGTCTATGTCGGCAATTACGACCTGACGTCCGATGCGGCTGCTCTTGAAATGATTCGTTCCAAGGTTGAATCCATTAAAGACCATCCGGCAATCTGCGCCTGGTATATTAACGATGAATATCCGCTGACTCGTTTGTCGGAACTCGTTGCGCATCGTAACTTTATGGAAGAGATTGATCCGAGTCGCCCCACCTGGGTTGTCCTGTATCAGGTGGATGAAATCGCCAGCTACCTGGACTCTTTTGACGTTATCGGGACGGACCCCTATCCCATCGCTACCAAACCAGCCTCAACGGCGTGGGTTTGGAGCCGGAAAACGAACCAGGGGACCGGCTGGAGCAAGGCCGTATGGCAGGTGCCGCAAATTTTCGACTGGGCTGTCTATAAACACAATGCGGACGAAAAAGAAGGATGTCGCGCTCCGACTTACGATGAGATGCGCGGTATGATCTGGATGAATATTGCCGGGGGTGCCAACGGCATTGTCTGCTACTCCTTCTTCGACTTAAAGAGAATGGCCCAAGAGCCAGGCGACGCCTACGGTTTGCCGCGAGTGAGTAAACCGTTCGAACAGAGCTGGAGCGAGGTCTGCTCCGTTGCCCGGGAAGTCGCCGATAACAGCGATATTTTGCTCGCTACAGGCACTCCTCTGACTTTGACGCCAGATGACGAAACAACTACAGAAAAGGCAGCAGAAAACGTCGGGTGGCGTACCTACCAAAAGGACGGTGTTACCTGGATTCTGGCCGTCAATCTGACGGAACAGGCACAATCCCTGACGCTCAAAGCCGATTCCAAACTCGCGGCCGAAGCGACCCGCATTGGCTCTCCTGATAAAGTGGTAGTAAAAGACCAGACAATAACATTAAACTTTGAACCCCTGGAACCGATTCTGACCGGCCTACGACCCGTGTCCGAGTAACGACGTTTTGCCCGCGCCGTCACCCCTTGCCGGGCCAGTTGAAAACCGTTTTCTGCTGGCCCTACTTCTGCTACGAGAGTAAACGTCCGCGACCTGCTCGCAAATACATCACCTTGTATATCTATTCTATTTTATCCAGTTTATAAAAAGATTAACAGACATTTCTTTTTTTCTCTCGCGAGACGTAAAAAAGTGAAAAAATGAAAAGGTTGGGCTTGCTCTCGACAACCGAAATCGTTACAATTCCCGCGTATTGGTGCGAACGGTCGCACAGGCAGGTAGTTATTCCCAAGGCAGAAATATGATCGACAGTATTCCCCGATGTACGCGTATATGTTGTAAGACGAGACGTCCCATAAAGCCGGGCGAACTCTTCTACTCCATGCTGGTCGCGGACAAAGGTCAATACAAACGTCTGGACTATTCGGCCGAAGCGTGGCAGGAACCGAAAGTGGGTGATGAGGCCGTCGGCTGGTGGGAGTCGAAAATTTCCTTGCAAGGGGACCGAAAGATAAAACTGGCGCCCAACGACATTCTCCTGAACCTGTTTGACGAACTGCTCGATGAGCCGGAAAAAGCCAATATATTATATGTGCTTACACTCCTGATGATTCGACGACGAATTTTCCGATACGAACGTGAAGGGGAAGAACCTGAAAGTGACCATCTGCTGGTCTATGCCCTGCGCCGTGAAACAACGTATACGATTCCTGTCGTTGCCATGACGGAGGAAGAAATGAACGAGGTACAGGAGTATTTGGCGTCCCTCCTCTACTCCATTGGATAAACGGAATGCGAAAAATAATGATAAACGACAAGACGAACCGCCGGAGAGACACCGGCGCCACGCTTTGGTTGAACGGTGCCCTGCTCGCCGCCGGATTTTGCCTGCTCTGCGGCTGCCAGTCGGTGAAACTGCCCAATGTTATGACTGAAAGTCCTTCGCTGACCGAAATCCAGCAGGCGGTTAATGCCAACAGTAGTAAAATACAAACACTTCAGGCGGATAACGCAACTGTGGGTGTAACTTCCATGCCAGGCTGGGCCAAGTGCCGCGTTGCGTATCAGCGTCCGGGCCGCATCCGAGTCCGTGGCACCGCGAATATGATGGGCCCCGTGATTGATACCGGGTGCAATGACCAGGTCTTCTGGTACTGGAGTAAAATGACAGAGCCGTCGCAACTCTCTTGGTGCCGTTTGGAGGAATTTTCCACAAGTCCTTTCTCACAAATGATTACAATCGACCCGGCCATGTTTCCCGAGGCGCTGGGAGTCGTGGAATTTAAGACAACCGACGTAACCGAAGGACCCATTGCGCAACAGGACCGGACTCTCCTGCTAACGACAAAGGTCCAACGCGCCGACGGCGTCTATACGAAATGCACTTATGTCGAACCGAAGACGGCCGCGGTCAAGCGTCAGGACCTGCTCAATCCAAGTGGCAACGTTGTTCTTTCGATAAACTGCACCGAATTTCAGTACGACTCCGTTGCGGGCGTTGTTCTTCCCAAAAGAATTACCATAGCGCGTCCCCAAACGAACGAATCCATTCATCTGGACTTGGGTACGATGGTGGTCAACGGTACCGGAAACCTGACCGCGCAGACGTTCGAAATGCCCTCCTCGGCCGACTTGGGAAACGTTCCGGTGGTCGAAGTTGGTAAAATGACCACGACGACCGGTCAGGTTCCAACCGCTGCCGTTCCCGTTGCCGCCCCTGGCAGTCCTTCCTATACCGCCGGGGCAGCACAGCCGGCGCCAAGTCCATCGGGGCCAACAGCACAGCCGGCCAATCAAACTGCGTACAACGCCGCCTCGACTTCGCTGACGCCCGGGGCCGCAAACCGTTTAGCCCCCTTTGGCGATTTCCCAGGCGTTACTCGTGGCCCGGCCATTACTTCCAGTTCCGCAAGTAATCCGACCACCTACCCCCCCGCCGGTGAAAGTAAACCGCTCTTTACCGGAACCGTGGCTGGAATGCCCGCCTGGAACTCGAATACAACCCCAACTTCAGCCCCGAACACAGCCGCGCCCGCCGAAAAAATCGTGCCAGGCAGCCCGCAAGATTACGCCAGTACCTACAACAATGCGGCACAAGTTCCCGCTGTGCAACCGCCGGCAGCACAAGTTCCCGCTGCCGCGTCCAACCAGGGCCTCGCGCCCGTACCCGTCTCGCCAGCCGCCTCCGCGGCGCCCCCGATTAATGGCGCTATGCCAGGAACGTACTCACGAGAACCGATGGAGGGATCCACCTACTACAACAATATTCTTAACACTTCGCCGGCAACGACTTCCGACCACATGAGAACACAAGTTCTTGCCCCCTAAAGGACGCTATTGGCTCGCGCGAATTTTGTTTAAAAGAAAAAACTAGAGCGTATACGCGGAAGCGGGCGCATACGATGGGGATTCGCCGTCCAAGGGACATGTACCCGGCGCTCCGACGGCCCGATAGACCGTCGACGGGCCGCCGCTGTTAACCTCAGACTCTTCATGCCCGGAGGACTTGCTTTCTTCTTCCGATTCCGAATCTTCTTCGGGAACAGGACGACTCCAAATCGCGTCGTGAAACACGTTACCGTGGTCCGCATCGTCCCGGCTCTCGTTCAGAGAAGTCCTCTCACGACCCGGGTTCGACTGGTCTCTTCGCGGTACGACAGGCAACGGGGCACGCGCCCTAGGCGTGTCTTTCGGCTCGCTGGATACGTTGCGAAAAGGTCCTGTCCGCTCCTGCTCCGCGACCACCCCTTTCGGTTCCTTGGGGGCTTCCTGCATCTTTCGCGGGAACCAGGTCCGACTTGGAGTCTGAAATTTCGTCTCTGATTCCTTCGCCGGCTCCTTCGTGGGTTCCGAACTTGTGCTCCGGGCCTGGGGGACGTATTTCCCCTCTACCATTTCACGGACGCACGGGTAGCGATAGACGTTGATCCACATACAGATCATCGTCAGTAGCAATGCCAAAATGTGTCCGCGATACCGCGTCATAGCTCGAACCGTTCCCGTTATTACTGTTCTTCGAAAATTCGATTGGGGCAGATCGCACCCAAACAATTTCCTCTTTCTCATACTGACAACATAGCTCTTAAAAGGCAACTCGTCAAGGAAAAGATTAGTAAATATTGTAAAATTTTCCAAATTAAGAATCTACTACTTCTCTTTTTATGGATTAGATAAAATACACAATCTGTTATTACGCACTACAGAAAAGGTCTGTATGCTTTTTTGCTGCCTTTGTATTGATTGGTAAAAACAGGGTAAATATAGCAATCAGTCCGCTTATTTTGACGACAACGAAAAAAATCGTTTTATTCTGGGCAAACACCGATATCACTTTCCAGCGTGCGGTCAGCCGGCAATCGTCAAGGACAATCGTTCGGTTGCTGTAACCAACCTGTAACCGGGATATGAGAAATGTATACGGAAGAAGATTTGCATAGCCAACTGGATCAGCAGTATGAGCAGCTAAGCCTGCGTATCGACGAACTGGACCGAATGATAGAAGACGCCCTCAAAGAATGGGGCGTTTCCACCCACTCCGAAGCCAAAGAGTCGGGAACGACGTCCCGGGCACGAAACGAGCACGCCATTCCACTTGTAAAATAGGCCACCGACCACCGCGTCTAGCGGAGTCTGAATTTCGAGGGTGTTATCCCCATTTCACGTCGAAAAACCTGGACAAAGTACTGCTCGGAAGAGAAACCTGACATGTCCGCTATCTCACGCGTCGGGTACGTCGTATTTGTTAGTAATTCGGCCGCATGACGCAATTTCGTCTTGATGATCTCCTTTTCAGGGGTGTGCCCGAATAATTTGCGAAACCATCGTTCAAGTGATTTATTCGAAATCTGCACCTCGTTCAGTACATCGGTAACCCGAATGCCCTGCATGGCAAACTCGCGAATAAACCGGATGGCGTGTAAGATATCGGGGTCTTCCACGACAAGGGTTTCCGTCGATTTACGCGTAATAACCCGCGACGGTTGTGTCAGGACAGGAACGCGGGGAATGTCAGGATTTTTCATGCGACGGTCCAGCAGGCGTGCAGCCTCATAGCCAATGCGCTGCGCATTCTGGTCGATACTGGAAAGGGAGGGCGAAAGGATATTACACAAATGCACGTCGTTATTGACGCCCAGAACGGCCAGCTCGTCCGGAATGACAATGCCAAGCTCACGACAGTAGTTCATGAGGAAAATTGCCTGGTGGTCGTTTGCGGTCAGGACGGCGCACGGAAGCGGCAGACTCGTAAGCCAGGGGATAAAATCCTTTTCATAGTTGTCGTTCCAGGCAGGCTCCGGCGAAACATCCAAATCAGACTCCGGTAAGTTAAACAGACTGCACTGAAGATTAAGACGTTTGCACTCCAGCGCAAACGCCTTTTTGCGGTCCTGAATCCACCCGGTACCCCCGAACGAAAAAAACGCAAAGTTCTTAAAGCCCAGCTGAAGAAAATAGTCCGCCGCCATTGCCGCGATCGCCTTATCGCTACAGCGAATTTCCGAGTGGTTATTATAGAGTAACTCGACAAAGGGAATCCCGGAACGGCGAATCGACACGTGTGACTTGCGGTCAACGACACGCGATATAATGCCATCCCCATGCCAGCGCTTGAGTGCCGACGCACCTTCCGAGATACCACGCGGCTCTATATTAAACCACCAGTGGTTACGCTCCGTTGCGTACTGCGAGATACCCTGGAGAATATCGCGCCCGTAACTCGTCGACGACTCAACCAGCAGAAGAATCTTCTTTTTCGTAGCTCTCATTGCTTCTTCCTATTTGGTCACAGATGCATTCGAAAAATCAACACAGTATGGCTCGCTGTCGGGACTTGCGTCGAACGTTACAAGTTGGCCGTCCCGCGAAAAATCAACCGCTTGACCCGAATGCCGGATTCCCTCAACCGTACCCCACACGCTTTCATCGACTGTAACGGGAAATCGCTCGGCGACCGGAATCACAAGCAGATTAAGTCCGCCGTCTACCTCGCGTCCGACCACAGCGCCACTGGTCGTTACGCCGCGGTACGTGGCCGGCGTTGTGTTCCCGAACAATTGAGGAAGCTCTTGCAGAAGCTTATCATCAACCGTCAGCGGAGTCTTTGTCGCCGTAATGCGATATCCATCTCCCTCTCGCTCAAGATGAATCTTCGCAATCGTATAACGACCGTTATTGGCACCCTCGGCCAAGAGTGCGGCCCGACGACCATCGCCTTCCGCGTCGAACAGCCCGACCAGGAGTGAATAATCGCCGTTCGGCAAACCATCCGGAATTGTCAGGACCTGTTCGCCAGAAGTTCGGACAGTCGTTGTATCCGTCTGGTCGTCCTTGATTCCCCAGGCACTGGTCGGAATTGCGGGAGCTCCTCCCCCGGCAAACCAGCCCTCCTGGTAGGAAGTGCTTGCCGAAAACAGGTGCGTGAAAACATGATAGTCCGTATCAACAGGAGCCTCCGCGTGCCAGTCGATCGCTACCTTAAAGCGGCGGCCATCCACGACTTCCAGCCCCGCAAACTCCGGATAAACCATCGCCACGTCGCTTCTTTTGTACCCGCGACCGCATAGATAAAAACCACCATCGTTTTCCGATAACTCAATACGCTCCTGGTCATTCTGCGGATTACAAACCAGACCGGCAAGGAACTGACCGTCGCCACAATGAACGACAAAACCATATTTCGGCAGCCGATAACCCCCGGTCTCCCAGCACTCATCGTCCAGGTTCACGGATACTTTCGTGCCATCCGACCACAAGACCGTCTGTTGATGAATATTATCGTTCTCGAACGTTACCGACTCAATCTCCTTATCGGCCAACCGCCGCGGAATATGACCCACATAATAATGCAGACGAATGGCGTCCGGCCACAGATTGCCTCTATCCACCATGAGGTCAAGACCCCCTAAAATCTCCGAGGCCAAATAATCGTCGCTCGTGATTCCGTGCAGGTCCCGCATATGCCCGCCCTCATAACGCGTACTGTAGCCAGCGCCATGACGCGAAAAATTTGTGTGATTGACCGCGGTGAACCAGGGCGTTCGTTCCCAGTTCTCGCACGCAAACCATATTGTATCCGGACGCGGCTTGCTACTCAAGATACGCCATTGGGCGTCAGCTCCGCTTAACGAACCGATCAGACTGTCGTTCCCGGCCTCACTGATGGAGATTCCCGAATGCTTTTCTCCCTTGCTATCGGTCGTCGACAAGGCCGATTCAATCGTCGCAAAGCATTTCTTCCAATACGTTTGCGTTTCACTTCGCGGATGAAATTGACCGTCCCGCGAATAAAAATCAAATATACCCATGGAGGCGAAGACATCAACGAAATACGCGTCCATTTCCGGCAGCAGTCTCTTGCCCGTCGCAAAATTGCGGTCCAGAGGAGGAAAGATTAAATCCGGACGCCAGCGATAGCTCAAGACTTTTTTGCCCTCATTTACCCAGGCGCGGACAGGAGTTCCATTCTCGTGAAAACATATATTGTCGTAGGTAAAATCACTGGCGTCGGGGTATAAGTCGATATAGTTGTCGTGCAAAGCAAACGGCACATCGTATTGCCGGCACAAAGCGGCCAGTTCCCGCAAGTCGGAATAATCCGCGTCCGGGTTCCAGATATCCGGGAGCCGGACGTCATACCCGTATCGCTGCCAGACATGCTGAATAAAGAGGGAATCGGTGGCACCATACTCAAAAATCTTCGTCATCGTTTCGATTAAATTTCGCGTGTTGACGCCCCAAATATCGTAAACGAGACGCCCTGCCTTACGCTCCCAGCCGGGCGCGGCAGCCGCCACCCAGCCGGAATTCTCCCGATATTCCTTCGCCGCATTAAATGCATTCTCCTCATTCGGCAACAGAGCCATCTTAACCCGTCCAGACGCGATGAGCGAATAGACCTTATCCACCGGATTCACCTCCAGGAACTGCGGCGGAATGGACGTGGCCATAAAAATCGCACCCCCACCCGGAAAATCAAATCCAACGTGACTACTGGCCAGTTCATGCCCGTCAAAACTCACCCGCCGCACTCCTTGCGGGCCTTCAACGACGTAACCGTGCGCAAAATAGCTGCGACTCGGCTCCGACGACACCGGACCATAACAGAGACCATTAATCTCCGCCGGGTTCCCCTCAGGCAGCGACAGGACAAACATGCCGTTTTCTACACTCGCCGTTACGGTTACCGGAACCGCCTCATCGTTCAACAGAAGGGTATATTGCGACGTAAGAACCTTATTAGACTCGTTATACGTCGTTTTTGGCTTTTCTGCGTAACAGGTAAAAGGATCCGTCAGACGCGTTGCCCCCACCGCGAGCCGCAGTCCGTCGTAAGTCAGCTCACCACGGGCGGTCGTGACAATATATTTCGCGTCCAGCAGACCACCGGGGCCAGGCAGAACACGAACGCTCCGCCCGTGACCAAGGTCAAACTGGTACTCTTGACGCTCTTGTGTTCCCTGTGCCCCAATCTGTGGCCAGGACAGCCCCTCTTCCGTATTCACAAAAAGACCACTGACAAAACATCCATCGCACGTCGTATTATTAGCCGGCCCAGGCGTTACCTGCAAAACGAGAGTAATTTCGCGACCCGACCAGGGCGATAAATCCACGCCACGGTCGACCCAGACTTTCGAATCCGTATGAAACTCTTCTGCAACAGCGGTCTCGCCCTCCGACTCGACCAGAATCCGGAAGGTCACCCCGTCGCTGGCCGGCTCCGTTGCCGGGGGCGTTACCAGCATGCAACCATAAGAAAGCAGGACCCGTTCAGAATCCGGCAGCCGGACAGGAAACCGTAAATTTAAGTTACCCCCTTCCGGAATATAGGGCGGGTGCATGGCAAATGTAAAACGCGGTTCACCCACACGCGTTTCGTGATAGAGGTGCAAATTGGCCTTGGTTTCCGAATCGTTCCCGGTAAAGCCAACGCCGAGGGAGCGACTCTGGCCTCCCTGTTCACAGAACGCTTCGTAGGACTTGCCCGTGAGCAGAGAAACACCGCCTCGCTGAATAACCGTTGTCGTCAAGTCGGAAACTGTAGTGGCCGACAGCCGCGTTTCAATGACCCGGACCGCGTCCGCCGTTCGCTCTTCCCCGTGCTCGTTCCAGGTTACGGTGACACGCAGAGGATAGTGGCCCGAGTAGGTGCCTTCTCCCGCCTGCCAGGCAAACGACCCGCTCACCTGCCCTTGCGCCGGTACCGTTACCGTTTCGCCACAGGCAGCAGTCCGCTGGCCCTCCTTATCCAAAGGATAGACCGTATCCACGCTTGTCAGTTCCAGCCGACAGACAACTTCGCTCTCGGAACTGTTTTTTAATTCCCAAGTCAAAGTTTGTGGTTCGTTGACGGCCGTTATAAAGGGCAATTTCCCCAGCGTAAGTTCAAGAGGCCCCTCGGCCACACGCCAACACGTAAAGTCCCACGGTGTTTTTTCCGGTTGGATCTGTCCGTGCGCACCGGACGCAAATAAAGCAAAACAAACGACAAACGTCGCGAAGATACGTACTGACGGCCATCTTCTATGCATAATTAGCTCCTCTTGATAAATTCTCTATTTTCGGCGGGAAGCGGGCACTCCAACGTAAAGTCCTCACACTTTCTTGTATTATACCAGCCCCGGACCATTTTACAAGCGGGCCAAAGTTTGCCGTGTCCCTCGCGGTCGGCAGTCGTATTTTCCCCTTAATTTTGTCGCGTTTTGCCATTGTACGCTGGTCTCTTATTATTATAATGGATACTTATGGAATGGTAACCAGGAACCCCAACAACTTTACTCCCAGGAGTCAATCATGCCGCACCCTCAGTTCAAACGCAACGAAATTCATGTCAAACCGCTTGCGGAGCGTGTTAATAAGCTCGATATTGTTCGGGACGTCATCGACGCGGAGAGCTATTCCGGCACGCTCTCTCCGGAAGCGGAAGAGGACGTGGCACGAGCGGCTGCGGAACTGCGACGTGCCCGTGACTGCGGTGCCGCTCGGATTCTCGCCTTCGGTGCCCATTCCATTAAGAACGGACTCGGGCTCACGCTCGCCGCTCTCGCGGAAGAAGGTTGGATTACTCATTTGGCTACGAATGGCGCCGGCATAATTCACGACTGGGAATTCGCCTTTCAGGGAAAATCCGGAGAAGACGTCCACCGCTACACAACCGAAGGCCAGTTCGGCATCTGGAATGAAACGGGAACCTGTCTCAATCTGGCCCTGATCGTGGGTGCCTGGCGCGGTCTCGGATATGGCGAGTCGGTCGGTACCATGGCGCAAAATGAAGAGCTTGTCATTCCCTCCGACACGGAACTTCTGGCCGCGATAGAAAAGTCTGGCCTGCCGGCCGCCACGCCGGAACAGCTCGACCGCGCAGCCGCCGCGTCCGACCTGCTCGCGGCCAAACGCCGATTCAACTACCCGCAAGAGGAATACATCTTAAAGATTCCACATCCCTGGAAAAAATATTCCCTCGCATTTCGCATGGTTGCCGCCAATATCCCGTTTACCTGTCATCCCATGTTCGGACACGATATCATCTACACGCACCCCATGAACTGCGGCGCCGCAATCGGTCGAACGGCCCAGATTGATTTCCTCTCCTATGCGAACTCCGTTTCCCAACTGCAAGGGGGAGTCTACCTCTCCGTCGGCTCGGCCGTCATGTCGCCCATGATTTTTGAAAAATCACTCTCCATGTCGCGCAATCTGGCCCTCCACGACGGGAAAAACATTACCGACTTCACCATCCACGTCGTTGATCTTGCACAAAGTACCTGGGACTGGACGAAAGAGGGTGAGCCGCCCATGGATAACCCGGCCTACTATCTCCGCTTCTGCAAGACGTTCAGCCGTATGGGCGGCCAAATGAGTTATACCTCGGCCGATAATCGAACGTGGCTCGTGCACCTGCTTCGCACGCTTCGGTCAGAGTAATCCGGGTGAGTCGTCCTGCCGTGGGACCAACGTAAACGCTTTCGGCGGCGCAGTTTCGACGCCGTCTTCCGGTTCCCCATGATAGATCGGATCGAATCCGGGGCACATGACAACACACCGGGCACAGCCAGTGCAACGCAACGGGTCTACGTGTGGAGTTTCAATAGACCATTCGTCAGACCACGTCATTGTAATGGCTTCCCAGGGACATTCGCGCACACAAATATCGCAATCTTTCTCCGCGTAAAGAACACAGTGCTCAAAATTGTACTCGATCGCTCCCACCCGCAAATGCTCTTTCTCCTCCACCGTAAAGCGCTGAATCGCGCCGCTCGGGCATACTTGTCCACACGAAATGCAATTCTTTTCACACCATGTCGTTTCTGTATCAACAACCGGGAGCGGACTATACTGAAATGGAAACCGTCTTTTCTCGTCGGACGTCCTCTCCTCTTCCGGCTCCGCGCGAAGATGCTTCGTGGGGCAAACAGCGATGCAACGACCGCAGCCAGTGCACAGCGATGCAAAGCGAGACTCATCCAACGCACCCGGCGGCCGCAATTTTCGGACCAAACCGCGAACGGCAACGTAAGGCAGTGACATCCCGAACGCGGCCAAGGCAACCGCCGCACGCAAAAAACGCCGACGCGACTGTCGCGTCACAGTGTCGGACTCCGTTCGTTTCCAATGGCTCATACGATAACAGATTTCCTGAATCGCACCAAGGGGGCAGCAGGTCCCGCACCAGAACCAAGGCAAAACACCCGCCAGCAAGAGAAGAAGTATAACGACTGCAAAATTCAGGGTACTTCCGCCAAACAAAGACGTAAACAGCACAAGTGGGTCAAACATGAGTCCACGGGTCAGAATTGCGGACCCGGTCGCCACGCCAAGTAATGTTATTGCGGCCAGCGCCGCTCCGAGCCAGGGAAAACGTAATGAAACCGTAGTCCCCTGCCCCGCGACCAATCGCTTTCTGACACGTCTGACCAGATCGAAACCGCACCCCAGTGGGCAGCAGAATCGACAGAAAAAACGCCTCCTCCAGACCGCGGCCAACAGGAGCAAAAGAGGAAGAATCGCCACCGCAACGGTCACAGTACCACCTGTAAGGCGAGCAAGGAACAAAAACGGACTCATACTGCACGGCATGCCCGCTGGAAAAATCCATCTCGACCAGGGTAAAACCGATATGATTAATAAAAACAGTACGATATAGCGAATTGCTGATCTTTTCATACTGCCTTGTATCCTAAAATTCTATGCGGAACTTCTTATTTGCATTGGACCACAAACGCTACTGCCGCGGCATGAACATCAGGACAGCAAGCGCCGTCTCTGTCAGTCCGACGAGCATTTCACAAGGTATCAAAACCATGCGGCGACCAAGTTCCATCTGGACCGCACTGGCGGAGGTGTGGAAAAAACTCCCATGGGGCAACGTGTCGAACGTCATTGCTCCACTGTGTATCATAACGGCACTGGCCAGGGGCGGTACTCCCATGCCGACCAGCGTTGTCCCGAAGACAGAACTGGCTATGGTCACACCCGCAATCGGCGAGGCCGTCACACAACCTAATAATATACCCGATAGCGGGGCCAATGTAAAGCCCGGTAAGCCGGCACTACCCATAAAATTTACCAAACTATCTCTGAGACAGGAGCTTTCGATAATCCCGGCCAGGCACCCGGTCCCCACCATGAGTAGCGAGACGGACGCCATTTTCGTCATACCCAACTGCAGACTCGCCGTCATGTCTCGCGTTCTTCGCATAACACAAAGGCCTGCCAGACCACCAAAAGGCAAGGCAATAAGCGGGTCAATAGGAATACCTGTCACAGACCGGGACGCCAGCAGGAGCATGGCCAGTGCAGGAGAAGATAAGGCCGCAAAGAAGCCAACGTCGCCCTCGGCTAAAGACGTCGCGTGATCCGACTGCCCGCTCGCTCCCGCCCCTTCTTCCTCAATTCGCTCTCGTCCTTTACGCAGTAGGCTTGCAAGTACACAGGCCATTGCAAATCCCCCCAATGCCGGAACAACGCCAGCGAGCATGAGTTTCATGAGCGGGACATTCATCGTTTCCGATAAAATAATCGTATTCGGATTCAGGGAAATGAGATTGCCGGCTTTTGCCCCGCCTGTCATTGCCAGCAGAATAGCCACACGACTCAGGTTCAAGCGTGCACCGGCCGCTAGCGCAATGGGCGCGACCGTTATCACCGCAACGTCCATAATAATACCCGAGATGGTCAGAATCATGCTCGCAGCCGCCAAGGCCGGCAGTATCCATCGCTCTCCCGCCCGGGCGACCAGAGTCTTCGCAATGACATTTGCCGCGCCCGTCTGAATCATAACCCCGACCAAAACGCCAGCGGCTAGAATACGGAGAACCGCCTGCATCATCTCGCCGGCGCCAGCAATCATGCAGTTCACCGTCGTGACAGGGTCATTTCCACCCAGAAGACCGCCTGCCAAAGAACCCATCATGAGCGAGTAGACCGGGTGTACTTTACGCAAAATCAATACAATGGCCAAAAGGAGCCCTGCCAACGCTCCCAAGCTCGATATCTGCGGCTCCATAACCGTTGCGCCTTTCCAGAATAAACCCTGCCCTGTCCTAATGTTGTATGATAGAGTGCCACGCGACGGGGCTTACTTCAGGTCAGATTCACCGGGACGTAATAATCTTCCACCTTCTGGCCGGAAATTATCCTTTTAAGAAGCTCCGCACCCATGGTATACGTTTCCTGGAGAGAAATTTCCCGCCGTAATGCTATACAGCCTTCATGCTGATAATGGACACAGGAAATCACATCAACGTCTTTGCCTGGAGTCAAACCTTTCTGTTTCATTGCGGAACAGACAGCCTCAACATAAGGAAGCGACCGACAAATAAAGGCGTCTACCGACGGGGATTCTCGAAGCAGGTCCGCGACCGCCGCGTTTAAAAGTTCGGGCTCCGCGCTTATACAACGCAGTCGTTTTTCGAACGGTGTCGCGGTCCGGGTAAACATATCCAGAACGGGCAAATCACCTGAAAAAACAATATTACGCATAAGACCAATAATGTTTTTTCGCCCGCGCCTGGCAAGATATTCAAAGATCAACTGGATCCCCTGCTCATGATTCTCTTCAATCTGGGGAATTCCCGTTATTCCCGCGTGACGCGACCCGAGAATAACAGAAGGACAATTGATTTTCGCGAACTCCGCCTGAACGAAATAGGGGACCGAGGCCAGGATAAAAGCTTCCCGGCCAGCAGACTCCTGCAGACGCGACTTCAGTTCACCAATAAAAGCCCCGTTCATTTCCGTCGGGACGTACATAATATTTAAAATGGACTTCGGAAAAACCGATTGCACCCCCTTAAAGAAGAACGACATTTCGTCCCTCTCCAAACGCACGAAATTTTCGCACGTTAACAGGGAAATTCGCGAAACAGAATTGACCGGAAGCGGACTGGGATTCACGATAATCGCTCGCGTCCGCTGCCGCCGTTCAATGACACCACGCCGCTCGAGTACGCCCAAGGCACGATTCGCGTACGCGCCGCCTACCGACAAAAGTTTGCATACTTCCGCCGTCGAATAATAGGAATCGCCACATTTCAAACCACGATTGGCTATATCCGATAAAAGTACTTTCGCTAACTGCTCTTCGCGTGATGCTCGTGCCATCTTCGTCATATCTTTCAATTATTGGTTAAACTTCAAGGAATATACGTCAGCTTCCTGAAGGTAAAATTTTAAAACTATCGAATGGCCTGCAAGTGAAGATACGTCTTTATTACCCTTCCAGGAGACTATCCGATCGAGCGAATCCCCATACAGGACGTCGCAATTCTCTTTTTCGAAGCCCGGAATCACCTCACCCGCATCGTCACAAATTTCAACGAACAAGAGACCTGCCGCGCTCGTTCGATAGTTTATTGTAAGTTCTTTTCCGGAAAATGTCAAGGGCTTCGTTACAACAATTCCCGGTTCATGATTCGCGTGTATCGAACTAAAACCATCAATACGAAGTGAATAACGGCGCAATTTTATTGAGTCACCCGTAAAAAAGGATTCAATTGAGAACAGACTCAACTCACGCGGAGAATCCATTTCCGGGGAATCCGTTTCGATGAGATTCCACGCAATATAATTATCGCCGTAGGCCCAATTGTCTTGTGTACGAAGGCCAGGTCGCAGAAAGACATCGTTCCCTTGTCGAAAATTCATTCCGTCACGGCTGGTAATAAAAATCGTGTCCGTAACAGCCGTTCCGTAACGAGGTGCCAGTCCCATGCGTGCCTGACGCTCTTCCCATTGCGGCAGCAGTTTGGTCGATTCCGTTAAACCATTATCGCAATACCGGGCGGGGAACCCCAGATAGAGTTGCGTGGCTCGATAATACGGCCGGATTTGATTGACGTAAAATTGCGTTCGCTCCTGGGGACCTTCCCCCTCGGGGAATTGAATTTGCCCTTCGTCCGTCCAATGAATATAATCGTCCGACACAGCGCGGAAAATACTCCGGACACCGTCAACAAAAACACGATAATAAAGTACGTATTTCTGCTCTGTTTCCGACCAGAAGGAAATGTTTTGTGAATCGAAATGCCCACTGGTAAAGACAGGGCCGTCGTGCATCGGCGTCCAATGTATCCCGTCCGGAGATTTATAGGCCCAAACTCCCTTGCAGGACATGCCACTTCCGGTCGCTTTGTATTTCGCATCCGGCGACGCATTCGGATTCGTATCTCGCCAGGGTGAAAAATCGTGGCATGAATCACTATTGCCGCCCGGCCATTCCAGTTTGCCAAGAACAATATTATTCTCTTTGGAACCTTCATATTCCCACAAGCCAACATTTGGCCGTTCCCAGTGAATCCCGTCCGCTGAAGTCAACATACCAATTTGCAGTGTCGGATTTCCCACTTTCCACGATTTATAATACAGTCGAAACAGTTTTGCCTCTTCGTCATAAAGAATCGCCTGATAGCCACAACCGTTCCCTTCCCAAGGCTGGTCCAGAACGGCAATAACATTCTCCCGCTTCGGTTCATGAACGCGCAAGCAGGCATGTTCCATCGACGCAATTAAATAATCGTCTATAAACAGTTCCCGCTGGTCTCCCAGATTCAGCGTTTCGGCTCCCTGTACAGTGCCAAGATTCAAAATACTGAAAAACAGAATCGACAGTGCAATACAAAAAATGCGTTTTAGATTCAACATCTTTCTCAAATCTCCTTTAAACAAACAGGCAGGACAACATAAACCTTATGAAAGCCAAGGGAAGATTGGGTCAACCCCGGATCTTACCCTTGGAGCTTACATAACAGGTTCAAGCGAACAAAACACATTCCGGATATTTCTGTGCGGTAAACAGAAAAACCGAATGAAACCAGCCTCCGTCCTGACAGATAATCAGCTTTTTGTCATTTGGCCAAATCGTCCAAATCAAGTGCGAGTTCCAGTGAGTCCTCCTTGATTTCAAGCGACAGTGGTGTCGTCTTGGAAGAGGTGCATGAATCAGGGAACGGTAATTTTACTTTCTTTCTCGCTTCGCGGATTTTTGCATGATAGGCCATACTCTCGTCTTTACTCATCGCGTTAACTTCTTCGGCACTCTTTTCACCAGCAACAGGCATGGCCTTATTGACAACGACGCGATATTTTCCGACCGGGGCGCCCACGGCGATCCAATTTGCCTTAACGCTCTTTAGCTGAGTAGCACCTTGCGCGTCTGTCTTACCGGAAACGGCAATTCCGGTCAGTGTACCTTCTCCGACCAGCTGTAGATCCGCCTCGGTCAATGGACTGCCGCCTGCGCTAACCCGGAGTGTTACCGGAACGACTTTCGTTACGCCCTCGGGCAGTGATTGGCCGCAACCATTGCAGCTAAGAATTGCGATACAAAATAAACAGAAATAATACCATCGAGTTTGCATAGTATCCCTTAATACCTTCCCATCGGATTTATCCCGCCTTCCGACTCCTGTCAGAATCGAAAGGCGGATCGGACTACATTGACATTACAACATTTTGGATTCGCCACCGTCACGAGTACCCATCGCACCCCATATTCCGTACGGACTCGCTCCCGACTTAACTTCGCTCCCGTCATTATAGGGATCGGCGGCTCCCGTAGCCACCGGACTTAACGCATCGACCGTGTCGCTTACGAAGCGAACAGAACCATCCGCGACCAGGACGTTCACACCGCCGCTGTGATAACTCGCAGCGCTCGCGATGGAATCACCATTGTCAACCTTCCAGCACGAGGGAGAGTTCGGGGGGAGAATCGTGTGAAAGTACATGGAAAACGGGAACCCATAATAGATTGACTCGCCATTAACACCCCATTTGTTCACGTCAACCGAGTCTGGATAGGTACTTGTCGTTGGCTTGGTTCCCATGCAGGTCGCGGGGACTACGGAACTGAGCGTTACAAGATTTCCTTTGACTCGTCGCTCTTCTAATTGAGCCAATCCTTTTTCCGAGGCGGCAAATGTATTTGACGAACCATCAACCAGTTTTGCAAAGGTTGAATATTCAGTAAAGTTGATAAAAAACCCACGTTGTTCCGTCCCGGGAAATGGCGGACTGGCGGTACTTGTCGTGAACTTCCAGTTATCACCGACACAACCCACATAATTACCGCGTGTCTGATTACTGTTCGCCGCCAAGGTCTTGTTATTAGGTTCCGACGGACAATAGGCGTAAGGGATAATCCCCGTAGCCGGCTCAAAGTAAGCACCACCTCCAGGACTTAAGCTGGAGTCTGATGCTCCAATCGCATCGTATCGTGACTGTTGTTCACAGAAAGGAAGAATGGCATAATGGAAAGACCAGTCGTTCGCGGCGTTTGCCGTCGAGCCCACCCGGTAACCACCGAGCGCCGGAAACGCAAAATTCGTGTCGTGGTAGTTGTGTAGCCCCACTCCAATTTGTTTCAAATTGTTTGTGCACTGCATTCTTCGTGCCGCCTCACGCGCCGCCTGGACCGCCGGCAAGAGCAACGCAATTAAAATTCCGATAATCGCAATCACCACCAAGAGCTCCACCAAGGTAAAGGCGAGTATTCTCTTTAGACGACGCAAGCCACCCCGGCAAGACATCCTGCAACGATTCAAAACCTCAAGTCTCCAACTTCTTTTCATGTTCCGTCTCCTGTTCAAAGTTTTCAATTTTCACGGCCTCGACTCTTTTTTGAATCGCTGCCATTATTCTCTCTTCAGGCCTTTTTGTCAACCTGAAGTCACTCGCAATTGTTCGTAAGGTAAAACGCGTGTACTCCTCTGACAACAAAATACATTCTAACCTGCTCTGCCAAATTTGTCAACTATAAAATACGAAAATTATTATAAATTACTCGTTTTTTGCCTTTAAGTGATATTTATGATATTTTATAAAATGACAGTGAACGGCCTGCTTTAGGGATAAAAATAGAGATAAACCCTTTTGTAAAAAGAGGTTAGAGTGCTACAGGAGGGTGAAGTCGCGTCATTATTCGCCGCGCGACTCAATGGGGCCGCGGGCCGCTAATCTTTTTTCGCGGTGCGCACGACTTCGTCGATACTGGTCAGACCGGCAAGGACCTTTCGCCAACCGTTTTCTCGCAAGGTCTGCATACCGGCCGCCCGGGCCGCCCGCTTAATCTCGGCCGAAGGCGACTTCGTGCCGGCCAGCTGCCGTACTTCCTCACTCGGGACAAGCAGTTCATAAATCGCGGCACGACCGGAATAGCCAGTACCGCGGCAGGAGTTGCAGCCGTTTGCCTGATAAATCTCGCCCCCTTGCGTTTGCAGGTCGTCCCAGGGAAAATCGTCGGGAAGGTCGCCACGCAACGGGTGGACCGCCTTGCGGCATTCGGGGCATAATTTTCGAATCAGACGCTGCGCCATAATTCCTTCCACCGTCGTACTGACAAGAAAAGGTTCTACACCCATATCGACCATACGCGTATAGGCGCCCGCCGCGTCGTTGGTGTGCAGGGTACTGAAGACGAGGTGCCCTGTCAGTGAGGCCTGAATGGCATTTTCCGCCGTCTCAAAATCACGAATTTCGCCAACCAGGACAACATCCGGGTCATGTCGCAAGATGGCACGCAAACTCGCGGCAAAGGTCAAACCGACTTTGGCGTGGACCTGAATCTGATTGATGCCGTCGAGCTGATATTCGATGGGGTCTTCCGTCGTGATAATCTTGGTTGCGTCGTCTTTGATTTCGTTTAGAGCACTGTAAAGAGTCGTCGTTTTACCGCTGCCTGTTGGCCCGGTCACGAGAATAATACCATGCGGCTGTTTAATCAGTTCGCCAAAAGTGCGATAGATATCTTCGTCCATACCAATACCGCGCAAGGTAAAATTCATGCGTTCCTTATCGAGAATACGCATAACAATGCCTTCTCCATGGAGCATGGGGATAATGGAGAGTCGAATATCGATAGGGCGGTCGGCTACGCGGATTTTAATACGACCGTCCTGCGGCACGCGTTTTTCCGCTATGTTGAGCCGGGCCATAATCTTAAGTCGACTGACAATAGCCGATTGAAACCGGTTGATTTCCGGGGGCATGGGCTGCGTTTGAAGGACACCGTCGATTCGGTAGCGAATTTTCATACCGGACTCCTGCGCTTCGATGTGAATATCGCTCGTTCCGGATTCCACCGCTTCGGTGAGTATGTCGTTTACCAGTCGGACAACAGAGGCCTCCTGCGCCATGGCCGCGTCGCCCCCGGCGTCGTAATCCATCTCGTCGAGAACTTCGACCCCGTCCTCTTCATTTTGGGCCAAAAGACCGTCGATGGTCTCGGCGCCAACGCCCAGGTTCGCTTTAATAACGCGTGCAAGCTCCAGCGGCAGGGCAACCACCGGGAGCGTCGGCCGGCCGGTCGCCGCGCTTATGGCGTCTACCGGATGAAGATTAAACGGATTGCACGTGGCCACAAGGAGCGAACCGTCCCGCTGATAGCCTACAGGAAAGACACCGAAGCGATGGATCATTTTCACCGGGAAAGAGTCGAGAATGCGGTCGGGGATTTCCGTCTTGGCAAGGTCAACAAGAGCCAGGCCCAGTGTTTGTGCCAGAAGGTCGAACGCGTCTTCCTCCGTTCGCACGCCAAGCTGATTCACCACAGCGGCCAGACGGCTCTCCGTGGCGAGCGCGTCCTTGGCTATCTGAATCTGCACTGTGTTCAAGCGATCGTCGAAATGCTTTGGGGTTATGTAAGCGACCATGCCAGGCTCCCTTGCGAAAGGTCAATGAAATGTTTTCCAACGATTATGCAGCCACCAGTACTGTTCCGGCCATCGACGTATACCTTCTTCCAGCTTGGTCGTAAACCATTGGGTTATCTGACGCGGTGTGGCCACTCCGTCCGGCGGATGTTCCGGGTCAAAGATGCCGACACTGACCATGTCAAATTGCAACGGGACCTTATCCCGACGAACGGAATAACCGACAACAATGGGCGCTTTATATTCGTAGCTTAGCAGGGCCATGGCCTTATAGGCAGAAGCATCGCGACCGAAAAAACGAACCCGAACGCCCTTATGACCTGCCGACTGGTCCGCAAGAAAAGCCATTGTCCCACGGGCACGCAAGACGTCAAGAATTTCGTCATAGCCACCATTCTTCGAGATGAGGAACTGACCGGTAATCTCGCGAAATTCGTGTAAATACCGCTCCAGCCAGGGATTATCAAGAGTACGAGCAACGGAAAACGTCGGATAACCGAGCAAACCGAGAATATAGCCTGCCATTTCGAAATTGCCAAAATGACCCGTCACGAGGATAATGGGGCGGTTATCATGCAAAAGCTTGAGGACAGGGTCATAATCGACCAGACGCACATGATGCCACCAGTTTGTTTCGCGAACCCGGCGCGGAGCATGGGCAACTTCAGCGACCAGAAGAATGAGGTGCTCCCACATTTCGTGAATCAGGAGCCGACGCTCGTCACGCGAAAGCTCGGGAAAGGCATGTGATAAATTCTCTTCCAGTAATCTTTTACGTATCGGTACTACAGACGTGGCAACCGTGGCCAGCAGACTCGCGATGACACGGCACGCGTCGAGCGAAAGCGACTGAATCAGGCAAATAAAAAGCCGGACAACCAGATAGACACCGTAATCCATCCAGCGCTTCTTGAGAGAACTCTGTTTTTCACGCGTACTAGCCATCGTATTTCGGGTCTCTATCCTGCCTGCTTCGTCTAATTTTACTATTGCTCATCGTTCATGGACAAATAACTCTCGTAGCGACCGAGGTCCAGGTGACCATCGGCAACTGCGTTCTTAACGGCACAGGATTCCTCATGCCGGTGCGTACAATCGGGGAACCGGCACAAATTTTCGTAAGGGCGCAGATCCCGATAGTAGCCAACAATCTCCTCCGGTACAAAATCCCAAAGTGAAAACTGGCGTATGCCAGGCGTATCCACAACGTAGCCGCCCCCGGACAAACGGAGCAGTTCGGCGGTCGTCGTTGTGTGCTTACCCTTCTGATTCACATCACTTACTTCCCGCACACGCAGGGCCAGCGACGAGTCAATTGCGTTCAACAGCGACGATTTCCCAACGCCACTTTGGCCGGTAAGGACACTCGACCGATGACACAACAGACGCCGCAATCGCTCGACACCAAAACCGGTTTTCGTACTGGTTAAAACGACTTTGTAGCCCATTTGGGAATAGACGCCAATGAGCGGAATCCACGGACTTACGTCGCCAAGGTCTACTTTGTTGATACAGATGATTGGGCGAATCCCCGAACGATCGCACGTTACCAGCAGACGATCGATCAAATTCGGTTTGAGATACGGCTCCTGAAGACTGGCAACAAGAATCGCCTGGTCCACGTTGGTCACAATTAAATGTTTTCGATTACGACTGGTGCGACTTAGGCTTCCCTGACGGGGCTCAACCCGCTCGATAATCCCCTCTTGCCGCCCTTGAACAAGAGCATCGCGGAAATAAACCTTGTCGCCGGTAACCACAATTTGCCGCTGGTCGGTCGAAATGGTTTTCAGCAGTCGACGCGTTACGCACGTAAAGACGGTCCCGGATTCATCCTCAACCCGACAGTAGAGGCCGTGTACCGAAAGAACACGGCCCGGACGCGACCGACCGGCCGCTGTTTCCGGATGAATTGTGAAGTCGCCCCGATCTCCTTTTTCACTGTCAACTTCCAGTCGCGTACCGACGATCGTGCGTTTACGGACAAGTTCGCCTTTGCCGCTTATTCGCTCGTCCCCGCTGGTTAAGTCCTCCTGCACTCCTGTTTCGTCGTTCTCGTACTTGCGAGTCCAGTCGTTGACTCGCGTTCGCGTATTACGATTTCTCCGGAACTCGACCCGAAGTTTTTGAAACGACTTGTCCGCCATGAATGCCCTTTGCCCCTATTTATTACAGTAATCGATTGCCCGGGCGATCTCGCTCTGCAGGTCTTGACGACGAACGATGCGATCAATATATCCATGCTCCAAAAGGAATTCACTCGTCTGAAATCCCTTGGGCAATTCCATGCGTATGGTGGCCTTGATCGTACGTGGACCGGCAAATCCGATAAGAGCTTTCGGTTCGGCAAAGACGAGGTCGCCAAGAGAGGCAAAGCTGGCCGCAACGCCGCCCATCGTCGGATTGGTCAAAACGGAGATAAAGAGACCGCCTGCATTGCGGAATCGGGCAAGAGCGGCGGAGATTTTCGCCATCTGCATAAGGGAATAGATTCCTTCGTGCATACGGGCACCACCGCCCGACCCGGACACGATAATCAGAGGCAGGTCCTGTTCCATGGCCCGCTCGACCGCACGCGTCAGTTTCTCTCCCACAACGGAACCCATACTGCCCATAATAAAGCGGGAATCGGTAACTCCGAACGCAACTCGCCGGGCACGGACACGACCGCAACCCGTTATAACCGCATCTTTTAGACCTGTTGCCAGGCGGTCAGCGGCAAGTCGCTCCGGATAGGGACGTCTGTCGCAAAAGGTAAGTGGGTCACCGGAAATCATCTCGGCATCCCACTCCTCAAAGGTATTCTCGTCCAAGAGTTGCGCTACTCGCTCTTGCGCGGTCACCGACCAGTGATAGTTGCACTCCGGGCAGGTTCCCAGCCGCTTCTGCGCCTCTTTGCGAAAAATGGTCGCCTGACAGCCGGGGCAACGCACCCAAAGCCCTTCCGGAACCCCTTTACGCTTCCAAAACGTACCTGCCACAGGCGGCGCCGCACTGGAAGGCCCCGCGATCCCGGTCGTTTCGTTTCGTTCCTCTGTTTGCATCATTCTTTCCTATTTTATTTATAGGCTTTATATTTATAGGCCATATGTCTTTGATTGTAGACTGTCGACACGGTTCGCCCTGTTCGAGTTAAGTGTCCGTGGCGGAACAGGCTTCGGCGCGGAGTTCGGCCATTCGTTGCGTGTAGTCCGGGGCATGAAAAACAGCTGTGCCGGCAACGAAGTAGTTCGCTCCGGCCGCCGCACCTTGGGAAATGGTGCCTGGCCCGATTCCGCCATCCATCGAAAGAATCGCGTCCGGACGCATTCGTTTGCGGATCGCTCGCACCTTGTCCAGGACTTCCGGACGAAATGCCTGACCGCCAAAACCCGGCTGAACACTCATGACCAGCACAATATCGGCCAGGTCCACATACGGGAGAATCGCTTCCACCTCCGTATCCGGATTGATCACCAGCCCGGGTGCGGCACCCAGGTCACGTATCTCTTGTAATATCTGACGCGGATCCGGTACAACTTCGATGTGGACCAGGAGCGAATCAGCGCCTGCATCCCGAAACGCTTTGATGTAACGTCCCGGCTCTTCTATCATTAAGTGCACATCCAACGGCAAGTCCGTTGCCTTGCGGAGCGCCTGTACGACCGGAACTCCGATACTTATGTTTGGCACAAAGTGACCGTCCATGACGTCGACGTGAAGAACCTTCGCGCCGGCCGCTTCCACACGCGACACCTCTTGCTGTAATTGACCAAAGTCGCATGCCAGGAGCGACGGTGAAATCACCGGCGATTCCGCAACCAGCGACTGTACCCAAGGTAAGGACTCCATACATCCACCACTTCACTTAAGGAAATCTTCTGACCCGTTTCTGTTCACTGCCGCCGCGCAACACGTGGCGTGGCAGGCAGATTTTTGTAATCCGGTTGATAATGCCTTTAACAACTTAGCTCAACCGCTGTCTCATTATACTACAAAAACAGCTTTTGGCAAAGCCCACCACGAGAATACAGGCAATCGTGGGTGCGCGCCAAATTTTCTTGCGAAGATAGGTAATCTTGCAAGCGGGGACCTTG
>JAUNSJ010000080.1 GCA_030539295.1 Planctomycetia bacterium | reverse complement strand
CATAGCCCGGGGCAAGGGAGCGCCGCGACCAACGCCCCGGGTCTGCGGTAGAAAACGGACATCGCCCTGTAAGGGCAGCACAAGCAGGCTCCCACGACCAGTCGCTCCCCCGCGCCAGCGCGACCGATTTTGAATCGGACCTCTGCGCTCCTCAGCGAACTCTGCGTGATATATAAATCCTGAATATAGAAAGGATTACAGACGCCGCACCAGCCCTCAAATGCCCTCTCCAATGGACACATTATTTTCAGCGCGCAGAGTTCGCAGGGGGACGCGGAGGCGGACGGGCCCGGGTTCGGAGGTGACCGGCCTGTGCTGCCCTTACAGGCCGCTGGTTCACGGCGATGCTGGGTAGCTTGGCGATGCTTGGCTTCCGTTTTCGTTGTTGTCTGGTTCCCACCCTGCTCCCACTTGACTTTTTTTCGTGGCATGGTAGATTGCAATGAAACGTTAGCGGCCGCCTGTGGCGCATTGTTATCTTCCGTCCTTCCTGTAATGAGTACCTGCCATGAGAAAGAATCTCTCTTACTGTTTAATGCGTTCCCTCTGGATTTGTGCTGTCCTGCTCCCCTTTCTATCGACAGGCATGTCGGTTTTCGGTCAGTATCCGCCGCGTGACGATATTGACCCGTTTGCCCGTACCATCCTGGCAAAGGAGCTCGTTTACGAATTTCCTCTTGGGGCCTCTACTGACAAAGAGCTGTGGATTCCGTTATCGAACACGGCTCTTAACGTAGAAAACGCGACACTTCGAGTTCAAGCGACCGGAGACGACCCTTATTTCGCATCCCGAGCCCTGTCAGAAATTTCGGGGCAAGGGTCAGAATTGCTGAAAGGGACCTTGGAAGTCTCGTTCCGGATCAAGGCGGACGCGCCGCTGGAAGGTTGTCTCTACTGGAGTGAGGAGTGTGAGCCGGGTTTTTCCGAGCAGCGTCATGCTGATTTTTTCTATTTGGGTCGTCAGTGGCAGGAAGTGACCATTCGAATCGAAGCGAAAACCACGCTTGAGCGTCTCCGGTTCGACCCTGGCCCCGGTCGAGGCAACATTGACTTTGAGCACATTGTCATTCGGCGCATGATCTATCCCCCGTTTAAACTCAAGCCCGCACGTTGGGAAGGCAAAACACTTCTGCTGGACGTTCAATCGACGGACAGTCAGGACCGGACGCTCGATTTGACCTCCGGCGGCCCAAGCCCAGACAAGCCCGCGCAAAGTTGCACACTCACGCCAGGGGGAACGACAACGTTTCGCTGGGACTTTCCCGAGCAGAAACCGTTTGAATCCGTCTCTCTTACCGTAACGGATCGGGCAACGCAAATTGCCTGTACTCGCGACTTCTTCCTCTTTAACGACCATCTCAATACCGATTGGAAGTCCTTGACCCACGGTGATTTAACGGTGCTCATTGCCCCTGACGCCAGTGGTGTCAAGATCACGAAAAACGGGATAACCGCGGCAGCTGTGTACCCTCTGGTCGGCTCCAGTGGGAACGACAATGCTCTTATTGGCCTGACGGAGTCGGAGTCACTGTCGGCCGTCGTTCCCGATTCCGGCGAGGTTACCGCGGCCGACGACCGGTCGGTAACGCTGGCGCATCGCGTCCACACGAGTCAGGGCGAGAATCTCGTAACGACTCAATTTACACTCGATTCCGAGGTGCTCACATTTTCGCAAACGTCGGATATTCCGGTATACGGACCCGTCGTTCACGTACCAGGCGTCATGGAACAGGCAGTCTTTTGCGGAGTGGAATATCTGGAGAAGGGCGAGAACAGTTCCTCGACTGCTGATATAGAAACCCCGTCGCGACTCCGATTCGCGCCGCCTGTCTCCTGGGTTACCGTGCCGCTCATGGCCGTTGTAACCGACCGGTCAAGCGTGGCATTTCTCTACGACGACCCCATGCAACGTCCGGTTTTTGCCTCGCCCAACTTCGTGGACGGCAGGTTCGACGAGCATCGCATGGCCCTGTTTGGGACTCACCTGTCCGGTTCCCTTCGCGTAGAAGGTCCGGAGCCGTTGGAAAAGGCCATACTCTGGGGCGTTAAGCGGCATGGCTTGCCGGAACTACCGCCCAATCGTCCGCTGGACCAGCAGAATGAGTTAACCATGAAAGCATTTAACCAGTCCGGTATTAAGGCGCCCAACGGCTGGCGTCACGCGTTCATGGCCGCGAATAATCATTTTAGTCCCGTTTACGGAAGTGATTTCGTATCAACGATATACGAAATTACAGGCGACTATCCCAACATACCTCACCTTGACCTGGGAGGCGGCCACATTCCGAATTATACCGCTTGGTTCGTAAGCGGTCAACAAGAGTCGCTTTTGACACAGCTCAATGCCAAGGCGGCTCAATATCGAGCAGCCATGCGGGAAGACGGCTCCTATAAATATGAGGGCAAATATCTCAAGGGGCACTGGCGCGATACGGCGTCCGGATTTTGCGCCAACTACCTCTATTTCCTGCTCACGCACTGGCAAATGACCGGCAATGACGATTCGCTCCAAGCCGGCTTACGTGGCCTGGCGTTCGTGAATCAGGAGAAAACGCCTCGCGGTGCCCAGGTCTGGGAGCTTTCTGTGCACACGCCGGATATTATGGGTGCCTCCCGCTGTACGCTGGCGAATATGCTCGCTTACGAAGCGACCGGCGACGCACAATACCTCCAGGCAGCGCGGCGCTGGGCCATAACCGGCCTGCCTTTCGTCTACTTATGGCAAGGCCCTTGGACCGGCGACTTACCCGGCGTTCTGCCCTACGCGACGATTGCCGTTTTTGGCGCGACCGACTGGGTCGCTCCCAACTGGATGGGGCGACCGGTACAATGGTGCGGTCTGGACTACGCGCACGCTCTTTTCCTACTGGCCCCGCACGATGACTCGCTCGACTGGCAAAAAATCGCCGAAGGCATTGTTCGTTCCGGTCAGGAGCAGCAGTATCCAGAAGGACCATCGGTCGGCCTGCTTCCCGACTCCTTCAATCCGGAAAAGCAGCTCCGTTACGGGCCGGACATCAATCCGAGCGCATTGCATTATCTTCGGTCACGCTTTATGGACAGAACGCAACCGCTCCCCACTACTCGCAGGTCGGGAACCAAACAATAACGAAAAAGAACTGCCGACCGGCTCACCCCCCGGAGGGCGAAGCCTACTAAACCCGCTTGAAAACGGAGGGCGAAGCCTATTAAAAAAAGTTTGAAGGGGTGTGGGGGGACTTTTCAAAAGTCCGCCCCACGAAAAAAAAACCACATCACCACACCCCTCATCATCCCCCACCTCATCTTACACTTCCCCTCCAACCGCATAACCATTACGTTTAATCACCCCCCCCGCGATTGAATCAATCGCGCCGGTCATCGAAGCCAAGCACCCCCGTTGGAGGGGAATGTCTCGAAGAAAGAGCGAAGCAATTTTCTTCGAGT
>JAUNSJ010000018.1 GCA_030539295.1 Planctomycetia bacterium | reverse complement strand
GAAATGACCAGCGTCAGACGTCCGCCACTCGCGGAGGGGGGATGCAAATCAATTGCGAATTGCCTCTTGCGTTTGTGCTATTCAAACTTAAGGGAATAGAGGTCGGCGTCTTTCATAACGAAGCGGATTTTCACCGGTTGTCCGATGAGATCCTTCGCTTGTTTTTCGTTATTCCAAACGATTTTTTTGGCGATCCAGTTTCCGGTCAGGTTGGGCGAGTTCGTCAGTTCGTAACCGGGAATGGGGTTGCCTTGCGCATCTTGAAGTTCGATCTGAATATTGCCTGCGGCAGAAGTTTGCGCGTTGATAACCAGGTCAGAGCCAGTAAACGTCAGCGGTTTTGTTATTAATTCGCCTCCGTTATATGGAGCGTTTATGGAAATGAACCCATCAATGCGGCTGGAATAGCGGTGCAGGCAGCTTCGCGGTTGTGCGTAGTAGCAATTAACATAGATTGACATTTCTGTTTCACTTGTTTGCACAATTCCGCAAGCGGGATAATTTGTGCGAGCGGTCCAGTTCCCCGGATCGAAATCAGGCCGGATGAGTGCCTCCATAAAAGTGCGGTCGTAAGTACTGCCGCCGCGAGTTGTGAGTAGAACGGGTTCGGAGCAAGCGTTTCTTTGAGAAGGTTGTACTTGAATTTCATCGCAGACTTCATTAGAAACCACTTGTTTATTATCCATAAATCTTGCGGCCGTTGCCAAATAGATATGAGGAGCGCGGAAGTAAGGAGCGGTCTGGTTAATATAGATTTGTTCGCGGGGCGTGTCACCATAGGTCATAATATTGCCGTGATCTGACCAGTTAAGATAATCGGGCGACTCAACCCGGACCATGCCTCTTACGCCGCCTTGCCATGTTCTTGCATAGCAGACGTATTTTCCTTCTGACTGCGACCAAAAAGAAACATTTTGTGAATCGGGCATAATCTCGGGCGCGGAAAGGGCTTTATCCGCAAGGCGATGCCAGTGAATACCATCGGGGGAGGCCCAAGGATGCAGTCCACCCATAAGGCCAGCAAGGGCTTTATAACGCTCTTCGGCAGGCGCAGAGGGATTGGTATCCAGAAATGGTGCGAAGTTGTGCGATGCGCTGTGGTCGTCAGATAAGATTATATTATTTTTTGTACTGCCGTCAAATTCGCAAATTCCAAGTTCCGGCTTGATCCAGTGAATACCATCGGTACTTTCGGCATAACATGTTATGTCAGCGACGCCATCGCCCTCGTTGGTTGGCATTGCACGATAATAAAGTCGAAACAGATCACCATCGTGAATCACCGTAATACCACCACAGTGCACTCCATCCCACGGACTATTGAAATCAAGTACCTTTCCTTCGTCGCGCGGTTCATGCAGTTTAAACGCGGTACCCTGAAACGATTCAATCAGATAAGAATCGACGAACAATTCCAGACGATTACCCAGATCAATGACTTTTGACTCCTCTCCGTAAATGTAGCCGTTAAAGCTGGTAAGACAGACGAAGCAGAAACACGCACACAACATTCTCTTAAACATAAACACTCTCCTTTAGGTTAAATTTTGGATAGATGGTAAACACCCATAACTTTAAGAAAAGAAGAATTTTCGACGTTTAAAGAATACGAAAATTCTTCTTTTCGTGACAACAAAGCAATTGCAATTAATTTTCAGGTTGGCTTATCAGAATTTTTTTGGAAGGACCCAGTTCAAATTTCTCATTGCAGGGCGAATCGCCTACTGTTAAAGTGAGCGGCGTCGTTGCACGATCCGAATATTTCGCGTCAACCAGGGAGTAGCTCTTGACTTTCAGATTCGCGGAAGTGGCTTCGCTTGTTTCGGACACGGTTTTCGTGACCATGACGCGAAAATCTCCCGCGGGACAGCCCTCGAAACGGTCTTGGGTTCGTATGGTGGCCTTCCCGATTTCATCAGTTCGCCCTTGAATGAGCCAGTCGTAACCCGGTTCGCCAGACGCCGGATACAGATCAATGGTTGCACCGACAAGCGGACCGTCGTCTGTGACAACCGTAACGGAACACGGCGTTAATTTCGGCATGTCGGCCGGGGGCTGTGGCCCCCGATTACAACCGGAAGCCCAAAGGATACTGACAGACAATAGTGATAGTATTATTATCGTTCTCATGAAGTTAATCTCCTTACGATGTCCTATTATTAAAGGTCAATGGTAAGACCATCGTCACGACAGGCAAGCTTCTGGAGAATCGACATTTTCGTCGTATCGCCCAGAAAGCGGACTGAACCGTCGCCAAGCAGAGCGTTAATCCCGCCGGAATGTTCCGAATTCAGGATCGTGTTACCACCAACAAAGTAACTTGCGCCATTTGCATTTGTAACACTCGCATCCAAAACTCCCATATAGTTTATGGTGTGCCGAATGGTAGTCGAAGCGACGGGGTTACGAGGATCACCCCCGGGCCATGCTCCCATATAATTTGCGTTGACCAGGATTCTTCCGTGGTTTACATGGTTGATTCGTCCTGACTGTTCTGCAATAATCATGGTATTGGAAGTACCATCCGTAGCGGATGCAAAAGTGCGCCAGGAGCCGCCTATTCGCTTAAGGTTGATATTCGCAAACATTCCGCGGTCGGACCAGTATCCTATTTTTGCGTTAACTTGATACAAGTTTCCGGTATTGCCATCGTCAGGCGCATCGATCCGCTTCGTGGTACGGTCGGGATGGTCGTAAGCTCCGGCAATCGCAGCGTAGCAGACAATCATACTCATTCCATCATTGCGGTGGCTGACGTCAGGATCAGGAAATTCAGCGCTCATGTTGCGGCATACATCGCCACTCATGGAAGGGCATTTATACGCCGGAATGACCAGATTACTCAAAACTTTGTTGTGTGGGTAATTGGCAAAATTGAGTGTGTCCGGAGAACCATATTCAAACGCTGCAAAAGGTTCGGTCCCGTCAAAGCTCAACGATTCGTAAAGCGGACCCTGTTCCATAAAGGGGAGAAGAGTAACGCGCCAGTTCCAGCCGAACGCCATGTATTCCGTAGCTTCATCTACAGGCAGAGGTTTAGCACAGTAAATTGAAGAAGCAGGGAAAGCATTGTAACTGTCGTGGTAGTTATGGACAGCGATCCCCAGCTGTTTGAGATTATTCGTGCATTGCATGCGTCTTGCGGCTTCGCGGGCGGCCTGCACGGCAGGTAATAAGAGGGCGATCAAAACGCCTATGATTGCAATAACCACCAGGAGTTCAACAAGAGTGAAGGCGAGTATTCTTCTTAGAGTGTGGAAACTCCCCCCCCCCCGCAAATTAACATTTGTCGAACTGCCACCTTTTCCCAATTCTTTGTCATGATCTTTTCTCCTTGTTCGTTGAAGGAAACGGATTCAGGAATCACACGATTCCTGACGATTTTTGCCACGTATTTACGGATGCGCAGCGTTACAATTTTTATTTATTTTGACCAGACAAGTCGAGGAAATCCTTCCACTTGCGAGGCCTCTTGGTTGTATAATTCTAACTTTAAAACTCCGTGTATGCGTTGCTTGGCGCAACCAGTTGAACAGGAATCAGCTCGCCTTCGGATGTCTTTCCTTCCAAGACTTTTTTAAGCAAACCGGCAACCCGCTGCCCGGGCGTTTTGATTTTCCGATTCACCACTACGTGGGGAAATGTTGAAGGATAGGGCTTGCCTGTATCCATGTACAGGACAATGTCGATATTTTGACCAGGTATAATGCCGCGGGAACGGCAACATCGACTGGCGACGTTTGCCATGAGTTCCGTCTGACATATTAAGGCATCGGGATAAAAAGTCTCCAGAAGCCGATTTATTTCATGTTCGTAAACCAGTTCGTCAAAAGGGAGGAATTTATAATATATGGTGTTATTGGCGAACGCCGATTGAAATTCATCCAGGATAAGAATATCGCCAGCAACCAGATGAGAGTGCAAGAGACAGGCAAACCGTGACCGATTATTCCCGAGCAGATGATTGCGAATGAGTTGAACGGTTGAACGAGTATCACATTCAACGTTGCGGATGGTGTCGGGAATGGAGGGGAATTTCGTGCCGTAAATAACGCAAGGAAGTTTGCTTGCGGCAAAGAAACGCTGAACGTTTAAGGGGACCGACCATAAAATGTAGGAAGATCGCTGGTCGGGAGTGCCGGGCAGTCCGGTGGCGGCGACGATGGCCTCGTCGTTAGCGTTGGCGTCGAGAGTGGTTATGGTAATGGTCGCGTTGGGAAACACATTCTGAATACCAATAATGAACTCGTCAATATATACCTTGTCGTTCGTGTGTTTCTCGCTGGCCTGCGACAGAAGGATGATAATCTTCTCTTGGGAGACCGGATTGACCTCGCGCGGGGCAATAACGGCGCCTTTGCGTTGCGAACGAATGATGAGGCGACGATGCTCAAGGATTTTCAAGACATTATTGGCCGTGGTGCCGCTAATTTTGCGTTCGGCGGCTAATTGACTGGCCGTGAAAAAAGAATCGCCGGGCGTATACTGCTCGTTGATCATTTTTTCAAGTTCGTCGGCTAATTTTATTGTCTTGGAAACTGGCATGACGATCACAGGTGAAATGTGTTCCGGATTTCGGAATCAAAAAAATAACACGGGGCAACGAGGAGCGAAAAATGAGCCGCAAGCGAACAAAACCGCGTTCGACTTCGGATTTCGTTCCCGTAACAATGTCGATTATAGCGTGCGAATGAACTTTTGTCAATAGAAATATTATTAAAAGGCATAATATTTTTAAAAATTTTTCAATAATCTCACCGGCCCGACCCAGTAATAACGGAACCATCCAGCTAATACGTGACGGAAATCGGGCACGGTATGTGTTTGGCCAGCAGTAACCTGTTTATTATTAAGGAATTATGTAGCACGCGGAGGTCGCTGAGGGACGCGGGGGAGTGACTGCTTGCAGGTCACGACCCAAACAATAATGAAAACACAATAACCTTCCACAACAAAAGACGTCGCTGCTGCTTGTGCTGCCCTTACAGGGCGATATTCATTTTTTAACCGTTAACCCGGGGCGTCGGTCGCTGCGCTCCCTTGCCCCGGGCTATGATATGCTGGCCTTACAGGCCGCCGGCTCTTGGCGATGCAGGGTTAATGGCAAATCCATCGCAGATTGGCTGGGCTTCCATTTTCGTTGTTGGCACTTCCCAAACGCTATTGCTGGGTCGGACCCTGCGAGCAGGCCCTCCCTATCTTCGCAAGAAAATTTGGCGCACCCTCGCACCCGGGAAAGTTTTTCACCCCCATTGACGGGTTGGGTAAATACTGTAGAATATACGCTTTGGGTATTGTGCCCATAAGGAGAATATTTCCTCCTGAAGAGGGGGATCGGTCCGGGAGTTGCCGTAATGGTAGTGTACGGGCCAGATAAGGCGTTTGCCAATTCCAGCAAGATTCATTTTTAGTAAACCCGCGAAAGGTGGTGAATTTTAGTGGTTAAGCTCACATTGAGAGAGAAGGAGAACATCCAGGACGCGGTCCGTCGTTTCCGTAAACTCGTTGAACGCAGTGGCATAAAGAAAGAGATGCGTCGACGGGAGAATTACGAGAAGCCGAGCGAGATTAAGCGACGTGCCCGCCTTCGAGCCGAGCGTCGGTCCAGCCGGGCCGCCCGTATGGCCGTGCGATAGTCCTTTTAATGTCCGACCTTCCTGCTAAATGAGGGTCGGACATTCTTATTTTCCGACGGCGAGGTTCGTCTTGCGCCCGTGATTTCCTGTTAGGCGGCTCTTCTGTCAGCCTGAATATCAAGAGACGGGTCAAGAGGGCAGGAAACCTGAATGTCGATTCCATTTTTTCTTGTTCCGCTCTTTCGTGTGGATGTATCCTGTTAGCAAACTTAACGGCGACTGAGTCCCGGAGGTATCTTTTGTGTCGGCAATAAATTTATCCGAATCGCAAACTCAAGGCAGGCGTGTCCTGATTAGTGTCAATCCGAAAGCGGGTCGTACTTCGCCTTTTAAACGGGCAGAAATTTTGTGTCAGGAGCTGACGAAGCTTGGGTTTGAGGCGGAACTGCTTACGGACCTGGCGGAAGTGGCCGCCAAGGCAAACGAGGCGTATGGTCGGCGTGAACTGCGAGCGGTGGTTGGAGTTGGTGGTGACGGTACGGCGGCGGAGCTGGTCAATCGAACGGAGCCGGGCGTTCCGGTCACTCTTCTGGCGGCCGGTACGGCGAATCTTCTGGCGAAACAGTTTCGACTGCCTACCTGTCCAAGAGGTATGGCGCAGGTTATTGCCAGTGGAACGCCGCTGACACTCGACGCGGGACTGGCCAATGGACGTCTTTTTCTGGCTATGGTGTCGGCTGGAATTGACGCCGATATTGTGCGTCAGGTGCACGCTGCCCGAGAGGAGAATTACAAAACAAACGCAAAAAAAGGCGCTCATATCAGTTATCTTTCCTATATGAATCCGATCTTTAAGTCACTTCGGCACTATCGCTATCCGGAAATTCACGTGGATGTTAAAGACGACGCGCGGGCAACGTCGGCGGAACTGGTCGGGCGCTGGGCGTTCATTTTTAATCTGCCACGTTACGGCTGGGGCGTCTCGTTTACGCCTGCCTGTCGCGGGGCGGATGGTCGTTTGGACTTTTGTGTCTTTCGCAAAGGGGGCGTGATTCGCTCGGTCTTTAACGCGGCGTGTGCCCAGTTCGGCGGTGTGCATCGCGTTCTGCCGACGACCCGGCTGGGACAGGGTACGGACTATGCGCTGCGTGCGGACGTGCCGGTTCCCTATCAGCTCGACGGCGACCCGGCGGGATACCTGCCTGTATCGGTAAAAATTATTCCGGGCCGGTTTACCACGCTGGTAGCGTCTGCTGTAGCTAAAAAATTGCAAAAGAAATAATTGATTATACTGTTTGTCATGACTGCTGTTTTTATAAAAGATTCAGTTAAGGAGTCCTGAAAGATGACCGATCGTGTTGCGACGAAAGTAACGATAGGTTCTGTGAGCGTTGGTGACGATTGTCCGCTTTTGGTGATCGCCGGTCCGTGCGTTTTGCAGGAAGAGACGTCCCTCGCGATAGCGCGGGAACTGGTCGGGATAGAGCAGCAGCTTTGCGCGGAAGGCTACGCCGTAAATATAATGTTTAAGGGATCGTTCGATAAGGCGAATCGGACGCGAATTGATTCCTGGCGTGGTCTGGGTCTGGAGCAGGGTCTGGCTCTGCTGGCACAGATACGCGAAGAGACGGGGCTGGCCGTAACGACGGATATCCACGAACCCTTTCAGGCGGAACCCGTGGGACGTATTTGCGATTTACTTCAAATACCGGCTTTTCTTGCGCGGCAGACGAGTCTTCTCACGGCGGCGGCACGGACAGGCAAGCCGGTGCACGTTAAAAAAGGGCAGTTTATGGCTCCGTCCGATATGCGTCATGTCGTGGACAAATTACGTAGTGCGAACGCTGCGGGGATTCTACTGGGCGAACGCGGGACGTTTTTCGGGTATGGACAGCTTGTCAATGACTTTCGGTCGCTGATACAAATGCGAGAGCTGGGCGTGCCGGTTGTTTTCGACGCGACGCACAGTGTGCAGATGCCAGGCGGTTCGGAAGGTGTGACCAGGGGGCAGCGAGAATTTGTCGCGCCGCTTGCCCGGGCTGCCGTAGCTGTTGGTGTCGATGCCGTCTTTCTGGAGACGCATCCGCGTCCGGAAGAATCGCCGAGCGACGCGGCCAATATTTACCCGCTGGGCGAACTGGCGGCCCTGCTTCGCGATCTGTTAAAAATTCGCAATGCGGTTCACGTTCCCTGAAGTCTCAAGTGTGGTTGAGTCTCTTCTGTTACGGGGCAAGCAGATACATGCCGGGGCGTTTATGTCCCCGGCGCAGATGATCGGCGTGGCAATGGTTATTTTTCGATGAACTTTGCGTAGGCTGCGGCGTCGAGTAGAGACTCGCGGTCAACTTCACCGTCGAGTTCCATGATAAAGATATAGTTCCCATAGGGGTCAGAATTGAGTGATTCGGGACCCTGCTCAAGGTCCGTATTGACGTCGGTGACTTTTCCGCCAACAGGGGAATAGACAGGCGAAACGGCTTTGACCGACTCGATAATGCCGACCTCACCCATCGGTTCGATGACTTTGCCAATTTCGGGCAGTTCGACAAAGACAATATCGCCGAGACTGTCTTGTGCGTAATCGGTAATACCGACTTTCGCCGTATTGCCTTCAATCAAAACCCATTCGTGCTCTTTGGAATACAGTAAATTATCCGGAACGTTCATTTTTATTTAACTTTCTACTTTTGTTAATCATACATAATTTGTGAATTGTCGATACGATATATACAAATTATTCATGTCGTGTTTTTTTGCGATAGAATAATCCCTTTTGGACTTCGGCGAGCACAGGCTTATCGCGAATAACGATTTCGAACGTTGTGCCAGGTTCCCAAAATCTTTCGGGGAGCATGACCTGTCCCATACATTTGCCAAGCGTCGGGGCCAGCATGCCGGTTGTTACGAACCCAAGGTCGCGACCGTCGTAACTGGCTTTATAGTGTGGACGGGGGATACCGCGACCGAGTAATTCGAATTCGCACAGCTTTCGTGTGAGCCCATTCTGTTTTTGCTTTACGAGTGCGTCTTTACCGAGAAAGTCGCCAGGCTTTTCCAGACGCACGAACCAGCCGAGTCCCGCTTCCAGGGGCGTTATTGCCTCGTCGATTTCCTGCCCGTAAAGAGGGAGTTTCGCTTCGAATCGCAAGGTATCGCGTGCGCCCAGTCCGATCGGGGCCACGTCGGCCTGACCGCAAGCGAGAATCGACTGCCAGAGCGAAACGGCATCGTCGCACGCGGTATAGATTTCGAATCCGTCCTCGCCTGTATAGCCAGTGCGTGAGACCAGGCACTTCCTGCCCGCGATTTCCACATTATTGGCGAAATGGAAAAAGCGAACGGACTCCAGATCGTAAGAGGTCAGTTTTTGCAGAATTTCCTGGGCCTTGGGACCCTGTAGCGCCAGTTGCGCGAATTCGGAGGAGACATTGCGCAGATCCAGACCGTGCGGAACATGTTCACAAAACCACTGAAAATCTTTGTCGGTATTCGACGCGTTAACGACGATAAAGAAATCGGTCGGAGAGTTTTTGTAAACGATCAGATCGTCAACGCAGCCGCCGCTGGGGCGACAGATAGGTGAGTATTGAACCTGTCCCGGCGCAATTTTGCGAATGTCGTTAGTAATCATGTATTGCACGAATTCTTCCGCGCCGGGCCCCCGCAAAATAAATTCACCCATATGGGAAACGTCGAACAGGCCAGCGGCTTCTCGTACCTGACGATGTTCGTTTAGAATTCCGGTATATTGAACAGGAAGTTCCCAGCCTCCGAAGTCGATAAGCCGGCCGCCAAGTCGGACATGTTCCCCGTATAAAGGAGTTCGTTTCAAGTCGGACATTTTTTTGTATCTTTCGTTTAATTCCTAAAATGAATAAAATACCCCCGGGACGAAATTGGTGTTTGACGTCTGTCCCTTCGTATCGCGGTTTTAAAATGCAAATTCACTATTTGTGGATGACCACAGCCTGATCCGTAACGGCCGTGACGGTCCCGGTTATGGACGCATGCAGGTCGGCCCCGAGTGCTGGCTTGCCGTCGGCAACAGGACGGGCAGCGATACATTCCCCTTCCTGCACTTTTTGCCCTACAGTCACCCGACTCTGGCACGGGGCTCCTATATGCTGCTTAAGGAGAATGGTCACTTCCGGCACGGTAATCTCCCGGTCCAGAAGGGGACCTTTATTGACGAACCGGTCGAGTCCGATTCTCTGCATGAGACGATGAGTCGGCGTCTTGCGGAACGGCATGAGATTTTCGGCGCGTTCGGGCAGAAAAGGAGGATTTTTCCATTGCTTCTTTTCGGCCATAATACGTCGCTTATTCTGGGCATTGACGTTTTTCGGATCGAGGCCTTCCGGGCATGAGCAGTAGCTGCACAAGTTGCACTCGCAACAGAACTGGGAGCCGGCGGTATCCGCCTGTCGCGCGGGATTAAAGCCCAGGCTTCTCATGGCCTTGTGCGGTTCCACAGGATGACCCAGCAGATAGCGAGGGCAAAGTTCCGTACAATGACTGCACTGGTCACACGCGGCCCGGCCCACCCGTGAGGTCTTCTGCCAGTCCCAACTTTTTCGCTGAACGATAAAATGATCCTTCGGTAAGACAATGAGTCCTCCGGTCGTCTTCGTAACCGGGGTTGTCAAGTCAGACGTGAGGGACCCCATCATGGCGCCTCCAATGACATAGGCAGGGTCGTCAATGGTTGCCCCGCCTGCCGCTTCCAGACAGACCGACAGCGGCGCACCAATCGGCACGCAGACGGTACAGGGATTGGCGACCGCTCCTGCGACCGAGACGAATTTTCGCGTTACGGGGTGTGTATCGGCCAGCGAGAGATTCAAGGCTGTCTCGACATTCATCACAACAGCGCCTACCGAAAGCGGAATGGCGCCAGGCGCGAGTATGCGACCGAGTGTCTGATAGATGAGAATGAACTCGTCTCCTGCCGGATAGACATCGTCCAGCGGACCAATTTCCATTCCGGCCCGCAATTTCGGACGTATGGAGTCAATGACCTGACTGTACTTCGATTTGATTCCAACGATCCCGCGACTGGCACCGACCAGGGCCATAGCCCGCGACAAACCTTCCACAATTCGATCGCCGTAGGTCAAAATAAGCTGTTTGTCCTTGTGCAGAAGTGGCTCGCATTCGGCGCCATTGATAACGACGGTATCGGCTTTGCCCGACAGTTTGACATGAGTAGGAAATCCGGCACCCCCAGCGCCAACCAGCCCGGCGGTGGCAATTTGTTCTGTTGTAATGGCCATGACAGATTTATATTCCTTTAGTTAATGGTTATCTGGATGATGATTTTGGTCAGGAAGGGAGGACGAGGCAGGCCGCGTCCCTCCCGTTTTGCGGATAACGATCCAGTCGGCAAGAGCGGGCCACAGTTGAGCCAGTGCGAACAGGATTCGCGCCTTGCCTGGCACAACGAGTTCCGGCTGACGCTTTTCACAGGCAACCAGGATTCGTTTGGCCAATTTGTGTGGGTCGATCTTGGACAATTGGACCCCGGCGCCCGGCAAGAGGGCGGCCTCGGGAATATCCGAGGTCTGTTTGAGTTTGTACAGGCGTTCGTTCGACCGCTTGACAGGCCCGGGGCAGACGAGGAGAACGTGCAATCCTTCCGGGCCCAGTTCCAACCGCAACTGCTGCGAGAAGGCGGCCACGGCGAACTTCGTTACCGGATAGGCACCGGTCCAGCGTGACGCGCTCTTCGCGGCAAGCGAACCGATATTGATGATATGCCCGCGTCGGGGCAGGAGCAGAGGGACCGCCGCCTGGGAACATCGAATGGTTCCCAAAACGTTGAGATCGAAGAGCGATTGAAACTCGTCCGGCGTGGTCTCCATGATTTTTCCGCGATGCGTTCGCCCGGCATTATTGACCAAAACGTCGAGATGCCCGAACCGCTCGCGAACCTCGTCAAAGACGCGCGCGACATCGGCCTGGTTGGTTATGTCGGCACAAATCGGGACAACCGTAACTCCTTGCCGCTTCATCTCTTCTGTCGACTGCTCCAGGAGCGTTGCTTCCAGTCCCACAGAAACAATGACCGCGCCCCGGGCACCAAACTCCTCCGCAATCACGCGTCCGAGTCCGCTGGAGCCGCCTGTTACCAGTACAATCTTGTCTCGCCAGTCTGTTTTTGCCATGTGCCTGCCTGTTTCGTGCCGCTTTCGTCGGTCGTCCGAATGAATCTCCCCTGCCCTTTTACGGCCCGACGGCAAACCGGACCGGAACGATAATTTCTGATTCCGCCCCTTCCTCACCGACCAGACTAAAGACAATTCGGCCCATATGCTCTTTATCCGGACCCACGAAATTTCCTTGCGGCGACCCCTTCGGAATACGCACTGTGACGTCCAGCAGTTTGACCGGCAGGGTCTTTTGCACTTCCTCGTCCGGATATGCGACCTCGACGCCCAGCCAGTCGGGCTGTACAGAGGCAACCCGAAGTGTTTCGCCATTAATAATCCGCTTGTCGACAACGGTCAGCCGAAGCATTTCCACCGTCTCATTCCGGGTGGAAACCGAGCCGATATTCATGTATCCGCGTGCTTTATCATAGACGTTACCCGAAATTGTGACGGCACCGGTCACCTGCCCTTCCACGGAAACTTCGAGTACGGGAATTTGGGCGTCGTTCGTACGAATTCGGAGAATCTCCTGAAACGTTCCTTGCGGCTGGCCCGACTTGAGGGTAAGATGGCCCTGGAACAGGTTGACGGCATTTTCGAAGAGCCGCTGCTCTTTTTCCGCCTGGGTCATAGCGTCCAGGCCCACCTTCTCAATGGAAATCTCGTAGTTTTCGGGGTTGGAAATCGAGGTTTCCAGAATCTGCATATCGAACGGCTGCCCGTCAGGCGTCGTCTTATTAAAGCCAAAGACCTTGAAATCGCGTGTATGCGAGCTTGACGAAGAGACGCCGCTAAAGGTAATTTGATTCGGATTGGCCAGAACCGGGGCTGTATAGAGGCCGTGGACGTTAAAGACAATTTCCTTCTTATTCGGGTCGTTGGTCACCACGCGAACCCCTTGATTAAAGACGCCACCACCGCGGCTGGCATCCCACTTCACCTTGACAATGGCCTTTTCGCCTTTCTTAAGGGAGTCGCGAGAGATGGCAAAACTTGTGCACATACACCCCTTACCGCCGTCGCGAAGCGTTAAGACCCCGTCGCCCGTATTCGTTATAACGAAGTCGTGTTCCCCTTTTTCCGTTTGCTCATTTTTATCGAGAACGCCGAAATCAAAGGACGTTTCCGGCGCTGAAGCTTCTGGCGTACTCTGCCCTTCCCGCATGCTCGCCGGTTTTTCTTCGTCTTCCTCTACCACGAGAACTGCCGCTTCGTATTGTAACTTATTCGCGGATACCGTCGCTGCTACATAACCCAGAATCAGCCCAAGAGCCACTCCAGCCGCGACTATAATACCGAACGTTCGCATTACTTTTCTCCCCTGGTTTCTCTACTTTATCACTTTATTCCTGTAATACTGGCCCGCGTCCAACCTGCCTGCCCCTGTCCCGGGCAAAGGAGGGCACACGGGGTCTATTTCGGGCGACCGAATCCCGCCCAAATTCCGAACAGGACTCTATTATAGTTCATTCTTGCGGAATATGGAATAGCCCAAAGGCCATATTTAACAGAAAAAAGTACAAACCGGGCGTGTCGAAGTCGCATTTTTTCACTTTTTACCTTACCGGGTCCTTGTTTTTTGCCCCTGTGCGGGGTATAATGGAGCGAGTAAATTATCATTGTTTTGTGTGCATCTACTACCAAACGAGAGGAGTATTTTGATTTCCATGTCGTTTTCCATGAACAATAACGAAAAAAAGGCCATTGATACGATACGCGCTCTGTCGATGGATGGAGTACAAAAAGCAAACAGTGGCCATCCGGGAACCGCAATGGCCCTGGCTCCCATAACCTACCTGCTCTACAACGAACGTATGCAATATGACCCGCGTGACCCGCGCTGGCTGAACCGCGACCGCTTTATTTTATCTATAGGGCACGCTTCCATGCTCCTGTATTCCACGTTGCACGTGGCCGGCGTTTGTAACCTCGGCGCCAACGGAGAGCCAACCGACGAACCCGCCGTGCGTCTGGACGATATAAAGTCGTTTCGACAACTCGGCAGTCGCTGCGCAGGTCATCCGGAATACGGGCATGTGGCCGGAGTTGAAATGACGACCGGTCCTTTGGGCGCCGGTGTGGCCACGAGCGTTGGTATGGCCATGGGCGACCGCTGGCTGGCCAATCGTTATAATAAAGAGGGCTTTCCGCTCTTTAACGCCAATGTCTACGCACTGTGCGGCGACGGCGATATGATGGAAGGCATTTCCGCGGAAGCCGTTTCGCTTGCGGGACATCTTCAGCTGTCCAACTTGTGCTGGATTTACGACGCGAATAGAATCACCATTGAAGGCGCGACCGATCTTGCGTTCACAGAAGACGTTAAGTCACGGTTCCTCGCCTGCCGATGGAACGTTCTGGAAGTGGACGATGCCAATGACCTGCCACAGCTGCGACGTGCTTTCGATTCCTTTAAGGCCATGAACGATCGACCGACGCTCATTCTCGTCCACAGTCGGATTGCCTTTGGCGCCCCGACGAAGGAAGGGACGTCCGCCTCGCACGGGGCACCGCTGGGCGACGAGGAAATTCGCGGAGCCAAGCAGAATTACGGGCTTAATCCGGACGAAAGCTTTGCCGTAGAAGAATCAGTTTATCAGACGTTCCGTGACGGACTCGGTCAGCGGGGAGCTAAGCAGCGTAGCGACTGGAACGCTCTTTTTGAGCAATACGAACAGGCGTGGCCCGAACTGGCTGCGGAATTGCGTAAGTTGCAAAAGGGTGATCTGCCAGACGACTGGAACGAACTGGCCATTGAGTTCCCGGCCGACGAAAAAGGCATGGCGTCGCGTGCTTCAAGTGGAAAAGTCCTCAACGCAATTGCCCCGAAAGTTCCCTGGTTCCTCGGAGGCTCGGCCGACCTGGCACCGTCGAACTGCACGGAAATCAAGCTGCCCGAGGCGGGTGCCTTCTCGCCCACCGGGGCCGGACGTAATATCCACTTCGGCGTTCGGGAAAACGCCATGGCCGCCGCGACGAATGGCCTGGTGCTCTGTGGCCTGCGTGCCTATTGCGCCACGTTCTTCGTCTTTGCCGATTATCTGCGTCCCATGATTCGTCTGGCTGCTCTGATGCGTATTCCCACCCTCTTTATCTTTACGCACGATTCGATCGGCGTTGGGGAAGATGGTCCGACACATCAGCCGGTGGAGCATCTGGCGTCGTTACGTGCCATACCGAACCTGACCGTTCTGCGTCCGTGCGACGCGAACGAAGTCGCTCAAGCGTATAAAATCGCTTTGCAGTCGCGGGAAACGCCCACGGTTATTGTCCTGACACGTCAGAATCTGCCGACACTCGACCGCTCCGTTTATGCCCCGGCCAATCTGCTGGCCAAAGGTGGATATATTCTCGCGGAAGCCGAGACAGGGCAGCCGTCGCTCATTCTGGCCGCAACCGGGAGTGAAGTCCCGCTCTGTCTGGCCGCGCAAAAAGAACTCCAGGCCAAAGGGATTCCGACCCGCGTTGTCAGTATGCCGAGTTGGGAACTGTTTGAGCAACAGCCGTCCGAATGGCGTAACGAGGTTCTGCCGCCGAACGTGCCGACGATCGCCGTGGAGATGGGCGTGGAACAGGGCTGGAGCCGCTATACCGGCAATCGCGGTCGATTTATTGGCATGACCGGTTTCGGAGCCAGTGGACCGGCCAAGACGCTGTTTGAACACTTCGGATTTACCGTTGCCAATATTGTCAAACAGGGAGAAGAACTGCTCGCGTCGAACTAACGTGAACGCCCTTACAGGAGCGGCTCCGGGACGGCCCGGAGTCGTTTCCCGTTTGTCCTTACAAACAACATAACAGGAGACTTGCCATGGACCTTTTAGCACTCGACGTTTTATTTGCCCAAATGGATACTTCGTCTTCCTTGCAGCTTGTAGGCCTCATTTTGGGTCTGCTCTTTCTGGGTGGAATTGCTCTCCTTTTCTTTGCTTATGGCAAGCTCTGGTTTCAGGGCTATATGTCCGGGGCACAGGTCAGCTTATTGAGTCTGCTCGGAATGAGTCTTCGCAAAGTCAATGCCCGTCTCATAGTCCAGGCCAAGATCATGCTGAAACAGGCAGGACTGGCCATTTCCGGCAAGTCCGGAATCACAACACGTCGGCTGGAGGCCCATTATCTGGCCGGTGGCAATATCCCGAATCTGATTCGTGCTCTGATTGCCGCGCACAGGGCAGGCCTGAATCTCAACTTCGATCAAGGCGCCGCTATCGACCTTGCGGGACGCGACGTTCTGGAAGCGGTTCGTACCAGTGTCAATCCGAAGGTTATCGTCTGTCCCGACCCGCGCAAGGGAACCAAAACCACGTTAAGCGCTATTGCCAAAAATGGAGTTGAGCTTAAAGTTCGTGCCCAGGTTACTGTTCGCACCAACCTCGACCAGCTTATCGGTGGAGCCACGGAAGATACCATTATCGCTCGCGTTGGTGAAGGGATTATTACCGCTATCGGGAGTGCCAATACGCACTTCGAAGTCATGGAGAATCCCGACAGTATATCGCGTAAGGTTCTTGAACGAGGGCTCGACGCACAGACCGCGTTTCAAATTGTTTCCATTGATATTGCCGATATTGACGTAGGCGAAAATATTGGTGCCCGACTTCAAGCGGATCAGGCTAGTGCCGATACGCGTGTGGCCCAGGCCAAAGCGGAAGAGCGCCGTGCTCTTGCCTTGGCAATTGAGCAGGAAATGAAGGCCAACGTTGCCGAAAATCGTGCCCATGTCGTTGAAGCGGAAGCTAAAGTCCCCAAGGCCATGTCCGACGCGTTTCGCAAAGGGCGATTCGCATGACGCGACCGACAGAGAACAACGCACTCGACGACTGTTCTTCTGTCCCGGCGGCTTCCCTGCAAAAATTCCTTGACCTTGGTCCCGCGCCCATGGCGGTCCTGGCCGACGGCGGGACCGTTGTCGCGTGTAATAACGCGTTTCAAAATTATTTTATTGCGTATTCCGACCAGCAGCTGAAGAACTATCTCCAGCAGGTATTATCAAGATGTTCTCTGGCCCACGATCCCTTCGGAAAAGCATGTGCGGGCCTTCTTCTTCCGGATAACCCCGGGGAAGCTGTTTTATCTCTTAGCGAGCAGGTCTCTGGAAAAAAGCTTTTTCTGTATACAGCGCGACCTGCTGAAAGAGTCCTCCCGGTTTCACGCAGGTCTACGACCACAAAGCTCTGGCCCGACTCCCACGGCCCCTTTAGCCCGACCGAGCGCAAAGCCTATTTCGATTCGCTCACCGGCCTGCCGAACCGAAATGGTCTGGAGGAATACGAAGCCAGTCTCAAGCGGCAAAGAAATCGCAATTTTCGCAAAGGGTCACTTATCTTCGCCGATCTGGTAAAGTTTAAAACCATTAACGATACGTTGGGCTACGCGACCGGTGACCAGGTCCTCACGCTGGCCGGCTCGGTTCTGTCCGCCTGCTTCCGTAACCACGACCTCGTTGCCCGATATGGCGGCGATGAGTTCGTGATTCTCATGCCGGCGTGCCCCACAGACGTTGCCGCGGAGCGACTGTCCCGACTTCATGACCTCTTTGTGAACCAGCTAAAATCCGAATTCGGCGACGCAATTCGCACGCACTTCCATTCGGGAATTTGCGAATTCGACGCCAAACGCGGAGTAAGCATCGCCATTGAACAGGCCTCTTCTACCTGCCACGCGGGAAAGAGCCGGTAACGCCGTTACTGGTCCTGCCCCCAGACTTCAAGTTCCACTACACCGTTATCGGAAAGCGGTGAATCCTCTTGCAGGTTGGTGATGGTAACCGACGTTGTGGCTTTTGCCGTAAATGGAAAATGCTGCGGCTCGGTCGTACAGGCAAGCTCAATGGGAATTTCGCTCTCGTCCGAAAAACGAATGACAGCCTTACTCCACGTCTTCTTTTGCTCTTCAGTCAATTTTAAAGTCAGGACGACTTCATCGACCGACACAGATCGGCCAAACTCAACTTTCAACCAGAGGTCGGTTCGCCGATTCGGTCGCCATGCGTTGTCTGACGATTCCCGTTTTCCGTCGATTGTCAGTCGCGGTGAAGTCGTGTCCCAATATTTCCAGTGACTGTTTGACGTTGCGTGTGGATACGAAGTGACGGAGAAGGTAGTTGCCTGAGGATTGAGTGCAAGATTTCTTCTCGCGTTACCGGTAATATTACTTCCGCCGCGTGCGTCGGTTGCTTCGCCTGCGCCAAAGATGGGTGCCTGGTTCGCCTGCTCGTGTGTCGCGGCGATAAAGGCGTCTTCCTTATCGACGCCGCCGAATGTAAAGACGGGAAACTCACCAATTTCGAACTCGCGACCCGTCTTAAGATACTCCTTGTATTTTTCGAGATGAGCCACTTCAATTTCCGCGTGCTTAAGTCGCTTCTGCTCATGGTACAGGTAGACGCCGCGCAGTTCGGTTGTGTGTTTACTCATGATGACGCCCGTAATCCTGTCCCAATGGTTCGCCTCCATATAAGAACCACAGAAGGGCACGCACAAATCAATCCAGCAGGCAATAATGTCTTTCTCATTTTGCGAAAGTTTAACGTCGTAATGGTCGGGCTCCAGGAATTGCATAAGCTTGCTTCGCGAGGAACCGTAGGAGCGGGGTTGGAGCATAACGGGGTCCGATGTTGCCAGAAAGGCATCGACCAAATTGCTGTCTTTTCCCAGATGCGTCAGATTCAAATAGGATTCCGCAAAGTCACGACCGGGGTTCATACCGCCGCCTCCCTGACAATGCAGATACTGCTTATTTGTGTAGGATGGAATAGTATATTCCGATTTCCAAACATCGTGGCGGGAGTAGGTACGGGCATTCCCGAGCAAAGACATGGGGATTGTATTATCTTTCATCGTTGTGCGACCATCGTGGCAGCAAACACAGTGTTGATCAAGAATGGGCTGTATTTCGCGCAGATAAGAAAAGCCGCGGGGCCGGTCCGTGCCTTGTGGGGCGTTGACTGAAAGATACTTCCACGCCTTGCGCTCCGATTCTGTCATGTTTGACAGTCGTTCCGGTATCGGTTCCTCTCCATCGCGATAGAAGGGAACCAAATCTTGAGCCGGCTTGGCAGCAGCGATCGAAAGCTTCTGATCAGGAGTAAAATAATTTGTATTTTTGTCTTCGTGGCACCCAACGCAGCCGAAATTTTCTCCGGGGAGAACCATGGCCCAACTTCGCATTGTCTGGACAACATACCCCTTTTCATCCAGCATTTGAAAATAGACGGGCGTACGGGCAGGTACCTTAAAATAGGCGCTGCCGTCATCCTCGACGTCGACGGTACCAAGTACATGCTTCACGTCCCAACTGCCGTTAAAGACGGAAACCGGCGTTGTAACCGGACCATAGTATTTATTATAGCCAATACAAGTTCCCATTGCGCGGAATTCCAAGGCAACGACGCGCAACTTTTTAACTGTCCCTTTAGGTACCCCTTCCAGACCTGGCCCAAGATAAACATTTTGCACAAAAAAAGTACCATCCTCCTTATCCAGGTCAAGGGTTGATGATTTTACAATCGCTTTTTCACGTTGTGCCAGTGGAACAATTTGCCCTGAAGAAATCGTGGGATCATAAACCAGAAGTTCGCGACGTCCCTCACTATCCATCCAGTAGATGCCAAAGGGGATATCGTACCGCATGCCACGGCCGCCGTCGTTGACGTCCGGGTTTCCTTCCGGTAGATAAGAAACAAGATAATTGTCTTCATCGAGTGAGTAAGGATATTGATATAATTCGCCATGGCAACCGGACCGATCGTCAATTTCCCAAACGTAAGGCCGGGTCGGCGCGGCATACTGAAGACCTTTGCCAGCCTGTGTGCCCTGCGTCCTGTCGATGAGAATCATTTTACCAGCCTGATCGCTGTGATGCCCCGATTCTATCGCGATTATTTTTGATGTGCCGGGTACGCCACGCGCGTGAATAATCGAGGTTGGGGACCATGAATTATTCCCATAATATTCCGTTTGTGTGGTTCCGTCCGGGTTCATGACCATGAGAGGCTGGTTGAAAATAGGACCGCGGTCATTGTACTCCCAGCGGCAAAAGACGACCTGACCGTTATCAAGTACCTGAGGCGAAAAAACATGAGACGTATCGAAACCGAGACGGCGCAGGAAGCGTCCTTTGACGTCACAGGTATACAAATTGGAAACGTTACTCCACCAGCAAGGGGCGCTCTGGTCACAGCGAGTCGAACTGAAAATCAAATCGCCCGATTGCAAAAAACAAGGTTCGTAATCCGCAGTTGCGGTGCCAAATGTAATCTGTTCATATTGTCGCGTCGCCACGTCCATAACATAGAGATGATAATCGTCATGCTCATCGGTTTTCATGGCAAAAGCAATTTTATCACCGTCGAACGAAACGGATGGGTCGCGTATAATGCCTTTATCCGCTTGCAGTAAGACTTCCTGCGAGATCGCTCCGTCAGAAGAAATTGACAGCAGCATAAGCTCTGAACCAACGCGCCAGTCCGGACCGTGATTTTCTATTTCGGTATCGGTCAGATCGGCCGTCATTTGAAGCGCTCCGATTCGACCTCCTATTACATAATGCTTGGCGTAAACAAAATATTGGTTAAAATCAGAAATATGTTTAAGACGTTCTATTCTTCTCATCTTACACATGGCCCAGTAAAGACTGGCCCACCTTGTGTCTCGCCCCACAACATTTTCATTCACAAGAATCTTAGCCTGAGCTTCAAAGCCAGACGTCGGGAGACCATATTCTTTTAATTCTTCTAAAACGTTGCCAAACAATTGCTTTTCAATTTCATTATCTGAATCAGATACAAAACAATTTGCAGATTTACCATTGCAGTCCTGCCGAATCCATTCCTGTCGCAAACGCGACGGTGTGCATGGGTCGATGTTTCTGCGTGAAACTTCCTGATTTGTTTGCTTTAGTTCCGCTAATGCGTCGCCCAACGTTTCGTTATGGACAATAATACTGTTTATGTCGATAGTATCAGGGGGTTCGGATGTCCCAAGCCCAAAAATTTCAGCGAATTGATAAACGAAAAAACGATCGCGACCTGAATCCCAGGCTGAATGAACTTTAAGTACCAAATAGCGTGCTGAAGTCGGTTCAAACACCATTGTACTTGTCTCTCCATCGCAGAAGTAAGGAAAGTCTGCATTGCACACAACCGTATGAGCTCTGGAATCCGCGACAAGAGCGTTATATTGCGAGAACAGGCTCGAATCACACGTTTCCTCCAGCAGTACAACATCCACAGTTTTTGGAACGTATCGATTCTTTTTCGGTGCCATCAACTTTAAGCCGTACAATGTTCGCGTTTCTCCGAAATCAAAAATAACGTACCCTGTTACCGGAGCCTTTCCTCGCGGCGGATAGGTTTTTGCGTCGTTCCCGGTCGGTGTATCGTCCAGAATACAACCGTAGGTGTCTGGATTGCCGTCTATTACGTTATTCGTGCAATATGCGTTATCAGATTTCGCAAAGCTCTTTTCCTTGTAGGAAAAATGCTCACCGGAACAATAGACAACGGCTGTTGGTTGATACTCCTCTTGACCCAAAGCGGGAAGTATCGCTGTAAAAAACATGGTAAGAAATAATATAATTCGCATAATGTCCCTCTCGGCGTGCGAAATTGTATAACAAAGATGCGGGTGCGAACGCGTTACACCCGCGATAAAAATCAAGACTACAGATTTTCCGCGTCTTCGGTTACGGTCTTTCAACAGTAAAATCAAACTGTTGTGAGCTACCGTCGATCGTTACATGCAAGCCCGAAGTCTTCCCCGATTGATATTTCTCCGCAATAAGCGGTATCATTTTAAAACTATCCATTCCCTCTTCATCTTCTGGCAGGTTTGATAACATATTTTTTTCGGCCGTCACACGGATCGGTATTTTATCCATGGCACCTATAATGTAAACGTCATACTCTCCTTTGGGAATTCCATTACCTTCTTTTTCAAAACCAAGTTTGTAAGTTCCATCTTCGTTAAGTTGCGCTTTACTCGACACTTTACCGTCGTCGAAAACTATACTTCCACAAGTCAAGGGCGAATCATCGTCCGCAAAAGTTACTTTTCCGTTAACTTTAACGTTCTGACTGCACCCTAAGCAGACTGTGAATAGAACCAAAAAAAATATTGCCGTTTGTTTAAACATACTTTCTTCCTTTACATAATCATAGTGTAGTAACTTCTCCGTCACAAACATGAATCTGCCGGGCAACCAATTCCGGCGATGTCGTAACACTGACGGCATGAACGGAACCATCGCCGTAGAGGAAGTTGATAATTCCGGCGTGAGCGGAACCGAACCAGCGGTAAGGTGTTTTGCCGTCCGGACCTTCGTCGGTAATGCCGCGTCCGAGATAAAAACACTGGTAATCAGCATCGTGGACACATCGGGCGACATTCCCGACGACTGGGCCCGTGCTATGGACATACAGATAGGAACCATCGCCTTTACCGCCGCCAGCGACGTTACCTACCGGGTAAATACGCGAGAAATGTTTTTCGCCTATACAGATCTGGTTACTGGTTCCATCCTGCCACCAGGCCATCGTGTCGCGAGATCGCCACGTGGTAAAATTATATTGTACATTGGGTGTTACTTGCCCCCAATTTGTCACAGCTGTTCTGAACGGACTGGCTCCGCCAAAAGTAGCCTTGTCTTGCGAAATATCCTTTGCCATACCTATTTTCCCAAACCGGTACCACTGCTCCGTACTTGTATCAGAAATGTCTGTTGCTGACATGGCCATTGCGTAATCTGTCTGTGGGCCTTTCACGTCGTCAAATGCCGCCTCGTTGGCGTAGGCTGGAAACATTCGTGCGCGGGAGGGACAGACGTAGGCGCTCACCGACCCGAACCCTTTCCGCTGCTCATCGGTAAGTTTGGGATCCCACCATTGTTTCCCTGTGCGAGACGCAGCTATTCCGTAAAGCTCTGGAGTTAATCCGATACTGGACGTATTCATGAGAACGTCATACAACGACGGTTGCTCAATGTACGGATAAATCAACCCAAAAAAAGTCATTCGATAAGTCACTAAGTGTAAAGGAGGCAAACCACCGCGGCTATCGTGAAAATTGTGCACGGCTAAGCCAATCTGCTTGAGGTTGTTCGTGCACTGCATGCGTCGGGCCGCTTCTCGCGCCGCCTGAACTGCCGGCAGCAGTAGTGCAATCAAAATTCCTATGATTGCAATCACAACCAAGAGTTCCACCAAGGTAAAACCCACTATTTTCCTGATTCTGTCTCTCATCTTTCGTCCTTTCTTATTTGCCCTTTTGGGTTAGTTTAAACAACTGTTCACACAAAAACTCACTCGTTAAGTTCGGTCTTCTCCGGATAGATCGCCTTGTTGTACAGGCGAAATTCCGAGAGGGGAAAACTGAGCGTTCGGTTCGCACCCGATTGCACGCGTCCGCAATAGTTTCCTATAACGAAATCGCCGACGACCGGCTTCGTCTCCTCACGCCAGGTCGACCAGACTTTATAGGAAGTTGCCTCACGTACCGGTCGACCATTAACAAATTGCACAATTCTCTGCTTTTCCGCGTCCATAACGATTCGCAAATGCACCCAGGTACCATTCATTTCTTTCGTCAGGCACGGTACGGTCGTGTAGTTGAGCAAACCATCGCCCGTCGCTGGCGTGTATTGCAATTGCAAAGCCCCTTCACGGGTAAACTGCCACAAAAAAGTTCCCGGCTGATCGACCAAATCATTACAGGAACAGAGCACATGGGTTCTTTTTTCCTGTAAATTGACCTGAACGACCGCCTCGATTGTGAGCGAGTCAAAAGAGTCTGGAACGTGGAGGGTAAGTCCGTCCCGCTTCTCCTGAAATGAAACGGCATACGTATCGAATAAGGCGCCTTCGGTCCGCTTGCCACGTATGCGTGACGGCTGCAAGTCACCGGCAATCTCGGATTCATTGCGAATATTGCGAACGCGTCGGTCGTTCATATCGAAATGGAGCAGTAGTTCCGGCATCGTGCGGATCTCGGTCAGCGTATCCGAACGCACAGCTAACTGTTCTACTGCCTGTTCCCGGACTCGCGTTTCAAACCGTTCGCGACTTATATAGCCCCGCACCGGCGCCGTGGGCCGCTGTACCTTATCTTCCAGGTTATATTTTAATACATCGTTCTTATGTAAGGCAATGAGTTCATGCTCCGGCGTCAGATAATGCACTTTTCCTTTAACGACCTGAACTTGTGAGTCCATTTTCGAGACGTCGAGGAAAAACTCCGTGCCCAGGTCAATGACCTTGCCGTAGGGCGTATCAATCGCAAAGCCTTTGCCTCTGGCCGAAACGTTCGCGCTTATTTTGCCCGACTTGCAAAACACACTGAGCGGGTTGTTGACCGTCAACTCCGCCGGTCCTTCTAAAATGACCGTAACGCCATTATTCATTTCAAGCTGAATGGTTCCACTTTTGAGTTGGAAAAAACTTTCATCGATCAGTTGTCCCCGCTGATAGGCCGTGGCTCCTTCTTCCCAAACGGCGTCGATGGTTTCGTTGACCCGGGCCATGGTGGTAATCGGGATAGAGTCGCTATGTCCCAGCAGAAAAACCAGGCCCATAACGCCCAAGGTCAGCGTGACCAGCAGGGTAACAACCGGAGCGATCGATTCCTCCCAGTCCCATCGGTCAGGCCAGACGCATTTTTTGGCGAACCGGAGTGCGCGGCGTGTAAGACGATTCTGTCTTCGCTCTTCCGCCTGCTTGGCCCTGTATTCGGCGACGATAACGGGTATGGGACGTTCCGCGTTTTGCAGGCGCACGAGTTCATCCCAGCCGGGTTCTTCATCGGCCTGTTTCTGCTGACTGGTCAGATTCTTCGCATTTTTATACAGGAGAAAGTCAACGGCAAGATTACGGCGCAGGAACTGCCGCGTCTGCTCGTCCTTCTCCAGTAAGGCCAGGAGTGTATCCGATTCCGCGTCCGTAAGCTCGCCACGCAGAAATCGTTCGACTAAGATGAGTGACTCGTTTACCACAGTTTCCTCACCTCCGCGGCCAGAATCCGCTCAATACATTCGAACAGGTTATCTCGAAGACGACTGCACGCCTTTTGCAGGGTCCCTTCACTTTTACCGGTCTCTTCCGAAATTTCCCGGTACGATTTCCCTAAAACGTAATACAGATGCAGGAGGAGCTGACAGGTCGGCGAAAGTTTCTTCATACAAACGCGCAACGCTTCGATCTGGTCGTCCAGATTACTGACCCGTTCTTCCTGACCCTCGTTCGCTACTGGTACCAAACCATATTCAAAAATCCGGCGTATCTTCTCCGGTTCATTCTTTAAATGGTCGCGCCAGTATTGTTTACCAATATTCTCAGCAATTCCGCGCAGCAGGGGGCGAACGTCTTTCTCCAGGTCCCACTGCTCCGCCTTTTCTATAAAATCGACAAAGGCGTCATGAACAATGTCATCTTGCACCACGGCAATCGGAGCGACGCGAAAGGCAACCGCCTCGACGTAATGAATATGCTGAAGGAACAAGGCACTTGCCCTATCCTTGACCCTATTCTTTCCGCCTGACCCGGATTCCGGATTCAGCTCTCGCTCGTTGTCCTGTTGCGCCATGATAACACCATTCCCGTCGCTTACGACTTCGTTCCCGTTTTGTGTCCGACCGGAACTACGGTTCTTCGCCGTCTCCCCGTCTATTACTTACCAACACAGACCAGGGCAAAAAAGGCAAAAAAATTCTGATTTTTCCAAATTTCTTTCCACAACCGACAGTTTATATAACTCAAACGTATATGTTAAATTTATGCAAGACAAGCGACAACAAGAGGTTATAAAAAATGTGATACTGTTTTTCTAAAACGGGACCTTGAAAAATTATTTTCGGCTTTGGGCGGCGTAGCATAGGGGAATAATAACGGAATCGGCGTCCTTTGCGTTTTCCGCCTCTTGAGTCCGGGCAAGAGAGCGCTTCATTTCCAGCCGTGCCCCGTACGGCATGACAAGTGTCGCTTTCAGGTGAACGTCGTCATCAGACAATATGCCGTACTCCAAGTCCGGAACGTTGTCAAGAGGCGGACAAAAGGCAAGGTGAACCGTTTGCAACTCCTGCCCCGAATCGAAGCGAACGCGTACGAGTCCTTCGACCCGCTCGCCGCCGTCCTCCTGCACGCGACGCGTCTGCTGATGGACAAGCTGTTCGTCTTCCGTCATGGACTCCTCCCACTCCTCCTCAAAGTGGGCCTGAACTTCAACCCCGTGTGCCCATTGCATGACCTTACGCGCAAGGCCATCTTCCAGTTGCGTCAGGCGCCAGGCAATACACCCATCGGCCGCAACGACCAAAACCGCATAGGCGGCAAACAGCCCCGGCGATGAAAACGCCAGAAAGCACAAGCCAATCACCAGTAGAACCGGGAGAAAACCATGGCACGACATAAACCTGCCTGTCTCCTCGGGATAATATGGATATTCACGGATAACCCGGGCAATTGAACCAACGGCGCGGGTCAGGAACGACAGAATGATCGCGGCTGCCACCAAGCCCCAAAATGAGGTCGCGGTTACCTCATACGCCGCCCACGGCATACGCACAAAGAGAATTAAGCCAAGGAGCCAAACAAAGCAAGGGACGACCCGGTCCAGCACGCGAAACATCGTTTCCACGCACTGAACCAGTTCTTTTACGCGAGCGGCATCGAAACCTGGCTGTCCAGCGGTCATGAATTCGCGAGAACCTCCTTCATGAGCCGCGAAAGTACGGCCAAGGTGGTATCAATCTCTTCTTTCGTGTGCATTGAGGAGAGGAAGAAACGAATTCGGGCTGACTTCTCTTCCACTGCCGGATGCAGAATCGGCTGCGCATTGATCCCATTTTCAAAGAGACCATGCGACAGACGCAGACACGCCATGGAGTTCCCGATAATCACCGGAACGACGCCTGTATCCTGAGCAAAACCGGTATTCATACCGTATCGTGCGGCGACCTCTTTAAAGTACCGGCTGTTCTCACGCAACTTGGCACAGCGTTCCGGCTCCCGCTCCAGGAGCTGTAGCGAAGCCAGCGCCGCGCCCGCCTGGGCCGGCGGCATGCCGACACTGAACATGAATGCCGGAGCGGTGTATTTGAGATACTCAACGAGTTCACGACGACCCGAAATGTATCCGCCACAACTGCCAAAGGTCTTACTCAAAGTGCACATCCACATATCGACGTCACGACGATTGACGTGGAAATGCTCGCCTATCCCGCGGCCTGTCTCGCCCAAAACACCGATCGAATGCGCTTCGTCTATCATAAGCAGCGTCTTGTGCTTGTTGCGAACCTTAATGAATTCCGGGAGGTCCGGGAAATCGCCGTCCATACTGTAAACGCCTTCAATGACAATGAGCACGCGTCGATAGCGATTGCGATGCAATTCCAAAATCTTATCGGCCGCGTTCCAGTCGCCATGGGGGAACGGACGTCGTCGCGCCCCGGATAAAATGGCACCCTGTACAATACTGTTATGGGCAAGGGCATCGTAGAGAATAAGGTCTGGCTGACCCATCATGTGCCCAATAATGCTCTCGTTTGTCTGGTGACCACCCACGAGGACAATGGTATCTTCGGTCCCAAGAAAGTTGGTAATTTCGTTCTCAAGCTCGCGATGAATCGGTTTCTCGCCGGAAACGATACGACTGGCAGAAACACTCGTACCGTATCGTGCAACCGCGTCCTGCGCCGCTTTCGTAACGCTTGGGTGCCCCGAAGAACCGATATAATTATAGGCCGAGAAGTTTATATACTTCTTGCCGCCGATGAGAGTTGTGTCGCCGGTTACGCCTTCATGAACGTCGAAGAAATGATTCAGCTTCATCTTGCCGACCATTTCCAGCTTCTGATGAATCTGAAGATATTCCGGGAAAGCGGCCACGTCGTAGCATTCGGGCGTAAGTTCCCAGACTTCCGGCGTTTCGGCCGAGGGAGCAGCCCCGCCGCCCAAATATTTCCTTACCGCGTCGACCACCTCGCGCGCCGTAATGAGCGACGGCAGAACGGATTCCGGAAACTGACCGCCAAAAGCGTCTTCCAAACCGGCCAGAATCTCCATGCGCTCCAGGGAATCCAGCCCGAGTTCCGTTATGTCCGTATCGAGCGTTATGCCTTTGGCGCGGTCTGTACCGACTCGATAGACTTCCTGCAAGACAATGCGAGCTGTCTCATCGTAGGAGAGACCGGACAGGGCAATACGCCCATGACCCGACTTGCCATTCTCCGCGCCAGACGCCGACGTTCCGTGCGATTTTACCTTCAGCATCTGTTCAAGATGGGCAGCCTCGGAGTCATGGTCCACCTCCCGACTGGCCGCCTGGATCTGCTTCTGATGAAGCTGGTCAAACTCGCGATTCTTGGCTTTTTCATCGACGGCCTCGAGCGACCATCGAGCAATTTCTATGAGGTCGCCGTTGAGAAAACTCGTTCGGCACATATGACGCTGAACCTTGCCGCTGGACGTTTTCGGAACACTTCCCTGACGCACCAGGACAATCGTGTCAATGGGAATCTCATGCTCCAGGGCAATCGCTTTGCGTATCTCCTGAAAGATCTTGTCCGCGTTTTCGCCCTTAAAGCGTCGCTCCACCTCTTGAACGAGAACCAGCTTCTCCTTACGCGCTTCTCCGGTCATGAATGCGCCGCCACTGTTCGGACGTAAAACCGGATCCACTTTCTGCGCCGTCTTTTCTATATCTTGCGGATAGACATTGACCCCGCGAATGATGATCAGGTCTTTGATACGGCCCGTTACGTAAAGCTCACCATCGAGCATAAAGCCGAGGTCACCGGTCCGCATGAACGGCCCTTCGCCTGTATCGGCAATCCGGGCACGGAACGTGTATTCCGTTGCTTCCGGAGCGTCCCAGTACCCTTGGGCCACGCTCGGACTCTTCGTCCATATTTCGCCAACGGTCCCGTCTTCGCAGACGAGCCGGGTTTCCGGATTGACGATTCGCGTCACCTGGTCGTAGATGGTCCGGCCGCTGGAAACGAGTCGGCGGTGCCGGTCGGCACCGGGCAGGACATCAATGGCCTTACCGGCCAGGAGAGCATCGGGGTCAACCGTGCGTATGACCGGCGGCTCGCCCTGCAAACCACCAGTAACAATCAACGTTCCTTCGGCCAAACCGAAACAGGGATAGAAAGATTCATAACGGAACCCACAACGCTCAAACTTCGCCGCGAACTGCTCCATGGTCTCTGCCTGGACAGGCTCCGCTCCGTTGAACGCCACTTTCCAGCTCGATAAATCAAGCTCATCCAACTGCTCATCTTTTATCTGACGCACACAGAGGTCAAAAGCGAAGTTCGGGCCGCCACTGGTCGTACCGCGGTAGCGGGAAATCGCCGAGAGCCATCGAAACGGCTTCGTCAAAAAGGATAACGGCGACATAAGAACATTCGTCCGTCCACAATACAGAGGCTGTAAAATTCCGCCTATCAAGCCCATATCATGATAGCTCGGCAGCCAAAAGACGCCCTTGTCCGACCTGGTATGCTCAAACCCCATCTGGATCAGCATGGAGTTATGTAACAGATTGCCGTGCGAGAGAACCACCCCTTTGGGCGTCCCCGTCGAGCCGGAGGTGTACTGCAAAAAGGCCAGCGAATCGGAGGTGATTTCCGGGTCCACCCACATATCTTCTATTCCAGGCTCAAGACTCGTCGTCGCTAGCCACGGCAGTTTCCGAAGGTTCGGCGTTTCACTTATCAGTTCATTGACTCGCTTCAGTACGTCGTCCGTCGTTATGGCCAGCTTCGCATTGGCACTATTGGCAACCGCCTCAATGCGTAACATGGACCGATTCCGCTTCGGCGGGTAGACCGGAACCGCAATCGCGCCGGCAAAGAGACAGCCGAAGAACGCCGTTATAAAGTCCAGCCCTGGCGGATACAACAGCAAAACCCGTTCACCACTAAGATGATGCTTCTGTATCCAGGCCGCTATCGCCCGACTCCGTCGTGCCAATTCCTTGTTCGTCAAAACAATCTCATCCGAGACGCCATCCGCCAAGTAGATAAAGGCGGGATCGTCCGGCTGTATCTCGGCTCGAAAATGGACCAGGTCCACCCAATTGGACAGACCAAAAATCGACGATGGTGAAAATTGCTTTTCGGTCACCTTTTGCTCCTGCATGTAAGTTGAATATCCCTTCCCGAGGTACACGATCCTGGCTATCTAACACCGCGGGCAAAAGAACGTCGTATAAACGTTATAATTATCCTCTATTTACAGGATTCTGTCAATTACCCGGATTGTCATAAACCATAAAAAGACCGCCTCTTTTCCACGTTCTTACGGTCAGGCGCGCAGGCAGTCTCTCGATTCCGTAAAATCTACCCTTATTATCGTTCAGAACAAGGCATAAAAGATAACATTTATTCCGTTCTTAACCCTTTTTTTGAGATTATACCCTTCTACCACAAACGAAACACGATAAAATGAGAATTTTATCTAAAATAGGCAGATTACACAATATCTAGTAATACTATCGCTCCTTGCGTCGACAAAACGGAAAAAGGCCGCGTGAAGGCGACCTTTGTGGGAATGTGACTCGCGTGCGGACCCGGCAGCAACGGAGGCAGAAGCTCGAAAACCTCTGTCCTGGCCTCAAGAGCGGACACAGGACAGAGTGACGAGGGTCACGACTCAACGAATCACGAAATTCACCATTTTCCCGACGACAATAATCTTTTTGACGATTGTTTTGCCTTCGAGCAGATCAGCGATGCGTTTTTCTTTAAGAGCAAGTTCTTCCATTCCCGCCTGGTCAAGTCCGGTCGGCATCTCAATTTTTGCGCGCAATTTACCGTTAATCTGGACCGGAATCGTCGCTGCGGCCTCAATCAGAGCGGCATCATCCCAGCCGGGCCACGCCGCTTGAGAGATACTCTCGTTGTGACCCAGTAATTGCCACAATTCCTCGCAGAGGTGCGGCGCCATGGGCGCCAGCAGAATCAAGAAGGTTTCAAGAGCCGCCCTGGAACGTTTTTCCTGCTTGCCGTAAAAGTTGGTAAATTCCATCATGCGGGCAATAGCCGTATTAAACGACATGGCGTTCAAGTCCTGGGTTACCGCCTTAATGGTCTTGTGCAGAACGCGATTCTGTTCCACCGTTGTGGGCATATCGACAACGGCATCAGAGAGCGACAGGGAGTCGTCGTTAGGGCCACTAGGCACGAAGAGTCGCCAAACGCGTTCCAGAAAGCTGCGAACGCCGTAAACACCATCCTGACTCCAGGGCTTAACCGCCTCTAACGGCCCCATGAACATCTCGTACAGACGAAGAGAGTCCGCACCGTACAGACGCACCACCTCATCCGGATTGATGACGTTGCCACGACTTTTCGACATTTTATACGACTTCGCGTCCAGGACAATCGACGGAACTTCGGCCAGTACGAAGACGTCACCATTTTTCGTTGCCTGTTTCGCGTCCAGCTTAACGGATTCAAGTTTCTCGCCTGTTGCCGCACGAGTTGCGTTGAGCTGATTATCGACGTTAACCTCTTTCGCGCTCACCCACTGCCCGGCTTCGGTTCGATAGCCGGTAAATTCCATTTCGCCCAGAATCATCCCCTGATTCACCAGCTTGTGGAAGGGCTCCGCTGTTGTTACGTAGCCACGATCGTACAAGACTTTATGCCAGAATCGGGCGTAGAGCAAATGCAAAACCGCGTGCTCCGCGCCGCCGACGTAGAGGTCGACAGGCATCCAGGCCTTCTCCACTTCCGGGTCAACAAGCCGGTCGTGATTGCGCGGGTCAAGATAGCGCAGGTAATACCAGCAGGAACCTGCCCATTGCGGCATGGTGTTCGTCTCCCGCTTGTAGCGTTTCCCGTTTCGCGTCACGTAAAGCCAGTCGTTATGTGCTTTCTCCAGAGGAGGTTCCGGAGTATGATGGCCCGTATCGAACTTGATACCTTCGGGCAGGTCCAAGGGTAATTCCGAGGAGTCCAACGGAACAACAGCGCCGTTTGGCTCGCCGTGCTCGTCAAGTTCGCGCAGGACCGGGAACGGCTCGCCCCAGAAATGCTGACGGCTAAAGAGCCAGTCGCGCAATTTATAATTCACCGTCTTGCGGCCCAGGCCGGCGGATTCCAGATCAGAGCCGATCGTCTCTTTAAAGACGGCCGTTTGCAGTCCGTCGTACTTACCGGAATTCACCGCAACGCCAAGCTCTGTAAAGGGCAGTTCGGACGTGCCCTTCCCTGCCGAGACGACCTCAATAATCGGTATGGCGAATTTCGTGGCAAACTCGAAATCCCGGGTGTCGTGCGCTGGCACTGCCATGATCGCTCCGGTCCCGTAACTGGCCAGGACATAGTCCGCAATCCAAATCGGAACGGCAGCGCCATTGACCGGATTGAAAGCATAAGCCCCCGTAAAGACGCCCGTTTTCTCCTTGGCCAGGTCCGTTCGATCGAGGTCCGACTTGAACGACGCCTGACGGCGGTATGCGTCCACCGCGTCCTTCTGCTCCGGAGTCGTTAACGCAGTTACCGCCGGATGCTCCGGGGCCAGCACCATGTATGTGGCGCCAAAAAGCGTATCGGGCCGCGTCGTAAAGACTCGTATCGCGTCGCTCCCTGACTTACGTGGAAAGCCCTTCTCACGATGTTCGTCTTTCCAAGCAGCAAAGTCGGCTTGGGCGCCAATGAAAAAATCGACTTCCGCGCCGGTACTGCGTCCGATCCAGTTCCGCTGAAGGGCCTTGATACTCTCCGACCAGTCGAGTCCTTCCAGATCATCTTCAAGTCGGTCGGCGTACGCGGTTATTCGCAGCATCCACTGCCGCAGCGGAAGACGCTCCACGGGATAGCCGCCCCGTTCGCTCACGCCACCAATAACCTCCTCATTGGCCAGCACGGTACCCAACTCCGGACACCAGTTCACCGGCGCTTCGATCTGATACGCCAAACGATGCTCGTCTTGATAGCGACGAATCGACTCGGGACCTTCCCCGGCAACGTCTTCCGGAATGGGGAGTTCCGCTATCGGGCGGCCACGGCGCTCATCGCGGTCGTACCACGTATCGAACAGGACAAGAAAGATATGTTGCGTCCACCGAAAATATTCAACGTCGGTCGTTGCGACTTCACGATCCCAATCGTAACTGAACCCCAGCATTTTCAGCTGTCGTCGGAAATTGGAGATATTCTTTTCCGTTGTAATTCGCGGATGAATTCCGGTCTTTTTCGCATGCTGTTCCGCTGGCAGGCCAAAGGCGTCCCAACCCATCGGGTGCATAACGGAAAAGCCACAGGCACGCTTGTATCGTGAGACAATGTCGGTCGCGGTGTATCCTTCCGGATGCCCGACGTGCAAGCCATTTCCACTGGGATACGGGAACATATCCAGGACATACATTTTCCCCTTGTCCCCAGGGAGTTTGGGACATGCAAAAGTTTTGTGCGTTTCCCAGTAATTTTGCCATTTAGGTTCTATTTCGGAAGGATTGTATCGAGCCATTTCTCTGCTCCTTAAAGGATCCGTTCGGTGTTCTTATCGTTTCAGGTTGCCGAATGTTTCCCGCTTATTTCAAAATTGTGAATTGTCGCCAAGTGTAACCAGGGAAGGGTTATTCCGTTTCAAGTTCGTTGGCCACGAGTTGCTCAAACGACTGCCGCTTGCGTATAACCCGGGCCTGACCGTGATCGAGCAAGACTTCCGGTGCCAGGAGTTTGGAGTTGTAATTCGAGGCCATAACCGCGCCATAGGCCCCGGTTATTCCCAGTACGACCAGGTCACCCACCTCACCGCGGGGCAGCCGTCGTCTCGAAACGAAACCGCCTTCCTCCTGCGTGAAAATATCGCCTGACTCGCACAACGGACCGCCCACAATAGCTTCTTCGTCGTCCCCACTCAAATATCGACCGTCGCCTGCGGCCATGGCGATCGGATGCCAGGAGCCGTACATAATCGGCCTGGCCAAATTATTGAAACCGGCGTCCACCAGATAAAACAGGTTCCCTTTTTGTCTCTTAACGGCGCGAATCTCCGTGATGAGCGATCCGCTCTCGGCCACCAGATAACGACCCGGCTCTACTTCCAGACGAATCTTATGTCCAAAGGCACTCTCCAGAAAATCGACCACCTCTTGCCACAGGCGGTGATATTCCGCCAAATCGACGTAGCTCTCCCCCGGGCGATAGGGGACCGGCAGTCCGCCTCCACAACTGATCGTCTGGAGCTGGGTTCCCACCTCACGCGCCGACTGCTTCATGGCCCCGCATACCTGCCGCAAATGCTCAAGGTCCGTTCCGGAACCGATGTGCATGTGCAGTCCGGTTATCTTCAGGCCGAAATGAACCGCAAGTTCAAAACAGCGTTCCAAATCCTCAAACCAGATTCCATGCTTCGACTGATCCCCGCCGGTATTCGTTTTTTGGGAATGACCGTGCCCGAACCCCGGATTCAATCGCAAGGTAATCTCGCGGCCCTGCCCTGCAACTCGTTCCCCCAATTGCCAGATCATGTCCATCGACCCACAATTCACGTGAACCGGACATTCGTCCGCAATGAAATCGAGCGCTGCCTGATCGAAGATATCCGCCGTATAGACGATCGGGAACGGGCCTCCTTTCTCCTCCGGCTCCGCTGTATAGCCGGCCAGCAAGGCGCGGCGAACTTCATTCACGCTCACCGCGTCCACCAAAGCTCCCTGCTCTCGCAAAAGTTTAAGTATCGACAGGTTCGAGCAAGCCTTCTGCGCATAGCGGACAACGTCAAAGGCGGCAAGGTCAGCATAGCGCTGGCGAATGACCGCCGCGTCATAAACATAAACCGGAGTACCAAATCGTCGCGCTAGTTCCGCGACGGCAAAACCGGCTATCTCTTCGCGTCGATTTCCAAACGCGGGTTCGTATCCCATAACTCCTTCTCCCCTTAAAATCCACGCTCCGCTCGAATATCGTCAAAATCGCGAAGATGATATTCGAAGCCGGTATAGTCCAAAACGCGACAGAGTGCCCGCAACGCAACGCCCAGTCCATCAGAACCACTGTAGCCGCCGAACTGTCCGCCACCCTTTACGTGTGGCTCCAGATCGAGAAAAATGCCCGGAATACCACGCGATTTCAACTTCTCTCGCAACGACGGCGCTATCTTCGCAAAATCTCGCAGAATCGCCTCGTGTCCCGCATATCCCGCGTCGCACGGTATAAAACCCGCCATCATGTCTTCGTCGAAATGACCGCCTGGCGACGGCTGAATCGACTTCACGTAATCTTTTATGTGCAGCCAGCCCAAGCCAGGCTTCATGGCCTCGTACTGCTCATAGACTTCCGCCGTTGTATAGCCTTGGACAATCAAATTCGCCGCGTCAAAAATCAGCAGCATGGCCGGATGGTTCACCTGGCGAAAGATCTCCGCTAAAAGCCAGCCGTTCTGACCCACCAGATTCGCCTCAACTTCCAGCCCAAACGTAAGGTCCGAACGATGACACGCTTCCGCAATCTGTCCCAACTGGTCGACAACCTGCGAAAGAGAGTCACGCGGGTCTGTCCCTCGCGGATGATAGAACGAAAAGCCGCGTATCAACTTCGTCTCAAACTGATGCGCCAAGTCACAGACCTTACGCACATCCTTCTCCATATATTCATTAAACGGAATATAGGCATTTTTCGAGCCGTCTTCGATATCCTTAAGCTTAACCTTGCCGATCGGAGAACCAATTGAGGAAACATTTAAACCAAAATCACTTTGGACTTCCCGCACTTTTTGTATCTCGTCCAGCGTCAGCTTCATGACGTTCTTCACACCGTCGCCCAAATTGACAAACCGTATGCTGTAATACTGAAGGCCCAACGCCGCAAAGGTCGAAAACTGCTCGACCAGCGTCTTTTCATTACTGCACTCATCTGCAAATCCGGTAAGGATAACCTGGGGTTTTCTCGTTTTAAGACTCATGATCGACTTTCTCTCTTTTTGCTGATATTAAAAAATGGGGCAAACACAAAAACAAAAATGCATAAAAAACAACAAGCCCGGCTTAACGTCATAAAGGCCGGGCATGAAACAACATATCCCGGAATCATCTTCCGGGACATCAAACGTGGCGTGAAACTACGCATGAGGTAAGGACTCAATGGCGTTATATCCACTGTTTGCACGCCGGCCGTTTGCCCGCACCCGCGACAGACTCGCTATTGTATAAGAGAGTCAGCGCAGGTGATCTAGCGGGAGTACGGCCGTGCAAACTTGAGTCAAAACTACTTCTTGCAGCAGCACCCGCAACCGGCAGCCTTCTCTTCCAGAGCCGCCTGGGCAGCAGCCAACTTGGCAACCGGGACGCGGAGCGGAGAGCAACTGACGTAGTTCAAACCAACGCGATGGCAGAACTTAACGCTCGACGGCTCACCACCGTGCTCGCCACAGATACCGAGTTTAATGTCAGGTCGCGTAGCACGACCCCCTTCGGCGGCAATCTTGACCAGCTTGCCAACGCCCGTCTGGTCCAGAACCTGGAACGGGTCGGCCGGATAGATATCCTTTTCAAGATAATCGTTAATGAATCCGGCGTAATCGTCACGGCTGATTCCCATGCACGTTTGGGTCAGATCGTTCGTACCAAAGCTGAAGAATTCCGCATTCTTGGCAATCTCGTCCGCCGTCAGAGCGGCACGCGGAATTTCAATCATGGTTCCGACTTTGTAAGCAATCTCCATACCCTTTTCCGCAAGAACCTTTTCCGCCGTCTCACGAATAATCGCTTCCTGATTCTTGAACTCGTTCAGACTGCCAACCAACGGAATCATGATTTCCGGATGGACATCAATTCCCTTGGCCTTCGTATCGCACGCCGCTTCCATAATGGCACGAGCCTGCATACGGGTAATTTCCGGGTACACAATACCCAAACGGCAGCCGCGGTGGCCCAGCATCGGGTTGCTCTCGGAAAGGTCACTGACGCGCTGCTGAATGAACTCAACAGAAATACCAAGCTTGGCGGCCAGTTCCTTCTGCTCTGCTTCCTCGTGGGGAACGAATTCATGGAGCGGCGGGTCCAGCAGACGAACGGTGACTGGAAGTCCGTTCATCGCCTCAAAAATACCGGCGAAATCGCTTCTCTGATACGGGAGAAGTTTCTCAAGAGCCGCCTCACGGTCAGCAGTATTATCGGCCAGAATCATGGCACGGAAGTCGTCGATACGATCGAAGAACATGTGCTCCGTTCGGGTAAGTCCAATGCCTTCGGCGCCCAGGGCAACCGCTTCCTTGGCCATTTTCGGAGAATCGGCGTTCGTGCGAATTCCCAAACGGCGGAACTTGTCAGCCATGGTCATCAGGGCAGCAAAACGACGATAGTTCGGCGCCTCTTCCGGCTTGAGTTCCTTGGTGAAGAGAACCTGAAGAACATCGGACGGGCTGACCGGAACCTGACCGGCATAAACCTTACCGGTGAATCCATCGACGGAAATCCAGTCGCCTTCCTTGAGAACCTTATCGCCGACTTTCATGGTCTTGGCTTTGTAGTCGATAATCAGATCGCCACAACCACAGACACAGGCCTTACCCATCTGGCGGGAAACCAGAGCGGCGTGCGAGGCGGCACCGCCGAAGGAGGTCACGATTCCATTGGCAACCTTCATACCACGCAGGTCTTCCGGGGTCGTTTCACGACGCACCAGAATAATCTGGAGCGAATTGTCCTTCTGCCAGGCAGCTTCCGCTTCGTCCGGCTGAAACATAATCTGACCCGTGGCGGCACCAGGCCCGGCATTAACGCCCGCGGCGATCGGCTCCATGCCCTTAAGACCAGCACCACTAAAGATGGGCTGTAACAGCTGGGTTACGTCATTCGCCGGAACTCGTTTGACCGCCATGTCTTCGGTAATCAAACCTTCCTCAACCATGTCGACCGCACTGCGGACGTGGGCAAATCCCGTTCGCTTCGCGTTTCGGGTCTGCAGCATGTACAGCTTGTCGTTTTCGATCGTGAACTCAATATCTTGAATGTCGCGATAATGCTTCTCAAGATTGTTCGCAACGTCCTGGAACTGCTTCCAGACTTCCGGCATGTCAGTTCCCAAAGACGCTTCAATCTTCTTCGGGCGACGAATACCAGCCACAACGTCTTCGCCCTGGGCATTGATCAGGTAGTCGCCGGTGATGCCCGGTTCGCCTGTCGCTCCATTTCGCGTTAAGGCAACGCCCGTGGCACAACTGTCGCCCATATTGCCGAACACCATGGCCTGAACGTTGACCGCTGTCCCCCAATCGTGCGGGATGTTGTTCATACGACGATAGACCATGGCACGGTCATTCATCCAGCTTCCGAACACGGCGCCAATAGCACCCCAAACCTGGTCCATCGGCTCTTCCGGGAAATCCTTACCGGTCTGCTTCTTAACAGCCGCTTTGAATTCAGTAACCAACTCTTTCAGCTGTTCTGCCTTGAGTTCGGAATCTTCTTTAACGCCAGCGGCCTTCTTCTTCGCGTCCAGAATTTCTTCAAACGGGTCAATATCTGTCTTGGTCTTCGGCTTCATGTCGAGCACAACGTCGCCATACATCTGAACGAAACGGCGATAGCAGTCCCAAGCAAATCGTTCGTCGCCCGACTTATCGGCCAAAACCTTGACCGTCTTGTCGTTCAAACCGATATTAAGAACGGTATCCATCATACCCGGCATGGACTCACGGGCACCGGAACGGCAGGAAACGAGCAGCGGAAGGGCGTTCTCATCGCCGAACTTCTTGCCCATGGCTTCCTCGACGGTCTTCAGAGCGGTTTCCACCTGGCTCTTCAGTTCCGGCGGATACTGCTTGCCGTTGGCATAAAAGTAGGTGCAGACTTCCGTGGTAATCGTAAAGCCGGACGGAACAGGCAAGCCTATTTTCGCCATTTCAGCCAAATTCGCTCCCTTACCACCAAGGAGGTTACGCATGGACGCATCGCCGTCCGTACCCAATTTCCCAAAACTGTAAACATACTTCGCCATAACTCAGTCTGCCTTCTTCTCTTCTAAAGGTTGATTTTTATGATTCTTGCATTACATTTTATACAAGTATCGATTTTCTTTTATTGTACAATCCCAGCCCCGTCTTAGACTCCTCTACGGAGACACAATACAGATCAACTGGGAAGGAACCTAATATATTATTAGTCTATCAGATTATACGATTGTTGTCAACAGGGGGAGGGCCTGCCCGCAGGGCCCGACCAGCAACGAGGAAACCTACACCCCGCGCAACGCGCCATCTCGTGATTTGCCCTAACGCCATCATAACCATAACGCGGCGACCTGACAAGCCGTCGGAAACGCAGCACCGCCAGTAATGCGAAGAAAAAACGAAAAGGTGAATAAAAAAGAGAGGTACACCGGTGGGGGGACACCGGTGTACCAGGCATGCCAATAGGGGGGACTACTGACATGCCGGCATGCCCGTAAGGGGGAACAGACGGGCATGCGGGGCAAACGGTCAGGCCAAGGCCGCGATTCCCGCGTCGATGGCCGCTGTTATGGCTTTAAAGGCTGCCTGATTCTGCAACTGCTCCAGCGTATTGTTCGCGTTGGTAAAACGAGTGCGTTCCACGGCCTGGTCGCCAATTGTAACGCAGAGCGTTCCGTCTTGCGACTCGCGTGAGGAGAAGGCGGCGTCGAGGTCAACCCGGTCGCTATAACCGTGCTCTTTAACATAAGAGGCGATCATACCGAGGAGCAGCTGGCCCGGACAGTTCTCCTGCTTCGCACAAATGGTAACCGTAATCGGGAGGCGTTTCTCGGCCGTACCACGCATGGCAGGAATCTTCGCATCAAAGAGCTGGCTTCGGTTCTGATACGCCGTGTGCAGAACACAATGCGACTCATGACTGCCAGGCCCTCCACCCAAATACTGCTCGTAGCAGCGGGTAACCAGATAGTTGTCTTGCGGCTTCTGCACCTGATGCGCCTTGTCGGCCGCATAGAGACCCTTCTGACGTATGACACGCAGCTTATCGGTAGCACCCACCGGCTGACCGCCGCCCGAAATACAACCGCCAGGGCACGCCATGACCTCAACGAAATCATAATGTTCCTTACCACTTTGGATATCAGCAATAAGTTTCTTCGCGTTGGCCAGACCATGAACGACACAAACGCGAATATTCTGCCCGTCGAGCGAGACCTCCGCCTCTTTTCGCGTGGCCATTCCGCGTACTTCCTTAAAATCGACCGATGCAAGTGGCTTGTTGGTCACCTTTTCCGCCGCATAGCGAAGGGCCGCTTCCATAACACCGCCGGACGCGCCGAAGATCACACCACCACCGGTCGCAAATCCCATCGGCATGTCGAAAGCTTCCGGCTCAAGTTCATTCAGATTAATACCGCAGGAGCGAATCATCTGCTGTATCTCGCTGGTCGTAATAACAATATCGACTTCCGGCTTGCCCTCGACGGTAAATTTCGGCAATTGGGCCTCAAATTTTTTCGCCGTACAGGGCATAATGGAGACAACCACAAGGTCATCGCGACAAATACCGAACTGTTCCGGGAGCACTTTTTTGGCCACGGATCCGAGCATAGCCTGCGGCGAACGGCATGAGGAAAGATTGGGCAGCAGTTCCGGGAAATAAATTTCCGCGTATTTAACCCAGGCGGGACAGCAACTGGTGAACATTGGCAGTTTCCCTTTATGGGAAACGCGTTCGATAAATTCCGTTGCTTCCTCGAAAATGGTCATATCGGCCGTAAAGCTCGTATCGTAAACATGCTTAAAGCCCATAAGCTTCAAGGCGGCGACCAGTTTACCGGCGACATTTTCCCCGGGAGCTGCCCCGAAATATTCGCCTACGGCCACTCGGACAGCAGGCGCAATTTGCACAACGACCGTCTTGCTCTTGTCGTAAAGAGCGTCCCAAACGCGATGGCCGTCCTGCTTCGGAACGATCGCCCCGGTCGGGCATACGGCGGCACACTGTCCGCAATTGACACACTCAACTGCCCCGAGTGTGGAATTGAACGCGGGCATAACCTGGGCCTTCGAACCACGATTGGCAAAATCAATCGCGCCTATATTCTGTATTTCACGGCAGACCCGCACGCAGTCGCCGCAAAGAACGCACTTGTTCGGGTCACGCTCCAGGGAAGGCGACGAACGATCAATGGCGAATTTATTCTCCCGCTTCTTGAATCGCACTTCCGTCACACCAAGTCGGTTCGCAATCTTTTGCAAGGCGCAGTTCGAACTTCGGGAACAGGTCGGACATTCGACACTGTGATCGGCCAAAAGCAGCTCAATACTGATTTTTCGCATCTCGCGAATTTCTTTTGTATCCGTCTGTACAACCATATTTTCGGCCGGAGCGGTGGAGCATGCGGCCATAATACCACGTCCCTCAACGAGTACCAGGCACAGTCGGCACGCGCCATAGATACTAAGCTCCGAATGATAGCAAAAAGTGGGAATATCAATACCAGCTTTGCGTATCACTTCCAGCAGGTTGCGTTCATCGGTAAATTCAACGACGCGTCCGTTGACAGTTAATTTTTTTGTATCGCTCATAATGGTGTCCTTCTGTCCTTAAATTCCCTTGATAGCCTGGAAGCGGCACGCGGCTTTGCACGCTCCGCACTTGATGCACTTTTCAGGATCTATTGTGTGTGGCTCTTTAACTTTACCGGAAATGGCCGAAACGGGACACTTCCTCGCACAGGCCGTACAGCCCTTGCACTTCGCCGGGTCAATTTCCGGTCGGGCCAGAGCCTTGCATTCACCGGCGGGACAAATCTTTTTAATAACGTGACTCTCATACTCGTCCCGGAAATACCGTAACGTTGAAAGGACAGGATTCGGTGCCGTCTTGCCCAGTCCGCACAACGACCCGAGTTGAACCGCCTTGGCCACCTGCTCCAGGAGGTCCAGCGTTTCCGGCGTTCCACGACCTTCAATTATATCGTCGAGTAAGGCGAGCATCTGCTTCGTCCCTTCTCGACAGGGAACACACTTGCCGCACGATTCATTTTGCGTAAATTGCATAAAGAATCGGGCAATGCGAACCATACACGTCTGCTTATTCATAACGACCAGACCGCCGGATCCCACCATGGCACCAGCCGCCTTGAGCGAATCGAAGTCGATCGGCATATCCAACATTTCCGGCGTCAGACATCCGCCGGACGGACCGCCTATCTGGACCGACTTGAAGTCGTCGCCTGTTACCTGTCCCGCATTGTTCGTTACGCCGCCGCCGATATTATAGACAATCTCACGCAGCGTCGTCCCAAAGGGAACCTCAATCAGACCCGTATTGGCAACGTGACCGGTAAGGGCAAATGTTTTTGTCCCCGGTGATTTATCTGTGCCAACTTCGCGATACTTCGCCGCGCCTTCCCGGAGAATAAAGGGAACCGAGGCCAGTGTCTCGACATTATTAATAACCGTCGGCTTGCCATACAGCCCGCTTTGCGCCGGGAATGGCGGCTTCGGCATAGGCATGCCACGTTTGCCTTCAACGGAGGCAATCAAAGCCGTTTCCTCGCCACAGACAAACGCACCAGCACCTTCCATAATACGGACTTTGAAATTAAAGCCACTGTCGAACAGATTGTCGCCGAGCAGTCCGTGGGCAAAAGCATCTTTCACGGCCTTATTCATTCGTTCGACCGCCAGCGGGTATTCCGCGCGGACATAGACGACGCCTTCATCCGCGCCGATCGCTTTGCCGGCGATCATCATACCTTCGATCACCGCGTGCGGATTGCCTTCCATAACAGACCGGTCCATGAATGCGCCGGGGTCGCCTTCGTCGCCATTGCAAATAACATATTTTTTGTCGTTTTGCGACGCGAGCGTAAACTTCCATTTCAGACCGGTCGGAAAGCCGCCACCACCTCGTCCGCGAAGTCCGGAATCCAGGACGGTCTGACAAACATCTTCCGGCGTCATCTCCAAAAGTGCCTTGCGGGCGCCGAAGTAACCGCCATTATAAATATATTCTTCCACGTCATCCGGGTCAATTGTGTAATTCTTCAAGACGACCCGATTCTGTCGTGTGTAAAATTCAATTTCGTTCTCGTAATGGCACGACTTGCCCGTTGCCGGATTGACATAGGCCAGACGCTCTACCAGCTCGCCATTGAGCAGTGTTGCATGTACGATTTCCGCCGCATCTTCCTCGCGGACGTGACCGTAAAAAATCCCTTCCGGCTCGATACGCAAGATGGGTCCCATTTGACAAAAGCCCTGGCAACCGCTCTTGGAAAAGTAGACCGGGTCCTGGCCTGCACAGGGAGATGCCTGTTGCAACTGCGGATGTTCAAGTTCATCAACCAGTTCCACAACCGCGTCGATTCCCGCTTTGTTCATCTCACGCATAATGGCGTCGCGAACTCGAAGAGAGCCATTGGCAATACAACCGGTTCCTCCGCATATGATAATGCGTCGTTTAACCGACTTCTTCTTTTCCTCGTACCGCTTGACGATATTTTCAAGATTAATCGCAGTCATGGCTTCACTCACCTTTCCCGGCCGCCGCGGTGGCGGTTTCCTCTTTAATTATAGTGTCGATCAGTTCCTCAACTTTATCGGGGGTCGCCTGACCGTGTACTTTCTCGTCAACGACAATGACCGGGGCCAACCCACAGGCCCCGAGACAACTGACCTGTTCCAGAGTGAACATGCCGTCGTCTGTCGTCCGCTTGTCGTCGCCGAGACCAAGTTTCTCTTGGATGCGATCTTTTAACGATTGCGATTTTTTCACATGGCACGCGGTTCCGTCGCAGAGTCGCAAAATGTGTCGACCCTTAGGTTCCAGTGAAAAATGTGCGTAAAACGTGGCCACGCCATAAACCTGCGAAACAGGAATATCCAGCGAAGTTGCTACATAGCTTATGATGTCCTTCGATAAATATTTATAGACTTCCTGTACACGCTGCAGTATGGTAATCAGTCGGGAAGGGTCGTGATTGTTCTCCTTGAGTATCTCGTTCACCGCTCCCAGGTGTTGTACCATGGCCTTTGTCTTGTCAATTGTCGATTGCATTTTTTGTCCCTTTATACGTATTGAATATTAACCTCTTTGAAAAATTTTTCTTTGAGGATTTTCGCCATGCGGCTGATTATGTTGCGTCGCAGGTCAAGTTCCTGCGGCAGGTTCGGGTCCTGATGCGCCTCGTTTATCCGTGTTCCCACCAAAAACTCTATTACGTCATTACGCAAGAGAAGTTCCGCCAGGCGTCCGGCCCCGTTGTCCGGAAACATCCCGGAAAAATTCTCGAGGTACGTTGATGTGCGTGTCAGGGTAAAAACACCTTCTGTCACCAGATTGATACCTTCCATCTCCGAGGTCGGCGGCAGGTCCATATTCAGCCCGGTTAAATCGGTATGCACTTTTCTCTGTAGTTCGCGGGAAACGATTTCCGCCGTTGTACCGCCACACAAGACCTTATCGCCCGGGAATGCCTCGACATAAGTGGCACATTCTCTGTCGCGATTTGAATCATAGGGCGGACCGGTAAACAACAGCATGCGTTTTGTCGGTCGAAAGTACAGTGTGGCACAGGTCATGTCGTCCATATTCCGCCGGCTCTTCTCCTTGCGCCGCGCCTGATCCACCATAATTTCACACACCTCTTGCGACGATATGTCCGGCTTGTTCGCAAACAGTTTCGTGAGCATACCGATATAACTCTCTTCGCTCCAGCCGAGTGGATACTCTTTCGTACCGATTCCCGCCTGACTTATCCCGTCGGAAAAGAACAGGATTCTATCCCCTACCCCGGCCTGAAAATGGCTCTGATACATGGTGCGGTCATGCCACTTCTCCGAACAAAACTCGCGATACGGCTGATCGACATGATGCCCTGCCCGAAAATACAAAAAATGAGGATTACCCATTTCCACCAGGCGTATGTCGCCGAACAGGTTCGCGTTGACAATAGTAAACGTGGCGTAACTTATTTTGCGCACCTGGCATATGGGAAGTGCGCTCATAATCGTTTCCGCGGCGTGTAAAATGTTCATGTCTTCCTGCGTGGCAAACTTCAATGCCATGACCGCCGTCATGGACGACAGGATATTCGCCTTGACTCCGCTTCCCAAGCCGTCCGACAGGACCGCGGTCAGGCGCAGTCCGTCTTCCGACTTCTGAAACTTGAACGCGTCGCCACATATACTCTCGCCGTATTTGCAACATTGGGAAAACCCCATATCGATGAAAATCGGAATCGGATCATTCGGTTGCCCAGTCATCGTCCTCCGCCCTTTCCACCTCCTGCGCCAGATTCCGACGCGCGTCGTGGTCACTGTATTTCTCCGCAATCGACCGCAGCAGGATTTCCGTCTCCGCCATATGCTCACCCAGCTTGCACGCAATCTCCTGCACCGTACTGAGATTCTTCTCAATGACTTCCTGGGCCCGTTCGGCAATCTCTTCCCGACGCAGCTCTGCTTTCGTTACGTCAAAAATGATCGCGCCGACCACCTGCTTCGGATCTATATTAAATATATTAATATCCAGCAGACGACCGTCCACCTTTAACGTATTATACTGATATTCAATTCCTGTATCAAGAACCTGCCGGAACAGGTGGGCAAACGGAATCAACTTCTCCAGTTTCGCACCCCAAAGGCCGGGTAAAAATTCGTACAGTTCCTTACCCTGCTCTCCTGTAAAGTCAGCAAAACGCTTATTACATTCAATAACCGTAAGACTACGGTCCACAATCACAGCCGCGGCGGGCAGGCAGCGTAGAATCGCGTTCGACTTTTTCTGCGCCAGTTTCCGCAGATAGGAGACGCACATACTCGGCTCCGCCTTGCCGTCGATAAGAGCCTGGGCAAAATTATGACAGGTGAAATAGCCGCAGCCACCGCAGTTAATTTCGTCTTCCAGTCGCGATTTGCCAACGGACGAGAGGGCCTCACGAATATCGTTCAACGAGGCCGGCCGCTGGTCCACAGGAGTTGCCTGATATTCCGCGGCTATCTCCGGACCGTTCATCGGCGTTGGCTTACCGTCGCCCTTAACGTTCCTTAAAACACGCAACCGCTCAAGCAGGCCAGGTGAGTTGTGCTCCGTTCCCGGCCCGTGAACACACCCGCCTGTGCAAGCAAGGGTCTCCAGAAATACCGGCTCAAAGATACGCCCCGGGTCCAAACCGTCAAATGCCTGTCGCAATGCTCCGATTCCACCGATCGAGACGAAGTTTACATGCGAGCATTCCCGGTACATACGGATCGTTTCGTTCATTCCTCCTTCGATCGGGTATAACGCCCCTTCTTTCGACGCATAGGGAACGAAAACGTCGTCCGGCCCCGGATCCATAGCATAAGGGTCGATCCCCGCTTCCTTAAACCACTGTCGCAACCGGGAAAATAGCAGAGCCATGGAAAGAAGGTCCGGATGACGGTCCGATTCGTTCTTCTTGGCTATACAAGGTCCAATAAATACGACTTTTATCTTCTCACCCAACTGCTCTTTAAGAAATCTCGCATGCGATAAAACAGGGGAGAGCACTGGCGAAATCGTGCAGGACAGCTTCGGAAAATATTTTAAAATGAAATCAACGGCCACGGGGCACGCCGAGGATATCATGAGTCCTCGCTTCTGCTCCTTTAGCAGCTCCGCCGTCTTCTCCGTTACGATCTGGGCACCAAGCGCCGTCTCGCTCACGCCCGCAAAGCCCAACTGGCGCAACGCCGCTATCATCTTCGAGGCCGGCAGCCCGCGAAACTCATTCACCCACGACGGCGCAAGCGAAACGTAAACCGGGCCAAGCCCTTCCTTTAGCAAGACACGTACTCGTCCAAGGTCATCTCGAACCTTCTTGGCGTGAACGGGACACACCTGCACGCAACCACCACAGGCAATACACAGCTCCGGCATGACCGACGCGTGCGCACCCTTAACCTGAATCGCTTTAACCGGACACTGCCGAACACACTTAAAACAGTCCTGACACTCCGCGTCCGCCGTAAATACAGGATATGTATGGTTCATTTCGTTCCCCCGAAATTCTTTTGCCCCTGTTGGCCTTCTCGTCGTTCTCTGATCCCGAACCGGTCAAGAGAAACGACTCGCGTGACCCTACTCCGCTCCCAGCAACTTTCGTCTTAATATGTCTATCAATGCCTCACTGTCCAAGTGATGATACGATTCCCCATCGATCAAGATATTCGGACCTATGGAGCATTCGCCCGCACATCGGTTCGCCGACAATTCAACGTCCGCCTCCAGTTGATTTTTCTTCAAAAATTCCTGGAGAATACGTAAATTCTTTTCATTTCCACGGGCAAAACAACTGCTCCCCATGCAAATCGTAATCGAATGTTTCACTGTTTCGGCTCCTAAACTCATTTCCGCTCAAGTTTTATTGATAAAACTTTATCGATACGTTTTTATTATACGCGATTTTTCAAAAAAAGTCAAGTGTCTCCCCTGGATTTTTTCAAAAATAAAGATAAAAAATTATCGAAATGGCATAAAATCAATTGGTCACACATCTACTCTCACCGAAATCCAGCCTCTTTCCACCCCCACAGATCGACTCCGTAACGACTCGAAAGCCGACGAATCGGCTCTTGCGGTTCCGCTCATAGACGCCTCGATACGCACTGCGACAGTATTCCGCACTGGAATCCCAACAGCCACCGCGGTCGACTCGCACGCCGTCATAGCCGTCACTCGACCCTTGCGGGTCGGTTACTTCCTCTCCCGTATAGTCCGTCCACCGGTCGCGGCACCATTCCCAAAGATTGCCGTGCATGTCGTAAATTCCCCACGCGTTGGGCTTTTTGCCAGCAACCGCATGACTCGAACCGCTTTCGGTCGCCTCGCCGTACCAGGCCAGAGCCGCCAGCTCGCCTGACCATGGCCCCGTCGTTCCCGCTCGGGCAGCGTATTCCCACTGCGACTCGGTCGGCAAGGTGATTTTTGCGCCCACTCGGCTGGATAATTCTTCGCAAAAGCGTGTGGCCTCCTCCCAGCTTATCGTGTCAACCGGCATGTTCACCCCCCGAAAAGCCGACGGATTGACGCCCATTACACTCTGGTACATCTCTTGCGTCACTTCCGTTTCAAGTATCCAGAACCCTTGTGTCAGATTGACTTTATGCAAGACTTCCGCCTCGTCGCGACCCGTTTCCGACTCCGGGCTGCCCATGATAAAGCTGCCTGCGGGACACCAGCGAAACGCGTACTCCAGACCATCCCAGGTCAGGACACCGCGTGCTCCGGCGTTCCGCCCAAGGTCCGGCAGGTCCGCGGCGTTTGCAAGGCGGCATAGGGCTATCAGGATCGCAAACAAGACGATTGGCACACAGGTTGTCCTCATAGAAAAATCTCCTGAAGTCTTCAAGGAAAGTCGGATTTGATACGCCGCCGGAACAAGCCCGGAATGACACAAGCCGTGCCCGCAAATCAGGCCAGGACACGACGTAATCTTTTCCGTGTCCTGGAGAAAGGAAAATTTAAACCTGTCCGCTCCGCAGTTTAGTGCCTGAAGTGACGCGTCCCGGTAAAGACCATTGAGATACCTAACTTGTCGCACGTCTCTATGACTACCTCGTCGTTGCGAGACCCGCCCGGCTGGATGACCGCTTTGACTCCCTTCGCCGCTTCAATGCCGTCCGGGAACGGGAAAAAGGCGTCGCTGGCTAATACGGCACCCGCAATTCGGTCGCCTGCCTTCTTTACGGATATCTCGACCGAATCGACCCGGCTCATCTGGCCTGCTCCCGTTCCTATTAAGGTGCGGTCCTTGCAAAGCACGATCGCATTGGACTTTACGAATCGGACAATCTGCCAGGCAAATCGCAGGTCATCCATCTCTTTGGCCGTCGGTTTGACTTCCGTCACCACGCGCCAGCCATCTTCATTGTCCGGTAATACATCCGCCTCTTGCAGCAGAGCTCCTCCTTCCAACGGACGGATGGCCCAGCGTGCCGGCTTGATATCGAGGGATCCGCACTCCAGCAGTCGGACATTCTGCTTCCATTTCGGCTCTGTTGTCAGAATTTCCAAGGCTCCTGCGGTGTACGACGGGGCAATGATCGCCTCAACGAACAGGCCCGGAGTACTCAGGAATTTCGCCGTTGCCTCATCGACCGGACGATTAAAGCCCAGAATCGAGCCAAATGCGCTGAGCGGGTCGCCCCCCATTGCATTCTGGCACGCGACCGCAATCTCCTTATGCGACGCGGCGCCACACGGATTATTATGCTTGAGGACACACACCGCCGGGTCTGTAAACGAACGGACCAGAGCCAGTGCCGCGTCCAAATCCAACAGATTATTATAAGATAATTCCTTCCCGTTCAGCTGACGTGACGTGACCGCGCACGGGCCGGTAAACTTCTTCTCAACGTACAGCGCCGCCTGTTGATGCGGATTCTCACCATATCGAAGAACTTGCGACCGTTGCAGCATAAGCGACAGATTTCGCGGAAAGTCCTCTTCCTGCTCATGCCCCGAAAAATAATTCGCGATTGCCGTATCGTACTGGCCCGTATGTGCAAAAGCGTCCCGGGCAAGCGAGCGACGCAACTGGATCGTTGTGCAGCCTGTCGATTCGATCTGTTCCAGTACTATTGAATATTGGTCTGAATGAGTGACTATCGTAACGAATTCATGATTCTTAGCCGCAGCCCGCACCATCGTTGGCCCGCCAATATCGATATTTTCAATGGCCTCGGCGTCGGTGACGTTTTCTCGGGCAACCGTAGCTTCAAAGGGATAAAGATTGACGACCACCAGCTCAAACGGAATAATTCCGTGCTCCTTCGCACTGGCAACGTCTTCCGGGTTATTACGCCGGCAGAGAATGCCGCCGTGAACCTTTGGATGCAGTGTTTTTAGCCGTCCGCCCATCATTTCCGGAAATTGCGTGTAGGTGGAAACATCGGTTACCGGAATGCCATTACTTTCCAGATGGCGACGTGTTCCTCCTGTGCTGACGATTTCGACACCACAGGCAATAAGTCCTTTTGCGAAATCGGTAAGACCAATTTTATCACTGACACTAATTAATGCACGCTTGATTTGCGGAGATTCCATGGTTCCTTGCTTTCTCACTGTCGAAGTTATGGCCGACTTTACCTGTCACGGCAGTCGACCGGGCCAACATACTCTCTTTTATTCTCTGTTAGTCTTGCATTTGGTCAAGGCCCCCCGCTTCCGGCGTCCGCTTCCGGGATGCGTGCCAAAATTTGTTTGGTCGTCTTGTCCTATTGACGCAATATAATATAATAGGGAGGCAGTCAGTCAATCCGGGTGGGATGATTGTGGACGCACGAATCGAGTTGTAATCGGAGTCGGGGCCGGAAGCAGCAGGACAAACCGAGGGTCAAGGAAGCAAGGGAAACGCATGACACCAGTTTTGGTATTTGGGACAGGAAATCGCCACAAGGCGCTCGAGATGAACGAACTCGTGGCGCCTATTGGCATAAAATTACTTACTCTGGCGGATATTGCCGACGCGATTGACGTTGAAGAAGACGGGACAACGTTTGCCGCGAATGCGATAAAAAAAGCGAGCGTACAGGCGTTGCACCTGCATCAATGGGTACTGGCGGAAGACAGCGGACTGTCGGTCGCGGCGCTGGGAGGCGCGCCTGGCGTCTGGTCGGCACGGTTTTCCGCCCCGGATCCGACGGACGAAAAGAATAACGACCTCCTGCTGGCCAAACTTGCGGGTCGCCCGGCAGAAGATCGCGTGGCCTGGTACACGTGCCACATGGTCCTGGCCGACCCGAACGGCGTTGTGCAGGTGGAGTCGGAAGGGCGATGCTACGGACGTATTCTCACGGAACGCCATGGTCAGAATGGCTTTGGCTATGACCCGCTCTTTGAAATTGTGGAATATCATAAATCGTTCGGCGAACTTGCGCCCGCGGTCAAGCGAGTCATAAGCCATCGCGCGCGAGCCGCCCGGGCCATGTTGCCTGCTCTCTATAAACTGTCCAAACACATGACGAGGATATCATGACAGAATTAACGAACTATTGTCTCAAGATTGCGCAGCAAGCGAAGAAGGCGTCGGCCGAAATGGCAGCGGTAACCGGCGAGATGAAAAACGCCTGGCTGGCCGAATGTGCCCGTATGCTCCTTGAGCGTAAGCAGGAGCTTATGGCCGCCAATGCAAAGGATTTAGCCGCGGCGGAGCAGTCAGGTCTGGCTCCGGCCATGGTCGACCGACTTCGACTAAGTGAGAAGACGCTTAAAGAGATGGCACAGGCACTGGCCGAAATCGCGGCTTTTCCGGACCCCATTGGCACGATTATGGAATCGACCATTCGCCCGAACGGCCTGGATGTGCGAAAAGTACGTGTTCCCATGGGCGTTGTCTTCTTTATTTATGAGTCAAGGCCGAACGTCACAACCGACGCGGCGGCGATCTGCGTTAAGAGTGGCAATGCGGTGATTCTTCGCGGCGGTAAGGAGGCGATTCATTCGAACGTTGCCTTGGGGCAAATCCTGTCCGACGCGGCCGCGAAGGTCGGGCTACCCCGGAACGCCGTTCAACTCTTGGATACGACCGACCGGGGCGCAGTGGATGAATTTTTGCATTTACCGGAATACATCAATGTAGCCATCCCGCGTGGCGGCGAATCGCTCATCAAGCGGGTTACCAGTGAGGCACGCATGCCGGTCATTAAGCATTTTGCGGGCAACTGTCATGTCTATATCGACCAGGCGGCAGACTACGCGACGGCGGAGTCCGTTCTGGTTAATTCAAAATGCCAGCGACTTGGAACCTGTAATACGGCGGAATCGCTCGTGGTGCATTCGGAAATTGCCCCTTCTTTTCTCCCACGGCTCGCTCAGGCATTGCAAGCTCGCGGCGTTGAAATACGCGGTTGTACCAAGAGCTGCTCGTTGGTCCCCGGGATGCTGCCGGCGACGGATGAGGATTTCTATCGGGAATATCTGGCCGCGATTATTTCGTGCAAAATTGTGGACAGTCTGGAAGAAGCGATCGCAGAAATAAACGAGCACAGTAGTGGCCATACGGAAGCGATTGTTACAAAAGATATTCAAGCGGCGCGTCAATTTACGACGTGTATCGACAGCAGTGCCGTTATGGTCAATGCGAGTACCCGATTGAACGACGGAGGGCAGTTCGGACTGGGCGCGGAAATCGGCATAAGTACGGATAAATTTCATGCGCGTGGCCCCTGCGGCATAAATGAGTTGACGTCGTACAAATATGTTGTTTTTGGGAACGGGCACATTCGCGGATGAATCTTTCCATGACGGAACAGCGTGCCGAGGCGGTCATTGTAGGAGGCGGTCTGGCGGGTTTGGCCTGTGCGATCTCCGCCGGGTCAGCCGCGTCGCCGACGGCATGCATTCTGCTGGAGAAGGAGCGTAGCCGCGGACGTAAGTTACTCGTCTCGGGCGACGGTCAGTGCAATATAACGAACTGGCAACCGATCGACCATTTCTTTGACCACTATGGGCCACCGGCGAAAAGTCGATTTGTGCGAAGTATTCTGCTTGAGTATCCGAATACGTCGCTCATGTCGTTTTTGTCGAAGCGCGGCCTCGCTCTGGAGCGGGAACCTGGCGGTAAGGTCTTCCCACAGTCGCGAAAGAGTCGTGATATTTTCAATCTTTTTGAAGAAGAGGCAAAACGATATTGTCTTTCGCGACCGACTTTGTCCGGCGTGCGTCATATTGAGAAGGCAGCTCGCGGCTTCTCTGTCTATACGGAGGCAAGCTGTATAGAGACAAAGAGGCTTGTTTTAGCGACCGGAGGGGCAAGTTGGCCCAAACTCGGCAGCGACGGTTCCGGCTTTACGCTTGCTCGCAGTCTGGGCCACAGTATTATTGACCCGCGACCGGCTCTGGCCGCCGTTTATGCCTCACCTTGGCCACTGGCCGATTGTTCCGGGATTGCGTTTGACTCGCCTCGCATTGCCGTTTTTCGGGAAGGACGCGTCATCCATCGTACAAGCGGGCCTGTGCTCATTACGCACCGCGGACTTTCAGGACCTGCCATACTGAACTTGAGTCGATATCTTTACCCAGGCGACCGGCTTGACGTATCGCTCGTTTCGGCTTGTGACGCGAATACACTCTCGCGTGAACTGCTCCAGTGGTGTCAGGCACGACCCGGTACGGCTATAAAAACTTTTTTTCATCAGCGTAACCTTCCGGCGCGACTGGTGGCCGCTCTGCTTAAAGAGGTGGCGATCGATAGTAATCTTGCCTGTAATGAGCTTCGACGCGATGAGCGACTTCGGTTGGCTACGCTGTTTACGGCCCTGCCGGTCACTATCGCGGCTTTGGAGGGTTTTGCCAGCGCCATGGTAACAACAGGCGGAGTCGCCTTGAACGAAGTGAATCGCCTTACGATGGAATCGCGACTGGTCCCGAACCTGTATTTTGCTGGAGAAATCCTTGATATTGACGGCGACTGCGGGGGCTATAATCTTCAGTTCGCATGGTCCAGCGGCTCCCTGGCCGGAAGAAGTCTGGCCGCAAAGAAAGTAGAATAATGACTGAACCAATACGCAAGCATTCATTTACTATCACGTGGGACGAGGAACTGCCCATCTGCCAGTCGCGTGAAGAAATCGCGAAGCTTATCCGCGAGAATCAGGTCGTTATCGTCTGTGGCGAGACCGGGAGTGGAAAGTCGACGCAATTACCAAAAATATGTCTTGAGCTGGGCCGGGGAACGCACGGGATGATAGGCCATACGCAGCCGCGACGCATCGCCGCTCGCAGTATCGCCAAACGAATCGCCGATGAACTGGGTACGTCGCTCGGGCACGGAGTTGGCTATAAGATTCGGTTTACGGATGAGACGTCAGACGATACTTTTGTCAAGCTCATGACCGATGGTATTTTACTCGCGGAATCGCGGCAGGACCCGCTCTTTAAACAATACGACACACTCATTATCGATGAAGCACACGAGCGTTCGCTCAATATAGATTTTCTGCTCGGTATGCTCAAACGACTTCTACCGCGACGTCGCGATTTAAAAGTTATTATAACCTCGGCCACAATCGACGCGAAACGATTCGCGGACCATTTCGGAACCGCAGGCAAGCCAGCCCCGGTCGTCGAAGTCTCCGGACGCACATGGCCGGTCGATATTCTTTATCGCAGTATAGAAGACTATCAGGAAGAAGATGAAAATCTTTCCGGGCCTGATCTGGAACCGCATGAGCGTGCCCTGCTCGACGCCGTTAATACTCTCGCTAAGCGTGACCGTGGTGATATTCTCATTTTTATGCCGACCGAGCGTGATATTTTCGAAACGGCCAAACTACTCAAATCGCACAACATTCCGCGCGACGACCATGCGCACAAGACAAAAGTCCTCCCTCTCTACTCCCGTCTGCCAGGCGAAAGTCAGCAAAAGATTTTTCAGCCGGACTCCTGGCGCAAAATTGTTATTGCTACGAATGTCGCTGAATCGTCGCTTACCGTGCCGGGTATTCGTTATGTTATTGACTCCGGAACGGCGCGCATAAGTCGCTATTCCTCGCGGAGTAAGACGCAGCGTTTGCCCATTGAAGCTATTTCACAAGCCAGTGCCAACCAGCGTGCAGGACGCTGTGGACGACTTGGTCCTGGTATCTGTATTCGGCTGTACAGTCAGCAGGATTTTACATCACGTGACGCGTACACAGTTCCGGAAATTCGCCGAACGAATCTCGCGTCCGTAATTCTGCAAACGAAGGTCATGCGACTGGGCGACGTGGAACATTTTCCTTTTATCGACCCGCCTTCGCACGCGGCAATAGACGATGGTTACAAAACTTTGTTCGAACTTGGAGCTATCGACGAGGAACATAAACTGACTCCTCTTGGACATCGGTTGAGTCGGCTTCCGGTCGACCCGCGAATAGGCCGCATGATTCTGGCTGCCGATGATGAAAACGTCTTACGCGAAGTGCTCATTATCGCATCCGCACTCGAATTACAGGACCCGCGCGAGCGACCACACGAGGCGCAGGAAAAGGCCGATACTGCCCATGCTCCCTTTATTGACGAGACGTCTGATTTTCTCTCGTATTTAAAATTATGGGATTTTTGGCAGCGGTTAAAAGAAGAGCTGAGTCTGTCGCAGTTGCGGAAAGCGTGCAAGACAAATTTTCTTTCCTGGAATCGTATGCGTGAATGGTCCGACCTGTTCATACAATTACAACAGATTGTCCGCAAGGCTGGCTTGAAACTACACGCCCGACGCGATGATTCCGAAGCGATTACGCGATCGATTTTAACCGGACTGCTTTACGCCGTCTCCAAAAAAACCGACTCGCCGGAGTATCAGGTTACCGGAGGCGGCAAGTTTTTTATCTGGCCTGGCAGTGGCCTGTTCAAAAAGAAGTATCCCTGGGTTGTTGCCGCTGAACGGGTCGAGACAAGTAAACGCTATCTGCGCACCGTAGGTAAAATCAATCCGGACTGGATAGAACCGCTGGCCGGACATCTGTTAAAAAAAACGTATTCAGACCCACACTGGTTGCGTGAGACCGGTTGCGTTCACGCCTGGGAACGAGTCACGCTTTATGGGCTGACCATTGTGCCGAAGCGCCGCGTAAACTATGGTCCCATCGATTCCGCACGCGCTCGCGAACTCTTCATACAACATGCTCTGGTCGAGGAGGATTTCGAGTGCCGTTTGGACTTCTATCTAAAAAATACAGCGACTCGTCTTGCTGCGGAAAAACTCCAGGCAAAACTGCGCGTAGCGCAACTCGTTGCAGAACAGGACCGAATTTATGATTTCTACGAGCGTCGTCTACCCGAGTTCGTTTACGATTCCGTTTCGCTTGTAAAATGGTATCGTTCTCTGCCAGGCAAAGAAAAAGACAAATTGTTGCTCTCCCTGGATGACGTGTGCCTGCACAAAGTCGACGAAAGTTTGCCGGAACATTTTCCTGATGCGATCGAAACAATTTCCGGTGCGTCGCTTGAGTTGGATTATCGCTACGAGCCTGGCGAAAGCGACGACGGAGTTAGTCTTGTGACTCAGCCGGAAGGGGTGGGGCAAATTGACAATCAGCAGATTGGCTGGCTGGTTCCGGGTCTGCTGGAGCAGAAGATTATTGCAGCTTTAAAGTCGTTACCGAAAGAAATACGGCGCGAACTTGTCCCTGTTCCGGATACGGCCAAAAATATTTTGCAAAAGATTGAATTTGGCCAGGGGAACTTTTTTCAGGCCTTGGCGCGAATTGTTAGTACAATTGCCGGCAAGCGGGTGGTTCCCGATGATTTTGACCAGACACGTATACCACAAGAGCTTGTTATGAATATCCGTGTTATTGACTCGAAGGGAAAAATTCTGGCTCAAAGCCGTGACTTAACAGAGATACGCGCAACCTGTGGCGTTTCATCCAAACAAGCCGTAACGGCATTACAGGACCCGAAATGGCATCGTAATGGCATAACGCGTTGGGATTTCGGCGGGCTGCCCGAAGAGATTCGACTTACCCGGGGCACCAGTTCACTCACCGCCTGGCCCGGACTGATCGACCCACGGTTTCTGCCTGACACTGAACTTGCGGATTCTCAAAATACACAAAATAAGAAAGGGCATTCACAAATAAATAAATCAGAATCTGTTTGTTTACGTCTTTTCGACTCGGCACATGAGGCATCGTTCCAAACGCGACTGGCATTAATTCGACTCTTTGCCATGGAGAATCGCACACTTCTAAAAACACAGGCAAAATGGCTGCCTGGCGGTGACCGTATGAGTGTACTGACGACCGGACTGCCAAATTTCGATTTTTTAAATGCAGCTATTGACCTGATAGCCCGTCGCGCTGTCGACCCCGACGACCTTGCCACCGCTCGTAATGAAGGCGAGTTTAACCATCTCATGCGGCGTGGCAAGGAGCATATTGGCCCTGCGGTTCAGGAACTTGCGATTTGGCTGCCCTCTTTTCTGGAAGCCTGGCACGCAACACGTCTCGTGCTGGAAAAGCAGCAGCATGGTCCTGCGGCGCTTGCTGTAAGCGACGCGAGATCCGCACTGCAACATCTGTTCACCCCGTGGTTCTATCTGACCACGCCTTGGCAGCGTTTACGCGAATTTCCAAGATATTTAAAAGCGGTCGTCGTCCGTTTTGATCGCTACACATCCGGAGGCGGTCGTCAAGACGCGGAATTCTCCCGGCAGTTAAATGAATACTGGACTCTGTATGAGGAACTTTACACCCGCTTGACCGGGGCCGGACTGAACGAACCGCAACTGGAAGACCTGCGCTGGATGCTCGAAGAATACCGCGTTTCGCTCTTCGCGCAAAAATTAGGAACCGCCTTTAAGGTTTCCGCCGTGCGAATTGACCGCGTTATTGAGGAACTGCGACAGAAATAATGAGACGACCTTGATTGACGCGTCGCTATGAGGCTCTGCAAAGTTGCGAAAATCCTGTCAATTTACATAAAAATACATTTACGCAGTACAATATTCTTACACGAACATTTTCTATAATTTTTCGAATATTTAAAATCATTTTCTGAAATTATAGTTGTAAAAATAGAAATTGTCTGCTAAGATATTTTTGTATGAAGCAGGTGGACGTCACCGTGCGGCATGAAATACTTTTGAAAAGGGAGAATGGCTATGACGAAAATCGAACGACTGGGAAAACGTATTAATTTGACAGTACGCGGTGGGGATTTGACCGCTTTAGAAAAGGTTTTCGCTTTTACACTTGTAGAGCTTTTGGTAGTAATTGCGATTATTGGAATTTTGATCGCCCTGCTGTTGCCGGCAGTCCAGGCGGCGCGGGAGGCGGCTCGCCGAATGCAATGTAGCAATCAAATCAAACAGATCGGTTTGGCTATGCACAACTACCACGATGCGCATAATACATTTCCGGCGGGTGCAGTGCTCGATAAAACTTTGGGTTTGCCCGGAAACAGTGTGCTGCGTCAGCGTTGCCCTTGGGCAGTGAGCATGCTTCCTTTTATGGAGCAGGAATCTTTGTACTCGAATTTCCGGATGGACAAGGTCTTCGTCGCTATACTTGGCGACAGTGATGATAATCCGCATGCGCCGGAAAACGCTCCTTATCAGGATACTGTTTTGAAGGAGTTGCGATGCCCGAGCGACCCGGCGAGTCAAATCGAGGAACCCGGTCTGAATTATTTTGCTGTTAACGGAGGAGGGGATGTCGCGGAGGCGTGTGATGTCAGCGGAAGCAATCCGAACAAAAGATTAACTTTTAATAACGGTGTTTTTTGGGGTAATGTCTGGCGCGGCACGGAATCGATAACGGACGGAACTTCGAATACATGGATGATAGGGGAAGGACGATGGTGGCTTTATCGGCAAAATAATATTCACGTGAATAAAGGTTATTTTACGTGGGCTGCTTCTTACCGACGCACGGGGCCACACCCCATCACGTGGTCCGCGGCCGTCGATCCTATTAATAATCCTGTAGTTGATTACACGTCTACGGATATTTGGCAGGACGCCAGCGGGGCTGCAACGAACGGCCAATGGCTTGGAACACCAACTCGCTGTTTCGGCTCGTATCATCCGGGCGGTTGCCACTTCGGATATGCGGACGGGTCTGTTTCGTTTATTTCGGAAACCATTACAATGAAGGCTTACCGCTCGTTGGCAATAATAAATGATGGCAATGTTGTTACCCAGTAACATATTCTTAAAAATAAGAAAGACAAGATTTATGAAATTACAAAATGATTTATTCGGGTATGTCCTCGTTGTATGCTGTCTGCTGCTTGGCGGTATAGTTCTCCTGGGGTGTGGGCGCGGACTGGGTGATGTTCCCCTGGAAGGACGCATAACATTCGAAGGTAAGGCTGTCCCGGGAGGCGCGATTCAGTTTGTTCCCGACAGCGACAAGGGGAACGAGGGGACAGGAACATCAGCAGTAATAGAGAATGGCCGATATAAAACGAACGCAAAACGAGGCGTTTTCGGCGGCCCTTACGTCGTTACTGTTTACGCGACCGATGGGACCACTCCGGAAGACATCGATACAGATACTTCACTCTTTGACCCCTATGTTATTCATGTCGATATTCCCCATGAAGGAGGGGGTTTTGATATCGCCATTCCGCAAGAAAATGGAGAATACATTAAGTTTAATAAAATTTCACTTTAACACGAAGATTCATAAATTCGCAAAAGGGAGAAAATGTATGAAAAAGTATATTGTGCTGATTATCTTTGGGTTCATGGTGCAACTTGCGACCACAGTCCATGCCGACTCACCAGTTTCTTTGTGGAGCGGAAAAGAGTACCCAACCCAGGACAAGATGGAAACGATAAAGGGCATTGAATTCATTAAAGTGAAAACGCGCCAACCTGAAATTGACAGCTGGACCTGGCAACACGGTCCGGCAATTGTTCGGTATAAAGGTGATTTTTATGCGTCCGTGGGAGTCAATCCCGGATCCGAAAATACCGTCGGGGAAAAAATTATTATGATTAAGAGTCAAGGCGACTGGCGTCATTGGGAGGAACCGGTCGTGCTTGAGCCAAACGACTCTGAATGTGGCAGAAGTCACGGTGTCTTTTTGGTTGCCGAAGACAAGTTATGGGCATTTCATTCAAAATTCTTTTCTCATGACAAGGCAGAAGGGAAAAGTTTTCCCGGTCTGGTTATGGAAGCCTTCCAGCTTGATGAGACAACGGGAACGTGGAAGAACATGGGAAATGTGGCAAACGATATATGGCCCTATCGAACTCCCGTTCGACTTCCCAATGGAAACTACATTACAGCAGGCATGGATAAAGATTGGATCAACGGTACTGTTGCCATTTCCAACGGCAGCGACTTACTCCATTGGAAAACACAAAAAGTGAACGCGCCAGGTAAGTGTTTTTCCGAAGGTACGCTCTGGTTCGACGACAATGACGATAAAATTACGGTTCTTCTGCGTAACGATCATCAGCCTGGCCGTGAATATTTAAGAGCGGCTGTGACGCAATCGAGTGACTATGGGGAAACGTGGACCTGCTCGACCGACAGTGATTTAGCCATGAACGGGTGCAAGCCGGACGCGGGAACGCTCTCGACAGGACAGCGGTATCTGGTCGGCTACACGGCTGCGGGCAATCACAATCGTTCATCACTGACGATTGCTGTGGGCCGCCCCGGTGAAACAACCTTATGCAAAGTATGGAAAATAAGAAATATCGCCGATCCAACGCCGGATAATGCTTTCGACGCTATAAGTTTTGCCTATCCGAGTTCCGTTGAATACGATGGAAACCTGTTTGTTATTTATTCGGTGGGGGATCCAAAAGGAAACGGTTATAACCGAAATCATGTGGAACTGGCCGTTATTCCCATATCCGCCCTGACAATTAATTAGCCTGTAATTTCATGATGAGAAGAATGTCGAAACCATTGCGTGCACAATTGTGTTTGAATTCACAAAATGTGTTTAATAAAAAGAAGCACACTTTTGAATTGAGTAAAGAAGACCTCGATTCCTATCGCAGAAGTATGGAATTGCGATGCCTCATTGAAGGTTTTGCCAGTCGCGTCGCGGCCAATCGCGTACGCAACGATGCCGATAAATCTCGACTTCTCGACGCCTATTCGCACATGGCAGCAGCAATCAAACATCCGGACTCAAACGTTTTCCATCGCGCGGATGAGTCCATTCATCGTGAAATTCTTCTCCTGTCGAACATTCCCGGCGTTCTTCCCGCCTGGGAGGCCGTTTATTCCTCTATTGACTGGTTCCGCAAGCTGACCGTCTTTGAGTTCTGGCCCGATATAGAAATGCTCCTCGAAGCACACCGTTATCTCGTTGACGCAATCTGTCAAGGCAAGCCGGACATCGCCCAGGAAGCCGCCGAACGACACACTATGCCCGTATGGAAACGCATTAATGCTCTCTTGAAATCTGAAAGTAAAATTTATATGGAAAATGACCTCGACCGAATCCTTGCCTATATTGATTTTCATATCGACGAAAATATTACCATTGACACTCTTATTACAGAGGTTGTTGAACTGAGCGCCGGGCATATTCGTCGTCTTTTTCGGGAACAGCTACATACGACCTTTACAAAATATTTGCGGACAAGTCGCATGAAGCACGCGGCAAAACTTCTTTTGGAAACAAACCTGCCAGTGTATCGGATCAGGAAAATGGTGGCATGTTCCGACGCGTCCGAGTTTAGTTTACACTTCCGTAAACAATACGGTACGACCCCTTCTCAGTATCGACGGGCAGCGGACAATAAAAAACTGTAATAGCCGATTTACAATGCGGACCGCGGCACCTGTGGCACAACTCAATTGCCATTATTTTTCAATAGACTTGAGCAGGCTCTCGACTTCGTCGCGGCAGCGGTCGGCGACGTCGTTAACGTTAAAGCGGTCGTCGGGCAGGATAAAGAATTCGGGGGGCGATTCGGGACGCACAATGAGCAGGGAATCCGGCATGACAAAAGCTCGCCGCGTATCGGAGGCCGGGCCAGCCCGAAGTTCAAGTCGGTCGTGTATCTGCTCCACCTCTTCAGAAACCAATGGGAGCAGAGAAGAACTTGTCGTGGCGACGGGAGAGCGGGGCAGGGGTGATTCTCCTTCATGTGTCGCGAAATCGTCCCGCACAATATAATCGAGAAGAGTCGCGTACAGGTCACCAGAGGAGGTCAAGGCATCAGTACGCGCCGCGGCGAACCGCGCATGGGGAAATCGAAACATAAGCGGCATGTGATAGTCTTCGTTATAGAACAGGACCGGCGGAATATTCTCGTCCGTCTGCGATTCGTTCGGGCAACCAGTTCGACCATGCTCGCCCAGCGGAAAGCCGCGTGCACCGGCAACGACCAGAAGTGTCGTATCCAGGCGTCCCTCTTCTTTTAAAAAATCGCAAAATCCTTCCAGAGAACTGTCCCATACGGTCATACCAGCCTGCATGGCTTCGGAAACGGCCAGAACATTATCCGCAAACTCAGGCGACTCGAATTCGTAACGTCGACGCGCGCCGCGGCCCGCAGGCAGCGTCTGCGATTCCGGGTAGAATGGCGCCGTCACGCCCGGATAGGGCAGGGGATCGTCCTCATCCTGCCTCTGCTCGTTACGCAAGGTCAACGGATAGTCCCAAGGTCCGCCAAAACCTTTAAAATGGCACCAAAGAAAAATTGGATCCTCTTCTTCGTGCAGAATCTGCGCCGCGGTTTCAAAACAATTGTACAGGTGGGTCGCTTCCAGCGTTTCCGCCGGTTCGGCCTCGGAAGGAATCGTAAGCAGAGCAACGGCGTCGAATTCCTGACCCATTGCACTTTTTGCAATAAGCGGCTCATCGGTCAACAGTACCGACTTCAGGCCCAGCGCGGCCATACGCCGCGGTAAACTGGGCGGCACAGGGTCTGCGGCAGGTTCGCCCGGCTGACGGCCTCGCCAGAACGATTCATAAAGCAGAGACAGATCGCTACTGGACGCATAATACTGGTCGAAGAGGACCGATTCGAGGACCAGGCGGTCCAGGCCACTTTGGTCACCGGCTGCGCAACCATAAGGGCGCATAAGAGCCAGGTTCATTCGATCGGTTACCAGACAGACGATACTTTTCGTGTTTGCCATATTCCTTTTTCCAGCAGGGACATGCTTCTGAACTCTTTACGCGTTACAAAGCCTCTTTTTTAGCGGTTCATGCACATCCAGAGCGCGGCCATACGCACAGCCACTCCATTGGTTACCTGGTCCAGAATGGCCGATTGTGGGCCATCCGCAACTTCCGGAGTCACTTCAACGCCGCGATTGATGGGGCCGGGCGCGATAATGAGTACGTCTTTTTTACACCGGGCCAGTCGGGCTTTGTCCATCGCGTACAGGTGTGCGTATTCCCGGATGGACGGGAAGGGGCGAACCACCTGTCGCTCAAACTGAATGCGCAAAAGATTAAAGACATCGACCCGGGGCAGAATATCGTCGAGGGACCAGGAATATTCCACGCCGATCTCATTCCAGTGCGGCGAGACGAGCGTCGACGGACCGCAGACAATGACGTGAGCACCGAGTGCTTTAAGCCCCCAGATATTGCTCCGCGCCGTGCGACTGTGGGCTATATCGCCGACCAGAGCAACGGTAAGTCCTTTGAGTGACCCGAGTTTCTGCCGGATCGTGAGCATATCGAGCAGGGCCTGCGTCGGATGTTCATGCGTACCATCGCCCGCATTGACCACGCTGCACCCGGTCAGCTCCTTGGAGAGTAAATGAGGGGCACCGGGGCAACTGTGCCGTATTATAAACGCGTCCACACCCATTGCCTGAATATTACGCGCCGTATCGAGCAGAGTTTCCCCTTTCGACAGACTGCTCGTCGCGGCGGAGAATTCGACAACGTCCATGCCCAGTCGGCGCGCGGCAAGTGAAAAACTCGTCCGAGTTCGCGTTGAGTTCTCAAAAAAGAGATTGACAACGGCGCGGCCGGCCAGCAGGGGAATTTTCCGTCCGCTTTCCTGACGACCAAGGATCTCCTGACGGAAGCGGTCCGCCTGATCCAGAAGAGTCACGATTTCCTCTGCCGTCAGACCTTCCAGGCCAAGCAAATGCTTCCGCTGCCATGTGTCCGGGACGGGTCCCCAAGTCTCTTTCGTCCATGTCTGATGTTCGTCCATGTTTCGTCCTTACCGATTCTGTCGTCTTATCTTAGTTGACGCCGCTCACGACTGCCGCCCATGCAAAGTCAATCGACTTCTTTACGCACAACGCGAACGGCCTTGCCTTCATTACGCGGCAGGGAACCTGGTTTGAATATGTCCCCTTTCGGAGAGAATCCCAATCGCTCTTTAAGGTGCTTTTCTACCATAAAGCCGGTAACCCCGTCCTCCGCCTCCACGTGGATGCGGATATCTTTTACCCCATGATGGTCTTCGATAATAATCTGGTAATGGGGATGTACGCCTGGAATTTCCAGCAGGGCCTGTTCCACCTGCGTCGGGAAGAAATTTACCCCTTTTATTATAAGCATATCATCCGTGCGTCCGGAAATCGAGTCGATTTTTACGTGCGTTCGCCCACAGGCACACGGCTTACGACTGATTATGCGCGTCAGGTCGCCCGTTCGCAGTCGAATCACCGGAATCGCTTCCCGGGTCAGCGAGGTAATCACCAGTTCGCCCAATTCGCCGTCTGGAACAGGCGTAAGGGTTTGCGGGTCAACAACTTCCACGTAATAGTGGTCTTCCCAGACATGAATTCCGCTGTGGTCGCCGCAGTCCATTCCGAGCGTACCAACGCCACCGGTTTCCGTCATACCGTAGATATTAAAGACCTCAATACCCAAGGCGTCGTGAATCTGCTGCTTCATGGCATCGGTCACGGCTTCGGCGCCGAAGACGCCCGTTTTCAACGACGGCAGCTTGACGCCCAACCGGTCAGCAATTTCGATGATTCGAACGCAGTAGGAGATGACCGCGGTGAGGATTTTTGTCTGGAAATCGTTGATCAGACGAATCTGACGCTCTGTATTGCCGCTACTGGCCGGCACGATAAACATTTCCGCCGCCCGGGCGCCATGATACATGCCAAATCCGCCGTTAAAAAGACCAAAGGAAGGCGTAATCTGCACAACGTCGCCCGGCAGACCACCCGCCATACGATAACAGCGTGCCATGCACTCGGCCCACTGGTCCAGGTCCCCTTGCGTGTAAGGCATAACAATCGGCATACCGGTCGAACCGCTGGACATGTGCATTTCGCGAATCTCTTCTTTGGCTACGCACATCAGACCCATAGGATAGGTTTCGCGAAACGTTGACTTCGAGACGAACGGCAGCGATGGCAAGTCGTCGAGACCGCGAAAAGCATTAACGTCAATCCCCTCTTTCGCGTAATAGCTTTTCATATAAGCGTTTCGGTCGACCGCGTACCGTACAACACTCTTGACTCGCTCGTTCTGCACGGAGCGCAATTCATCGACCGACATGGTCTCTTCGCGAGGATTGAAATATTCTTTTTCATTCAGCGGCATTGTTGCCCTCCTCAATAAATTCATCGCCATAACCGTAATGCTCTATAACATAATCGACATCTTTATCGCCACGCCCGGAGCAGTTGGCCAAAATGGCACCGCTCTTGTGCTCTCGGGCCCACTTCATGGCCCAGGCAATGGCGTGCGAGCTTTCCAGAGCGGGAATAATACCTTCATAGCGGGAGAGTTTAAAGAAGGCGTCCACCGCGTCCCGGTCGGAAATGGTCACATAGTTGACCCGCTTAATGTCGTGCCAGAAGGCATGTTCCGGCCCAACCGAGGGATAGTCCAGACCGCTTGCAATGGAGTAAACAGGGGCCGGTTCACCCTTGTCGTCTTTGAGCATAATACTCTCGAAGCCGTGCATAACGCCGCGAGTTCCATAGGCCATAGACGCGGCATGGTCCCCAATCGCCGAGCCACGTCCGAGCGGTTCAACGCCATAAATATCGAGCGGATCGCCCAGAAACGCGGAGAAAAACCCGGCACTATTACTCCCGCCGCCAACGCATGCGGTCACGGCATCCGGCAGAAGTCCGGTCATCTCGCGGAACTGCTCACGTGCCTCAAGGCCAACACACATCTGAAAATCGCGGACCATAACCGGGAACGGGTGCGGACCTAAAGCCGAGCCAATACAGTAGATAGAATCCTTATAGTTTCTAAGGTAGGAGTCGAACGCGGAATCGACCGCCTCCTTCAGGGTCCTCAAACCGTGCGAGACAGGTATGACTTTCGCCCCAAGTATTTTCATTCGGGCCACATTGGGGGCCTGTTTCGCAATATCGACTTCTCCCATGTGAATTTCACACTGCAGGCCGAAATAGGCCGCCGCCGTCGCTAAGGCAACCCCATGCTGACCGGCACCCGTCTCCGCGATAAGTCGCTTCTTACCCATATAATGAGCCAGCAGACCTTCGCCCATGCAATGATTCAGCTTGTGAGCGCCTGTATGATTCAAATCCTCACGCTTCAGGTAGATTTGGCACGTTCCGAACAGACGCGAAAGACGCTGGCAATGATACACAGGCGTCGGCCGCCCTTGAAATTCGCGGCGGATACGTCGTAATTCATTGATAAACTGCGCGGAATGACATATCGTTTGATACGCATGGGCAATCTCTTCGAAAGCGGGGACTAGTTCCGGCGGCAGATACATTCCGCCATAAGGTCCAAATCGCCCTTCTTCGTTGGGATAGTCGTGAAAATAGGTACGATAGTCGATTTCCTGTGACATTGAATTCTCTGCTTTCCGTTCGGGATTCTCCGGCAAGTAGCCCGCCTGCCTACTCCTAACATACAGAAATTCACCCAGCGGACGCGCTCTCGCCTTTTTATGACTCTCTATTGTACATCGTTCAACAAATCGTGCAACCGGACCCGGTCATCTTGTTTACGGGCCGGCGTTCCCGACTGCTCTCGTTCCCCACTGCTTGCAGGTCGGGAACCAGCAGCGACGTTCGGGAACGGCCAACAGCGAAAACGGAAGCCCAGCACCGCCAACCTGCGATGGATTCGCCCTAACACCATCACAACCAAGAGCCGGCGGTCTATAAGGGTCGCTTAAAAGTTACGTGACGATAGGGCGAATCGCGAGCAAGCTCACTATGAGACAATAAGTGAACAATTCTGTATATTCTGTAGGACAAATTAACCATATTTTCCGTTGACATTTGCTTTTTATCTTGCTATAATGAGTTACGTTGCAGGTCAGGAAAAAGGTTTTGTATTTTTTTGGGCCTGAAAACATGCAAATCGTTTCCCATTGCAGATTTTCAACACACACTTTGTTCACAGGAGACTCACTTATGTCAGCACAAAACTTGCGACAGCTGTACAACGTCACGAAATTTGGCGAAATGTTAAACCGGGGGGGGGGGGTAGACTGGTAAAGTTTGGCCCATTCACTCCTTTTCTGCTTTTCCGGCGTCAAGTCGGGCCCGGCCGCAAACGCGGCTTTACTCTTGTCGAACTTCTGGTGGTTATTGCGATTATTGGTATTTTAATCGCACTTCTGCTGCCCGCGGTCCAGGCGGCTCGAGAAGCGGCCAGACGCATGGAGTGCACGAATAAACTCAAGCAGCTCGGCCTGGCAACACACAATTACCACGATACTTACAACGCATTTCCGCCCGGCGGCTCGAATCAGTACAACGGAACCGTGGAAAGCGATTCCCGCGGGCTGGGCTGGACGGTGCGGCTTCTGCCGTATTTGGAACAATCCTCGCTGTACGACAGCATAGCCCAAGCGAAATTTCCGCGAGCCTGGTATACTTTTACCACGGCCAATCTCTATCGGACACCCGTAACAGCGCTACTCTGTCCTTCCGATCCGGAAGCCTTCAATAACAATGACGCTTTTGGCAAAACCAGTTATCGCGCTTGTTTTGGAGACAACTGGCGCATTAATTGCAATGCTACTCCTGAGGAAGTGCCTTTGGCAAGGGGAATGTTCGTCGTCGCCCAATATACACCTTCTTTCTACACGATGGCATCGGTCACGGACGGAACAAGCAATACGGCTCTTTTCTCTGAGGGTGGAATTAATGTTGCCGGAAACGTCAGTAACGGTACGAAACCGATACGGCAGGGAATTGCGGTCAGTTCAACACATCAAAGCGGGGGGAAACCACGTAACTGTCTCGCCCGAAAAGGAGCGGGAAATGTCATTACAGGCTCCGGACATGGCGGAGGAAATCCCAATTTCGCAGCTGGTACTGCTGAATATACATGTTATATGGGGGGCCGATGCTGGGCTGCCGGCTGGTGTATTTCGTCCGGCTTCCAGACAATTCTCCCGCCGAACAGTCCCTCTTGCGTTGCCTTGGGGTCAATTAGTGTTGGCAATACGACAAAGCCTTACGAATTAATGAGCGCAAGCAGTTACCACTCCGGAGGCGTCAATGTAACTTTGGTTGACGGCTCTGTTCGTTTTGTTTCCGATACCATTAATTGTGAATCGGTTGGAAGTGGTTTGGATTCCATACCGGTCGATTCCGGACCGTCCAATTATGGTATTTGGGGCGCTCTTGGTTCGAAAAACGGTGGCGAAACAAATTCTCTGTAGTCACACAATCTGGAACGAATGGGGAGACCGCGGTCTTCCCATTTGTCTCTTTCCTGTTAACCCATAAAATAAGGATATCCTATTATGAAAATCACCAGTAGAGATAAATACATTTTTTGTTTTTTTGCCGCTGTTCTTCTTATTACAGGCTGCGGTAACCCCAATAATCTGCAAAGAATTACGGGTACGGTCACGCTCGACGGAAAACCTCTGGAAAAAGCTATTGTCAACTTTACTCCTGTTGGCGAAGGCGTTCCCGCCGCTGGCGAAACCAATAGTAGCGGCATTTACACACTCACTTCCACGTTGGGCGATGGCGGATCCGGAACTCAACCAGGAGAATACAAAGTTTCCATTCAGAAAAACGGTCCGGAACGGGAATGGACGGAAGAGGAGATTGCACAAGCGGCCAAGAATCCGGACAAAGCCCCTGTCATTCGCAACGTTAACTTTATTCCCACACGATATGAATCTCCCGAGACCTCGGGATTTACCGCGACCGTTGTTAAAGGTTCGAATACATTTAATTTCGAACTTTCCAGTAAATAACCAACCACAAGAGCAAAGAAGAGGATGCTAAAAGAATGAGATTACCATGCGTAACGATCTGTTTATTGTCAGGGATTTTTCTTGCCTGTTCTGCTGTAAACGGGGAGCAGGGATTTGGCGACGACGCCGATCCGCTGGCCGTTGCAAAAATTTGGAAAGCAAATGAAATTCCGGAAGATTATAAAGACGCCAACCGGCGGTTTCAGGGGATCCCGAGTGTCGAAACGACCGCAGACGGCCGCGTTTGGGCAACCTGGTTTACCGGCGGTAATGGCGAGGACCATGACAATTATGTTCTGCTCATTACGAGTGAGGATCACGGGGAAACCTGGAGTGCGCCGCTCTTCGCAATCGACCCGCAGGATACGACTCGCGCTTATGACCCCTCGTTGTGGTGCGACCCGCTCGGTCGTCTCTGGATCTTTTGGGCACAGGGCAATATTAGTGCCCGGGATGCGAATAATGTCCACCTTAAAGGTCCTGATGGCGATAAGATACGCGACTGCCGCGCCGGGACCTGGTGCATGATTTCTGAAAATCCGGACGCGGGAACCGCTGCAACGTGGAGCGAACCGCGACGCATTGCCGATGGTCTCATGCTCAATAAACCGATGGTCGATTCTCGCGGTCAGTGGCTCTTTCCGATCTCCGTATGGCGCTATCATTCGCGCTATCCGGTCGCGGAAGAACTCGTTATTGGACCGAATGTCTTCGTAACAACCGATGAAGGAAAAACGTTTTCTCTGCTCGGCCATTCGAAACTCGAACGAAGTAAATCACGATTCGATGAGCACAATATTGTCGAACTGTCCGACGGACGACTTTGGATTCTCGCGCGAACGCTCGCCGGCTGCGGAGAAGCTTATTCCGAAGATGGCGGCAAGACGTGGACCGATGTTAAACCGTCGCCTGTTATAAAACAGACATCGAGTCGATTCTATGCTCAACGCTTGCAGTCGGGCAATATCATGATCGTTAAAAACGGGCCTGTAGGCGAAGACGTCGGTCGCAATACGATTATGGCCTCGCTTTCGGAAGACGACGGTAAGACGTGGACTGAACCGCTCGTTCTCGATGAACGGCCTAACGTCACCTATCCGAACGGAACACAGGCGAAAGACGGAACGATCTACGTCGTTTGGGACCGTGGCCGCGTTCAGGAAAAGGAAATTCTCATGGCTCGCTTTACGGAAGACGACCTCAAACAGAGCAAGCTCGTTTCCCCCGAGAGCAAAACGAAAATACTGATTAACAAAGCACAGGGAGGTAAATAATGAAACTTCGCCTCATTTTCAGTATACTGTTTTTTTGTATGGCAGGGTGCGTATTGGGACAGACGTCGGAGAAGACGGTTTACAATACGATTTCCATTCCGCAAATTGACTGGAACGACAGAACCGATTTGCAGATTGTAACAGACCAGCGGGACGGGGTCTATCTGGGTCACGTTAATACGGTACTTCTGGACGATGACAAGACGATTCTGGCGGTCTATCCGCAAGGTCACGCGTCGGGCGCGATTCAGTACAAAAAAAGTTTAGACGGCGGTCTGACCTGGGGCGAATGCCTGTCAACTCCGAAGAGCTGGGAGCAGAACGACGAATGCCCCACCATGTTTCGCACCGTCGACGCTAATGGCAAGAAGCGCATTCTCGTTTTTCAATCGGGGTCCTTTCCGATAAAAATGTCCGTTTCGGAAGATGAAGGAGAGACCTGGAGCGAATTCGCGCCTATTGGCCCTTATGGCGGCTTCGTTGCCATGTCGTCAATGATTCCGCTCAATACAGGCAAGGGTCATTACATTGCATTTTACAACGACCGCGAACGTAAGACCGACGGCAGTAACGAATGGTTCTGGAGCACGACGCGGTTGCTCTATTCGATCGTAACGCGTGACGGAGGGGTAACGTGGGAAGAGCCGAAACTCATTCTGAAACGCAGCGATATTAATGCGGGCGAACCGTGCGCGGTACGCTCTCCAGACGGTAAACAGATCGCCGTTCTTCTTCGGGAAAATACAAGAAGATACAATTCACAAATAATTTTTTCGAACGATGAAGGCGAAACCTGGACAGATCCGGTGCCACTACCGAACTCATTAACCGGAGACCGTCACGTGGCACGATATTTGAACGACGGTCGTTTAATTGTCCTCTTTCGACAGATGTCACTTCCGATAAACGGTACGCCTTTTTCCGGTGACTGGGTTGCCTGGGTCGGCTCTTATAGTGACCTGGTCAATCAGACCGAAGGCGATTTCGTTATTCGCCTAAAAGACAATTTCGGTTTGAATTTCATGTTTCCGCCCACCAATGTTGTCGCGAATTCACCAGACTGCGCCTATTCCGGAGTCGTCGTACAAAAAGATGGCACCGTAGTCGCCACAACTTACGGATGGTGGGAGGAGGACAAAAAACCTTATATCCTGACGGTCCGAATTCCCATGTCAGAACTTAAGCTCGTTAGCGGAATAAAGAGTGAAATTTAACACGGGAAATACTGACATGGAGACTATATAAGTACACTCATTGCAAAATTATGTAAATATGCTTGCAATGAGTCATTCCAATATAAAACAAGAATCGTGGCGGTAATATTATGAGTGCAACACCACGTAGAGAGCCGGGCATTTTTCCGCGCAGGAAGGAGATTCTTCTGCTGTCGGAGACGTCGCGCAGTTTCGGGCGCGGAATCTTGCGTGGTGTGCTTCAGT
>JAUNSJ010000079.1 GCA_030539295.1 Planctomycetia bacterium | reverse complement strand
TCGAAGAAAGAGCGAAGCAATTTTCTTCGAGTCCGTTTACGTGTAAGCATCGCGTCGCTCTGTGCCAGCACCCTCACCGCCACTCTGCGTCCCCCTGCGTTCCCCTGCGCGCTAAAAAATAATCTTTCAATTGGTTAGGGCATTTGAGGCTGGTTGCCGTATTCGTAATCCGTTCTACGTTCAGGATTTATATATCACGCAGGGTTCGCAGGGGAGCGCGGAGGTCCGCTTCAAAACTCGGTCACGCTGACGCGGGGGGCAGCTGGTTATTTCGGACTGTTTGGTTTCGTTATTGTTGGGTCGGGCCCTGCAGGCAGGCCCGACCTGCGTGCTAAAACATAATGTATCAATTTGAGAGGGCATTTGAGACTGGGGTCGGTATCTATAACTCATTCTGTATTCAGAAATTATGTATCACGCAGGGTTCGCGGAGGAGCGCGGTGTGCTGGTCGGACGGACTGAGTCCGGTTGGGTCGTGGCACGCCTTGTCACTGGGGCATGTTGTCGCAAAATTCCTGTTCCGTGAGTCCTGAGGAGGAAAAAACGGGTCTTCGCGCGAAAAAAACGTAGAAAATTCGATAATCCTGTAAAAAAATCCGGATTGTGCTTGATTTCCCTAAAATTCTGTGTATAATAAAAGACTAAGTGATGTAGAAGCTTTCTGTTGCGAAATGAAATGAGCGAAAAAGGGGGAGATATATGGGTTACAACAAATTTAACAAGAAAAGAGCGTTTACTCTTGTGGAATTGCTCGTTGTCATTGCCATTATCGGTATTCTTATCGCTCTCCTGCTGCCTGCGGTTCAGGCTGCGCGCGAGGCTGCCCGGCGTATGCAATGCTCGAACAACCTGAAGCAGTTGGCGCTGGCCATGCAGAATTATCACGACGTTCATAGTGCCTTGCCGTTTACCGGGCTGACGCCGTCCAATAACGGTAGTGAGTGCCGATATGACTATCCGCGAATACACTCTGTGGTAGCGCTTATGCCGTTTTTTGAGCAGACGGCGATCGCGGAAGCTCTTTTGACATTTCCCACCGGCAGTGAATATTCCGTTGCCGGCTTTAGTAAAACTTACGTCGACAGTTCGGGCACCCCCACGAAAATGGACTTATTCCACGCACTGACCGAGCAGGTCGCCACCTTGGCCTGTCCGAGTGACCCTGCCCCGAGAATGGTCAAAGACGCAATTGCGTCGGAGACCAACTCCAGCCTGCCGTTCGTCTCCTATCGAAATTATTGCTACTGTACAGGCGATTTCCCCGATGCGGGCTACTATCCCTATCGTGGCGATAGTAATTCTTCAGATTTCTTTCTTTATAACGACAATACGCGGTCGGCCATGGTTTCTTACGGGAAGAACTACAAATCGCTGGCGTCCGTTCTCGACGGTACGAGCAATACGATCCTGTGGGGCGAGCTGACGCGAGGCGTCTTCGAATCAACGTATATTAAAACGGCCGCCTCTTATGGCAAAATCATCGGAGCCTTGGAAAGTCCGTACTCGACGGACCTGGTCTCCGCTTGCCTGGATTCCTCATTGCTCTCGGGCGACGGGAAATACTGGACCTGCGATACAAAGGTGCTCATCAGTGGCGTACGCGCCTATGATTCCATAACGAGTTACGCGACTTTCTCGACCATACTGCCGCCGAACTCCCCCTACTGTATCGGCGGCAGTATGGGAACGAACGGCAAGCTAAACGGCGAACTCATTCGGGTCCTGTCCTCCATAACGAGCTATCATACAGGCGGCGCAAACGTTGCACGGTACGACGGTTCCGTCTCTTTTATCTCCAATACGATTAATGCGGTCACCCCTGGCCTGAGTCAGGCGCCTCAAGTACGGCGTCAAGGCCCCTCCGAGTTCGGAATCTGGGGCGCTATGGGCACAGCCAACGGCGGCGAAACGATTATGCTTTAACCTGTCCCGCACTTGCCGCTCACATTCCCGGCCGCTCCCAGGTGGGGTACGTAATATCGATTGGAACTTGCCTCACAACCGCATCTTGCCATTCGCGATTTACTCCGCACCGCGGTCACTCCGGCCCTGCAATATAACGGCATTCCGCCTGCACTCGCAACGATCCCCGTCCCAAGGGAAGGCATTTGCAGCCGGGTGCGGTATCTGTAATCTGTTCCATATTAAGGAATTATCGTGCATGCAGTGTTCGCAAAGGAGCGTGGAAGTCCCGCTTGCGAGATCAGGCACGTTCTCTGGTCTTACGGGAGTTCGAGAGTTATGGTCCCGTCTTTGGCGTTATAGTGCTCCGAAGCGCCCAGTTTTGACATCCATTGGTTGGTTTTGGCCAGTTCGTAGGGGCCGGTACCAGGTCCTTTCCCGGCGTCGTTATTCCAGAGCCAGTCGGTAGCCGGCCAGAGGCAGCGTTTCGGCTGCAGGACTTCATACTGCTCAAAAGTAAGTGACCACTGGCCATGATGTGATAATTGGGTATAGTCGGTTCGGAGCCGTTCCGGCGAGTTCTTCTCGAAGAGCCAGTTACAGCCGCGTTCGCCCAAATCGCCCAGGAAGAGTAGTGAGGTCGCCTTGGTCTCGACGCGCCAGACGATTGAGGAGTCGTTCACACCGTGCGTATAGCCGTCGAAGTCGGGACAGAGGGAATTCATCGCCGTAAAGGTAACGGTATCGACCGTAAAGGCTTCCCCTTGCTCCGGATGCACAACTTTACCGATATTCTTGTGCGGCTCATTTGTTATACTTGACAGATGTCGGGCACGGGACTTCATACTACTCGGTTCGATTCTGTCCAGAGTCGCGTTGTCCGGAAAGGAATAATAGAGTGTTCCTATGGTAAACTCGTCCGCATGCCGTTCCAGAAGCGCGGCCAAGGCCCCGTAATGGTCACCGTGTGCGTGCGAGATGAGCCAAGCGGCGACCTGACCGTCGGGCCGGATCGATTTAATCATACTCAGCAGATAATCTGCGTCCTTAGCGGTACCGCCGTCGAGCACGACGAGTTGTCCTGTGTTCGTCTTGAAGAGATAGCTCATCATTTGCGAATGCGACTGATTCGTAAGCTGCCACAGGGTCAGTCCAGGCGTCTTGTCCGACGCATCTTCCTCGGCCAGGCCATACGGTACGGTCAGTGTGAGCAGGAAAGTCAAGAGCAATGTAAAAAATCGGTTCAGCATAGGAAGTTTCCTTTCTGGCACACGTTCTGCCGTCAATTGAGTCATTATATATTAGCGCCATTATATATCAGCGCCGCACCACTCTTTTCATTATAGTTTCGTGCCACGCGGGTTCAAGGGGGGCTTTTAGGATAGGGAGGGCCTGCTCGCCAGGGCCCGACCCAGCAACAACGAAAAAAGAACTGCCAAACGGCCGTGACTTGCTATTCTACGCTCACAAAACACCCGCCCTGGATTTGCCCCACTGCTATCACAACCAAGAACCGGCAACAACGAAAACGGAAGCCCAGCACGCCATGTGCAACCGATTCGCCACTCCCCCCTCACCGCCATTCCCCGGCGGCCTGGCGTTCCCGACTGCTCGCAGGTCGGGAACCAGCAACA
>JAUNSJ010000017.1 GCA_030539295.1 Planctomycetia bacterium | reverse complement strand
CGAGGGTAAAGGCGAGAATTTTTCTGAGAAGGGATTTTCTTTGAGGACCTAAATCCCCCCCCCCCCGCAAATTAACATTCGCACGACTTCGATTCTGATGCTCTTCTTCATGTTTCTTCTCCTTAGTGTAAAGAAAGTTTGGCACAACCGGAAAAACGTGGATGATTATTGATGCAGTATCTAATCGTCCCGCTATTATTCTACTATTCGCTATTATACACAAGAAAACAGAAAAAACAATTCCATTTTGCGCAAAATAGACTTCCATTTTGCGACAAATTTGGCAAAAAGGGGTGATTTTTAACCCGGTTGCGGAGCGGCTCGTTAATTCGTATGCCGGGAGCGGAGCGAGTAGGGCGTGCAACCGTTTTAGGATTGACCCTGATTTTTAACGAAGAAAAAAAAGAAAAATGCCGATATGACGAAAGGAAGAGAAGAACTCCACCCAGAAAGAATTGCGTGCACTATGAATAATACTGAAGCGAATAATCCTGTATATCGACCATTTTCGGCGTATCCGGACGTAGAGGCGTGGTTTCCGTCGGACTCGATGGAGACGTCACGTGCCCAAATTGCGCGCTGCGTCGAGCGCAGTGAAGGCCTGGCCCTGATCTTTGGCTCTGCGGGGTTGGGGAAATCGCTACTCCTTCGCCGGCTGGCACGCGACTTTGAGGAGGAATACGCCGTGGTGCGGACGCTAACGCCTATCCGGACGTCGAAAAGTCTGCTTCAGCACATACTCGCGGGCCTTCATCAGACGTGGTGCGGCTGCGATGAGAATGAATTGCGACTCTTTCTGGCCGATTATCTGCAAAAGAACGGCGAACAGAAGCTGATCTTACTCATTGACGAGGCTCAAACTCTGCCATTGGCCGCTTTTGAGGACATTCGCGCATTACTCGACCTGGGTACGGATCACGCCCCCCTGGTCAGTATTGTCATGGCTGCAACGCCCCGGCTTGAGGAGCGGCTTACCCGGCATGCCTTTGCCCCGTTTAACCAACGCATTGTGTCCCGAAATTATCTGGAACCGTTTAATTCTGCGGAAACCGCACAATACATAGAGGCACAACTCTCGAAAAGCCCGCAGACGTCCCGCTTTATGCCGACCGTCGAAGCCAGGCGACTCATCCATCAGTACGCAGACGGTGTGCCGCGGGTCATAAATCAGCTTTGCGATCTTATGCTCTGGGGCATTGCCCGGGAGGAGAAATCTGGGAGCGGCACGGCCCCGGTCACCGAAGGGGCACGCCTCATTGACGAACAAGACGTCCAGTTCTGGTGGCACCAGTTGCAGCAGTTGGACGCCGGACCCGTGACAGCGTCTTCCCGCACGAAGGAGGCCGACGCCAGCCGACAGACGGCTGTAGCCGCCGGCGCGGTCATCGAATTCGGCTCGCTGGACGACGAGTCGGAAGACCAGGTAACGGCGGTCGAGCTCTCGGCCGACGAAATCTGTCCTATGGCCATGACGGGTCCCGAAACGGAAGCTGAGGAGCAGCCGGAGACCGACCTCATTACCGGGTCGGCAACGAACCAGCAGCATGGAGGCGATGAGGTCCGGGAAGACGCCACGACGGATATTCTCTCGTTCGGCGGCTTGGAAGAGGAGGAGAGTACCAGCCCCCAAGACGAGGCAGACGATACAGAACTCTTTGATACAGAAGACGATACCGAGCGCGAGCCGGAGCCGGAGAATCGTGAGCCGATGTGCCGATTCGACGCCGGTCACGTCGCCAATACCAGTCCCCGGCCGCAACATCAGCCGGCAAGTACTCCGCCGATTTCCATGGAAGAACGTTATTTGAAAGAGCTTCAGCAGCTCGAAGGCGAAGTCTCGCTCGAGGCGTCCCTCATCCGTCAGTTGCGCGATATTCACCTGCATTTAAAGGATTCTCATTCGACCGCTTATGAACTGGCAGGCCTGTCCCAGGAGGAAGTCCCCGCCGCACGCGAGATTCCTTCCGATGCCTTGCGTGAGGATATCCGGAACTACTTGCGTTCGGGACAGGAGCCGGCCAAGCCGAAGAAGCCGTCACAATTCGACGCCGTCTTTCGGCAAATTTACGAAAAATAACTTGCCCTTGTAAAGATCTCCGTTTTTTGTATAATAGAGCAAGATAGGTGAGTTGCGCCGATTGTGACGATTCTAACCCCACGTTAGACCTGTCCCGGTCCGCTCACAATTGATCACTATATATTAATGGAGTATTTTGGGATGTTTGGTTTGCCTGTTCGTCCGCACTTTTATTGGGGGGGTGCCCTACTGGCCGGTCTGTGCCTGGCGATTGCCAATTCGGGAAGTACGCTGTATGCCCAGCTTTCGCAGGTAAACCTTGCCGCGCCGGATACTCGACCCAGCGCTGCCCCGACAACCGGTACGCGTCATTCGTCCGGAGAGCGGGATTTTTACGCCAATTCGCAAGCGATCGGCGTCAGCGGGAGTAGCGTGCGAACAGACGATCGATTAGCGGGGCAAGCGGACGCGGGGCAGTCGCGTGATTTGGGCATGCCCTACACGATTAATAATCGGGTGCGTCCGCCCATGCCGAGCAAGCAGAAGGCGGATAATTACTACCCGCAAGGTTTTCTTCGACCGTCGAAGCCGACGGTCGTGGCAAGCGACCCGGTAACGCCGGCCGCACCAGCGCCAGCGACCGTGCCCGCGGCGACCACGGAACCAGCGCAAGTCGCGCCAGCCCCTCTTGAAAAGGTACCGGCACCGGGCATGGACGCCGAAAAAAATACGGTCCTCTTTGCCGTTCTGGTTGCGGGGGCGCTGTCCGGAGTTTTTGTCCTGCTGGACTATCGATACCGGGTGTGGCTACAGTCGATTCTGGCGCAGAATGCGAGACTTCTCGCCCCGGACGCTACGGTTAGTGATTTCGAGGGAATCTTGTCGCGAAGTGACTCCCTGTCCCCGACGCTTGACTCCGGACGACGTCTCTTCGAAACGGAGGCCTTGGCCGACTCCTATAACCTCTATTCGACCATGTTGCCGGTTTCTCCTTTTTCGCCTTCGGTCGTAAGCAATAGTTACGACGGATTTTGTGTCGCTCCGCAGTCGGGCGACCCGGCTTTCGAAACGGAGTCACACCCCGCGTCCGACTTCCATGCCCGTGGGGCAGGAGCTCTTTCGTGACCGACGCGGATTCCTTGGTTGAGCTGGTTGCCCGAGTGGACGGCGTTGTACTCGCGGTTAAGGCGCAGCCGGGTTCCCGCCGGAACGAAATTAAAGGTGTTCAGGACCGTGCGCTCAAAGTCGCCGTAACGCAGATTGCCGAAAAAGGCAAGGCGAACAAAGTTCTGACCGACGTTCTGGCCAAGACATTGGGCGTTCGTAAATCGGAAATTTCACTGCTCACCGGGGAAACCTCCTCGCACAAGCAGTTCCTGATTCGCAACATCAGCTGCGAAGAACTTCAGCGTCGTATTAGCCTTCTGCTTTCCGCCAGGTCGGATTCCTGACCGCGCTAATAAAACTGCCAAAAAGCGAACATCCTTGCAAAAGAGCCTTCTGCAAGGATGTTTTTGTAAGGGATGTACTTGCGCTCGCGGTTAGGCGGCCTGCTCGCGGTCGGGAGTCCCGGTTTGATCATTGTCGTTAAGCTCACGGCCCAATAATAGTCGCCCGACGTAATATTTTGCGTCGATAATGAGGCTGAAAACGAGCGGAACGACCAGCAGAGTAAAGAGGGTTGAGCAGAGGAGTCCGCCCACGACAACGCCGCCGATTCCGCGATAGAGTTCACTACCGGCCCCGGGCACCAGGACCAGTGGCAGCATACCAAAGACACTGGTGGCCGTAGTCATAAAAATGGGTCGCAAACGAGTACGGACGGATTCCCGAATCGCTTCTCGCGGGTCAAGCTTCTCAACGATATCCTCTTTCGATTCACCGAACCCGCGCATGAAGTTCAGCGCCTGATGCACGAGCAGAATTGCGTTATTGACCACGATTCCTATCAGCAGAATAAAGCCGAGCATGGTTAGGGTATCCAACTGCTGCATGGGGTCCAGATAATGAACGTAGGCCAGACCGGCAAAGCCGCCGACCATGGCCAGCGGGACACTGAACATAATTACGACCGGATAAAGAAAATTCTCAAAGAGGCCGGCCATGAGCAAATAGACGACCACCAGAGCGAGAAAGAATCGACTTGTCAGCAGACTCTCAATGGATTTCACGTTCCAGCCGGACCACTGGCCGAGCATGGCCGCTCGCGTTTGCGCCAGCTTGTCGGCACTACCGGACATGACGATTTTCGTGTCCGGGGAAAGCCCTCCTTCTTCCCGGCAGACTTCGACGACTCGGGCTATTTCCGCCTCAACTTGTTCCAAAGCTTGGTCTTCCGGCATGGAAACGGTTATGCGTATAGCCCGCTCCTGCTCATAGCGACGAATTTGCTGTGAGGCCTCCGTTGGCCGGAACTGCACGACCTCCGACAAAGGAATAATCTTCGTCGAGCCGTCGTTATCGTGTACCGGAATGGGGAGTTCCGGCACGCGGTCCGGGGAAAGGTCGATTGCCGGATTGCGGATAACGATCAGGTCAATGGTCTCGCCTTCGAAGTCAAAGTCGCCACAGTCGACGCCGTCGAGCATGGCACGCGCGGCCGTGGCAATTTCCTGCGTCGTTATTCCTAATTCCTTGGCGCGAATCTGGTCAATTTTAATCTGACGTTCCGGGCCGGTAAGAACAACTTCTGTAGGCGAGGTACGCACGCCCGCGGCGGAAAATTTCGCCATGAGTTTGTTCTGCAAATAGGCCGCACCCTGTCGTAGTCGCGCTATGTCGTCGCAAACGACTTCAAAGGTCACGTTATTACCCCCGGACATGCGCCCGAAGATACTCTGCTGACTGCCCATGCCACGCGACTCCGGAATGGAGTTCAGCACTTTACTGACCAGAGGCGCCAGCGGCCGCACGTTCGTCGGGTCCGTACTGGTACAGATCATAAAGGTCCGCGTGGCCGACAGCACGAGAAAGAAATCTTTTATCGGCGGTACGTTTTGAACCACTTTACCGGTACGCATGTCGATGAGCGGGTCGCGATCGGTAATCTGTTTGACCTCTTCCATGGTCTTCGCTTCGTAATACGGCTTGAGCATTTCATTAATACGCCGACCGGTCAGTACGTTTTGCGACAGGGAATAGCCGGGCGGCATGGCCATGGTACCGAAGACGCCGTTCTTGTTGCCCAGCGGTAAATAACTGGCAGGAGGCATCATTTTTACACTCAGGACGACCGAGGCAATGACCACGACGAGAAAGAGGACCAGTCGGGTCCAGATTCCGGCAAAGGAACGGACGGACAAGACCCAAATAAAATCGGCGTAAATATTGCGTATACCGTTGGCCAGGGGCGCCAGACCGAAGAGCGATTTCGACGCGGCAACGAACCAGTGCCGTTTGGGCGGAATCTTGTGCATGAGTTTTGCCGCGGCCGCTGGGACAACCGTAACAGCCACTAAAAGTGACATGAGAATCGCCGCGCAAACCGCCAGGGCAATATCGTAAAATAATTGGCCCGACTCCTCTTTTACGGTCAGCACGGGTCCAAAAACGGCCACGGTCGTGAGAGTTGAGGCCAAAATTGCGCCCCAGACTTCGCGCGTGCCGTCGTAAGCCGCCTTTTCCGGCGTCTTCCCCATATGAAGATGGCGATCGATGTTCTCCAAAACAGCAATGGAGTTATCGACCACCATGCCCACGGCAAACGTTAACCCGGCCAGGGAAATAACGTTCAGCGTTCGACCGGTCAGGACCATAATAATAAACGTGGCCAGAACGGAAATCGGGATGGAAATGGCAATAATCAGGGTCGGACGAAAACTCCGCAGAAACAGGAGCAGGACGGCAATGGCCAAAAGACTGCCCGAGACCATGTTTTCCTTAACAATGTCGACCGCCTGTTCTATATAGGCGGAGTCGTCGTAAGCCAGTCGGGCGCGTATCTGATAGATGTCGTTCTTGTAGTTCCGAAAGAGTCCGCCCGGCTCCTGCATGGCAGCCAGACGCTTCTTGACACCTTTCATAACGGCCAGAACGTTTGCGCCTGCCTCACGTTGAAACGAGAGTGTCATGGACGACTCGCCGCGACTGGTATCGAAAAAGGTCTGTTTCTGTAAGAGGAGTGAAACTTCCGCAATATCCTCAACGTAGATGGGCGTCCCATCGTCAAACTTGACAATCGTCTTGCGGATCTGTTCCAAATCGTTGAAACGCCCCGTCACGCGAAAACGTATGTCCTGCCGACCATTGGCGAGGTCGCCTGCCGACTCGTTTACGTTATCGGCGCGTAAGGCCGCGGCCAGTTCCGTTACCTTAATACCAGCTTGTGCCAGGACTTCCGGCTCGAACCGAACCTGAACCTGATGCTCACGGCCGCCGTAGATTTCCACCTGCGCTATGCCATCGACCCGCTCCAGAGCTGGCTTGATGAACCGGTCGGCATAGTCGTAGAACTCGGCCACTTCAAATCCGGGGCCTGGCTTCTGCGCCTGGACCAAGGCATAGGCAATCGCTTCGTCTGTTTCCGCGCTGGCGGCCCGAACGATCGGCCGGTCAACATCGTCGGGATAGGAAGGAACTTCATCAAGTCGATTCGTCGTCTCCAGCACCGCCCGGGTTATATCGTATCCGACATCGAACTCCAGCCGAATCATGGACATACCCAGCGACGCGGACGACTGCATCGTGTACAGGCCCTGTAACGTCTTAAGTCGCTTCTCCTGCTCGAAAATAATCGTCTGCTCAATCTCTTCCGGACTCCGGCCCGGCCAGGTCGTTCGCACGGTGATTAACGGCCGGTCGACGTCTGGCGTCAGCTGGGTCGGGATACCAAACAGTGCCATAAAACCGAAGAGCACGGTCAGCAGCACGGTCACGGTAACTTTGACCGGATTTTCTATCGCATATTGTATCAGGTTCATTTTTCCCTCACTGCTCCGGTTATTCGACAGGCTCGATAATGGTGTGTCCGGATGCTTTCGGTAGGTCCTTGAGCAGTTCGGGGTCGATTTCAACGATTTGGACCATTTCGGCGGCCACGAGGCGGTCAGCGCCTTCTATGACGCAGGGCACGCCCGGTTGGAGCAGTTCGCGACCCTCGGACGCGATCGGCAGAATCGCGTATTCGTTGTCCGTTTTCGCCGTTATATTGACTTGAATCGGCTGGACAACCGGGACAGGCGGGGTTAACGGCTGCCCCTGTTCGTCCTTCTTATCAGTAACGATCCAGACCAGAGCGCCGTCCGGGCGATCAAGTACGGCGTCTTTCGGGACGACAATGGAATCCTTGGCGTCGGTTATCTGAAGTCGGCCCCGGACACTCATTCCGACCTTAAGCCTGCCGGACTGGTCGTCCAAACGAATACGCACCGGGAACGAACGTGCGGCCGTTGACCCCAGGGGCACAATGGCAAAGATATGGCCTTCGACCTCAAGATCGAGCGATTCAATGAAAATGGGAACAACATCACCTACGTTGAGTCGGTCGATAAAGGCTTCTCCGACCATGAGTTCCGCGTCTATTGCCCCGGTCGAAACGATTTCCACAAGGGGCGAGCCCGGCGAGACATAGGAGCCAACCTCCGACTTCTTGTTCACAATAACGCCGTCGAATGGGGCCACGACGCGTGACCGCTCCAGACGCTTTTCCGCCTCGGTTAGTACGACTTCCTGCAAGACAATATTGGCCCGCAATTCATCCAGCTTCAGACGTTGGGCATCCAAATCGCTCTCCGAAACGTAGCCGGCTCCCTGTTTACTCAGATTCTGAAGGCGGTCCAGCTCCCGCTGGTCAAAGCCAAGCTGGACCCGACTTACCGCGATTCGCTGACGTGCCTGTTCCGCGGCCAGATGCGACCAGATTGTATCCACTTCCGCAATAACCGTTGTGTCCTTCTGCACCGCCTGGCCCACTTCAACGGGCATGGCGACGATTGGCCCGTTAATCTCGGCGGCCAGAATCGAGCGCTGAATTTCCACAAGTCGCCCTGAAAAATACCGCGTTGACCCCAATTTCTTACGCTCCGCAGGAGCAACGCGGACACTGCGCCGCTTGCCAGGGCCGCTGTCCGACTCTTCCTCCTGCATACTCGCCAGCCGCGACTCCAGAAATTTATTGTCATTGAGCTTCTTCTGATAGTCGCTATGCAACTGCCAGCCGACGAGCAAACCCCCGGCAAGAAAAGCGGTTACGGCAAAAGAAAAACAGAGTACCAAGGTCCTTTGATTGAATAATTTCATCGTTTTAAGTCCGGTCCTAAATCTAAATCTTTAAGGAAGAACACACAACTCGGGGCAGGCAAAATTCGGTCAGCGCACAGAACGGCACCTGGGCCGAAAATCATCGGGCAAAAACGGGGATAGAGCATAAAAAAACTCCGGGAAAAAAGCTTCTCGGAGTTTCTATAAGTGGAGGATAACGGGCTCGAACCGATGACCTTCTGGCTGCCAGCCAGACGCTCTCCCAACTGAGCTAATCCCCCAAGGAGCGGACGCAGGCGATAAGGAAGACCTTAATCCCCCCTCACGCATTAAAGAAAAGTATACCACGAACGGCCTCGTCGTCAACGGGGGGAGAAAATTTTTTGAGAAAGACACCGCTTGGGCACGGTGGCGACCGCACCCAATTTGACCGGCGTAAGGGGCAGGGCAGAACCGGATCCTTACCCCGGTTCTGCCTTTACGGTTCCGCATACACCGCCCGATCAGTCCATTCCGTCCAAATCGGCGTCGTCGAGCATGTCGCCTTCGAGTAAATTGCCGTCGAGCAGAATGCGTACCGAGGCGAGCCGACGGAGCGAGGCTATATATTGTGCCGCGGACTGGAAATAGGTTACCTGGCTATTGTACATTTCCAGGTAGCCGGCCTCGGAACTTTGGAACGCTTGGAAGGTCATCTGCCAGGAACGCTCCAGAGCCGGCAGGATATCGTTCCGATAGACCAAAACCTCTTCCCGGGCATTGACCCAGTTCTGGAAGACACGGGCAAGCTGCTGTTTTATAGTGAGTTCCGCACTTTCAACGTCCCGCAGTGCCGCCGCGTACCGACCTTGCGCCGATTTTATATTACCCTGATTCCGATCGTAAACGCGAAGTGGCATGGCAAAACCGGCAGCGGCAACGGTGGTTTCCTCCTCGGAATCGTAAGCAATACCGCCGCCCAAGGTCACATTACTTCGCGCTTCCGCCTGGGCAAGCGAGAGTTCCGCCTGACGCTGACGCACTACGGTCCGTGTCTGATTCAGGACCGGGTTGTTCTCCAGGAGTGAGTCGAGCAGACGGTCTTCGTCGAGCGGTTCGGCCCCGCATAACGCCTCAAGCGATTCCTCAATCTGAGCCGGCAACTGCGTGGGGTCACAAAGGAGCAGTGCGGCTAATTCCTTCTCCGCGGCGGCACAGTCGTTTTTCGCCTGTGTCAGGGCCAGCTTCGCTTCCCGGGCCTGAACTTTGAGTTGAAGAAAGTTCATTTCGGAGATTTCACCGGCTTTCAGGAAAGAATCGCTCTGCCGTTCCGTGGTTTCCGCAAGTTCAAGTAAATGGGCTCGTACCGCAATGAGCCGTCGCGCGGCGAGCAAATTAATCGTTCGAATCGCAACTTCATTCTTTACGGAACCACTGACAGCCCGACGCTGCCATGTAAGTACCTCCAAGGCCCACTGCTCGACACAAACGGCCAGTCCTCGCTTGTTCGCTGTTCGAAATTCCTGCTCAACAAGAATTCCCTGCTCTCCTGCGGTACCGCCTGCGCCGATCTCTTCCATGTACAGTTCCATATTCGGGTTAAGCGGCAAGCCGGCCTGTATCATGGCCCCGCGCGTCGCCTCAATACGCTGGTCCATGGCTGCTATACCGGGATTGCGTGCGACGGCCGTTGCGACCAGGTCGGAAATGGAAGTCGACGTCGACGCGGCGCCATCCACGTATGCCACTTCGCTTTCCTCGCCTCGTGACGACCGCAGCGCCGTAAGAAGCAGAGCCAAGGTCACCCAAAGCAGAAAGAGAACTCGGACCGCTTTTTGTAAATAAAATTTGTATGTCATACCGGCCTCCTTGCCGAATAAAAAATTCCTTTGTCCTATTACAGGATTTCCTCGTTTCGCTCTTCGATCAAGCGCTGTGCCGGTCCCAGCCCAAAGGCAAAGAACAAGGCAGGTCGCACGAAGAATTCGAGTAACGTGGAGGTTAACAGGCCACCGATAACCGTCGTAGCCACAGGATATAAAATCTCCCGCCCTGGCATATTGGGAGCCAGAGCCAGGGGCAAAAGTCCTACGGCAGACGTCAGTGCGGTCATGAGGACAGGGGCCACTCGCTCACGGCCGGCGCGTATTATCATCTGGCGGTCGAGATGTTCCCCTTCAAACCGGACCAGGTGAATATAATGATTCATCAGGAGAATCCCATTTCGTGAGGCGATCCCACACAGTGAAATCATCCCGAGCATGGCCGGTATGGTACGGTCCTGCCCCGTTATCATAAGAGCGGCAACAGCTCCGACCAAAGCTAAAGGCAAAATGGCCATAATTTGCAGCGCCAAATTCACCGATCGGAACGAGCGATACAGAATTAAGAAAACGGCCACCAGGGTCAGCAGACTCAAAAGAGCGAGCCGTTGCGAGGCCGCCTGCTCACTTTCGAACAGGCCGGAAAATCTTATATCAATCTGATTTCCCGTCAGTTCATTCCAGTGTGGCGCTAGTCGGTGTTCCATCTCCTTTTTGACTTCAACGGCACCGCGAGTGCGCGGATTCGATTGAATGACCACCTGACGCCGACCGTTCTCCCGATCAATCTGTCCCGGACCGTACGCGTTCATCTCAATATCAGCAACCTCAGACAGCGGTATATTGCCGCGTAATCGGGTCGGCTGCGCAGCCGGGGAAGAGACGTCAAGACCGGCTTCTTTTTCCGCTTCCCAACCTGCCTGACTCGAAAGTTCACGTTCCGGCAGGCGAATCGGTAACCGTCGCAGCATGTCGATATCTTCCCGATAGCTCTCTTTAAGTCGGAGCAGAACCTCAAAGTTCTTTTGCCCCTGCAGAACGGTCGTGGCCACCGTCCCGTTCATGGCCGTCTCTATGGTGGAATTAATGTCGTCCGGGAGGAGTCCGTAACGCACCAGCTCCGGACGTTTAATCCGGATTTGCACCTGGGGTAATTCAACCTGAATCGGGTCGACCCGAAGTCGGCCAACGTCCTCAACGTCCGCAAGAAGAGCCATAATCCTGTCAGCACGTTGGCGAAGCAGGGATAGGTCATCGCCTCGCACTTTAACGGCAATTTGCGACCGACTGCCGCTGCGAAGATGATTGATTAAATGCTGAAGTGGCTGGTCGTAAAAAGCAACCGTACCCGGCAGATGATCAGGGGCAATGAGTTCTCGCACTTCATTCATAATTTCTTCCTGGTCACGATGCCCATCGCTTTTAAGAGAGCATATCAGTTCCGAGGTATTGACCGGAACCGCATGTTCATCCAGTTCGCTCCTGCCTGTCTTACGCACAACAGACTCTATTCCGTCCACACGAACCAGTAACCGGGCCAAACGTTCCGCCACCTCGCCGGAAGTCGCCAGAGAATTGCCAGGCATAAGGTCCAGATTAATTTGCAACGCCCCTTCATTAAAAGCGGGCATGAAATCACGGTCCATTCGCGAAAACAGAATTGCGAAAATTGCAACCAGGGCAATTGAACCGAGCAGCACGACGGCGCGAAAGCGGAGACTGAATCGAATGGCGATTGTGGCCAGCGCCCGGGTCAAGCGTAAAACGAGTCCGGCCCGCGGTTCCCGCTTCGCACGAGTGGCCGCGGAGCTTGCCATGCGGCCCCCGCCCAGGAGCAGATAGGACAAAACAGGAGTCAGGGTAAGCGAAACGAGTAACGACGCGAACAGGGACACAATGTACGCGGTTCCAAGCGGGGCAAAAAGCTTTCCTTCAACTCCCGATAAAAAGAAAATGGGCAGAAAGACCAGTATGGTTATCAGTGTACCGTTGACAATGGAACGACGTATCTCACTACTGGCATTAAAGACGACCCGCAAGGTGGGCTCCGGTCTCTCCTTGAGCCGATTTTCGTCCAGCCTGCGATGAATATTTTCCACGTCTACAATGGCATCGTCCACAAGTTCCCCTATGGCAATGGCAAGTCCGCCGAGCGTCATGGCATTGACCGACAGGCCAAACATGGCAAAAATCAGGCAGGTCACCGCGAGCGAAAGAGGGATGGTAATTATTGTTATTAGTGTCGTTCTCAAATTCATGAGGAACAGGGCCACAACAATAAAGACGAGAATGGCTCCGTCGCGCAGAGCGGTCAGGACATTATTAACCGCAAGTTCAATAAAAGTTTTTTGTTCGTACAGGGACTCAATGTGCAGTCCGGGATACTCATGCCGCAGTTGCGATTCCAGGGACGTTAATTCGTTGAGCACGGCCCGGGTCAGTTCCCGCGTATCTGCTGACGGCTGCTTGCTAATGGTTAAAATAACCGCCTTACCGTCGAAGAAGGTGCCGTCGGCCCGCTTGATGTGCGCCGAACTCTCGCCGACAGGAACGGAGGCTCCTTCAGCAACGTCAGCCACCTGAAACAGCCGGACCGCAGGCTCCGTTGTCCCCTTAACCACCAAATTCTTTAAATCGTCCAGCGTCTCAATGCGACCAAGAGAACGCACGAGAAGTTGCATAGGACCCTGCTCTGTGAGGTATCCGCCGGTCACATTTCGATTGCTCTTTCCGATCGCCTCCGTCAGGTCCGACATGGTCAGTCCGAAACGGAGCAGATCATCAGGTCGAACCGCTACCTGAAATTGCTTGCGGTCGCCCCCGATCGAATAGACTTCACTCACGCCTGGCAATGACAGCAGTCGTTTGCGGACTTCCCAATCGGCGAGCGTTCGCAATTGCATGGCGGAAATCGTTTCGCCTTCGTCCCAAAGCCCGACCACCATAACCTGACCCATTACGGAAGCCAGCGGCGTCATTTGGGGTGTCACGCCAGCCGGGAGCAGGTTCCTACCCTGCTGAAGACGTTCGGAGATTAATTGCCGCGAGGTCATGGCATCCGCGGTCCAGTCGAACTCCGCGACGATCGTCGAGAGTCCAACAACGGAACTGCTGCGCAGCGCCGTCATGTTCGTCGTTCCGCCCAGCACCGTCTCAAGCGGAACGGTCACCAGAGACTCCACCTCTTCCGGGGCAAGGCCTGGACATTCGGTCATAACCGTTACGCGTGGCCGGTTCAGGTCTGGCAAAACATCAATCGGAATTCGCTCCGCTTGATACAGTCCCAAGCCAAACAAAAAAATGGCAATGCAGACAATCAGCAGGCGATTGTTAAGAGCAAACCGTATTATGGAATTGATACCGCCCGACTCGTATCTCGGTTCCAAAGGAGCTTTTTCGGTCGGTTTACCTTCGTTGTTTTCAGGCCATTGTGTTTGCATAATGACCTCCTCAATGCTCGCCACAGGGACACGCGCTTTGCAGCTGTCCACTGCCGCTGGTCAAGGCAATCAGGAGTTGCGAAGCGCCCCGGGCCGCTATGATCGTATCGGCGTGAACACTATCGTTCGGGTCAATAACGACCTGGTTCCGATTTCGGGCCACAACGGTAACAGGGCACCGTTTCCAGACTTTCAAACCACCTTCGTCAGCGAGCCACACGAAAACGTAACTGTTATTGCGTTCCCAGGCAACGGCGTCCAAAGGCAGTGCCAGACACGCGTCAAAAGTTTCATATTCTATATCAAGTTCGCAGCGCTGACCCGGCTTGAATCGCCAGTTCAGCCAATTGGAAGAATCCGTTGTAACTTCCTCTTCTCGCTTCGCAAGCGGATAATTTGCCAATTCGACATAACAGTTCAGCGTTTGCGAAACGGAATCGATTCGATTGGCCAGACGCAACAGGTGCAGGTCGGAGACCTCCTCTTTCTCGTCGGCACTACCGGATCCGGGGAAAACCGCGGTTACCCGCTCGCGACGCGCAATTGCGTCGTTTAACTCACCCTCGTCCGAGGCGTAGGCCTGACCCTCAATAAGCAAATGCGTTAAATCCGTCACGCGGCAGAGTAACTCGCCCGTTTCAACGGACTGTCCTTTCTCCACAAAAATGCGGTCCAACTGATGAAAATGATTCGTCTCTTTATCGTGATGACCCGCGTGACCATCGTCGTGCAGATTGCGTGTTTCCGCTTTAATCGCGGTCTCCTCTATCGACGGAAGCCGAACAGTAACAGACGAAATGATTTCCCTCTTACCCAGAAGTTGCTCTTCCAGAATCTCGTTACTGAAGCCGAGTAAACGCAAGGCGCTCGTGCGCGTCGCTATTTCCGCCGCGTTTTCCATCTGCCGCAAGGTCAGCTCCCGCGTGGCCTTCGGCGCTATACCGGCGTCGAGCGTGGCCAGTCGCTCCCCCTCCAGGTCCATTATATCTCGCGCCTTTAAAAGCGAAATGAGGGCCGTCTGCAACTCAATCGTCGCTTCCCGATTGATTTGTATATCGAAAAGAGCCTGGCCGGGACAGAGCGTTTCTCCTTCGGTAATGTAGACATTTGATATGGTTCCCGACGTGCTCGCCGGTATGTTGATTATCGAACGCCCCGGATTATAACGCACCACGGCGGGCAGGGTGAACGTCTTGCTGAACGGGCCAGGCTCTATCTTGTACAGGTCGTCTTTCCCTATACCAATATTGAGCAGCGCCTGTTCCGACAAGGCCAAGGTGTTCTCGTCGTGTTCGTGGGCATGCTCGTGCTCAAGTTCATGCTCGTGCTCATCGTCCCCTTCGTGGTCTTGTTCCTCATGGGCCGTGTGCTCATGCTCGCCCGACGACGCAGCGCCCGCATGCTCACTTTGCCTGTGCTCGTCCTGCGCCGACGACAGCAGGAGAGACGTTCCCAAGGTGCCGACCAACAGAAGGCTAAACAGTAGTAAGAGTATTTTTTTCATTGTTTTGCTGTCCTTATTGTGATTCCATGAATTCCGAAAACCCATATTCTCCGTTGTTTCGGGGATGGCAGTCTCTTATTTGACCACGCAGCAGCGAACAACCGAGACGCAGTTCGGCCGGGGAATCAAATGAGAAGGACACAAAATTTCAAGCAGAGTGTAAGAGGGGGTATTTTCTGCCGAAAATCGTCAGAACGGCATGCATCTGACTCCGGCGGCAGAAACGTTTCAGTAGCGTCAGGCAACTGCGCAACGTCTATGGCCAAACGGTATTCATCCTGACTTTTCTCGCTGCGAATAACCTGAATCATGCACGTCGGCGTGTGGCAGTCCGTTTCTCCGGAGGACCAGCCGAAATCGCACGTTCCGTCAAACGAATGACTACTCCACACATTCTCGGCATCATGCTCGTGCTCATGATGAATACAGCACCCTTCGGCCAAATGAGCAAAGAAACAGAACAAGGCCAACCACACGACCAGTTGGGTCGCGATGTTCGTCGCCATTCGTCTCATGATTCTTTCTCCTTAACCCGAGGGTTGCCAAACAGATGCGCCGGACAGGCCGGCGCCGTCTGTGGGGAATGTCAAACGGTGCCCGCTATACGTCGAGGGCACACTTCCGTGTCTCTTTATTATTCGGCTGGTTAACCTTACTGTCTTTAATCATTTTAACGATTATACCGATAATTACAAGCGGCATACCCTTTTTCAAGGTTTGGCGGGGTGCGCCGGGGGGGTATACCAGAGCGATTGCCAGTAGCGCTGATCGGTTTCGTAGGGATTAATGGGCGTTTTGTAGTCATGGTCCGGGGGCAAAATTCCGTAGCGGATCATTTCCCGCACGTAGGGGCGCGGCGGTACGATTTTCTCCGCGAAACAAAATCGCTGACTCTCGTCGGTCAAATAATGTCGTGCCCGGGCGACAACGGCGAGCAATTTCTGCCAGTCGGGGTCGTCTTTTGACTCAAAAACGACCTTGCCATCTTCTCCTTTACAGATTCCGCTTCCTCCGGCCTCTTGTGACAAGGGAGCGCGAACGAAGGCGGCCCGGTCAGGAGCCGTAAGATTAAACAGGCGATAGGGGTCATATTTGCCGTTATCGACTCCACAAATCCGGTGCGGCAGGCGGCGGTCGCGAGCATCGTGACAGCCGTCACAGCGGCGTGATAAAACATCGTTCATTGCGGCTAATTCGGGCCAGTTTTTATCCGGTTCCAACGGGGACTCGTAATAGTAGTCCTGGATCGTGTGTGCGTTGGCGGCATAGGTACCCGCGTAGACCGCGCCGGAATCCAGCCAAAAGCGAACCATCTTCTTCTCGTCGTCGTTGAGTTTGACCCCTTGATGCTCCTTCTCAATCAGCTCGTAGAGATGACTGGCACAGCTCCCAATTTCATACGGCGCGAAGTCACTTTGTGGGCGGTTCCGGTTATCGCCAAACATTTCTCGCCAGGTGAGGGTCAAATAGGATTGACTCATGAGAATATTCCACGTTCCAGACAGGTCCACATTAGCATCGCGACGTTCATAATTATGGCATTCGACACAGTGGCGGTCGAGAATCGGTTGAATATCGCGAACGAAATCGAAGACGTCCGGGATGCCGGCGATCGGCTGCGGCGGAATGGGCTTCTCGCGGGCAAGTTCAAACAAGCGGCTATCGAACTCATTGGCGGGCGCCTCGGTTCGCGATTCGTGACAGCCAATACAGACGGTGGTTTCGCCGGGCATGACGCTGGTAAAACTGTGCATGCGTTTGACGGGTTTCCCCTCGTGATCCAGTGCGACGAAGAAAACCGGACGCATGGCCGGCAGCTCCATGGACGCGGAGCCGTCGGGTCGAACCGGAACGGTACCCAAAATGCGCTGAAGGGTAAAGGTCCCGCCATAGGTCACCTGGCCCATACCGCCGTGATAATGAATCGGAATCGGGAGCGTTTCCAGAACGAGCAGTTCCTTAACAGTTCCTTTGGGCAAATCCTTCATACGACGCCCGTCGTAAATATTGGCCAGGATGAGGGTTCCTGTCGTTTGGTCCGGGTCCGTATTATCGGCAATAATGGGTTCCCGTTCACGCGTTATGAGAGGGCGCGGTTCATGCACCCACCAGCCGTCGTTCCCTTCCGGCTGCGGCTGACTGTAAAGGACTTCTTCCCGTCCGTCGGACCGGAGGAGCTGAAGTTCGCCTCCCTTGGCAACCAGAAAGGCGTCTTCCGAGAAGGGCCACGGGTCGCGGTGACTATAGATATCTTTGGAGATAATCCGGACTTCATCTTCCGCGTCAGGGCCGTTTTTCGGCGAGACGACCGCAACGGGGCCTGAATGCTCCCGTATTCCGTGGCCCGGCGAAAAGATGGAAACGACTTTCTCACTGTCGGGAATCGGCTTGGTACCAAGCATAACCAGTCCGGGACGAAGATTCCCGTAATAAACCTGCTGACGCGTACCGTCCGGATTCATGGTCCATAAATGATGATAGTGCACCTGCGATCGATCAATGTATTCCCAGCGCATGTAAATAATCTGGCCGTTCGGGAGGACCCAAGGCGTATTGTCCTGCTCCGGATTGGCACTGATCGCATGCATATCCTCGCCGTTCGGTCCGCATCGATAGATATTGGCCACTTGGGTCAGCCAGCACTGAACCCATTTTTTGCACCGGTTGGAGCAGAAGACCAAGTCGCCACACGGCAAGTAACTGGGTTCTATATCGTCCCAATCGCCAAAGGTCAACTGCCGCAAGTCACTTCCGTCCAGATTCATTTCATAAAGATTGTAGTGCTTCTGCCCGTCCGGGAAATAGGAGAAGAGGACTTTTTTACCCTCGTAATGTATTTGCGGGTCGCGTATGGACCCGGTTGCCGTTTCCAGAATGGTGCGTACTTCACGCGTATCCAGGTTCAGTATACACATTTTCGCGCCGGTACCCAACGGAAACGGATACGTATTTTCGTCCCCCGCGTAGTACGAGAAGTTGGCGTACCAGTGCGGGTCGGTCCCGGGCTTACGCACAACGAAAAGGATTTCGTGGACATCCGCCATTGCCGATTCCCGAAATTCCTCAAAGAGCGAACGTTCGGGAGCCGCTTCCTCCCCGCTTGCGGACTTTAAAGAGCCGATCAAACAGAAAGCCACGCAAACAATCAGGCTAACGAACCAAACAGGATACTTCATTGGTGAAACTCCTTTTGAGCTAAACGGCAGGTGTTAAGGTGGGGTAGGTAAAACGGTTTTTAGGCAGGAACACATTGGGGCCGACGACCTTCGCCGACCCGAATGCGTTTAGGAGCGACGGATCTAACGTCCGAGAATTTCCAGGAAGCGAGGCCAGGCGTCGGACCATTTCTGCTGATCCTGCGGTTCGTATTCCACGACCTCGAAACTGTCGCGCACGACGCGACGCGCTTCCTCTATATTGGCCACTTCGCCCGAGGCAACCGCCTGCATCATGACGTTCCCGATTGCGGTCGCTTCGACGGGGCCGGTCACGACGCGGCAGCCTGTAGCGTTCGCCGCCGCCTGACACAAAAGCTGGTTCCGAATCCCGCCGCCGACGATGTGCAACGTTTTGACCTTATCCCCCGAAATCGACTCGCACATCTCAAGGGCATGTCGAAACTTCATGGCTATACTGTCAATGGCACCACGGAGGACACCGCCTTCATTTTCCGGCACTGGTTGATTCGTCTTCTTCGCAAAGGCGCGAATCGCCGCAGGCATGTCCGTGGGGCCTAAGAATTCCCGTGCGTCCGGGTCAATAAAGAACTGCAACGGCTTCGCAGCCGCAGTCATCTGATTCAAGTCTTCCCAGTCCAGAGGCCCGCCGGAACTGTTCTTACGCCCCTGAAGATTCCACACACGACGGCATTCCTGAATCAGCCACAACCCGCATATGTTCTTCAGGATTCGCATGGTGCCCCCTACGCCTCCTTCGTTTGTAAAGTTGAAACCGGCGACCGTATCGTTCACGATCGGACGCGGCGATTCAATTCCCATTAGAGCCCATGTGCCAAGGCTTACATACGCCCAGTCCGTACTCCCCACCGGCCGGTCCGTCGGCACGGCCATGACCGCACTGGCTGTATCGTGCGTCCCGGGCAAGACAACCCGCACCCCAGACGGCAGACCCGTTACGTTGCGAACACTTGTACGGACGTCGCCAAGAACGCTGCCCGGCATGCTCACCGGATGAAACAGTCGCTCCGGAATCCCCAGTTCCGTCAGAAGAGGACGCGCCCAATCGCCCGTCTCGGGATTATAGCACTGAGTCGTCGTCGCATTGGTAAACTCATTACAGGCAACTCCCGAGAGCAGCCAGTGGAACAGGTCGGGCATCATGAGAAAACGATCGGCCAGGTCCAGGAAGGGCGAATTCTGTTCTTTCATGACAAAGAGCTGAAAGAGGGAATTGAATTGCATAAATTGCAAGCCGGTTTGGGAAAATATCGTCTCACGCGGAACTTTGGCAAAGGCACGCTCCATCGCACCGTCCGTCCTCGCATCCCGATAGCAGTAGGGATTGCCGAGCAGTTCGCCCCGCTCGGTTAGAAAGGCAAAGTCAACGCCCCAGGTATCCACGCCAACGCTGGTCAAATCCGGATATCGATTCGCGGCGACCGCCAGACCTTTTTGCACGTGCGACCAGAGTCCGGGCAGATCCCAGAAGAACGAATCGATCATGGCGACAGGGCCATTTTCAAACCGATAAAGCTCGTCCAGCTCCAACCGCTGTCCGTCAAAGTTTCCAACCACATGGCGTCCGCTCGAGGCGCCCATATCAATCGCGAGATAGGATTTCGTTGCCATTTTTGTCTCTTTCCGATGGTTTCCGCTCCCGACTCTGTTAAGTCAAAAGACGGCACAAATTAAAATAAATGGAATTCGTTCTGATTCAGTCCCAAAACACTTACAACGTACCGTCGGGGAACGGGTGCCTCCTGAAGAAACACGGCCCCGATTTCCGGGTGAAGGCGGCAATAATGTTCTGCCTTCTCCGGACCGAGCACGAAAAAGGCGGTCGAAAGGGCATCGGCCAGGGCCGCGTCTGGTGCTGTAACACAAACCTCAACCAGCCCGGTGGCACAGCGCCCGGTTCGTGGGTCTATAATGTGCGGATACCGCTTGCCCTTATACCGGAAAAACTGATATTGCGAACCACTCGTCCCCAGCGACCTGTTGGACAAATAAAATTCGCCAATGCGTCGTTCGGGTACGTAAGGGTCCGAAAGGCCTATGGTCCAGCACGGGGCCTGACTTTCCGGCGTGTATTCTCCGGCCCGGCCTCCCGATGCCGTAATAGAACTTCGCCCGCCATGGAGTAGGAAATCGTCGACCCGATTCTCACGCAAAACCGCCGACGCCTGGTCGACTGCGATTCCCTTGCCAATCCCGCCAAAATTCAGACGGATCCCACTTTGCGCAAAGGCAACCCGACACTCGCCTTCCTCCAGCAGGACCTTGTCCATCCCGGTCAGCTCCAGGGCGGCGGAGAGAGCCTCGTCGCTCGGTATTTCGCCCTCACGCCTCGCAAAACCCCACACTTCCCACAAGGGCGCGCTCGTTATGTCAAACGCACCGCCGGTCTCTTCCCAAAGGCGTCGACATTGCAACAGCCAGCGGAAAAAGTCGTCGCTGCAGTGCACTTTCATTTCGGCAGCCAGCAGATTCAGGCGGCTTAACTCCGTATTGCTCCGAAACATTGACAAAATGGATTCGACCCGATCGACTTGGTCGAAGGCATCCAGCGCCGCTTCCGCCGCGGACTTATCGAGCCAACGTTGTTCCGCGTCCACACCTTCCCGGTCCGCTTCCCCATTAAGCGAAATTTCAAAGTCACAGGCCATTGCCTGGTGTCGGAATACAGTTAAAGGGCCGCCCATGGTTTTTACTCGCCTTTTTACTCGCCTGCCGTTACACCGGTTCCACGCATTCCACTTCCCATATGTGAGGGTTGACGCCCGACTCCAGTCGAGTCAGGCACAAACGTTGGGAAGAAGGTCGCTTGTGGTCGTCTCTTCTTGCCGCTGTGACGGGAGACATTCAGGTCACCAAGTCACAATCAGGGGGCCGGCTGTTCCTCTTCCCCTGCGAAAGGATCGTCTGACTCTTCCCCCGAAGAGTCCTCGGTCGCCGCGGGTACCTCAGCGTCAGGAGCAGCGGCCTCCGACTCGACAGGTTCCGCCGCGTCAGGTTGTTCCGCCGCGTCAGATGGTTCCGAATCCGGCATTTCGGCCAGCGGTTCGGCGGGCGCCGCTTCTTCGCCGGCATCCCCTTCCAAAGCAGGAACACTCACCGGTTGCATAGGGGGTGACAAAGGCACTCCAGATACCGGAAGTTCGCCGCTCGGCTTAATCTCCATGCCATATTTTACGGACTGCACCCCGAGCAAAACCATACAGGCAACCACGACGAACGACAGGGCCATACCGAGCGAGACGTCGAAGAAACTCATGTATTCGCCATAGCGGCATCGACGCAACAGCAAGCCGGGCACGAGGACCAGGAACAAGGCCAGCAGGTCGAAGATAATCAGGAAAATAATCGAGTCCATCCCGTAGAGCACGAAGGCGCCAGCATTTACGGCCCCGATTCCGAGCAGAAGGCAAACGATATACAAGGCCAAAACGGTACAAGCCCCGTTCCAAGGGACAAGTGTTCGCGGCACCTTGACTTTGGGCGCCTTCTTAACCTTGGCTCCTTTTACCTTTTTACCGCGCTTCGCGGCGACCACCGCCTCCGGAATGGCCGCGGACCCGGACTCGACGTCCGCCTCGGGAGTCGCTTCGGCACCATAGGCCACAGGCGCGTCGCTGGACGCCGCCCCGGCGTCACCGACAAGGTCACTCAAGCCAAAGGGGTCGAAAGCTCCTCCTTCTTCTTGCTGACCGGCAGCAAAGGGGTCGGAGGACCCGGCGGCGAACGGATCCGACGTCTGCGCAAACGGGTCAGCCGCCGGAGCAGAATCCGGAACGGGGACACTGCTGACGGCCGGCTGTGAAGGCGCGGCTGGTTTCGCGGACGCGGCCGGTTTCGCGGCCGGCTCACTTAAATCGGCGATCAGATCGTCCATGCTCTGGTCGGATGTGGAATTCTGGTTGTCATTGTCGGAATAAGACACGTTAGGGCCTCCCAATCGGTTTTCGTATGAATAAACTACACGTCAAGATACTTAACGTCCAAAGCATATTTCTCAATAAATTCGCGCCGCGGCTCCACTTTATCGCCCATGAGTATGCGGAACAGGTCCTCCGCAGCGGCGGCGTCTTCCATGGTGACCTGAACGAGGGTGCGATTCTTCGGGTCAAGAGTGGTTTCACGCAATTCTTCCGGGTCCATTTCTCCCAAACCCTTAAACCGGGTTATCTGCTGACCCTTTTCGCCCGCGGCTCGTATCGCCGTTAAAAGGCCTCGAAGGTCGTTTATACCGACTTCCGACTCGTCCCGACGCAAAATGTATCGCGGACGTTCCTGACCGGTTCGCTGAATCGGCATGAGTGAGTCAATATCAAACCCCAGCTCTTTTAAACTTCCAAGCTGACGATTAAGCGAACGGACCTCGTGCAGTTCCAAAACACGCAAGGTTGATTCCTGCGTCGAAGGCTCCTGGTCTGGCTTGTCGCTCGTCGCGTGGTGCAAACTGCCGGAAATCGTATCGGACTCGGTAAGCTCTGCCGCCGATTCGCCTGTTTCGGCCTCAATTTGTGCCAGGAAGGCGTCCAGCTCCGGACGACCCAGGAGCCATGATTCCTTCTGTCGCCAGAAGACATGATAGATTGGCAGGCGACCGCTCTCCTTGTCGCGACGCTGTGCATGTTCACGCAAACTTATGCCACGCCGCTCAAGAGCCAGGACCGACTCTTCAATCGAACTTAGGACACGACAGAGCGCCTGCATTTGCTCGCCTTCGAGCAGACGTCCATCCTGCGGGTCGAAAGTCGCGTTCGCGATTCCCGTCTCCATAAGCTCTCGACGCATTTCCTCATCCGTCTGAATATAGCGCGATTGCCCTTTTCCACCCTTCTTACGCACCCGGTATAAAGGTGGCTGCGCAACGTAGACGTGACCCGCCTTGACCAAATCGTACATCTGACGATAGAAAAAGGTCAAAAGCAGCGTACAAATGTGCGAGCCATCGACGTCGGCATCGGTCATAATAATGACCTTGCCGTATCGGCGCTTCGACAGGTCCACCTCTTCCCCAAAGCCACTGCCCAAGGCTACGATCATACTGCGTACTTCTTCGTTGGCCAGCACACGTTCCTCACGCGATTTATAGGCATTGATCACCTTACCGCGAAGAGGGAGAATTGCCTGGTATTCCCGAATGCGGCCGCCCTCGGCGCTCCCGCCAGCGGAGTCCCCCTCGACGAGGAACAGTTCGCACTTATCGACATCGCGGGACGAGCAGTCGCGCAGTTTGCCGGGCATACCGCCGTGGCTGAGCGCGCCTTTACGCTCACGAACGAGCATACGCGCACGCTTGGCACTCTCACGGGCCTCGGCGGCGACCAGGCCTTTATTGACAATAATTTTGGCCGTTTCCGGATTCTCCTCCAGATACTTCGAAAGGGCCTCGCCCAGAACGGAATTTACGATTCCCTCGACTTCACTATTACCCAGTTTCGTCTTCGTTTGCCCTTCAAATCGCGGATTGGGGACCTGAACGGAAATGACCGCCGTTAAGCCTTCCCGAAAATCTTCACCGCAAGGCGTCTGATTCTTAAACATGTTAGCCGCGACCCCGTATCGGTTCAGGGTGCGGGTAAGGGCGGTCCGGAAGCCGGAAAGATGCGTGCCGCCTTCTATGGTGTGAATATTATTGACATAGGACCGCACGTTTTCCGTGTAGTCGGTGGTGTACTGCAAGGCGATTTCGACGTGAACACCATCTTGCGAACCTTCCATGGAAATAATATCGCGATGAGCCGCGTCCGTACTGCGGTTCAGATTGGCAACGAAGTCGATCAATCCGTTGGCATATTCGAACGTTTCCGACTGACCCGTCCGATTGTCACGAAAGACGATCTTGATACCATGATTCAAAAAGGCCAGATCCTGCAATCGGCGATAGAGGATATTGTAGTCGAATCGCGTTTCGGGAAAGATTTGCGGGTCGGGCTTGAATGTGGTCTTCGTTCCACGTTTCTCCGTCTTGCCGCCCCGGGTCACCGCTCCTTGAGGCACGCCACGCTCATATTCCTGACGCCAGACGTAGCCGTCGCGACAGACCTCAACCTCGCACCCTTCCGACAGGAAGTTCACGACCGTAACGCCCACCCCGTGCAGACCGCCTGAGGTCTGATAAGCCCCTTTACTGAATTTCCCTCCGAACTTCAAGACGGTCATAACGCCTTCGAGCGTGGATATTTTCAGGTCCGCATGTTCCTCAATCGGAATGCCGCGGCCATTATCTTCGACCGTAACGGACCCGTCCGTATTAATGACGACAACAATGACGGACGCGAATCCGGCAAGAGCTTCATCGATAGAATTGTCAACGACTTCGGTCACCAGATGGTGCAGGCCGCGACTCCCTGTATCGCCAATATACATGGCAGGCCGCTTGCGAACGTGCTCCTGGTCGCTCAGATGCTCCAGGTCGTTGGCGGTATACGAATCGTTGGCCGTCGGCATATCCTCATGGTTCAGGTGGATTGCGTGCTCTTGTGCATCGGCGGAGATTCGATTCCGTTCCGCGTCCGCCGCATTCGTTGTGCCCTGATTGTCCGGCCCGTCCCGGAGTTCATCTGCTTCTTTTTCACTCATTTTCTGACCGTAAATTTAATTTTTCTAATCCGCTCGTCCGGCACCTCGCTCTGAAATTCGGCGAGGATGCGACCTTCGTGGAATAAAATTTCCTGAAATATTATGTTGTCGGGAACGTCGAATTGAAGTGTCCCGCCGCGAAACGACCGGATCTCCACACGGTCAAATGCCTCGGCAGCCACATCTTCCGACAAAGTATGCCGGACTCGTTCCCAAATCTTTTCCAGACGCTCGCTGTTCATGCGGCGCCCGACTCCATATCGGGCAATAAGAGCGGGAACAATGGTCCCAAGCTTGGTTGCCCGAGTCGGCCGAACTTCACTGAGATAATTTATGCCGCTCGTTGTCGTGGCACAATTCGGGCAAGAGGTCGAACCGACCTTGCGCCGGCGTCCGCGCCTCTTACCGCTACGTGAAGTTTCGGCCATAAATCACTTTCCTGACAGGAGGGATTTAGCGTATGTCCGCCAGGTTTACCCAACGCTTCTCGCCGGCACTGACCAAGGCCGCTTCCAGAATGCGCTGCGTATTGTACGCATCCGTAAAGCTCGGAAGTGGAACCGTTGGCTCCTCACCATTGAGCTTAAGCAGAATGTCGTACGCCATGCTCGTAAAGCCGTGCTCGTAGCCAATCAAGTGGCCGTCGGGCCAGTAGTTGCCAACGTACGGATGAACATTGTTCGTGCACAAAATCTGCGTCCAGCCCTGTATGTACCGCGGGCGGGTCGCGTCGAAAAAGTACAGATGGTTCATGTCTTCAAAATTGAACTTGAGCGATCCCTTCGTTCCGTTAATCTCAAACGAGTTCGCGTTGTAGTTCCCGGTAGCCTGTCGTGCGGCCTCAAAACTGGCCACCGCGCCATTATCGAACCGGGCCAGGAACAGCGTCGCATCGTCCACTTCCACTTCCGCTTTGACCGTGCCGGTTCGCGCGTCTTTACTATACCGCAACTCCTCATCCGTCATGTTGTTGCCCGGAACTACACGCTCTTTCACAAACGTCTCACTGATCGCGCCACAGATCTCCGTTATGTCCAGTCCGGAAACAAAACGCGTTAAATCGACAATGTGTGCGTTCAAATCGCCATGGGCACCACTACCGGCCAATGCCTTCTTGAACCGCCAGGCAAAGGGTACCGAGTCATCGGCCCATTCCTGAAGGTACGTTGCGCGGATATGTCGAATATCGCCGATCATCCCCTCACGCACCAGCTTATAGGCCAGCGCAACGGCAGGAGCACGTCGATAGCAGAACCAGACGAAAGAGTCAACTCCGGCCGCTTCCGCCGCTTCCGACATTTCCCGCGCTTCGGCCAAGGTTGCCGAAATGGGCTTCTCACAGGCGACCGGCTTCCCGGCGGCAATGGCAGCCTTCGCGGGCGGGGCATGCATAAAGTTCGGCGTTACGATATCTACCAGCTGCACTTCCGGGTTCTTAATCGTCTCTTCCCAATTCGTCGACGAATGCTTCCAGTCCCAAACTTCCGCAAATTTCTCCGGGTGCTCAAATTCCTGGCCAAAGACCGTATGAAGGACCGGAACAAGCTCCGGCCGGAAAAATCTTTTTACCTGACCCCAGGCATTCGAATGGGAACGGCCCATGAATCCTTGTCCTATCATGGCAACATTGATCGATTTCGACATACGTTTTCTCCTATTCTTCTTCAGATTTCGGTTGTTGTTCTCGCTTGACTCCCTTGGGTCAAACGATTCCTTGGTGCCCCTAATAATATATAGGAATAACCTGATACTATTTTACACGATTTTCCCCATGTTTTAAACCGCACCCTGCCAGAAAAAAGAGGTTTTTTCAAAAAAATTTTGCCTTTTTCCTATCCCTTATTGGAATAAAAGGAAATCCCATGCCAATAACTCTATAAAAGTAACAAGTAAAACAAAATATCTATTTGTGTATGATTCTGCCACGCCGTTCTTCCTTACGCCGGAATACGCCACGGGCACTTACGACGTGCCCGAATGCCCGCTATAGCGCGGCCCTGGCCAAGCTGTGACAGGCCGCTACATGGTCCTCTTGTCAAGGACGCGTTTCGCTTTGCCCTCACTACGCGGAATGACTCCGGTTTCCACCAACTTAACGCTGACGCGTATGCCAATGGTGTGCTGAATCTTTTCCGCCAGTTGCTTACGGAAGATTTCCACTTCCCGCAACGTATCGCCAAATCGGGCACTGTCCAGCTCCACCTGAACTTCGATATTGTCCAGACCATTATCCCGGGTAAGAATAATCTGGTAATGCGGCAGCGTCCCTTCCATGCCGAGCAGAGCGGCCTCAATCTGCCCTGGAAAGACGTTAACGCCCCGAATAATGAACATGTCGTCGCTGCGGTGCGAAATGCGCTGGATGCGGCGTATGGTTCGCCCACATTTGCAAGGCTCGTTTATGATTCGGGTTATGTCACGCGTTCGATATCGCAGCATAGGCATGGCCCGCTTCGTTAAGGTCGTAAAAACCAGCTCCCCTTGCTCACCGTCCGGCAGCGGCTCTAAAGTTTCCGGATCGATAATTTCAGGATAGAAATGGTCTTCAAACACGTGGGAACCGGTCTGACAGACGCATTCGCAACCGACGCCAGGCCCGATAATCTCGGTCAGACCGTAGATATCGTAGGCCTTTATGCCCGCTTCCTCTTCGATCTTATGACGCATTTCCTCCGTCCAGGGCTCGCCACCAAAGACACCAATACGAACCGGCAATGTCTTAAGGTCAACTCCCATCTCGCGACCCTTGTCGATCAGATGCAGAAAGTAGCTGGGCGTACACGAGACCGCCGTAACGCAGAAGTCCCGCATGAGCATGATCTGCCGCTCGGTATTGCCTCCACCCATCGGAATGACCGTTACGTGATGCTCTTCCCCGCCATAATGCAGGCCCAGACCACCGGTAAACAGACCATAACCATACGAATTTTGCAGGACGTCGTACCGATTAATGCCCATCGCGGCCAAGGCACGGGCAACCACACTGCGCCATATCTTAATATCGCCATCGGTATAGGAAACCACTATTGGCTTGCCAGTCGTTCCGCTACTGGCGTGAAACCGAACGATTTCATTCATCGGAACGGCAAACATGCCAAAGGGATACGTATCGCGAAGGTCAGTCTTAATGACAAAGGGCAATTTAACAATATCGCGTATCGATTGTATCTCGTCCGGGCGAACGCCGTGCTCCTCCAGCCGGTTGCGGTACCACGGCACGTTATTGAACACATGCGTAAACGTGGCCATAAACCGCTCGTTCTGGAGCTTGTCAAGGGTGGCACGGGGCATGTAATCCGGATCACTCGCGGCGTCAAAACGTGTTATCATCATTGGTTCAACCTGCATGAATCTGGGCCGGAAGCCCGCCAGAGACCCTCGCTCGTTTCGCGGTAACTTCCCAAGTTATTCCTATCTATTATAGACCTCTTCCCCCATAATGTCAACAGGGCACGCGCTGAAAGACGAGTAAGCGAGTAAGCGTGGCCCCGGTTCTTCCTCGCCCTGAAAGGGAGGACCTGCTCGCAGGCCGGGAACCAGCAACGACGAAAACGGAACCCCAGCACCGCCAGGTCTGGCCGGGAGCCTGGAAAGGCGGGTGGTTTTTTATGTTTCGCCGTGAAATAACTAAATATACTCGCTGAAGAGCTCTTTTTCCGGGCGCGGTATGACGAGTTGGTTGACCAGAAGTCCGCGTGGAGCCACGGCGGCCACGGCGGCGTCAATACCGGCCTGAACGTCGGCGACAGGACCTGTTAACATGAGCAAGCCCTTTCCGCCCATTGCCATGGCCACATTGAGGCGGAAGAGCGTAACATGAGCGGCTTTGGCGGCGGTATCGGCGGCGATAAGAGCACTGACTCCGCTGAAAGTTTCGATAACGCCCAAGGCGCCACAGTCGCCTGGCGTCAGTACGACCGACTGCGTCATGGCGGGAAAGACCGCAGGGTGCACATTGGCCACGGTCAAAAAATCGATTACGGCCTCGGCGCCCAGCAGACGCGCGGTATCCATGGCAGCTTCCACACTGCTGACCGAACCGGCAAAGAGGATAAAATATTTGCCGGAACATATGGTTCGCGCAAGGAGGAGCTCGACGGCCGCCGCCTTGAGCAGCGCGTCTTCGGCCGCAAGACCTTTGACGATACTTGAGAATTCAATTGCGCCAACAGCAGTGTATTTCATTATGGCTTCCCCAATTTACTTTCCTAACGCTTCCAGGACCCGTTCGGTAATCGCCTTGACCAGTGCTTCATAAGATGCGTCTTTGGTCAAAGGAACATCGTTGGCCAGAATGGGATTCGAGGCGCACCCGCAAGGCTCGCCCTTCTTAAACGTCGGCGGATTGAACGCGCGATGGCCCACTCCGGTCTCACGCCAGCTCTCGCGAAAAATATCGTTCGCACACAGTTCGCAGTTCTCTGCCTCGACTCGCGGGTCCTTAATGCCCCATTTCGTCTTAAGTGCGAGCAGATCTTCCGCTTCCTTCTGGTTGAAGTAGCTCACGCCGCCCAATTCTCGCGAGAGCATAAGAATGCGGCAATAGGCATCAAGCAGTTCGGTCATCCAGTAAGCCTTTTCGACCGTTGGCCCTACACTAACGGTACCGTGATTGGCCAGAACGACGACGTCCGACTTCTTAATAAAAGGCAGAACCGTATCGGCAAACTCCTGACCGCCGGGTATGGCATATTTGGCAATGGGAATATCACCCATAAAAATATCCACTTCCGGGAGAACACATTGCGGAATGGCTTCGCGTGCAATTCCGAACGCGGTTGCATACGGCGGATGGCAGTGCAGGACCGACTTGACTTCCGGACGCTCTTTCATGATGGTCAGGTGCAGCATGACCTCACTGGTTCGCTTGCGCACTCCGGAAATCTGATTCCCTTCCATATCCACAACGCACAGGTCATCGGGCTTCATGAACCCTTTGCAAATCATAGTGGGGGTGCACACGACCCGATTCTCGTCCAGACGATAACTTATATTGCCATCGTTACCTGCCGCAAAGCCCTTATTGTAAAGGCGGCGGCCCATATCACATATTTCCTCTTTGATCTGATGCAGGTTCACCATAATAAAAATCCTCTCTGGTTGTCAGTATGGAATCGCGAGCGGAGTCGCGGTTGGTTCTTCTCTTCGTGTCTGTCGGCGCTGTGCTGACAGACCTCACTTGCCACGTTCAAGCCGGGCCAAAGCCGCGTGGTCCAGCTCCAGCGTATTGATGATCGCCGCGGCACACGCGTCGACCGGCTTCATGTTCGGGTAATAGGCCATGGCCGCTTCCGCGCCTTCACTAAAGGCGACCCATTCGCCCACTCCGGCGTTCAGGTCGTCATAGACGACCAGTTCGTCGCCCCGAAAGGAGGGCTGCGTCGCGGCAATGCGTTCGCGTAATTCGTCCAACGTCTCCTGTCCGGTTAACCGTCCGCCTTCTTCTGAATCTTGCGGGGCCAGGTCGTTGAGCGAAAAGGGAGCCACGATTTTAAACTGGCCGCCCACCAGCTTCTCGTGCAACGGGGCCGCCGTTACCGTACCAATAACTTTACCAATTCTCATCGTGCGGACTCCAGGAAGGAGGCAGGGCGCCGCGGCGCCCGATCAAGGAACCAGCGAATCATTTCCTGCGACTGCCACAGTCGCGCTTGCTCCGGATTTATCAGCAAGAGGTTCGGGGCCACGAGTTCCGATTCCTTCTTAAGTACGTCGGCTGATTCGGCCACCAGCGCCCGAAGCCCTTGATGCCGATTGGCCAGCAGAGCGGCCAGGCCAGGGTACGCCGTCAAAACAATCGCAAGCCTGCCCGGCGCGGATATCCGCTCCGAGATAAGTTGCGTCGTCTTGACCAGGCAGGTCTGATTGACCAGTTCTGCATGATACGACTGGAACAGTTTTGCCAGCACAGGCGGCACTTTCTGCTCCGTCAGGTGATTCACGACCAGCAGGGAGAAACAGTCGCTCTCGGCAATCGTCGAGTCCTGTCCGTTCCCCTCGTCGTAGAGCAGAACGATTCCTCGTTTGCGTAACTCGTCGCGTGCCGCCGGGGTAATAACGGCCTTACGCGGGACCCGCCACCGATGGATGGTTCCTTCCGCGCCGGATGGATTCCGGTCATATTCGCTGATAAGGGACAGCGAAATAAGCCGCTCGGACAACCGCAATTCAGCGGCCGCAGACGACCGGCCCGCCTGGGAGGATGCGTGATCTTCCTGACGCGCCTTGTCCGGTACGTGGGAAGTGACGCCTACCGGCTCTGGCTCCTGACCACTGGCATACGGCGGCCGGCTCAAGTCCGCCATAACGGCATGGACGAGCGAGTCGATATCCAGTTGTTGCAGGTTTGTTTTCATGACACGTCACGCGGTTTTAAAGGGTCTACAATGCCAATGACGCCCCAGCGGGCCGGGGTGGTTCGCGTCCCGATAATGACGTTGCCTGTATAGGATCCGTCACTGCTTATCAGGACAATATCGCCCGAGCCGGCGCCCAAATTGTCGAAGACCAGTAAGGGGTCTCCTTCCGGGTGCACGCCATCGGTCGCCAACGCAATGGCCAGAAGCATTTTCTGACCATTGAGCGAGTCATGTTTGGCGACCGAAGTCGCGTTTCCCAGGATTAGCGCTCGTTGCATGGCTTCGCCGACGGGTGGTCTATTTGCCGAGAATGTGCAGGCTTTCAACCATGGCACATCGTCGGCTACGGGTAAAGGTCAAGGGGCACGTAATGCCTTCTCCGGTCGGGCCGGCTATGGAGTAGGAGCCGAACCCTTCGCCCCCGCCCCCGTTTCCGGCCGTACTCGGGCCATTCTTGACGAAAATGGTCGTGTCAAGAGCTTTGCCCATCTTGGTCATATTGACAACGTTATTCGAATGAATCATGGCCGTATGACGAAAACCATGCTCCGAAACTCGTGCTCGTTCAATAGCTTCGTCCACATTGCGGCAGCGTACGAACGGCAGGAAGGGCATCATCTGTTCGACCGGGACGAAGGGATTTTCGAACTCCGTTTCGCCGTAGAGCATGAGGGTTTCTTTCGGAACGCTCTTGCCAATACCGGCGGCGAGGACGTCGGCGTCTTTGCCCAGGAATTCGCGGCTGGGGGCGTCGTGGCGACTGGCCCCTTCTCCGACCTGGACGATCCCGCGTTGGGTCATGAGGTCGACTTCGCGCGAGTTCAGCCGGACGGCGCCTGCACGCTCCATGGCGTCCATCAAGCGGTCAAAAACGGACTCAACGACGAACACTTCCTTTTCGGCAAGGCAGAGCAGGTTATTATCGTAGGCCCCGCCCTGAATCATGCATCGGGCAGCGCGGTCCAGGTCGGCCGACTCGTCCACGACGACCGGCGGATTGCCCGGACCGGCGACAATGGCGCGTTTCGCTTGGGACAGTGCCGCTTTTGCGACGCCGGGACCGCCTGTTACGACCAGAAGATTGATCAACGGACTCTTGAAAATACGATCCGCGGACTCCAAAGTCGGCTCGACAATAAGACAGGCCAGATTATCAATTCCGTGCTCCGCGAAAATCGCCTGATTGAACCGCTTGACGCCTTCTGCGGCGACCCGCTTGCCGCCTGGGTGCGGATTAAATACGACCGTATTGCCCGCGGCGATCATGTTAATGCAATTGTTCGCAATGGTCGGGAGCGAATGCGTTACGGGAGTAATAGCACCAATCACGCCAAAGGGGGCATGCTCGATTACGGTCAGGCCATAGTCACCACTAAAGACTTCACTGGTAAGAGCTTCCACGCCTTGCGCGTTGTAGCCGACGTTGCGTAATTTGTCGATTTTGTGCTCGAGACGACCGATTTTCGTTTCGTTCATTTCCATGGTCCCGAGTTCGACCGCCTGCTCAATACAAATGCGTCGAATGTGCTGAAGTATTTGTTTTCGTTCGGCACGGGTTCGTTTTGAGAGCTGCTCAAAGGCGGTCCGGGCAGCCGTTATGGCTTCTTCCGGGTCGGTAAAGAGGCCATAACGCCCTTCGTAGCCCGCGGAGGCACCGCCCCCTGACTGAAGGCTTGCTTGCGTTTGACCCAACTTGGCCAGTACTTCTTCTATAACGTCTCGAATGAGTGATTCGTTGATTCCCTGCATGATAATATATCCTCAAGCTGAATGAACAGGCTTATTTTAATGAAACAGGTTTGCGGTCAAGGTGGACGGAGTCGACGATGCCGATAATCGTGCAATCGACCGGGAGCGGCTTCGTTTCGTCGGTCATACGGGCACTGGACCCCTGAACAACAAGAACGAACTGCTCTTCGCCGGCCCCTACCGTATCAACCGCAACCAGAGAGCGACCGGTGGTAACGAAGGAAGTTCGCGTATCACGGTCGACGACGTAGGGTTCAATGAGCAGGAGTCGACGGCCCACCATGGATGGGGTCTTCTGCGTTGCGACGACTGAGCCAATGACTTTTGCTATAAACATGTTATTATTGTTTTGTATAGGTTGACGCTTGGTCAGCCCCCACATAAGCGGAGGCGAAAGGAAGCGAGCGGCCGGTCACCGCGTGATACGCAAAGGACCGATTCACGGGCGACCGAAAGGAACACGAACTCAACGGCGTCAGGCACGTTCGTTGAGCTTGGCGACCGTTTGACGGGCCACAATAATTTCCTCGTTGGTGGGCACAACCCAGATTTGAGTTGTACTGGCGGCGGTCTGCAATGGCATTTCTTCGGCCATACAGGTTGCGTTTTTGGCCTCGTCGAGTTCAATGCCAAGACCGGTCAGTTCGCGGCAGACGAGTTGTCGAATCTCCGGCTGGCGTTCGCCGATTCCGCCGGTAAAGACGATAACGTCGACACCGCCCAGTTCGACCAGGAAAGCACCCAAATAGCGGCGCACATCGCCCACGAAAACATCGACGGCCAACTTCGCACGCTTATTCCCGGCCGCAACCTCTTTCATAACGTCACGGAAGTCGGAACTGACCCCGCTTAACCCGAGCAATCCACACTTCGTCGAGAACAGATCCAGCATCTCGTCGAACGTCTTGCCGAGCTTGGCCATGAGGTGTGAGGTCATGAACGGGTCGAAGTCGCCCACACGATTATTGTGGAACAGACCGGTCTGGGCACTACTGCCCATACTCGACCCGCGACTCTTGCCGTCGGCTATGGCACAAACGGAACTTGACCCGCCCAAATGACAGGAAATAATGCGTTTGTTTTCGCCAAAAAGCTCGGCGCACCGGGTCGCTATGTAGCGATGTGAGGCGCCGTGGAAGCCGAAACGTCGCGCACTATATTGCTCTGCCCATTCCAGAGGGACTCCGTAATAGCGATTGTGGTCCGGAATACTCTCGTGGAAACCGGTCTCGAAGGCGGCCACCAAAGGAATATCCGGGAGTTTCTCGTTGAGCAGACGCATGGCGCGGACATAAGGCGGATTGTGCGCGGGCATGACCTTGTTCAGTTCTTCCATCGCGTCGAGCAAAGCAGGAGTGACCCACTGCACGCCGGAATATCCGCTGGCCATAACCGCCTTAAAGCCGATCGCGGCAACGTCGGCCGCCGAATTCAGGCAACCGGTTTCCGGATCGGTCAGCTGTGCCAGGCACTGCCGCACGGCTACCGCGTGGTCCGGGACACAGGCGGTAATTTCGAAGGACTTCCCGCCAATGGAAACGGAACAGGGACTCTCCGGCTCTCCGATCCGTTCGACGCGGCCTCGGGCAAGGAGCGTCTCGTCGGACATGTCGAACAGACTGTATTTAAAGCTGGTTGACCCTAAATTGGCAACGAGGATTTTCATGAGACAACTCCGCTGGTTAGCCAATAAAGGCGGCAATAACGCCTTCGGCCGGGCGCGGAATGACATGAGCACCCACAAGTTCTCCTACCGACTGCGCGGCATTGCTGCCGGCGTCAACCGCGGCGTGGACACTGGCCACATCGCCACGCACGACGGTCGTGACGAGACCGCCGCCGATCTGAATTCGTTTGACGACTTCCACGTTCGCCGCTTTTGCCATGGCGTCTGTCGCCTGGACCAGAGCCAGAAGCCCTTTCGTTTCAATCAAACCAATCGCATCGTTCATTGTATGATCCTTTCATATCGACCCGACCTGCCGTTCTGCGTTCCGGAATACGGAACTCAAATCTTCAGTCCCAAGGCCGATTTTATTCTATAATATATCGTATCTCTATTTTTTACTTATAGCCCGTACCGAACCGAAGTTCGAAACGGACTCCTCACACCGGGTTACTTGCCAGGTTTGACCAGAGTTGCCGGCAGAATCTTCGTTATGTCGCCATGCGGACGTGGAATAACCTGAACGGCGGTGATCTCGCCTATGCGACTGCCGGCGGTTGCCCCAGCGTCGGTCGCCGCCTTAACGGCAGCAACATCGCCGGTAATAAAGACGGTTACAATACCGCTTCCGACTTTGTCCCAACCCAAAAATTCTACGTTGGCCGCTTTCATCATAGCGTCCGTCGCTTCAAAAAGGGGAATAAAACCCTTTCCTTCAATCATTCCCAATGCTTCCATCGGTTTTGCCATGTTTCTCTCCCGAGTCTTAAAATGGTGATAATGGTTCTTGTTAATTTTTTACTTATTTCAGCAGTTCAATCTTTTTCGCATGCTCCAGATCGACGGCGTTGCCTTCGTCTGTATCGAGATGAACTTCCAGTTTTATCTTTTCCCCGACACGAACGAGGACATTTTCAAAGGTCGTTGTGCAACCATTGGCCTCGACGCGTAACTTCATGCGGTCTTTATCTTTAACGCCATACCAGGCGGCATCGGCAGGGCCCATGTGGACATGGCGCTCGGCGCGAATGACGCCGTGTTTCAGCTCAACGACTCCTGCGGGCCCCACCAGAACGCAACCGGGCGTCCCGTCAAGTTTACCACTCTCTCGCACGGGGGGGTCCAGTCCGAGGGAAATCGCGTCCGTAAAGGAGAGCTCCACTTGCGATTCTTTACGCGTCGGTCCTAAAATTCGCACTGACGGCAACATACGCTTACGCGGGCCAATCAGCATAACCGTTTCGTTGGCCGCAAAGAACCCGTCCTGATACAGATCTTTCATCTTCGTGAGCGTCTTGCCTTTACCAAACAGCGTCTCCACATCGGCATCGGTAAGATGGATATGCCGCGCGGAGATACTCACGATTAACTCCGGCTTCGCCTCCGGACTTTTCTCCGTATGTTGCTCTAGAACACGACGCACGATCGCTTCTATGAGAGTACGGTCTATTTGTACACCCTGTAAACTCATTACAGACTACCATTTCCTATAAAATATCACAGTTACCACAAACGAGCGAAACGACAGGACAGGCAAACTTTACACATTTACCCCCAACTTCGCAATCTCGTTATTGTGAATTATAACAGAAAAGGGGCACTATGAGAATAGAGTCCCATATCATTTATCGTATTTTTTTCCCCCGAAAGCCGGAAATTTTGTCGGAAAGAGGGGTAGGAAATCAGTTTTTTGTCGAGCTGAAGCGAAAAAATGGGAAAAATCGGTAAAATCATCCTACCGTCCCCCTTGCAGGAACGGCGTGGCCTGATTGTACTTGTGTTTTATGTTGCAATGGGCTAAATGCACAGGATGAGGGATGTGTAGCAAACAAAGGGGTTAAACCGGCTCACAGGATCACACGCCCCAAGGCTGCGAGCAAAACCTCAATCATGGACTTGGTGTGAGTGGCAAACAGGGCAATTCGGAGGACGCCTTCCGAGCCGAGACTGCGTTGCCGGGGAATGTAAGAGATGAGAATCTGCTCACGTGCCAGTCGCTGTTGTATGCGGCGCATATTCTGGCTGGAACCGAGTCGAAGCGAGATGACCGGCGAGGGACCCGTATCGACCGCGAATCCGAATTTTTTGAGTTCCCGCTTCAGGTATCGGACATTTCGGGCAAGTTTTCGCCGGAGAGTGCCGCTGGAGAAGGCGAGTGACAGTCCGGTCGCCGTAGCAGCGGCCAAGGGAGTGGGAAATTGCTCCGTTCCGGAGTGGCGAAAGCATTCGGTGAGTCGCTCGACGAACAGGTCACTGCCGGGCGCGATGCCACCGTAGCCGCCCATCGCGATAGCCAGGGACGAGGTCCACCAGGTATGAATGGGCAAGGTTTTATCCGCGTGCTGTGCTGCCGTGGCGGGCGAAGAGTCGCAAAATTCGCGAGCGAAGCCGAACGAATCGGAGAAATCGGGGGATTCCCGCTGGTCGTCTTTTGTGCGGTTAATCTCGTTCAGACTGTATCCGAAATACTCCAGCGTTCCGCCGCCTGTCTTGCCCAGTACGCCAAACGCGTGAGAGTCGTCGATCAAGATGGACGCGTCGTCCCAGGCGGCGAGGGCTTTCATCTGCCGGTCCAGGGGCGCCACGGTTCCGGAGTCGGGGAAGAGACCTTCTGTTATAAAGAGAGGCCTTTCAAGGAGTTGTAAATTTTTATTCAGTTTCATTTTCAGGTCGTTTATATCGCGATGTGCGACGAGAATGACCGGAACACTCGCGCCGAAGACCCGCTCGATACTGCGAAAGAACAAAGGCGAACAGGCTTCGTCGATAAAAATACGCTCAAACGAATTGGTAAGCGATTCGAGCATATTCTCCAAAAGGCGGCCTTCGTCAGGGGAGTAGAAGGCATTTTCCGTCTGGAAGATGTGCGTTGCCAACTGCTCTACCTCCTGCACGGGACAGGCGGTATAATTGCGACGACTCGTTGCTGGCGAAATTCCGTAACGCAGTACAGCCTCGCACGTTGCGCCGAGAACCTGCGGATTCGCCTGGAGACCGAGATAGCCTGCTCCGGCGAAATACAGACAGCTCTTACCGCCAACAGTGACCGTGGCGTCAGGCGGCCCATCGAAGGAGAAGTCGTTGAGTACGGGTCGGGCGCACGCTCGCGAAAGGGGCGTCCCTTTACGGTCTGTCCTTTTAGAGGCTCCGGAAGGTTTTTTCTCGGGATTCTTCATAATATATTCGTAGCTGATTTTTTGGTCTCTTTAACAAAATTCCGCTTCGGTGTCGTTTCCGGTCACGCTGCCTGTCCCTTCTTGCCCTGTTAAGGACGGAAGGGACATGCCCCGCCCTGTTGGTCATGTCGGTAGTATAACAATCTTTGACCCGCGCGACAAGAGCAAAAAGTGCCGCGCGTATGGGGCAGGGGAGAAGGGTTCGGGCCTTGACGGGTGCGTTCGGAAAGTCTATACTATTTAGAGAGAAGGCGCCCCGCTTGAACCGGGGGCGTTTGTAGCTTTCGTGGACGTAATGTTTGACCCAGATAAAATGATTTTCCGTAAAAATTTCATTTAGACCAGACAAAATTTGTCCATTTTTGTATTCCGCAATATCGCAAATTATCAGGTGTTTTTATTGTGACCGATATGAGATTACTATCACTGCCTTTACTCGCACGTCGGCCGCGGATTGAGGGGTGCGAGCGTTGGACTGAAGTCGACTTAACGCGAAAGAAGGCTCGGACGTTGCGGATGGGGGTGGTGTTATTCTTTCTCGTACTCCTGTTTGGCGGTCCGGTTTGGGGCGAAGATGACTTCAGCCTGATAATCAAGCCGGATGCGGAAGTGGGCGCACTATTGGAATCCCAAGAGTACGCACAAGCGGAAATTCTGGCAAGAGAGAAGCAACTGGACACACGGGTTATCGCGGTGATTATGGTCTTTGCTGGCAAAAATGACGAGGCGATTGCCACGTTTCTTGATTACCTCGCTACGGTTCCTGAAGACAAGAGGGCTGAATTTGCCATGCAGGCAGTCCATCTTGCCGCGAATGCCTCGGAGGAGGTGAGCGAAAAACTACTTCGCGAGTTGATTGCTCGCGGGCTCTTGAACGCGGACTCCCCGGAAGTAAAATGTCACGAGATTATGGCTCTGACAGGGCCCACTGCTTTGCACAACGCCAACGCACAAGTGACCGAATTATTAGCGCAAAGCCAAACGATACCGCGTTGCGTCCGTGAGGCCGCGCTTACCCTGGTCGCCCGACTCAATGCGGCAGGAGAAGCGGAAAAAGCGAATGCTCTGGTCCAAACTCTTTACGCGAAAGCACCCAATGACCCGGAGATTTCTATTCAGAAAATCGCATCCCTGGTCCATTCGGAGCCGCAACAAGCACTCGCTGAGTTGGACAAGCTCAAGCGGAACATGCCTGACCTCTACCGTGACAGGGAAGCCTTTTTAGAGTTTCTCAACGGGAAAGCACTGGAAACATTGGGCGAAGATGAGGCAGCGAAAACGATTTACCAAAAACTTCTGACCACCGCGCCCCAAATGGAGGTCGCCTTAAAAACGTCTTTAAAAGCCGTTAATCGTCGCCTGGATCGAGCTGCCCGGGTCGCGGAAAAAGGGGAAGACCAGACGCAACCGCTTGAAGTGAGGCCTCATGCTTTTAGACGGTCTGTCTTTTTGATTTTGGTCAATACAGTCCTGGTCGCGATTATTCTCTTTAGGGTCTATCGAAGAAAGCAATCGGCCGGGCAAGAAAACGTACCACGTTGACAAGGGGAAGCAAGTGGTTTAAAATGATTCTGTTCGGCGCGGCGGCGTGAGCGTTGCGGAACGGAAACGCCGGAAATGTCGGAAGGAGCGACGCGTATAGAGCCTTGCCTAAATTGACCCACCTGGAGATTGTTGTTATGCGAATTGTGAATGTCGTTGTTGCGTTATGTGTTGCGGTGCTGGCGTTTTGCCCCAACTTGTCGCGTGCGGATGAGCCCATTGACCGTGAGGCCCTTGTGGGGCGGCACCGTTTGGAAACGACGGATTTCGAAATAATGTATCCGATTGGCAATGGCGAATTCTGTGTGAACGTCGATGGTTCCGGCTTACAGACCATTTGCGGAAGTACGTTCGCACATTGGGGCTGGCATGAATCGCCACTTCCGACAGGCTTTTCTCAAGCTGACGTGTCGCCAACAGGTACGTATCAGACACATCGCAACGAAGGCCCTGATGCCTTACCGGCCGATAAGGAAGGATTGCACGGGTGGCTCTATGCGAATCCGCACCAGTTGAATCTCGGGCGTCTGCGATTTCTGCGCAGTGGCGCCACGTCCATCGTGCCGGACGACCTGACGCAATTAAGCCGCTCGCTGGACCTGTGGACCGGAATCCATCGCTCGTCCTTTCAATTCGAAGGTCAACCGGTAACGGTTACGACAGCGGTGGGGGACCGGGACGAACTGTCCGTTTCCATTGATTCCCCTCTGCTGGAAGAGGAACGGTTGTGTCTTTCGCTCGACTTTCCCTGGATGGGAACGAACGGAGGTCAGCTCGTGGGCGAGGAGCAGCGAGGTGGATTTATGCCAGGCGGCTGGGCTGGTGATTTCTCTTGCCCTGCCAACCATCGGACAACGTTCCTTCGGCAGGAGGAGAAAGATGCCACATCCCATGCGGTTCTGCTCCGCACTGCGGATAATTTGCGTTATTATGTGACTCTCAAAGGAGTGAACCTCCATCTTGAATACGACGAGACGAAGAATCCGCATGAAATTCTTTTGACTCCCACTGCGGGCCACTGTGAGCTGACACTCCTGTTCGAACCGGTCGCGGAGCAGTTCCCAGAGTCCGCGGTAGAGGACGAAACGAAATTGTCCGCGGTGGGGCAGGCGTGCGAGGATTTTCAGACGGTGTGCGAAGCGTCGCGATCGCGATGGCAGCATTTCTGGCTCAGTGGCGGCGTGGTCGATTTTTCGGGGAGTAGTGACCCGCGTGCCGCCGAACTTGAGCGTCGCGTAGTTTTATCGCAGTTCCTTATGCGAACGAACTCGGCGGGGAGCTGGCCGAGCGCGGAACCGGGCCTTTTGGATATGGACGGCTGGTGTGGGCGTTTTCATATGGAGATGGTCTGGTGGCACTTGGCACATTATTATCTTTGGGGCCGGTCCGAACTGGCTGATGAGGCAATTTCCTGTTATCAGCGACTTCTGCCGGCCGCGGAGGCGTTGGCGGGGCAGTTGGGCTACGCGGGGGCAATGTGGCCAAAAGCGGTCGGGCCGGACGGACGTTCTCAATGGTGGACCGGGAACTTATGTCTCCTCTGGAAACAGCCGCATCCCATCTTCTTCGCCGAGTTGGAATATCGACTTCGGCCAACCCGGGCGACCTTGGAGAAATGGTCGGAAGTGATCGAGAAGACGGCTGATTTTATGGCCGATTACCCCAAAAAAGATGGCGAGGGCGTTTATCATCTTGACCCTGTTATGCCGCCAGGCGAACTGGGTGTAACGCGAGATACCAGTTTTGATCTGACTTATTGGCGATTCGGTTTGCGTCAGGCGAATGTGTGGCGAGAGCGACTGGGCCGGCCGGAAAATGAGTCGTGGCGCGAGGTTGAAGAGCATTTGGCGCCGCTGCCAATACAGGACAACTACTATGTTCACTCGGAGGAGTGGCGAGACAGTTTCGCAGCTCGCAATTGGGAGCATCCTGACCTGATTGGCTTTTTTGGTATGCTGCCGCGCAGTTCGGACGTGGATTTTGAGACGGGTAAGCGGACCGTGGAGCGTGTTGTTGAGCAGTGGCAGTGGGAACGATGCTGGGGCTGGGATTTTCCCTGGATGGCGATGGCGGCGGCAAAAGCGGGCCGTGGCGATCTGGCGGTCGAAATGCTTTTGCATCCCTCGTCGCGAAACGCGTATGACCCGCGAGGTGTTTGTCAGGGCGGTCCCTGCCCCTACCTGCCGGGTAACGGCGGTCTGCTCTATGCAGTCGCTCTTATGGCCGCTGGGTGGGACGGTGCTCCGGAAGGACCCATGCCAGGCTTTCCGCAGGATGGTCGCTGGCATGTGCGTTGGGAAGGCCTGTCGCCGGCTCCGTAACAGCTTGAGCATGGTCTGTGCAAAAAACGGGTTGGGAATGCGTGCTAATGCAAGAGACGCGTGACGGGGGTCGGCGCGTTAGTGGGTGAGGCCTCGTTTGGCAAGCTGCTCTCGGATGAACAGAAGTCCTTCGGCGGCAAGCTGGTCTTCCGTTTGATACATTCTTCGCCAGATCCTCGTTGCCGCAGCGAGATTCGGAAGTGCGGAACCAAACGCCTCAATCACCAAGGGTCCCTCGTAGCCGATTTGGTCAACAGCGTCAAAGGTCTCTTCCCAATTGATGAGTCCCTTTCCTGGCGTACTGCGATCATTTTCAGAAATGTGAAAATGAATCAAAATATCCTTAACAGAAGTCAGAGCGTCGAGAATCGACTTCTCTTCAATATTGGCATGAAAGGTGTCATACATTAATCGACAGGACGGATGATCGACCCGTCGGACGAAGTCTGCTGCCTGCTCCATACAATTAATAAGATAGCATTCAAAACGATTGACCGCTTCCAATGCCAGTTTAACGCCGTTCTTTTCCGCGTGGAGGGCAACTTCTCGCATGGCATCAGCGCCTCGTCGATATTCGTCTTCCGTCGGTCCGGTCCCGGAAAAAGAGCCTAGCGGACTGTGAAGCGGGCCAGCCAAAATGGAACATCCCATTGCGGCGGCGCGATCAAGTTTCCGTTTGAGAACGTCAATTCCGTTTCGACGAACCGATGCGTCCTGCGCGATGAGACTCTCGTTCTCGGAACAGGTTGAAACCGATGTTCGCTTCAGTCCCAAGTCGTCGAATTTGCGACCGAGAAACAGGGCGGTTTCTTCCGATTGATCATAAATAGCCAACTCCACGTACCCAAAGCCAAGCTCACTGACCTTTTCAATAATCGGGACAGTCTTTTCATCCGGGCAGTCTGTCCAGAGGAGAAGATTGATGCCTATTCTGTTTTTATTCATTTGTTATCCTCCGTCATTTTCTGTTACTGTCGGGAAATGCGTAACGCGCAAACGTGGCAGCAAATCACGGCCTTGAGATAAGTGGTCACACGGTTATCTACGGGACGGGTCGCCATCCGTCCTCTTCTGGTGCAGGCGGTTCAGACGCCGCAGCAGACTTGCCGGTTTGTTTCGTAGCGGGCTGTGACAGGGAATCGCCTGGGCGCCAGACACGGGTTGAATCACGAAGTTCATTTTCCTCGTGGGTTATGGTCCCGGAGACGAGCCGGACACCGCTGGTCGCGGGTTCTGCTTGGGCCAGGGAAGTCTCTTCCTCTTCCGTCATGATAATCGGTCGGGCATCGGGGACAAATGCACGCGCATTTGTGGCGTCACGGCCCTGAAAGACTGCATTATTTTGACCCGGTTCAGCCTCGCGATAGGCCAGCCGAGTTTGTTCCGATTCGAACATTCGACCTTGCTGGTAAGGGGCGACGACTGGAGCAGGTGCGGTGTACGGTGCGGAATTGGTGGAGTTACCGGCGAGCAAAGGAGCATCGGCGGCGTACGGAGCCGGGTCAGAATAAGCGGGAGCCGAGACGCTTTCAGTACGTCGGCCGGTAAAGAGCTGGGCGAAAATGGCTTTCGACGAGGGTGCTTTCGACGATGGCGCCGTGGTTGCGGCAACGGTCGCGGGTTCCGTTATTGCGTGATTTTTTCGGCCCAGGGAGAAGGTCATGCGGGCCATGCGGTTCTCACGCGGCTGGTCTGCGGCGGCGAGCTGGCCAGGAACCTGCTCCGACGCTGGTTGTGGTGCACGCCTTTGGGCTGCAACGGCGGCCTGTGATGTCTGCTGCTTATGCTGTTGCACGTACCAGTTGAGCATTTCCGGCGGATATTGGCCCGTTAAATATCGGGTTAAGATGGACTGCGCGGACGGCTGCGAACCTGCCTGTCCCCTGGGCGATTCTGACTTAAAAAGCCTCTTGTCAGGCGCCAGAACGAAGCGAACGTCGGCCGGTTGCGGCGCGTTCTGGAAGTAGTACGGGGCACGCTCGCCGGGAAGAGCCTGATTCGACGCCTGTCCGCAGACGATGGTCTGCGACGTACCCGTTAGAATCAAAAACGTTATCATCGTCATCCAGATTTTTATTCGGGCCATTTTCGCCTCTCTTTTTCGCCTTGTTGTACAGGGACAAACGTCGTTTTCTATTAAGTCTACGAATCTTTATCGTAACTAAAATTAAGGGGGCAGGGGAGTCTGCTACTTGCTGGTCAACCCGTTATTCAGTCGGGCAAAGGTCCAGAAAATAATCTCGCCATTGCTAATTGTCAAGTCGCGGTCGCCTTCATTGGGTATGGCGTAGACCAGGACAATTCCGCTATTGATTTCCGCCACATAGAGGAAGGACTGGGACACCTTATTCATTTCGCCTGCGCCCACCTGACGTATGTCGGCGTCGCCGGTTACCATGATGAAGCGTGTTTCGGGGGGTGTACTCATTTTGAGTTCGCCTGCCGCTTGGGTAAGGTCGGCCTTGATGTTACGCGTATAGAGTTTCGTAAAGGCCTGTTCCCCGCGAGCAAGCAGAGCGGCGGTAAGACGTCCGCTTTGTGAATCCAAATAGTAGAGGAGCTCATTGGCTCCATTGAACGACCCGGTTGCCAGAGAGACCCCCTCGCTTAAGGTGCTCGCCGTTGCGTTGGCCAGCGGAAAAGCGGACCACGGCTCTTGGTCTGCAGACGACTTGGGTGATTCCGACGTCGTCCAGACTGTCATGAACAAAATGGCCGCGGCAAAACCCAGTATACTTCCGGTCGCCAAGATTGTCAGTGTCTTTCCTTGTTGATTCATTTTCACACGCTCCTGTCCTGTTTGTATTCTCGTGAGAGTCTGTATCCTCACACGGGAAGAATAATCTTTTTTTTGCCGGGAGTCTATAGCAATTTTCCCTTTTTTTGCCATAATAAATAGTGACCACAGGCTCGCGAGGCTCCACGGTTTACCGTCGCGGCTTGCGAGGCGTAAAGTAAACAAAATAAATAGATTGGATAAAATATTCAAATGGGCGAAATAAAGAAAATTCCTGCGGTTCTGTTAATTATAGCGGCGTTCAGTCACAGTCGGGCTCTGCTGGCCGAGGCGAAGGAACGGGCAACGGCGCATTTTGGCCCCTTATATAAAGAGAGTCCGGAATTTTCCGTGGACGAATTTACGCATTATTACGAAAAGGAGATGGGGCTGGACCTGATCAAACAGCTTTGGTGTTTTGAAAATCTGGTCGACCCGGGGGAACTTGCGTCGATTAAGGTAATGACCAATAGCTGGGAGTCGGATTTTCCGGCGGAGTCCGGGGCACAGCGACCGGTGAATTTGGACCCAGGCTATATTGATCTGGGGAAACTGATTCTCGCATCGACGAAGGACCATGCGCACCGAATCTATCTTCAGCAGGGGATTTTTGCCGAAACGACTCTTATGTACCGTCATAAGCAGTGGCAGTCGCTGGCGTGGACGTATCCGGACTATCAGAGTCCGGGCTACCTTGCCTTTCTGACGGACTGCCGCGAGTATTTGCACAGGAAGCGTGTTCTGGCGATGAATGAATCGCCGTAGAATCATTGATATTCTATTTTTATTCATACAGCGTGACGTGTGTTCGGCGTGGCAGGAGGGAAGGCAGGCGTAAGAAAGGTGCGGGCTGGTGGAATTATTACAAATTTTCCAAAAAAGCCAATCTTAACTAAAAAAACGGGCCGGTTATGCCGATAATAGGAGTATGGGTGCTAGTGCACCCGAATTTCCCACGATTTTAATCATAAAATAGGGAAAGTACGCTTAGTTTTCCGGTCTGCGTTTTAATGTATCGAGACCGGGGCGTCGCACGTGGATACGAACAAAAAGAAGGACATGTTCCCAGCGGACAGGTGTTCCCGAGGTCGGACTGCTTTTGCAGCAGCGATTGACGGATTGGACGGAAAAAATCTGTCCGCGCCTGTTAGAGTCAGGGGCAGGTCTGTCCCAGACGCGTATCCTTTGTAAGAACACGGAGGGTTTTCATGGCCGTTGTATTGCCTGCCTCAGAAGAAGTAGCCGAAGTTTGGCAAGAGTATATTAAAGACCGGTCCAATGTGGACTTGCGTAATCGACTCATTGAGCATTACCAGCCCTTGGTCCGCTATCATGGAGAACGCTTGGCGGCTCGCTTGCCTGACGAAGTAGAAGTGGATGACCTTGTTTCCGCGGGTAATTTCGGGCTCATGAACGCTATCGAGGCGTTTGACCCGGACCGGGGTACGAAATTTGAGACGTACTGCCCCAACCGGATTCGAGGCGCCATGCTGGATGAGTTACGTGACATGGACTGGGTTCCGCGTCTGGTCCGATTTCGTGCCAGGAAACTCAACGAAGCGAAGCGCGAACTGTCCGATAAACTGGGGCGTGTCCCCTCGGAGGAGGAGTTGGCGGAGCATATGAACCTGTCTCCCGACGAGATGACACGTATGGTCAACGATTCCAACGCGGTGAATCTGGTCAGTCTTGACAAGAAGTGGTTCGAGACGGACGGCTCGAAGGACATAAGCGAAATTGACCTTATCGAAGACCAGCGTAGTGAAGATCCGACCCACCGCATTCAGAAGTCGGACATTATGCGACTGGTCACGAAAGGGCTTAGTCAAAGCGAGCGCATGATTATTATTCTCTACTACTATGAAGAGATGACCATGAAGGAAGTTGGCATGACGCTCAACTTGAGTGAAAGCCGGGTGAGTCAAATGCACAGCAGTATCGTCAGTCGCCTCCAGCAGCAACTGGCCGACCGGCGTCCGGAGTTTATACAATAAGGGACGTGAAACAAAGTAAGAATTCGTGTATGTCTCTCCCGAAACGTTTGGACCGACTGTTCCGGGAGTCTTCTGCCTGACCGGATTCGGGTAGGTATTACATTTTGTGCAAGGGGCTTGCAGCTTGCAATTTTTCGTTTTTGGAAAGGCTGTACAAAAATGGCAAAAATTCGTATTGCTGCCGCCGCAGACGATGGATACGCGCAATATTTGGGTGTCCTTATTGCGTCAATCTTAAAAACGTCGGAGCCGGGAGATGAATTCTCTTTTTATGTCGTTGACGGAGGTATCACGGAAGTAAACCGTAAAAAACTTCTTGACCTGCGCCGTCTGAAAGACTTTGATATTCAATGGCTGTCGGCCTCTTTTGACCAGGAGCTGGCAGACTGTCCCGAGGTGAGTTATTTTTCCATGAACGCTTATTCGCGATTGCTTTTACCGGAACTTATGGCCCAGTACGATCGCGTTCTCTATCTTGATTGTGATATCGTCGTGAATGGCTCGTTGGCCGAATTGTGGAACACTTCTCTCGAAGGTTGCTCTGTTGGTGTCGTGCCTGATATTGGAGAAATCGTTCGCAAAAATGATCGCTATCGTAAGCGGCTTAATCTTATGCACACCCGCTTGTTCAATTCCGGTATGCTTCTCCTCGATTTGCAACAATTGCGCAAGAACAAACGTTTTAAAGAAACAATATTGTGGATTGCACAGCACCGCGAAGAAGTCAGCTGCCCGGATCAGGAGGGGCTCAACGTTATTTTTCAAAACGATAAAAAAGAATTATCCTACCGCTGGAATTTCAATTCCAAATGGGATATTGCAAAAAGTTGGACGCCTGCCGTTTATAATCGCCTTATGCAAATTAATCCGGACTTTACTGCCTCGGCCGCGAATCCGGTTATTATTCATTATATAGGCCGCAAGAAACCGTGGCATTATGCGTTTACCGGAGGATTTAGTGACCTCTGGCTATCCATGCGGCAGGGCACGCCTTGGCATGCGAATGGAACTCCCCAGCCGAAAACATTTTGTGAACGTATTAAAAAGTTCCTTAAAGGAAATGTTCTCGTTCGTACCCTGCGCCGACGAAATCGCATTTCCATTCTTTTAAAAAAAGACGTGGGTTGAATCCCCCCGAGTTTCCAGGTCTACCGTTTGCTCGCCAAACGAATGCGAAGACGCAACTCGTCCAAAGCGGCCAGAGGCGTGTGTATCAGCTTCTGTCGGAAGGATCCGAACCGAGAGAGGAAGTAGGACCGCGCGCGGCGAGACAACCGCGACGAATGGTTTGCTAAAAGTTCCCAATCGGCAGGCGTCATGTGTTCCGTCATTTTTTTATAAAAAACGGCCCGAGCGTCGGGAGGAGTCCGGCGGGCATTAATAAAATAATCTGCAAGTTTTGCCCCCGAATGGTCAAGGCACCAGGCAGCCATGAGACCTGTATCTCGCAAAAAAACAGCTATTTCGTCCCAAACGTCTATAATTTCTGTTGTGTAGTGGCGATAATGCTCACTGTCGTCGGAGAAGGTGCGCCGATTGTAAACATAAGCCGGTTCAGGCAGTAAATCAGCACACTGTGTTAAGAGGCACGACTTCCAGTGCAGGAGCTGGTCTTCACCACATCGGCCATTGTAAAAATAAATTTTATTTTTTTGTTGAAAGGACCGGCGGAGAAAATGAGAATAAGGTCCACTTGCAATGTGTGTTAAAAAGAAACGACGATCGGCGTCATGCACTTCCGGAAAGTGCCAGGGATTATCCGGCAGATGATGACAACGCGTGCGGCCGTTGGGCCAAATATGGAGTATGCGAAGGAAAACCGTATCACTTTGGTGCGAGACCGCTGTTTGCAACGCCTTTTGCAGAACCTCCGGGAGGAAATAATCATCCGCGTCGCAGAAGGCCAGGAAATCTCCCTGTGCGTGGTCCATAGCGAAATTCCGTGCCTGCCCTGGCCCAGTATTTGACTGATGAAAGACAATAATGCGACTGTCGCGAGCCGCTTCTTCATCCAGCAGGGTTCGTGTAGCATCCGTTGAACCGTCGTTTACGCAGACGGCTTCCCAGTCGTTAAGCGACATGGCGCGCAGTCGCTCAAAAAAGGAGGAAACGGTTGCCTCCGCATTATAAAACGGCACGATAATGGAAACTTTGGGTGGCATGACTACCTCGGTTGTGATCTTAGTGGTGGAAATTATCTTTCGCTTCGTTAAGAATTGAGTAAAGATTCCTGATACTGGAGGTCGCTGTCAGATTCTTAAGGGCGTATTGCCGGGCCGCCAAACCGACAGCCACAGCTTTCTCGGGATTCCGCGCTATTTCCAGCATACGAGCACTCATGGCCTGAATGTCATTTTCGTCTACCAAAAACCCTGTTTCACGGTCAGTAATGACGTCCGGAATGCCAGCATGCCGCGTTGCAATAACAGGTAAGCCGGACATTAGAGCTTCCAAGATAGCGACAGGAGTCCCTTCAGAATCTCCGTTTGCAGCGACAACAGAGTGTTGGACAAAGCAGAAAGCATTTTTCATTTCGTTCCTGACGACCTGATGTGACGCGGCACCAGGCAATTCGACCTGTTTTTCAATACCAAGAGCCTTCACCATATGTTGGCACGGACCTAAAAGGGGACCTTCTCCCAAGAGACACAATTGGGCTTGAGGCATTTGCTCCAGGACTTTTGCGAAAGCAAGTATGGTTAAATGGGGAGCTTTTTTTTCTACGAATCTGCCGACACCGAAAAAACGTGCGACCTTCGTATTCGGGGTAACTGCGGGAAATGCAGTTTCGTCGATACCATAATAATTCAGTTTTAATTTTTGCTTTGGCGCGCCCTCAGCGATTAACCGAGTCTGCATTGCGTTTGAAACGGCAATAAGAGAAGACGCCGATTGAAATATTCTTTTGTATTCCAATGCATATTTTTGAAACACCTCGTACATACTGGCATCATAGCCGTGAAAATGCACTACAAAAGGAAGTCCACATTGCTCCAGCGCGTCTATATAGTTCGCGGCAGTTACTCCGTATTGAACAAGAACAATGTCAGCTTGGGATTTCAAAATTGCCTGGAGATATTTATTGCCACGGGCCTTCTGTTTGTTTTGCAATAACAGGTGCCTCCTTACAAGATACAAAACTTTTGATGATTTCAGAAGTTTTCCGTTGAGGCGTGGTGGGTCTGAACAATATAAAACAGAAACCTCACCGGGCAATGTTTCAATTTGCTTTCTAAGGAAAGTTTCACTAATGCCAGGCTCTTGCTGTAAGACGATCAATGTTTTCATTCTGTAACCTTTTGTGCAACAATACCATAGGATAATGCATAGCAATCCGCAATAGGGTTTAATTTTTTTCTGACGAGCGGGAGACAGCGAAATATTTGAGGTGTTTTCTGTAACATTACTGCGAGAAAACCTCCGAACGTTTTCCCAAATATAGTATGCGTAACTTTTGCACCGGTATCAGCGAGAACGTCCATTGCGTCACCAAGCCGGTGAAGTTCCACGATTTTGTATCCATTCTCTTCCAGCATTCTGCACAAGGCAAAATTGGTGTAACGCGCATAGTCGTACGGAGCTTCATGAACCCAGTAGTTGAAGGGAACATTCAAGAGCAAATATCCATCCTCTTTTAATACGCGATGAATTTCCTTTAGTACGACTGATGGGTGATAAAGATGCTCCAACAGATCAGAACATATGGCAACATTAAAACTTTCATTGTTCACGTCAGGTATACATCCCGAATCAAGGTCAGCTTCGATGTCCAACCATTTATTTTTATGTAACGTTCCCGTCCAGTCGATTAACGTCACTGATTCGACGTATTTCTTGTAAAACGAATACATTGGTGCGTATCCACATCCAATGTCGGCAAGTTGCCCGTGACAGTACTTGGGAATTATTTCTGAATAAAAGTCAGCTATTTTATCCGCTATTATTCGGCTGGAGGGATTAAGAAACTTTTTGTTTTTCGACCCCACAAGACGGTTATTCTTAATGCTATACTTCGTCGGAAACCAAGTGTCTTCATTTTTCATCGCGGCTCTCCTGCTTAACGTTAAGCTGATCCCGTAAAGAAATAATTTCCCTCTTCATCTCTGTCGTAAGTATTGCCCATTCTTTGGCACGGGCAGTGTAATTGTCCTTACGAGCATTTAGTTCTCTCTGAAGCGTTTGAACTTTGCGGCTTAATTTTCGTATCTTTTTAATAGGATAAAACAAGAAAAAAATAACTCTTTTAACAAGAACGTGTTTAATAAAATGAAACAAAGAATTTTCCTTTGGCTTAGGTCGGCACTGAGGACTTAAAGGTTTCGAGCCAAGTATGTACTGGTAATATTCTTTTATATTATTATTTTCACCTTTAATTGCTTCAGTCACAATAGTTTCGAGACCATCCTGGAAGATTAACTGACGAAGTCTCTTATCGAATTCGGTTTGTAGTGAAGTAATAAGAGACGTTGACATATAGTACAGATTAGTAAAATGTGTTCTAGCGATTTCACTAATGACGCAATAAGATGCTTCATTTTCTTTATACAGACGCAACGTGACGAACACGGGGTCAATCCTGATAATTGAATTTTTTTTATTATCAATATTAGAGAGTGAATTGGGGTTGTAACGGTAGTAATAGAGTTTCTCTATAAGAATTGAAGTTTTGTCTACAAACAGAGCGCCGTGGTACGCAAACACTAAATCCTGGCCTGAACGAATTTCTACAGGAAAAAAAATCTCATGCTTACGCAAAAATGATGTTTTCCATAATTTCCCCCAAGTACTCCACCCTATTGTATTTAACATCTGAATTAATTCATTTTGAGTGAGTGGGGATTCTGAAAGTTTTTCAGTATCCACAGGAGTCCATTCGAATAGAGAATCAATTTTTGACAGGAAGAGAGTCAAATCATCGTCAGAGTATTTTGCGTGAATATAGGCATGTTCACAAAGATCCGGGGCGATTGTGTCATCGGCGTCCAGGAAAACGATATATTCTCCAGATGCTTTTTCGAGACCTAAATTTCGCGCGGCTCCGGCACCCTGGTTTTTTTCATGATAGACCTGGACACGAGGATCACTGTTTGCGTATTCATCAAGGATTGCACTACTTGTATCTGTCGATCCATCATCTATACATATAATCTCAATGTCACGCATTGTCTGCTTCAAAGCCGAATCTAAACATTCGCGCAGATATTGTTCAACATTGTAGACTGGGATAATTATTGTTACCTTTGGCACGTTATATATTCCTTTTATTTTTATAGAGTAAGGCGCGGAGTTTTATCCTAATAGACCTGTATTTACATTTAATTTTGTAAAACAGGGATCCGTAAACCGAATAATAAAATTCCTTAACGTGCTTGCGTATACTTTTATTATTCTCTTTTAAATATTCAATTATTTCTGTTGGGAATGAACCTTTTAAATTGGCAATAAACTGCTGGCGTGAAGAACCTTCGAGCTTATGAAACGCCCAATACATGTTATTAATACATGCTTCAAATATAATATTCATACACTCTGAAGATGGTTGCAAAGTGTAAAGATCATGCCAGAGCATACGAAAAACACAAGGTAAAGTTATAAAATTGGATGATTTATTTATATTTGTAATTGAAGTTTCGCGGATTCTATAATAGTAAAGCGATGCGTTTATAGTTGCTAATTTATTCGCAAGCACTGCAGCTTTAATTGAAAATGGCACATCCTCGAAATGGATTCCCGCGATAAAGTGCAAATGATTCGTTCTTAGAAAAGAAGTTTTCCAAAGGAATTTCCAAACGGACCAGTTATTTTCAACGACCGTCTTTACTCTTTCTTCGTCTTGTGTATACACGGCGTTCGTTTGAAGCAGTGGCAAAGAAGTTTTTTTCCCGTTGTCTATTGTATAATATTCGAACATTATCATATCAGCTCCCGTGCTGTCGGCGTTCTGAATGGCAAGTTCGCACAGATTGACAGCGATATAATCATCAGAGTCGACGAAAAGAATATAGTCACCCTTGGCAACTTTCATACCGGTATTACGGGCTTCGGAAAGACCTTTGTTTTCCTGGTGAATGATAGTGATGCGAGAGTCTTTTGCTGCATACTCTTTTAATATATCTGGCGAATTGTCTGTTGATCCGTCGTTAACGCAAATGACTTCTAGGTCTTGAAATGTTTGGTTCAAGATGGAGTCCAGACACTCTTCAAGCCACTCGGCAACGTTATAAACCGGCACGATAACAGAAATGCGGGGAGTCACAGCATACCTTCTTTATTGGTTTTGTCCTTACATGGATTGGCATCGGCGACCACTTGTGACAACAGTTTTTCCCAGGAATCCCAAATGACTTTAGGTTCATACTGTTTAGCGAACTCACGGCCGGCCTCTCCCAATCGTTTTCGAAGTTCCGGATTACTCATTAGTTGCCGCAGTCCGTTGGCAAACGCAACTGGCGTTTCATCTACCAACAGCCCATTTTTTTCATCCTGAATCAAATCCTTAACCGAAGCGGTTGTTTTAAAACCTAAGCAGGGAAGTCCCACGGCCATAGCTTCCAACAGGGCAAGGCTAAAACCTTCGTGACTGGAAGGAAAGGCAAAAATGTCACTGTTTGCAAGTTTCAAATCCGGAGTTTGTGTCGCTCCTTCAAGGAAAATCCGTTTTTGTAAATTGTACTTGAGAATCAGTTTCGTCAAATATTTGTGATATCCACGCGTGGTTTCGTTGCCGAAGAAGTGGAGTGTCCAGTTTGGAAAATCACCGGCCACTTTTGCAAATGCGTTAATTAAAAGATGTTGCCGTTTCTGTTTGACATCCAGGCGGCCTATATGAATAATTCGTCCCTTTTCGCTATCACGGTACTCTGTGTGATACAATGAAGGCGAAATTACGTTGGGAATAACAACAATATTACCCTTGTAATGTCGACGAAGGTCCTCTTTAAACTCTGGCAGCAAGACCTGTACTGTATCACACTTTTGTATGGCACGACGCACATTTCTGTTCCCTAACTTAATATGCTTTGGGCTGTCATGCAACATTTGCACTCTAGGCGTTGGACGATCAAAACCACATTGTGCAAGGAGTACCGAATCGGTACAAAAAAAAGGAATAATAACATCGGCTTGTTCCTGCTCAAGAATCTGCCGCAGCGGTTTCAAAGCGGTTCGCCAAATAAGGATATCAAAATGATCTTTAAGCAAAGGGGGATAAAAAAATCTCAAGGGGCGTATAAGTTCGCGGTACCATTTTTCTTTTTTTGTAAGTTGAAAAATCTTTTTTCCGGTTCCATTTAGATTTATGAGACGTACGCGTTCATCTAACGGATACGCTGCTGTGCCACCTTTAATATCGTTGCATACAATGGTAATCGCATGGCCACGTTGCACGAATTCATTGGCCATATTACAAGCAACCCGCTCGGCCCCACCAAAAGAATCGATAAAACTACCGTTGCCAAAAAACAGGAGAATTTTCATTTTTTATCCTCACTTGCTACAAATTTTTTGTTATTGCCGGTAATTTGCATTAACTGTTGTTCCCATTGATTCCAAACCGCTTGTGGGGCAAATTTTCGAGAAAGCTCCACCGCGGCTTTACCCAAATTTTTTCGCAGTTCGAGACTCGCCATTAAACGTCGTAATCCGCTGGCCAGTGCGGTAGTCGTTGGTGGCACGAGGAGTCCATTATTTTCGTTACGAATTAATTCTTTTACGCCGGGTGCGTTATTAAAACCAATACAGGGGAGTCCAACGGCCATGGCTTCCAGCATGGCAAGACTAAAACCTTCGTGGCTGGAGGGAAATGCGAAGATGTCACTGTTTCGCAGTTCCTGCCGAATACAGGGAGACTCCCCTTCCAAAATGAAGCGGGACTCCAGGTGGTGCTTCGAAATCAGTTGTTCAAGACGCTTATGGTAGCCTGGGTGCAGTGGTGTATCGCCGCCGAAGCAGTGGACGGTCCAGTCCGGAAAATCATTGGCTATTTTCGCAAAAGCTTCCACGAGCAGATGCTGACGTTTCTGTTCGCGGTCGAGGCGGCCTACGTGTATAATGCGGTAGGTGGGCTGGTCTTTTTGAACGGGGGCGTCTTGCATGTCAATAGCGTTTGGAATAGCTACGACCGGTCGTTTTGTTCTCTTTTCCGCGGTGTGTATATATTCAGGGAGCAGGACCTGAACCATCTGGCAATGCTGTAGCGCCTTGCGGTCTGCGGCTGTGATGTGCAAAAATACTTTACGAGGGTCGTCGTGGACCATGAGTATCGTTGGAATCTTTCGGGCAGATTCGCAAGCCATGAGCATATTCAGGTCACTCAGGAAGAACGGAATTAAGGCGTCCGGTTGCTCCCGCTGTAGAAGCTGCTCAATTTTTTCGCGGAAGACACCGGCCCGAATGTGTTGACATTGGGCCTTTGCGTAGTGGAAAACCGGATTGATTTTGAGTGCTCTGCCCAGTTCACGCAGGAATTTGAGTTTGAACGGATATTGCTCCAGGCGATGGCCCTGTCCGTTTAGGTTCACGAAAGTAACTCTGTTATCCAGGGGATAGGCCGGCATGCCCTGCTTATAGTCGTTGCAAAGCAGAACCACCTCATGGCCGCGCGTAACGAATTCGTTCGCCATATTGCACGCCACTTTCTCGGCACCCCCGAACGACTCGACGAACATGCCGTTTCCCATGAATAACAGTAATTTCATTTTACGTACGATGATTCTGTAGTTGTAAGGGCTGCGACCCTGTCAGGCTCGACTGATTCCGAATCAATGAGCAGGCTCCTCCCTTGTAATATCGACCATTCTACCACATCCTGTTCTTTTTGGTCAAGAGCAGTTTCTGGAAGAGGAATATTGGAGAGCGGCAGTGCAAACAAACAATTGCGAATTATAGATAAAATAGACAAAATAAGTAGATTGTCCATACAGCAGGTCACGACCCAGCAACAACGAGAGGAATGAACGCCTATCTGCCAACAAGCTCCAGAAACCGGGTTCGGTATCCATAACCAGTTCTATTTTAAGAGATTATGTAGCACGCTGAGGGACGCGAAGGATCGCGGAGGTCCGTGTCAAAACCGGTCGCGCTGACGCGGTGGGGCTATGATGGCGGAATGGCGAATCCGGGGCTGTGCGTTGTGAAGGGTGAATGTTTTCGTTATTGCTGGTTCCCGACCTGCAAGCAGTCGGGAACGGGAGCAGTCGGGTTGTTTTTTATAAGGTTGGCGGTGGGGTTATGATGGTGGAATGGCGAAACCGGGGCTGTGCGTTGTGAAGGGTGAATGTTTTCGTTATTGCTGGTTCCCGACCTGCAAGCAGTCGGGAACATAACCAGTCGGGAACGTCTTGACAACCGGTTCAGAGCATGATATATTCATACAGGGATAGCGGATGTGTCTTCTGTTTTGCGGAAGATTTTTACAGGCTCCGCAGCGGGTTGAGGTTGCGTTTGAGTTTGTAATCTGAACGGCGCAAGTAGAGTTAAAATAATCACATAAGGCGGAGAAAGCGGCAGGCATGAGAGTCGTGGTCATGGGGACAGGCGGGTTTATCCTCCCGTCGTTTAAGGAACTTCTGAACTCGGAACAGGAGATCGTCGGACTGATAACCATGCCGAAGCGGGAAAAAGGGCGTTCGGCGGCGGAGCGTGTCTTCCCATTGCGGGACTTGGCGATCGCGCATAAGATTCCGATTTATGAGCCGGCCGACATAAACTCACCCGAAGGCCTTGCTCTGCTGCGGGAGCTGGCGCCGGACGTAATTTTCGTCTGTGACTATGGTAAGATTCTGTCGGCGGAGGTTATTTCCATGCCGCGCTACGGCGGTTTGAATCTTCATGGTTCCCTTTTGCCGGCCTGGCGAGGCGCGGCCCCGATCAATCGGGCACTGGCGGCAGGAGATACGCGATTGGGGGTGAGTATTCTGCATATAACGCCCGAGGTCGACGCAGGCCCGGTTGTCGCAACGGTATCTTATATCCCGAGTATGGCGGACACGGCGGTCGAGGTGGAATCGCGGCTGTCACGACTGGGTGCGCCGCTTGTGCTGGACAGCGTTCGTCGATTGGAAGGTGGAACGCTTTCTGCCTGTGGTCAGGACCAGAGTCGGGTTTCGCGTGCCCCGAAGTTGCGGAAAGAAGAAGGGCGTCTGAAGTGGGACCGAACGACGCGCGAGGTGGTCAACCAATATCGAGCCATGCAGCCCTGGCCCAAGACGTACACGACGTGGTTGCGGCCTGACGGTAAGGGAGGTGAGCCGGTTCTGCTCATACTCAGTTCGCTTGAGCCTGCGGCGGGCCAGGGCGAGCCGGGCACCGTTCTGGAAGCGACGGGCGAGGCCTTGATCGTAGCGACAGGCGACGGCGCGGTGCGAATAGGATACGTACAGCCAGCGGGTAAGAGGCGTATGGAGGCCAGTGCCTTTTTGCGCGGCTACAAAGTCAAGAAGGGCGATATACTTTCTTAGCGGAATCTGGAACACGCGGTTTATGGGGTATGGCGGCCGCAGCGTTGAGAAGGCATATGCAGCGGAACAGATTGGCGGCGAACAGAGCGCAAAAAAATGGAATGAAAACCTCAATTGAAGTTTTCATTCCATCAGCCATGACCATCAAACCATAATTGTTGAAGGACAATCCACACATGAATTTCGCTTCGACGTGGCCGAATTCTCCGAGAATCAAGCTCTGCGAAAACGAAAGACGTCACTTACTATGCTCTGGTTAGTTCTGGAAGTCGTCTTTGAATTGTACTACCGACACAATACATAACCACTTCAGTCAGCCTGAACGGCCGAGTATGGGGATACGAGTGAAGTGGTAAAGTTAGTGCAAGTGGCCAGGGTGTGAAGCCGGCCACCCGTTGTGGATTTCTATCTATTGACACAGATAGTAAACATGGCTCCGTGAATAAAGGTCCCGAACATTCGGTCGTCTTTGTTTTCCTTGACGCCGAAGATGGTACCATCTTCGTTCATCCGGTAATCGTTCGTGGCACAGGAGCGTGCAATGTTGTCAAGCCAGGTCAGTTCATACCCGAACTTGAAGGAGAGAACGCGAGTCCAGTTCCAAGCGGCTTCAAACTTCGTATTGACACCAGGTGTGAAGTAGGTGTAGTGACTGGAGTAGTTGAAGTAGTTCTGGACCGTATTGATAGGAGCGTACAGCGGAGTGCCGTTCGTCTGGGTCAGGTTGGTATTCTGAGTCGAAGACGGCTTGAGTCCGAGGTCGCCGTAGCCACGAATGTTCTGACGGTTGATACCGGCGAAGAACTTCGTTTCGTTCATGAACCGCCATCGATTGTTCGAGACGGTGTATCGTAGTCCGAACTGGGGACCGACGATATGGTTCTGCGCGGAGAACGTCCAGCGGGAGTAGCCCAAGTCGGCACCAACTTCATAAGTTTGATCTTCCGAGTTGCTCACGAAGTCCTGGGAAGTCGAGGTAACGGCCTGGCCTCCGGATGAGGATTGTGTTCCCGTTTGCAGAATTTCGATACGTGTATCGCTGTATTCTGTCGTCGTCTTGGTCGTCGAGTGACCGAAGAACTGCAATTCATCCTCCAGACTGCTGTACCGAACCCCGGCGAGGAACTCAAGGGTCCCGCGACGGAACGGGTGGAAGCGGTAGTTATACATCGCTTCAACGCTGTAGTAGTTCGTATTGTACTTTACGTTAAACGTTTCGTAGGTCAGCGGCATGGGGACAAAGGCATAGAGATTCTCTTCCGAATCTTCATTTCCGGAGGAAGAGCCACCACCACTGTAGGAGCTTTCGCTTGTCCCGGAGCCATAAAGCCCAATGATACCCCAGAGTCGCCCGATCTGTGCGGACGAACCGCCTTTGACCTGGACCAGATAGGCCGTGTCAGGCGAAATGGAGTCACGCCCCTTCCAGACGTAGTAGTTACCCAGATTCGCACCACTGGTGGCAAGCTGGAACTGACTGACGTCAACGACCGCCGGGTCTTCTATGACGACTCCGGCATCGAATCCGTCAACGCTGTAACGCTGCGGCGAAAGGATTGTTCCTTTTACTGACCAACCATGATGCCCCTGCTGGTTACCAACTTCAAACTCCGAAGCTGTTACCCACTTACTCTCCAGCGAACCGGTCGTCATTTGACTGGCGATCGGTACGGAAGTAATGACCGAGGTCTGGTTGCTGCCGCCTATCGCGTTCGAGACGGCAATTTGAGAACCGGATCCATCGTAGGGGTCGCCTATTATTTGGTCTGGCGGCAAGGAAATAATCTGCACACCATAACCGACGGTCCCATAGAATCCTTCGTTCATGTAGTTCCCTCCCCCAAACTGACAGTCTGGAAATGGAGAAAACAATCTCATCTGTTGCATCTGCGCCTGAGCGGTCGCCGTCGTCATCGCAATGACTAAACTGGCAATTACGAGTTTTAAGCTGATTCGAGACATGGTCTTGTACCCACCTCTATTCACATGGTCATTCAACACAAAATGGTTTGGCAAACGGTTTGACCGTCTGCACACTTACGGCTGTAACGATACTATCGGATGTTTTATCTGTACCAGTTGAATCATAAATATTCTCCCTGACTATTTTCTTATAAGAAATCGGATTTTTTTATCGTCTTTTGTGGAATGTAAATAAAATAAACAAAATAGGATAAATAAGAATATTAAGCAATTACGATTTCTCGCGGCCACGGCCTTGGTTTCGGGCACTTTTTCGAACTTTTTTGTTAAGATGGGCTTGGAGGGGATTCGGAAATAGGATATATTAGTAGAGAAGTGGTTGTTCTTGCTGCTGCGGCGGATGGGTGCGTTCCTGTTTGTTCTCGTAAGCAGATGGGCACAATTCGTCGCATAAAGACATTATATATAAGGACCGTGCAAAATGAGTAGTAGTGAGTTTCTGTCGGATTTGTTTGGACTTGAAGGACAGGTAGCGGTAGTCGTCGGAGGGGCAGGGGCGTTGGGCCTCTGTCTTTCGACGGGAATCGGTAAGGCCGGGGCGAAGATCGTCGTGGCCGATATGAACGCGGAGGCATGTCAGAAGGCGGTTGCGCAGCTTGAGCAAGAGGGAATTTCGGCGACCTGGGCCACGGTGAACGTGACGGATAAGGACTCGCTTCGCCAATTGCTGGCCGAATCGCTTAAGATAACGGGCAAGGTCGATATGCTGGTCAATTGTGCCGGGATCAATGTCGGCAATGCCTTTGTCGAGGTTGACCCGGACCAGTGGGACAAGATCATGGCGGTCAATCTGAAGGGAACCATGATGGCATGCCAGGTCTTTATTGAGTCGATGGAGACGACCGGAGGCGGTTCCATCCTGAATATTGGGAGTGTGAATTCGGCGCGGCCCTTGTCGCGTGTTTTTGCTTACGCCGCCTCGAAAGCGGCTGTGGTGAATTTGACACGCAATATAGCCCAGGAAGTGGCTCCGGCTAATATTCGGTGCAACGCCATTTGCCCAGGCTTCTTCCCGGCGGAGCAGAATCGGAAACTCCTTGACGAAAAACGAGTTGAGAATATTATGAACGGGACGCCCATGAAGCGGTACGGAAATCCGGCCGAACTTGTGGGCGCGGCGATTCTTCTACTCTCGCAGAAGGCCGGAAGCTATATAACCGGCTCCATTGTCTATGTGGACGGTGGATTTACCGCCAGCTGGTTTTAGATTTTAACTATTTTGCAAGGATTGCCCATGTTAAACACTTCATCCCTGACGGATCGCGATATTGTCCTGGAAACCAGCGGACTGGTCAAGAAGTATGGCCCGCGCACGGTGGTTAAAGGGGTCAGCTTTCGCGTGCACGAGGGGGAAGTGGTTGGCCTTTTGGGTGCCAATGGGGCCGGGAAGACGACCAGCTTTCGTATGACCTGCGGTCTTATCCCGGCCAACGAGGGGAAAGTCTGGCTCGGAAGTGTCGATGTGACCGACTGGCCGATGTACCGGCGTGCGAAAGAGGGTAAGATGGGGTATTTACCACAAGACCGAAGTGTCTTTGGTGCCCTGACGACGGAAAAGAATCTCTATATTATGATGGAGATGCTCGGCATGGGCTGGGCGGAGCAGAAGCGGAAGTGCGCGGAGCTGCTGGAAAAATTCCACTTGGAGAAAGTGCGGCACACGGTCGTTGGTCAAGGGGGGACAGGGGGTCTGTCGGGCGGTGAGCGTCGTCGACTTGAGATAGCCCGGGCACTGCTGTCGAATCCGAAAGTACTTCTGCTGGACGAGCCGTTTGCCAATGTGGACCCGCTCACGGTTAAAGAGATACAAAACGTCATACGCGATTTGTCCGAGGAAGGAATTGCCGTTTTGATTACGGACCATCAGGTGGACGAAACGCTGGAGATAACGCACCGGAGCTACGTTATAGACGACGGCCAGGTTCTCTGCTCGGGGACGCCCCTGGAGGTGCTCTCGAACGAAGAGGCACGGAAACGGTACTTTGGCGATAAGACTCTGCCGCCGGGCATGCCGCCGGTTGCGCCAACGCCGACCTCTGCGTCGAGGCGTGCTGACCGCAGTAAAGTAACTCCAATGACGAGAACGGGTTATGATCTGAATAACGTTACCGCAGAACGGGTCGATTCCCCGGCGCCGGCCCTGCCCAGAACTCTGGAATCGTCTGCCGAGCGGCCATCGGCGCCCAGTGGGTGGGGATTCTTTCGTCGCGCGAAGGCGGCCAAAACGCACGATGGCGACGAGTCATGTCAGACGGGCGAGTCACGCGGCGGCTATACGGTGCCGGAGTCGCGAGTTTTTCCCGCCGGCGAGTTCCGGGTTGAACGTCCTGCCCGAAAAGGAATTTTCGATGAGTACGCAGACGATTCCGAACTGGTAACCGGAGAGTCGCGGAAGAAACGATCCTTAACCTTGAACCGAAAGGCTCCCGACCAGCACAAATATCCCTCCAAATAACACACACGCCACCCCAGCGTTCACCAAGTCAGAAAGGTATTTCCATGAAACGACGAGATTTTCTTCGGTGTCTATCCGTTTCCTCCGGGCTTTTTCTAACGTCAGGTGGTCTCCTGTTGGCCGCGGAAGGTGAGGCGGCTTCCACGGCTGCTGACACGAGTGACGACAAGTCGGCGAGCGACGTTTTTGCCATTCTTGAGCCGTTCGACGGCGCTATTTTACACCAGCGGCATGGTCGTCCGGTCGAAGGGGTCGCGACAAACGAGCAGGGTCTTAAGCAACTCTTGGTTCGCCTGACAGGGCGGGCGCCGGAAGGAGCGGTCGTAACCATTTCCTGCAGTGGCAAGGAGCAGAAGGCAGAGCGGGACGGCACGCATTTCACCGGCATTATTGCCCTTAGCGACCGCACGTCCGTAATCAAGGCGACCTGCTCCGTTGAGGGCAAGCAGGAGACTCGTACCGTTCGCGTTATTTGGCTGGCGGACTCTTTTAAACGCTATCGGTTCCAGATCGACGACAATATCTTTTTCCTGCGCGACATCCATCAGAAGCAGTACGACTCGATTTTCGATTGTGCCTATTTGGCCGGCTTGCGAAAATTACACGACAAGTACGGAACGAAATTTGCACTGAACTGTTTTAATTCGACGCCTGAGCGTGACTTTCAGCTTGCCATGATGTCTGACCGGTATAAGGACCAATGGGAGGAAAGTTCTGACTGGCTGCGACTGACGTTTCATGCGGAGAATGAATTTCCCAACGAGCCGTATAAGAACGCGAGTTCGGAGAAGCTGGCGCAAGATTTCGACCTGGTGGCCGAGCAATTAAAGCGGTTTGCGGGTTCGGCATACGCTCCGTGCGGAATTGTCCATTGGGGAACCGTTCGACCGAATGCGTATCATGTTTTTAAGGAGCGTGACTGCCGCTGTCTTTCGGGGTATTTCGATAAAGTGAATAACGACTGGCTCGTTTCCTTTCAGTTGCCGGACGATGTTTGTTCCTATCTGCATGAGCATGACGGCTGGTATCATTTCGGGGCGGACCTCGTCTTCTCCAAACTGGATATCATTTGCAATCTGGTCCCGCTGTCAGAAACGCGGCCGCAGCTTGAGCGGGCCATGGCCAATCCGAACACGGCGGAAGTACTGGACATGTTGACACATGAACAATACTTCTGGCCGTTTTACTCCGCGTATATTCCCGACCACTTTGACCGCCTGGAGGCCGCCATCGCTCTGGCGACGGAAAACGGATACACTCCGGTCTGGCACAACGACGGTTTCTACAGTGTCCCGCCCACGCCGGCGCCGGTCTAGACGTTCAGACGCAGAACGTTCGTCATGCCTTGGCCCTGACGGTCAACGCACCAGAAGGTGACTCGATTCCGACGTAAAAGCCGGAAGAGAATTATCAACCGTTGGGGACGACGCGGTTGCTGTCCATTTCCGCGTTCTGCTACCCTTAGTTCGGGACAGAGAGCCATACATTTCGATACCTCAACAGTAATAGCAATTTAATTTGCACAGTCCGCTACGGATTGACAGCGGTTTCTTCCGGCTTGATAAACACGATCACATCGACGAAAACACGACTCACGTTCGGGTCATGCCGATGCGCCAACCAAAAGCCGGCTGACAAGTTAAAGTCAATTGTTCCGAAGTCAACCCATTTGTATTCGTCGCCGCGCAACTGCTCGACAGCAATTGTCTTTGAAAAAATATCCTTTTTTGCACTCCAGTCGTAGACCCCGAATGACATGGCATCGCCCTGATCCGTACTGGCGTCACAGCGCAAACGAACAAACGTCCGGTAGGGACCGGAAAGATTGGGCATGAAATTCACATTCCAGTCGACCTCCGTCGACATGCTCGTTGCCCGTCCGTTCCACGCATTGGCATCGTCGACCCGTTCCGCTTTTTCCTTATGATTATTGAAAGTGGCGTCGTCAATAATAACGGATTCACCAACAGGAAGCTCTTGCCATAATTTAGAAAGGTCCTCGCGTTTAAGATAACGCATTTTCATCTTTTCAAGCAGCAGTGATTCCCAGTCGGGTCCCGAGTCGATCACCAGATAAGGAACTTTGTGCAAGCGGCATCGGTCAAGAAAATCGGCACAAGCGGCGACCGGATCGTTCGGGCCGGCCCAGGCAACTCCCTCTTCCGCCGACTTAACCCGCCAGAAGTCATAGAATTTAAACCAGGTTCTGTCCACGGCCAGTCGGGCTTTGCGGACACGTGTGTACTGCGCTGAGTTTTCTCCATAAGAATTTCGAATCAGGTCCTCGGCGCGATTCATAATTTCCGTTGCTTTTACCAGTGTTTTATAATCCAGCCACTCATTCACGGCAGGGGCGAAACAGCCAATGTGAACACCAGAATTCGCGGCGCAGTCCGCCAAAAGATTCTGATATTCGCGAATCAGGGGTGCCATTCCATCTCCATAATATCCGTTACAGAAGTCGTTAAAAAGTTCCTCTTCGTTTCGCGATGGGTCCCACATCAGATGATGTAAGAGCCAATTGCGCAATTCGCAGAAATCTTCGCCTTCCGATTCATTAAAAATTCCTATGGCACCGCTATCGATAAAATAGCGAATGTTCGGCACGATAACATTATAGTTGGGAAAGATTCCGGTATAGTCGTGGTAATCCGTTAAATAATCCCAAACAAACAGGGATTTGGCAATCGCACGCCAGCCACGCAAATCTTCCGCAAAGGCCTTATTTACCGGATGCTCAAGCGAATGTGAGAAATCACACTCAATGGAACAAAGGCGAATCAGAACATTATCGCGCGGCTTGACGTGTAAGGGCGGCTTACGTGTGTATTGATAGGCCAGTGTCTCGACATAGACGTCAGGAAATTCCTTTTCCACCGCTTCTGCAACGGCATTGACAAAGCGTATTAAAGTTCCGGACTGCGACCCTTCTTCCTCGTCAATAGCCTGACATTTTTCACATGTACAAAAACCAGCCCAATCGTTCTGACTCAAGTCAATAAATTTCGGATCGGGCGAGTTACGCAAATCGATAAGCAGATTTTGGATCAGTTCCGCCCTCATCTCCTCGTTCGTCAGACACAATTGGCCATGGCGTGTCCTTTTACCTTCATTCTCGCTAAACCATTCCGGATGATCTTCAAAATATTTGTCAGGAGAAATATAATGAAAGAAACTGTGCACAAAATTGATAATTTCAATTTTCCCACCATGCGCAGCATCGTTACCACCATTACCTTTATTTCGAGCAGAATAGATATTGCCCGAAGCACGGTGATTAAAGGCCTCACGCGAGATTACCTTTGGCGCATAATTAATCGCCAAATCATTCGGAATAGTAATTGTCTCATTCTTCGGGATAAAAGTCTCGTCCTGTGTCCACCACCGGCATCCGAGCGTGTCCTCAAGCAAAGTATAGACGGCGTATAAAGCCCCGCGACGCTCATGCCCCGACAAGACAATCGCCTCTGGCAATGCGCGAATAAAAATGGTATCGAACGGTAACGGCTCAACGGCTCCTGCGTCTGCCATGACCGCACGGCCCCGCGACGTCCCCCCGATATAAAACGCCGGCACGTCTGCCTGCAACTCCTGTTCCTTTGTAATCAAGAGTTCACAGTCTGATATGGCTTTTATATGAGTTTGTAATTCCGCAGCCGCCGTTTGTTCAACCTCCGTCGCTTCGTCCGGAATTGCTATAACCCAGTTACTCTCGCCTTTGTCAACAACAGTAATTTCGTCGGCTTTGGCATTCGTACACAGCGATGCAGCAAATACCACCGTTATAGAGAATATTCTCCATAAAAAACATTTAATTGCACTTTTAAACTCCTTGTTTAATAAATTATGGCTCTCTGTCACGAACTATGGGTAACGGGGAGCGGAAATGATACCAAATAGCCGAGTACGGCCTTTTGGGGATCTGCTTTAGGGATAGCAACAGCGTCGTCCCCGACCGTTGGTAATTCTCTTCCGCTTGCTCCGCAGAAGGGAGACTCCTTCGTTGGTCTTCGACACGTTGTTTCCCAGCACTGTCTGTTCCATTCCACGATAAAAATCATGCAAACAGGGGGTTTTTATCATGGAAAATATGGACATTTTAATCTTTTTATTGGTAAAATGTTTTTTGCAACCAGGCATTTCACAAAGGAGGAGATTAAAATGTCTATAAGAAGTATACTCTATTCCATAACCGATTACAAGGGGTTTGTCTTCAAAAACATGAAAAAAGTCATGAATTCGGCGAAAAAGATTGGGCTCTCTGTCACGAGCTATGGGTAACGGGGAGCGGAAATGATACCACATTGCCGAGCACGGCCGTTTTGGGAATTCTTTTGGGACAGCACACGTGCCGTCCCCAACGGGTGGGAATTCTCTTCCGGCTGTTACATCGGAATCGAGACCCCTTCGTTGGTTTAACAGTCCTGGACAGGTTGCATCTTGGCATTGCCTGTTCTTTATTTGTAATAAAAATCAAGCAATTAGGGATTTTATCACGGGAAAGTTGGGCATCTTAATCTTTTTGTTGTAAAAAATTTTTTTGCAACCAAGGCGCAGCAGGACCGTCAATATCTTCGCGAGCGTGGTCTGGTGTAGAAGAAACCTGACTGATTCGCCCACGCGTCAGGTTTCCATGTACAATGAACGCCGGCGCCGGTCTAGACGTTCAGACGCAGAACGTTCGTCATGCCTTGGCCCTGACGGTCAACGCACCAGAAGGTGACGAGAATTGAGCCGTCGGCAAGTCGCACGGCGCTCGGCTGGCCGAATTTTAAAAACGCGAATATTTCCGCCGCGTGACGACTTCGGGTAATTGGCGTGTCAGGCTCCCAGAGGAGTCCCTCTTTTTCTATGTCCCAACGATTATTCTTCAAATTGACAACATAACCGTAGATGCCGGGCCGGTCGGTATCGCGACGTTTTGCGTGTAATGCCAGCAGACGGTCGTTATCAAGTGCGCACACGCTCGACGCCTGACCCCGCACGCCGGTGTCCTGTGGCTTACTGAATGTTTTGCCGTTGTCGTCGGAAATCACATAATGATTATTCATGCGTTCGCCTGTTTTGAGATTTTCATTCCAGGCGATCACGACCAGACGACCGGACTTCTCCAACTGACACAGACGCTGCTCATAGACCGCAACGTCAGGACCGAAGGCTATGGTTACGGCGTCGTCGTTCCAGGTTGTCCCGCGATCGGAAGAGCGGAGCAGGCGACCGCCGTCGTTTACGCGCGCTCCGGACCAGTCGGGAAAGGGAGCGATAGGCGTTGCCCAGTCGCCGTTGGCTAAACAGGTCAAGGGCGCAGAGGCCTCCACATGATGACCCCAGCGGCAAGGCACCTCTTCCGGCTGCGTCCAGGTTGAGCCATGATCGGCAGAGCGTGCGAGAATAATGCGGTCGTCGAGAACGCCTCCGGTTTCGGGATTACCCATAGGCAGTTCCGGATCTTCCCGAAAGAATTCATAACCGAACAGGAGAATATTCCCACCGCCGGCATTGGTCGGTTTCATTGTGTCCGAGCGAGGCGGAGTTAAGCGACTCTTATCGTAGATCGGCGGCAGGAGTTCCCACGTTTGACCTTTATCCCGACTGCGTGACAGGCGCGCTGTTCCGTCGACACTTTCAAAGGCGGAGCAGAGAAAATGACTCGCGAGCAACTCTCCATTATCCAACTCGCAGACGCCGGGGAAGTAACTGTGCAAACTTCGCAATAGTGGCTGCGGATTGGTCCAAAGGATGAATTGTTCCGGGGTCGCAAAATCGTTTCGCGCCTCCTCTGCTCCTTCCGTTTCACTTTTTGCAAGAGCGACGGAATGTGCGGATAACCCGAGGGTCGACAGGAATGAAAGTTGAGTCACGGTTTTCACAAATTCTCTGCGTGTTGTCATTGTTGTTCCCATTTTATTGAATACAGGTCGGCTTCTTTCATGGTAAAACGTAAAACAATCGGCTGTCCGGCCAAAGGTGTCATGTCGGCATTACCTTTCCAGGTCACGCGGCGGTCAAGGGAATCGCCATAAATGAGGTCACACTCTTCGGAAGAGAATCCCGGAATAACGGAACCGTCTGGTCGCAGAACTTCGACCCGAATTTCACCCGCAGCCGAAGTCGCGGCATTAAGCGAAAGCTGTGCGCCTTCAAAAATAATCGGTTTCGTCGTTACCGTTCCCTGTTGGTTTTTGGCGTGAAGCGATGAAAAGCCATCCAGTCTCAACGTATAACGGCGTAATCGCGATTCGTTGTCAGTCTGGTAGGATTCGACAGCGTAGATGGACAATTCACGGGGTGAATCGTCGTCGGCAGAAGCGGTTTCCACGACGTGCCACGAAAGATAGTTATCACCGTAACACCAGTTGTGCTTCGTACGCAAGCCGGGCGCGACAAAAACATCGTTGCTCTGCCGAAAATTCATACCGTCGCGACTCCAGATGAAAACGGAATCTGTAACAGTCGTTCCAAGTCGTTGCTCAATTTTAATTCGTTTCTCACGCAGGTCCCATTCAGGGAGCAATTTTGTAGATTCCGTGCCCCCATGGTCCACGTACCGCGCTGGAAAACCAATCAGCGTCTCGGGAGCGCGATAATACTCCTTGATTTGATTCGTGTAGTATTGGGCGCCGTGAACCGGACCTTCTCCTTCCGGAAACTGAAGTGTTCCCTGAACGGTCCAGTGAAGTAAATCGTCTGAGGTTGCTTTCATGACAATACGGGTTCCGACGACTACATCGACGCCATTGGCGAAGTGCCTAAAATAGAGAACATAGCAATTATCTTTTTCAGACCAGAAAGCCACATTCTGCGAATCGAAAGCATACCCCCTAAGAATGGGAGCCTCTTGCATAAGAGTCCAATGAATAGCATCGGGTGAACTCCAAGCGAAGAGACCGCCTTTATCTGGATCTGACGGACTATACCCAAATCCAACCGCTTTGTATTTCTGTTCCGGGGGCGTCCCGGGCTTCTTATCCCAAAACGGATTAAAGTCGTGATTCAGAAAGTCTTCACCAAAGTGATTTATTACAATATTATTCGCCGTCGAGCCTTCAAATTCACAAATGCCAAGTTCCGGACAGGTCCAGTTGATCCCGTCATCACTTTCGGCGTAGCAAATTGACAGAAGTTTCGAGGAGGGGAATTGCCCCCAGGCGTGATAATACATACGATACTTCTGATCGTCCTGAAATGTGGTAAAATAACTTTGGCTGTCTCCTTCCCACGGCTTGTTAAAAACCAAAGAGATTTCCTTTCGGTCCGGACGGTGTACAAGGATATCGACTTTATCCCGATTGGCAATCAAATAATCATCCAGAAAGAGTTCCCGGCGGCTGCCTATATTGACAGTGTCCTCTGGAACAGCATCGGCCGCCAAAGTCACTGACGCGGCCGTGAGCAGAAGTACAACAAACATTTGCATGGATTTTAACATAAAAAACTCCTCGGTAGAAATGGGGGGCTAACGGGTAGGGTGTACTCGGCAATTGTATTGCGTTGTTTATAAAGTGGATGTATTTCACTCAGCCGGCGGCATATTGAGTGCTTTGCGAATAACGGGTTCCAGGGCATGAGTCATGCGAACCATTCCGAGGTCGCTCGGATGGCTGCCGTCAGCCGCGCCTTCGGAATCACGGCCCATCAGATTATCCGCAGACAAATAATACACGCCGGTTATACCAGCGTCGGTTAAGCGTTTGTAGACGGCCCAAAGATGCTCTCGCGAATTGCGATGGTGCGCGGCAATGCCCGGGCGTAACCAGGCATTGTCGAAAGGTCGATCCTCCACCAGAATCACCGGCGTGTCCGGATGGGCTTCTTTAAGAATACGCACGAATCGTTCTGTATTGGCGTCGATCTGCGCGGCGTCCATATTGGGGAGGCAATCGAGAATATAGACGCACGGGTCGAGTTCCGCGAAGAAATGAGCCACCGATTCTTCCATGCGACCACTGCCGTCGGACCCGAAGTTCCAGGCCGGTACGTCGAGTCGTCGAGCCAACAGGGCGGTATACGCCATGCCGGGCCGGTTCGCACCTGCCCCTTGCGCAATCGACGTACCATAATACAGAAACGGTTTCTGACGAATGGAATCATCGAGGGTCGCTGAATGCAGCGGGGCAATAGCGGTAAACGAAGATCCTTCCGGTACGCCAATTTCCAGCCGCTCAATTCCATTGTACAAGGGCAAATAGAGCATGCAGTCACGCTCGGCCTGCGTCATACCGTCAATGAGCGGGGTATCGCCTATATTCTGATTTTCAGGATAAAAATTACCTGCCCAACGCCAGGAGCGGCCGTCGTGAATATAAAGGTCGACGCCACTAACGCCTGTTGCCGGCATGTGAGCAATTCCCAAACGGGGGTTCCATAAATCGTATTGAACATGAATTGCGTTCGCGTTCGTTCGAAAACGCACGACCATGCCAGTTGAGTGCTGACCGGTGTACCAGGGGCCGGAAGGAATGACATTCTCTGCCCGGGCAGGGTATCGTGCGAAGCGTCGTGTGACGTCGGAGAATGCCTGACCTTCCGTCTCCCAGGCCGCGGCGTCATACCAGGCCCATCCGTTTTCCGCGCGAGGTTCCGGCGTCGGCAGTGTCCGCAGCTTCGTTACATCACCTTGCGGCAGGCCGTTTTCGTCCGTACCAATACGAAACGTTGCCAGCGGATCAAGTGCGGGAACAGGTTCGTTTGCGGTAACCCCTGCTCCGCACGAGACCAATAACAAGGTCATGCAAATTGCAAAAAACGGAATATGATTCATTTCTGGAGACCTCCTCTATCAAAACCAAACATTTAACAGCGTACTACAAGGCGGTCGTTTCACCACCATTGATCGAACCGAGAGCGCCCCAAACGCCGTAAGGACTCTTGCCGGACGTTACCTCGCCACCGTCGGTATAATTATTCATTCCGCTGGTTACGGCATTAATGGTATCGGAAACAAAACGAACACTGCCGTCGGCCAAGGCCACATTAACGCCCCCGGAATGACTGCTCGAGGCACTAATGAGCACAACTCCTTCGTAATATGACGTTCCATCCGCACATGAGGGCGAGTTCGGTGGCAGAATCGTCTGGAATCCCGATATACTGGGATAGCCTGCCGCGTAAGTTAATCCACTAACACCGTACGCTACGGCGGCATTGGTGAACAGAGTGTGGTCTGTGGAGGAGACCTGCAATGCACAACTGGCCGGTTTAATGGAGCCATCCGTATGTGTCGCAACACTGGCAGCCAGACTTGACTTGATATCTTTGGGTAGGTCATCTACGGGACCTTGGCCCGGATTGCGTTCTGCAAAAGCAATCGTATTCGAAGTTCCATCAGTAAGTGCGCTGAACGTACGATAGGCTGACTTCCCTGACCAGTAGGAATTACTGGCAAAAAAGCCACGGTTATTCACCTCTTGTGACAGACTCGTGTATGTAACATCGCCTACTTTGCGGCCCCAGTAAGTTTTTGTCTTTGTCATGGCGTCGCCGAAGGACGCCATGTAACTGGTGCGGGTCCATCCGGCGTTAACTCCATAAATTGAATTTCGCGCATAAGGTGCGGAAGGACAATTCATATAGCCTATGGTCGCGGCAAAGTAGTCACGCCAAGAAGCTGGTATGCCGCCAGAGGTACCACCGGGTTTGTCCGTTGACCAGGAAGACCAAAGAGCGGCCTGTTCACAAAAAGGAAACAGTGAGACATGGAAATTGATATCGTTATCAATTGCGCCAAAGCCAAAGGCAAACGACGGAAATGTTCCGTTTGTGTCGTGATAATTGTGCAGCCCCAATGAGATTTGTTTTAAATTATTGGTACATTGCATGCGTCGGGCTGCCTCCCGCGCTGCTTGTACCGCTGGCAGCAGCAAGGCGATTAAAATCCCGATAATCGCAATGACAACCAATAATTCGACCAGAGTGAAGGCCAAACGCCGAAAAGATCTTTTGAGCTTCTGTATCCCCCCCTGTGCTAAATTAACAGTAGTGTTCCATTTCAATGTCACATTTCGCATGTTCTTTCTCCTTGTGGTAAATTAAGACACGACTTGAGAGAGGAGTCATCCGAAGTGGAACTCTCCGTCTCCTCGTGTCGTTTATATTGACAAGCCCGATTGCGCGACGTTCGAAATGAATCATCTGCAACGCAAGCGGGCAAAGTAACATTGTTTAAATTCTATTTATATCGCGTTAAATCGATCGTCAGCTCGCCGCCTTTGGAAACTTCCGCAGTTAGCGGAGTCGTGGAGGCATCGGTCAAGGACTTTGGACAAAACTGTTTTGATTTAAACCCTTTACTTTTTTCACGATATTCCTCCATACTTAGCCCCTTGGCAGACGGGGCTTCTTCCATTTTGGAAAGCACTACTTTGTAGGTTCCGACGGGAACTCCCGATTCTGCGTGACCGAATTGAATGGTCGAAATCGCCAGTTTACCTGCGGCGTCTGTTGCGCCACCGGCTGTCCATTCCATTTTCTCCTGGGGAACGAGTTGAACGTTGACCCCCTCAACCGGCGTTGCACCGTCCATGACATTAATTCTATAGGGAACGAGATCGGGAAAACCTTCGGGTGCCGCGGACCCACCCTCACAACCAACGGGAGGTTCTAAAAAACACCAGAAAAGCGAATTCATAAAATAATATACGTATTTA
>JAUNSJ010000053.1 GCA_030539295.1 Planctomycetia bacterium | reverse complement strand
GTAACGATAATCGCCCAAGGTCCCCGCTTGCAAGATTACCTATCTTCGCAAGAAAGTTTGGCGCGCACCCTGCAGTCGTGAACGAGGGCAGGGCCTCCCTAGAATGGCGGGGGAAACGTGGTACAATGACAAGGGACAATGCGATTGCCTGGACGCTGTCTGCGGCGGAATGGGCTTCGCACCCTTGCGATTCTCTGTCTGGCAAACCCGCGCTTCCGGGCGAGAGCAGCCGCGGCGAGAAAAAACTCCTGAAAGCCCAAGACGACCCATGACCATGCCAAACCGAGCTGCGGAATTTTCCGTTTCAACGAGCACAACCCTTGCTTCTCGTGAGAGTTATGGCTATTTCTGCTGTATACTCGCTTCCATTTTCTATAGCGTGGTTTACGCACTACTGCGACTCCTGACGGGCTATCACGTTTCGCCCGAATGGTCCATTTTCATGCTGAATTTTATTATGACGCTCGTTGCAATGCCGTTCTTTTTATCGCTTTGCTTTGCCGGCAAGATACGTTTTCCGGGGTTCGCCTGTATTGCCCTGTTTCTGGGCGGGTCGCTGAGCAGTAATTTTCTGGGCGTGCGGCCTATCTTATGGGCGTATGAAGAAATAGGCCTGGCTGTGGCCTCGCCGCTTCTACAGTCGTTTCAGATTATTATCGCCACGGTACTGGGTATGCTCCTTTTTCGCGAACGGCTTACTCTGCTTAAGGTTGGGACGATTTGCATTCTGATCGCCGCGGTCACGTTTCTGAGTATGTCCAAGGTCAGTCCGGCCCGCGACGCAGAGGCAGCGGCAGATTCGGTGGCCTCATTGTCCGAGGTCAGCCCCGCTGCCAGAGCGGGCGTACCGGGGCATGCAGGTGACGTGAGTCCAGAGCACTCCCCCGGCCCTGCGGTCGTTCGAAACTGGGGTAAGGGGATATTTTTTACCTTTGTAAGTGGTTTTGGTATGGCGCTTTACGTTGTTTTACTGCATGGTGCCCTACGGCTGGCGGCGAAGCACGACGCGGATGGCAAGTCCGACGGAAACGCGAGCGTCTCGCCTGCTCTACCGCAGCCGATGGTCCTCGTTCTTATGGGCTTGTGCACCGTTTGCACCTTTGGCGTGTTCATTCTCGTGACGGGAGGCCACCAGGCATTCTATCATAATATTGACCCGAGTGGTTGGTGGATTATTCTCGCTACTGGCACAGCGACCGCGGTCGGATTCTTCTTTAAGGCCGATGCCTTGCGATACATTACCGCATCGAAACTGTCGCTGGTCTGCGTCCTTCAAGTACTGCTCCTGACCCTCATGGGCCTGACCCTCTTTGGAGAAAAGGCCAATTACTACATTTGGCCTGGCATGATATTAACGGTCGCCGGCGTCGCGGCGGCGAGTAAAACCAGGTGAAATAAAAAAGACGATTCGGGAAAGGTCGTTGTCCGCTTGTGCGGCATTTTGCGTGATCGCCTGCGGCACCCAAGGGCTGGCCGTGGGCTTTACTTTTTGGCCGTTTTAATCATCAAGGTATGACTGGGAACATCGTAGGCGTAGGAGTCGCCCTCTTTAAGCTGAGGCAGTTCGATCTGCCCCTTCTTGATAATTTCTTCCATAAACTCTTCCTGCGATTCCGGATAGCGTCCTTTTTCCGCTTGGAAGAGTTTGAGGGTTTCCGGAAGTTTTATGCGGAAGACGGCCATTTCTTTCGCTTTGAAATAGGTGGCAAGGGGCACGGTTACAATGGACATGGGATTTTCGGACGAGACGCCGTATTCCCCTTTTCCCGTTGCACCGACGTCGGCTTTTTTCGTCGTTTCGCCAGAGTTACCCGCCTTGTCGCCGGTCTCGCCGGTGGGACTGCCAGTTGTGCCCGACGCCTTGCCTGGCTTCGGCGATTGTGACGGTACAGCGGCGCCGCCCATTGGGACCGGTACCGAGGCACTACAGCCCAGAAAGGTCGATATTATAAGTACAACAGCATAAACGAGTCGCTTTTTCATGATTGTCTCCTCATAGGTCATTGTGGCCGCGTGGCGAAATCCGCCACACGACCGAACTACTTCTTACACCTGACTTTTGGGACCATGGTCCCCGGATCAGCTCCCTCCGGACCCCCTGCCGGGCCTGTCTCGCGGCGTGGGGATCCGTATAAAAATGGACTTTTTTTCGGAAGAAGGCTTGCCAACTGATTTAAAATCCGTTATCCTTATAGGAAAGAGGATTTCCTGCTCGGATAACACGGTTTGACTGCCGAAAGGGGGAACACAGCGTGCAAAGTTCATGGTACGCGTTCCCGGTTCCGTCTCCCGAATATCTGTCCAGTGACATTTTGTTCCTATTATACCCTAAAGAAAGGACTTTGACAAGCGATGAAAACTTTAAATGTTGGAATGTTGGGTTGCGGATTCATGGGTCGAACCCATTCAAACGCGTACAATCAGGTAGGTCACTTCTTTGATATTCCGTACAAGCCGGTGCTAAAGGTCTGTTACGGGCGTCAGGAAGACCTTGCGACCCTCGAGAAGTTTCAGAAGGCGTGGGGCTACGAGTCCATAGAAACCGACTGGCGAAAAATCCTGGCCGACCCTGAAATCGATATTGTTGACATCGTTGCGCCGAATTTCCTGCATAAAGAGATGGTCATAGCCGCAGCGGAGGCCGGTAAGATGATCGTCTGCGAAAAACCGATGGCCATGTCCTACGCCGAGGCCCAGGAGATGGTCGCCGCGGTGGAAAAGGCCGGCGTTGCCAATATGGTCTCGTTCTGCTATCGACGCGTGCCGGCTATTTCGCTCTTTAAGCAGCTGGTGGACGAGCAGCGTGTGGGTCGACCTTTCCACTATCGCGCCATCTATAATCAGGACTATACAATCAGTCAGAAAGTGCCGGCAGGGGGGTCGTCCCTCTGGCGACTGGACGCGAAAGTTGCCGGTAGTGGCGTAACCGGTGACCTGCTGGCGCACTCGATCGACGCCGCCGAATGGATCAATGGCCCGATTAAAAAGGTTTGCGCGTATACGGAAATCTTCGTTAAGGAACGGAAAAACGCCGAGACAGGCGAAATGGTCAAAATCACGATCGACGACGCGTGCATGTTTCTGGCCGTCTTTGAAAACGGGTCCATCGGTACTTTTGAAAGTTCACGGTACGCGCGCGGACGCAAGAACTACAATTGCATGGAACTCAACGGAGAAAACGGTGCACTCTTCTTCAATCTGGAAGAGCCGGAATACCTCCAGTTCTTCCGCTATGCCGACCCGGATACCGGGAAAAAGGTCGAAGACCATCTCACCGGATGGCAGCGAATCCTGGTTACCAATAGTGAACATCCGTACATGAATAAATACTGGGTGCCAGGCACGACGATCGGTTATGAGCATACGTTCATCAACCAGTTGGCCGACTTCCTCCAGAGTCTGGACGGCAGTAAACCGTTCCATCCGACGGTTCAGGATGCGGCCCGAGTGCAAAAAGTGTGCGACGCCGTTATAGAAAGCGCGCAAAAGCAACAGTGGATCGAAATTGACCCGTAAGTTCACCAAGGGCCGGCCTCCAGGTGACGCTTTGCGCCCGACTCCTTAGCGAGAGCAAACGGTGTCAGGGGGCCCGTGACCAGCGAAATGAGGAAAGAGAAACGAAATGAGATCGACAGCAACGCCTGTGATTGCCGAAATTACAGGGGCATTTACGGGAAGGACCGCGTAACGATATGCCTTCCTTTTTAAAGCGGATAGGGCTGGATACGTTTCTCTTTCTACTGCTGACCATGATTCTTATTGCCTGGCTCATGCCGGGCCCGGGGAGTCAGGACGGTTTCTTTACGCTGTCCGGATTGGCACACTGGGGGGTCTCGGTTATCTTTTTCTTCTACGGACTGCGGCTCGACTGGCAGAAGATACGTGAAGGCTTGAGTAATGTCCGGTTGCATATGCTCGTTCTTCTTGCCACATTTGTCTATTTTCCGCTCCTGGTATTCGGATTCATGGCCGCTTTTGGGACGGTGCCAAGCGTTGAGGCTCTGGCTCGACTGGCGTCGGATGGCCTGACGACCGGGTCAAACGGAACGCTGGCCACCGGCTTGTGGCTGGGCATATTCTTTATGGCGGCCTTACCGTCGACCGTCTCCTCGTCGGTCGTTATGGTCAATATAGCGAAAGGGAACGTACCGGCGGCGATTTTCGACGCCAGTATCTCAAGTCTGCTGGGCGTCTTTCTGACCCCGCTCTGGATGAGTCTGTTTATCGTCACGGGAAACGAGTCGGCCGACTTCGGTCAGGTCATTCTATCGCTCACATGTCAGGTCATTCTGCCGGTCGGGCTGGGTATCTTCCTGCATCGCTGGTGGGGCGCGTTCTCCGCGCGACATGGAAAACTGCTTTCACGATTCGACCAGAGCATTATCTTACTCATTGTCTATACGTCGTTTAGTCATTCCTTTGCGGCCAATATGTTTTCCGGCCTGTCGGCGCATACCCTGCTCCTGCTCGGTCTGGGTCTCGTGGTCCTGTTCTTTATTGTGTATGGGACTATTGACGCTATTGCCCGACTTTTGCGATTTCCCGTTGCCGACCGGATTTGCGCACTGTTCTGTGGCTCCAAAAAGTCGCTGGTTCACGGTACGGTTATGGCCCACGTCATTCTGGCAGACCCCGCACTGGCCGGTATTCTCATTCTGCCCATTATGCTCTATCACGCATTGCAACTCGTGCTCGTTAGTGCCATTGCGCAGCGATACGCGCAGCGGGTCGCCCGGTCGGTACATACAGATTCACAACAAGAGTGACTTGGCGAAACGCGTTCCGCCCAAGTCACATAAACTTCGCGCCCGGCAGTCGCGTCTCGAAAGTTTTTTTGACGCGACCGCGTGGGACCAAGGCGTCATCGGCCGGTTCGGAAGAAATTTTTCAGGAGATTCGCGGCGGCGTCACTGGAATTGGCGGCTCCCGGCTGCGGGGCCGGCTGCTTCTTCGAGAGGACCGTTTCCGTATCGTTTACCGGCTCGTCGTCCCGCTTCTGCAGTCCGTAAAGCGGGTCGTCGTCCCCTTCGGCCTTCTCGTAGGTGTGCGTCTCGCCACCGTCCGCCTCGCCTTCGCTAAGCAGCCAGTCGGAAATGCCATCGTCGCTGTCGCCCGGCTTCTGCTCGTCCGCCTGCATGTGCTTCTTTGACTCCTGCTTGCCGGCGGGGGTCGAACTCTGCTCCGCGGCGCGGGCAACGACCTCCTGCATCGACTCGACCTTCGATTTCGTCTGGCCCTTAAGACCGACCGAGAGGGCAATTTCAAACTCAAGCGGACCGATGAGAACGTGGTCGCCATTCTTGAGTTCCTGCTCTATGGGGATTCGTTTGCCGTTAACGAACACGCCATTTTTACTACCCAAATCGCGTACCGCAGCATATCCTTCTTCCGAAAGAATGGCACAGTGATAGCGACTGACCAATTCACTTCGCGGCTTTAAATGGCAATCTTCAGCGCGACCAATAATAAATTGAGGAAGGGTCACGTTAATTACTTGCCCCGCTTTACTTCCTCCGACAACTTTTAACTGTACCTTCATGTCTGCCGTCAATTCTGTTTACGAATGAACCCAAGTGGGCGGAACAGGAGACCGAAATCTCCCGGAAATACAACGATAGCTGAATGAAAATAGACCCCCACCCCGTGTTCAGGCCTGCAGCTGGTTAAAAGCAGACCCTTTTTCACTCACAACAGGATTCTTACTGCCGCCGGACATATCGACCGCGTCTCGCCACCGCTTCTCTTGGCATACGCCACTGCCTGACATACGCCGCACCAAACAGCCGCGGTTGACGGACGAAATTTTCGGCACCGGCGACGAAGCCTTAATCCCATCTTATCTCTATTCTACACGATGCTAAGCCTTTTTGCAACTCCATTTCGTGAAAATTTATTAATCTTTTGCCAAACTCCCCCCTAAAACTCAATCTTTTTACCTCTTCTGGCAGTTTTCCCGCCCTTTCTTACCGATTTCTCCTGTTTAACTGATTAACGTTGTTAGTCTGAATTCCCGTTGCGTATATGTATCTCTATGATTCGCGCCAGACGTCCGAGAAGTCGGGCGTAAATCGTCAGGCAGAGCGTCGGGAGCACGACATAGGAGCCAATCACGTAGAGCAAAATCCCTGTCGCGTGCCGACTCGACTCCTCATCGGTCAGCAAGGGCTGAAGGAACGTGAATACAACCACGTTTCCGCAAAGATAGAAAACAACGTCGACCAACGAAAGGCCATAAAACCGGCACCAAAGCCAAGGTAACTCCACCGTGGATCGGAAAACCGCGGAACTAACAAAATTATACGGATGCTCGTTTGCCAGACCACTAAGCAGGAACAACGGTAAGAACGTGACAAAAGAGCACATCGCTATGATAGTAGCGTCCCCAAATAAAGAGAGATCTGGATCCTGCCCGCCTAAGGCACCGATCAGGAAGCCACCCGGCACCAGGGCCAACACGATACCCGCCAGAAACCAAAGACCATTCGACAGATTTTCGCCCATGTCGAGCGAGGGATAAATCGACAGATGATCGTCGTCGCTTGCCGTTTGCATGAAAACATCAAAGACGTACATGAACAGAACGCCGTACCACGCCAGCACAAATAAATCGCTCAGGAACGCCGCTATAACTCCTGCCGTCATAAGGAGCAAGAGCGGAAGCCAGAAATGCAGATTGAGACAGGGGCGAAAGAACCCCGACAAAAAAGGGTACGATTCCGGCCGACGCAGCAACGGCTCCTGCGGTCGGTCGTCGGGATAGTAAGGACTCAACATAAAATCAGCCTCCTTATCGGGTTACCAATAAGCGATACCTAAAAACGCCACGTAACCGTTATTCCGGTCAGGACTGGGCCGCTTGTCTCTTATCGGCAATTACCGAACGAATAATCGTGTCCAGATTCTCCGTGGGCGTCCACTGCAGCAGTTTTTCCGCACGTTCCAGTGACGGTATGCGACGCAGCATATCGTCGAAGCCTGGGCCGTATGCCTGTTCGTAAGGAATGTGGATAATCTCCGACTCCGAACCGGCCAAGAGCTTAACCTGGGCCGCGAGTTCGTTCATACTGATCTCCTCATTATTACCCAAATTTATCACCTTGCCCATCGCCTCGGTATGCTCCGGAACACACAACAGCCCCCGGACAATATCGGCGACCGAAGTAAAGCACCGCCGCTGTTCGCCTGTTCCGTAAACCGTTATGGGCTGACACGTTATCGCTTGCTCCACAAAGCGCGGCAGGACCATGCCATATTGCGACGACTGACGCGGCCCGACCGTATTAAAGAGTCGAACAATATAGACCGGAAGTGACGTTTGATAATAATGAGCCAGTACGAGAAATTCGTCCAGGACCTTGGCACAGGCATAGGCCCAGCGACGCTTACTGCTCGGACCCATAACCACATCGTCCTCCTCGCGAAACGGAATCTGTTCCGACTTACCGTAGACTTCACTCGTCGAGGTCAGCAGAATCGGCCGGCGGTATTTGGAGCATTCGTCAATAACGACGTCCGTTCCGCGAACGATCCGCTGTATCGTTTCAATAGGCCGGTCGATAATCAGCTTAACCCCGACGGCCGAGGCCAGATGAAAGACGAAATCGCAGCGGGAAATTTCTTCCCGCATTAAGGAAACATCGTCGCAACTGGCTACGAGTACGCGGAAATGCGGATTCCCTTCCAGATGACCAATATTACTCCATCGCCCGGTCGAAAGGTCGTCGACCACGGTTACCGAATGCCCTTGCGCGAGAATCGCCTCGGTCAGATGCGAACCGATAAACCCAGCCCCACCGGTAATCAAATAATTCCTCTGCTTAGCCATAAGAATACATTTCCTTTAATTTATTATAATAACATAAAACACCGCGTACGACCGCGAACCCACGGGCCACCTCTCCTTTTATTGTACGACGATAAGAATAGCTCGTCAAGAGGTGTTCCCAGGTCGGGCCTGCTCGCCAGGGCCCGACCCAGACAATAACGAAAACAATCTGCCAACTCTCCGCAATTTCTCTCAATTCGCCTTTTTTTCTCATTACCATTTACCGGCGGCCTGTAAGGCCAGCACGAACAGGCTCCCACGACCAGCCACACCCCCGCGTCAGCGCGACCGATTTTGAAGCGGACCTCCGCGGTCCCCCGCGAACTCCGCGTGATATATAACTCCTGAACATAGAACGGATTATGGACACCGCACCCGGCCTCAAATGCCCTCTCCAATTGACGGGTTATTTTTTAGCGCGCAGGGTTCGCAGTGGGACGCGGAGGTGGACGGGCCCGAGTTCGGAGGGGGGGGCCGGCCTGTGCTGCCCTTACAGGGCGGGGGGTTCTTAGAACATCATTTATGATACGCTGGCCTTACAGGCCGCCGGTTCGCGGCGATGATGGGTAAATGGCAAATCCGTTGCACGTTGGCGGTGCTGGGATTCCGTTTTCGTTGTTGCTGGTTCCCGACCTGCGAGCAGTCGGGAACGCCGGCCGCCGCACTGCGTAGTGATAGCGAAATGGCGAATCCTTGACATGTTCATTGTGACGGACCAATTTTCGTTGCTCCCCCGCCACCAACAAGAAACAAGGAATCACACCAAGCCGCGAAGGCACGAACCCCTTATTGAGGATTTCCTTTGTGACGTTGCGTCTTTGTGACTTTGCGCGATGTATCTCTTTAATACGAAATGGTTACAAAGCGTCTACCGACATAAAAAACTCGATCATTAACTCACGTCTTGACAAGCTCCGTTCCTTCCGGTAAGATAAAATTATTCGGCGATGGGGGGACAGACAATGCCGCGGAGCAACCTGTTAATACCTTTTTTGTCCAACAAACGGGGCCACTTAAGTGTTAAAAGATTGAAAATCAACGATGCTAAGTATATTCATTGTTTTCATGTACATAATTATTTTTTGGGTGGCAACCAAAAGTTTTTCGGCATGGCATACAAAAAAATATTGGTTGAATAACATCATTGAAACATCCCGTAAGTACCCTAACGAAAATAAAGATTCCGAATTAGATACAATTCACGGTCATAAAATTAAGTGTTTGATCACTAATACCTATAACACTGAATACTGTTTTTATGGCTGTTACGCCTTTCTTACTACTCATTATATTCACATCGTCATGAAAGTGCCTTATATAAAAAAAATAACAATATGTTTACAAAAAAAGGATATTGTTAGGTCGGGTTACAAGCAGTTCAGTAATATCTTTCTCATAATTGCTGATATAGAAGCGCAAGATAAAGAGTTCGTAATTATTCGACTTAAAGGTGATAATGATGGTCTTAGCTTATACATTCCCAAACAAATTTGGCATTCAGAGAGAGCGTAACTGTCCATTCGCCTTGATCGACTTCGATTCAGCACGTGAAAACAAGGAGTCCGAGGAAAAAATTACAAAAACGGGAAAACGGGAACCACCTCACGCCTCACTTTTATGACAGAGAGGAAGTATTCACAATGTACGCATCTATTGTCAACCTTTATCGAATATATTCGGGTGTATGTATCGCAGGTATAATCTCATTTACGTGTATTGCCTGTGACCAGTCCAAGGAATATAAAGATATGCCAGATTCTAATGCATCTTTACCGCCACAGATAAAAGTCGATATCAAAGATCATATGAGTATGGAATTTATAAGAATCGCGCCTGGAGAATTCGAAATGGGAAGAAGAAGGTCCTACCTGGAAATGCTTCCATTTACAGAATTGTCGGACAATCGTTCTTCTCCACCGTTTATGGTTTCCATTACCAAGGGATTCTATATTGGTAAACATAATGTGAAAGTAAAAGAGGTCGGCAAATTTTTAAATACGGTCAACAATCAACAATATGTTTACATGAAAAAAGAGTTTGCACATAGTCAGTTTGAAAAGTCTGATGACGGAAAATATGTTGCGATTGTTGATGGAGATGTCCCGATCTGCACCATTCACTGGTCTGGCGCCGAAGCTTACTGTCGCTGGTTAGGTTCAATATCCAAGTTAGCCTTTCGACTGCCCACGGAGGCTGAGTGGGAATATGCGGCCAGAGGACCCAAGAATATATATGACACAACATGGGAAGGAAGCATAAAATATCCTGCCAGCCCAACTCCACCGAACGGAATTTGCGATCTTGCAAATGGGGCTTTAGGAAACTGGGTTCAAGACTATTATGCTGAGTATACATCAATACGCAAAACGGATCCTGTCGGACCAAGTAAAAACGACGTAGTAGGTGAATTTCGAGTTCTCAGACGCCCTATTTATGCAATTACATGTCGAAGTCCTGGCCTTTTGGCGGATGATCAGGCATGGATCTATGGATTTCGCCTCGCAATAGACGAGAATTCCATAAAACAGTATCTTGATAATCCACAGTCGTTGCCAGATGGTGTTGCAATTACAACAACTGATAAATAGCGGTTCAACTTACCGACGAGAGGATTGGGTAAAAGGGACTGGCGATCTCAAGAACAAATCCGTCTCTCCCTTCATTTTTGAGTTGAACAAAAAAACAAAGGAATAAAATGATGCACAAACAAAACACAAAAACCTTTATTTTGTATTGTCTTTCGATTATGCTTGTTGCATTAAATGCCTTTGCGTGTTGTTGTACGCAGCGGATAAATTCAACGAGTATTCTTTTATATATTTTTAATGTGTTACTAATTGTACTACTGCCCCTTGCGACGTTATTTGCGTTGGATGATTACTTTACTGCCTCGTCGTCTGGACCGCCCTATACACGATTTATCCGCAGTGTTCTTAAAATGCTATTAACTTTAAATGTATTTTATTGTATTGGAATTTTCTTTTACATTCCACTGATGACTCCCTATTTGGAGACACTTTACGTTATTAATTTTGTTATCCAGTTAATAATCCTGCTTTATTGTCTAATAGCGACAAAATCAATGATTTTTTGTTTCGCTTTTGTAACGTTTATTCTGACACTTTCATCGACTATTGGCACCATAATGTTTCTTGTTAAGAAAATGGAATAAAATCTATTGAATGTCTGTGTAACGATAACTGTCTCATCGTTTTGACCGCTGGAGATAAGGGGCCCGGGGTTATGTTAAGCAGGCCCCGTACTAAGTAATAACGCTCAAGAAACAGGCTCCCATCGCCGCGTGTCAGACCGCGGTAGCGAGACCGATTTTGAAGCGGACCTCTGCGCTCCCCCCGCGAACTCCGCGTGATATATAAATCCTTATTGTATAAGATGTTACGGATGACGCGTCCGGTCCTGAATGTCTTCTCTCGTGACGGATTTATATTTTATCACGCAGGGGAGCACGGGTGGACGCGGTTATTGCGGGGTCGGGCCCTGTCGGACGGTGATACTCATAGACCACGTCTATTTTTCCCTCTTCAAAAAATCCGGCACCGCCCCAGCTTCGTCTTTCACAAACCAGCACGTTTGTCCCTGTACGAAAAATTGTTATTACTGGGGCGATGCTGGATAGGCTCAACTTTTGCCGGTTAATGGCCACGCAATTCAACATCGCACGCTTGCTTACTTCGCAGGATCGGCGTTAAGTAATTGATTTACGAGCGGCTCCAATTTTTCTGCCCAGCGTTTAAATCCCTTTTCTGTGGGGTGAAGGGAATCGAACATGATATCTTTGGGAAGATGGCCGTCTGATTCGAGAAACGTGTCGGTGAGGTCCAGAAGATGGGTATGCTCCCGGTCAGCGACGGCAGGAATGAGTTCATTGTTAACTTCACTGACACGTTTTCTATATATTTCGTCACGGTTTTCGTCGCGTGGAAAAATTGGCATGAGAATAACCTCTGCGTTCGGAAACGTTTTCTGAAGCCGGTCGAGTACAGCAAGAATCCCTTTGACAATATCCTGGGGCGGTGTATCAAGATTGGTCACATTATTGGCACCAATGAGCAGAGAAATAACTTTCGGGTTAATCTGTTCAAGTGGGACCTCGCCAAGTCGCCAGAGCATGGTTTCCGTGCGATCGCCACTAAAACCAAAGTTAATCGCTTTATATTTCTTGAAATATTTGTTCCATATATTTTCGCCGGAAATATTATTCGCGTCATTTGGAACGTCCCAGGTCCACAGGTGTGTAATGGAGTTGCCAATAAGAAGGAGGTCGAGGTCGCCGCCAGCGGAAATTTCCTGCTTGAGGCGATCAAGTCGCTCCTTCCATTTAACGTCGCCATTGGCCCAGCGCGGGACCGTGGGTATAGCGGTCGATGGTCCTTCGGGGTCAGGAGTACCATATGCCAGCGCGTCCAATAAGTTCTTCTGCAGGATATGGTCCAGACTGCCTTCTGTCAAGAGGCTTAGCACGACTTGGGCATAAAGTCGATGGCCGAATTCGTTGGGCTGGTTCCCACCGCTTCCGCACAAGTCGTAAAAGGATTTTCGCTTAAGTAAATCCTGTCCCAAGGTGGTCATGTCGGCAAAGGCCGTGCCGGAAACTTGGTCCGCAACGTCATGCACAATCTTAGCATAAGCTGAAAATTGCTCTTGTGACGACTCTCCCGATTCGGGATTGACAGGCAGGGACGAAATGAGAATAAATTCACAGTCCGGAAGCTTTTCGCGAACACTTTCTATCAAAGTTTTTAAATTATTTCGGTAGTTTTCCGATATATTGTCGCTTATATCGAACGTACCACTGGCGAGGACGAGAATGTCCGGCTTGGCGTCGATAATCCTCTTGAGGTCGTCCGCACCGGATTGAGACGTTCTGCCTTCAGTCATAAAATTATCCAGAGTAACTTCAGAACCATAGATACTTTGTAATCCCATTGCGACCAGTTCCGGCCAGCAAGGCTGGAAAGGTTGCGATTTCGAATCAGTGGATTCAGACTTAACGCGTTCCGCGGAGATACCATCGCCGCTTACCACCAAATGAACAGATTTTCCGTTACGTAATTTTTCTAATATTTTCGGCAGTCGAGTCTCATCAAAAACCGGAACGTAACCTGTCCAGCGGTCAGGCGATTCCGGATTGCACGTCTTAGAGTCCAGATAGTCGCGCCACGGGGGAACATAATCAAGAACAACCTGATGACTCTCGATGAAATCAGCGTTGATACCAACGGATTCAGTCTTATTTTCGATATTACCGTGCGCTTTTACGTTCGCATTCTCGCTCTTGGCAGCAAGTTCGTCGGCTGTCAGGAAGGGAATTGAGGATTTTTCGGTCAGTATAAGCGTCTTTTCATCCTGATTTACGATATAATCAACGTCTTCCATATAAGTTTTCTTACGATCGGAACTCATCAGACGCGTATAGCTTCCAGGAATATAGAGCGTACGCGCCGATGCCGGCTGGTCGCCTTTTTTGACGAACAGGAGACTTTCTCCATAAACATAACGCTTTTCATTATCCCAAAAGGGTCGGTCCAGTTGATATTTTCGAACAAGCTCTGTTGCCTTATCCCGCGTGGTCACCTCTCGCACCGGCGGCACTGACCAAAGCATCAGTGCGATATCACGATAGCCGATTTTATTCATACGATGGCCAAGTCCGAACGCTGTCATAAGTTGGCCATTCGGCAGAAGAATCGTCGCTGTCGATTGTGTGGCTGCCATAAAATCCATGTCGCCAGCAATTTGACTGTCATATTTCATTAACATATATCGACCGTCAATATCCCAGGTCCTTCCATTATCGCTGCTAATAACGGCCTCAATACCAAAGCGAGGAAAACCATATTGATTGTCAGGGTATCCACGACGTATGGCATAGGTCATCACCAAACGCCCGTCAGGCAAATTAACTATGTCCGGATGCATACCGCCAGCCTCCGAGATAACAAAAGGTTCGGACCATGTTCGGCCACCGTCCGACGACACTGTCGTTTGTAACCCGGAAACATTATCATTCCACCATGTTCTGTTATCGGTGCGACAGGCGGCGATAAGATTTCCATCAGGTGCCTGGGCCAGAAAGACTTCATTTATATGGTCCCACTGTGGAACTTTTATTGGCTTCGACCAGGAGGTCAAATCCGGAAACTCTCCATCACGACCAATCGTCCAACGAATATATGCCTGACTGTGATAGCCTCCGTTATCTAAAACATCTGCATGATAACCTGCCTCATAGACGATCGTAGTATTTTTCTTTCGCACTATCAGTGGCGGGTCCCAAAAGTCCCATGCAGGCTCACCCTCGGCCGGGTCTAATTTACTCACCACTTGCCACGTTTCGCCATAGTCATTACTTAATGCACGATTATAGCCACTATAAAAAACAATTTTACTTCCGCCAAGCGAAGTAATTCCGATACCAGATACTTCTGGTATTCGTTCGTTATTAAGCAATAAATGTGGGGTTGTCCATGTTTGCCCCAAATCATCGCTTTCCATCATGAGCGAACGACGCTTAGTCCCGCAAGTACTCATTAGTAGCAGAACACGATTCTTGTCTTCCAGATACGTCAGGCCCGGCACTTGGGCGTTGGCGCTCCATTTCTCGCTTAATAGCCTGAATTGTGCCGGGTATTGCTCGCTAGTGGCGTATCCGTTGAGCTTAATGATTTCATGCTCTTGAAAACCATTATCAGCAGGCAGGTTTGCACAATCATCGACAGCCTGGTCGCTCGCAAAGACCGTTGCTGCGGTAAAAATTAGCGAGAAAACGAATAAGTAACAGTAATTAAATAATCTCGGCATACAATATCTTTCTATACTTTACGTCCAGTTATAACTAAAAAATGGCACGATAAACAATAACGCCGCACATTAGGCTCTTTTTTCATCCGTTAAATCAACAATATGTGAATTGTTAGCATAAAAACAAATACTGTTTATTTGTAATTATTCAATTCAATTGTTATTGTTGATGTATTCTTGTCA
>JAUNSJ010000016.1 GCA_030539295.1 Planctomycetia bacterium | reverse complement strand
GGCCAGCATATCATAGCCCGGGGCAAGGGAGCGCAGCGACCGACGCCCCGGGTTAGAGATAAAAATCATCTATCGCCCTGTAAGGGCAGCACATACAACGGCGCTGCCTTTTGTTGTGGGTGGTTCTTGTTTTCGTTATTGCTGGGTCGGGCCCTGCGAGCAGGCCCTCCCGTATCGCCCTGTAAGGGCAGTACAAACAGCGGCGCTGCCTTTTGTTATGGCCCTGTGCTGCCCTTACAGGGCGTGGTTTTATTAGAACATCGTTGACCCGGGGAACGTCGAAATACGTTGTATTTCTCCTTACCCCGGGCTAGGTTACGCTGGCCTTACAGGCCGCCGGTGAATGGCGGTGATGGGTAAATGACGAATCGGTTGCACATCGGCGGAGATGGGATCCGTTTTCGTCGTTGCTGGGTCGGGCCCTGCGAGCAGGCCCTCCCGAGGCGGCTGCCGAAAGAATCGAGGAACCGCGAAATTCTTCTTAAAACATTTTTGGTTGTCTTATTCGCGACCATGTCGATAGTGTTCTGGAGAGATGTGGAGGTGCTCTCGAAAGACGCGTCGCATCTGGTCAGGGGAAGCGAACCCGACCATAAGGGCGACCCGACTGACAGGGAGTCGTGTATTTTCGAGAAGGCGCTGGGCACGAACAACGCGGCAGCGGTGAATCTCTTCAAGAATGGAACGACCGTTGACCTCTCGAAAGTACCGTTCGAGAGTGCGACGGTTCACATGCACGGACTCGGCGAGATTGTCGATGGTGAGTGTGCGATAGCTCCATCCCCAAATGCGTCGCAAGGTCTCCTGCACAATCTGCTTCTTGCCGGATTCTTCGTGTGGCTGTGGCGGTTCCGTTGCCTGAACGCACAGCGTAAGAATCTTGAGAATATCGGCACTATAAGCGAACGCATGGGTCACCGGGTCGCGACGAACATTGGCTATGAGTGTTTCGAAAACGCTGGTCATTTGCGAGGCGTTCTTCGGAGTGTAAAAAGGCGAGGCAGGAGAAAAATTCCCTCGTCGGCACATTTCAAAGATATAACTGCCGTTAAAGCCAACCCAGTAGTCGGTCCAACCGGTAGCGGGGTCCGGCCGATAGGAATGCCATACATCGGGAAAGAGAATAAGGGCGGTTCCCGAAGAAAGTTCGACGTTCCCCGTCGCTTCGGAGGAAAACGTGCCGCGCCCCTGGACGATCCAGATGAGCTGATATTCCGAGAGAATACGACCGGCCCCCGGCTCGAACCGGTAAACCGACGGATGCTCTTCCGAAGGAAAAATACCACGTGGTGGTACTTCGTGGTACCCGCACGTGGTCATATACAGACCCCAATCGAACTCACGTTCACCGACCGGGAGGTAGGAATAGAACGAAGATGTATTCATAAAAAAACTCCGTATTTGTCGCAAAGTGAACGTTCCTGTGATTCTTCTGTTCTTATAATACAACACATATCGCTTTCTATCAAGTAGTACGTTGTGATTTTTTCTGATAAAAAGTGTCGCAAAATAGCTGATGAATTCGCTTGCAAAAGACTATAAATACGTGTATAATAAGGTCAGTCGCGGCGGAAAGAGGCTTGTCATAACCCCACTACCGCAATAGAACACGACCTTAAGAAAGAAAACAAAAAATGAGTGCAACATCCTGGAAATGGTTCTTTTGCATAATGCTGTTTGCGGCAACGGCCTTGAGCTTCTTTGACCGTCAGGCTCTGTCCGTTGTTTCTCCGCTCATTTGCCAGGAATTTTCCATGACGAACGAGGCCTATGCCCGGGTTACTACGGCCTTTTTGATAAGCTACTCCGTTATGTTTTTGGTCGGCGGTTGGCTGTGCGACCTTTTGGGAACGCGACTCGGTCTGGGACTGTCGGTCCTGTTCTGGAGTCTGGCCAGTGGTGTCCACGGTCTGGTGCGAGGGCCACTTGAGCTTGGTATGGCGCGTTTCCTGCTGGGCGCGGGAGAAGGGGCCTGCTTCCCAGGCGTGACCAAGGCCGTCGCCGAATGGTTCCCCAAGAGTCAACGGGCACGTGCGACCGGAATCGCCATTGGCGGCGTAAGCCTCGGTGCGGTGGTTGCTCCGCCTCTGGTGATTGGACTGGTAACCTCGTTCGGATGGCGCGAAGTTTTTTTGCTGACCTTTTTAATGGGTGGACTCTGGACGATTGTCTGGTTTGCATTTTATGGAAAAGTCGGTAAGAGGGAATCGTCAGCGGAGCCAACGCCGTCGGAGTATGACAAAAGCGAAAAATCTGAACATGTGTCGTTGTGGCGCGTTTTAATGAGACGCGATACGGTGGGTATGGCCTTGGCACGCTTTCTGGTCGACCCTGTATTTTACCTGTACATGTTTTGGATACCACAATATTTATCGACTGAACGCGGTCTGTCGCTTACAGCGATCGGGAGCCTGACCTGGATCCCGTTTTTTGCACTCGGGGTGTCCAACATAGCAGGCGGAGCGTGTTCCGACCGCCTGGTCTCGCGAGGCACTTCGGCCATAACGGCACGCAAGGCCATTATGGGAGCCGCCGCATTTGTAACGATGGCTTCGGGCCTGGTGGCGTTTTCGCCAAATGTAACCATAGCTATTACGCTCATGGCAATTCTCATGTTGGCACATGGGTTTTGGATAACAAATTACATAACGTTAATAGGAGATCGATTCCCGGCAGGACAGGTGGCCACCGTTGTGGGTATAACCGGCATGGCGGGAACGATCGGCGGGATATTTGCCAGTCCGGTTATTGGCTGGGTCGCGGACCATTTGGGATTTTCACCGATCTGGCTGGCGTCGGGCTGCCTTTATCCGCTGGCTTTTATTGTCATTTTATTGACAGTCAGAAAAAACAGAATCGCAAAGCAAGAGAGATATAATGATAACAACAGCAATTGACAGTCCAATATTAACCCGGATACCCGTCGCGGTCGAAACAGGCCCGAAAGCTGTTTCGCGTCGTAAGGAACTCACGGCAAGAGTCGGCGTCGTCGGAGTGGGTTACGATAAATACTGGAGCCAGTTCGAAGGCTTGAGAGACTCACTTCTTGGCAAGCAGGAAGTCTTATGCGAACAGGTGGCCACATGTGGCGTTCACGTTTCCGATTTCGGACTTGTCGATAATGCCCCGAGTGCCACGGCGGTCATTCCGCGTCTGCTCGGTGCTGACCTTGACCTCATTTTCGTCGACATGCTAACCTATGCGACCAGCGCAACAATCGGTAAAATTTTCCGCGAAGTCAATATCCCCATTGTCCTTGTCGCATTACAGCCGCTCCAGGCCATGGACTATCGCAACGGCACAACCTATATGCAGCTGTGTAACGATGATTTTTGCAGTGTCCCGGAATTCACCGGCGTCGCAATTCGTATGGGGCGCCGGCCTCCGGAAATTATCATCGGTACGCTTGATAACGACCAGCAAAAAGATGCGGCTATTGCCAAATGGTGCAGTATTGCAAAAGTTTTACACGACCTAAAGCACGCACGAATTGGCCTGATGGGCCATGTTCTCGAAGCCATGCTCGATATGCACGTCGACCCGACTGCGGTTACCGAAGCCGTGGGCGCTCATATTGTCCCTTGCGAGCCGGAAGATATTTTGCAATTCTATTCCGACCAATATATTAAAGAGATCGCCGCCAAGGAAGCCGACATACTTGATTTCTTCGATACCCCCGACCCGGGCAGCGACCCTTTGGCTGAGCGCCTCACTCCTCATGATTTGAAAATCGCCGCCAAGGCGTCGGTTGCTCTCGATAAATTTGTAGAATATAAAAATCTGGACGGATTTGCCTATTATTACGAAGGATCCGCCGATACTTCGGTTCGCGAACTGGTTACAAATTTAATTGTAGGTAATACACTTCTAACCAGTGCCGGCTTTCCGATGTGCGGCGAATACGATTTAAAAACCTGCGTTGCCATGATGATTATGGACCGTCTTGAGACGGGCGGAAGTTTCGCTGAATTCCATCCCATCGACTTTACACGCAATACCGTCCTCGTCGGACACGACGGCCCACACCATATCAATATTGCAGACCGACGCCCCGTTTTGCGAAGCCTGAAAAAGTACCACGGTAAACCGGGCAGCGGCGCCAGCGTTGAATTCAATATACGCAAAGGCCCGATTACCATGCTTAGTATTGGTATAAACGGTTCAGGCAAATTAAAATTCATTATCGCCGAAGGGGAATCACTTGCCGGCCCGATTCCGCCGACAGGCAATACGAACACACACGGGTCGTTCGGCCCTGACGTCCGTGAGTTTTTATGCCGTTGGGTCGCCGAAGGCCCAACACATCATTTTGCCCTGGGAACAGGCCATAACGCGGAAACACTGCGCTGTGTCGCCAATTGTCTGGGGATAGAATCGGTCATAGTTCGATAGAATGAACGAATGACTAATAACACATTTTTGAATTCGCGCCGTTTGTTGACGCGAAAAAAGAACACTGTTTTAGAAGGAGAAACAACGTGACAAAAAGATTTAACGCACGAGAAAAACTGGACCTTGGTGGTCTGCGGTATGGGGATTTAGGGCGTCTGAAGAAAATTCTCGCCTTTACCCTGGTTGAGCTTCTGGTGGTGATCGCGATCATAGGTGTTTTGATCACGCTACTGCTACCGGCAGTCCAGGCGGCCCGTGAGGCGGCTCGACGTATGCAGTGCACGAACAACCTGAAGCAGGTCGGGCTGGCGATTCACAACTTCCATGATGTGCGTCAAGGTATTCCACCTTGCAACATTATTGATGAGTACACATCAAGCATGTGGGGATTCATCTTACCATACATGGAACAGGCAAGCCTTTACGAATTAATCGCAAGTACTAATAATGCCTGGGGAAAACACATGATAACTCATGGTTATTGGTGGAATAATACTTTAACGGAAGATCAGCGTAAAGGATTCGGTTCCGTGTCCGTGTGGCATTGCCCTACCCGTCGTACCGGCGTTGCTACCTATCGCGAGAACGGGGCAAAAATCGCAACATATGGAATCGGAGAAAGTTACCAGCCTGGCCCACAGGGCGATTACGCCATGGTTTGTGCCATGACCGACCCGGACGCATTTGCGTGGTATTTCCCCAATGTAAAACCACACCTGCATCGCGGCCCCTTCAGAATGTCCATTGTAGACGCAGCTGAATATAATTCTGTCTCAAAATTCACCTTCTCGCCACGCGATACGTTTGCCTGGATTCAGGATGGCTTAACGAATCAGTTCTTCATTGGCGAAAAGCACATTCCCATCGGTCGAGTCGGACAATGTACGGAAACTGCCCCATCCACAGGCGATCTGGAGGCCGGTATTGGAGATGGTAGTATACTCACCTTTGGAGGTGGTGCCTGGGCAACAGGAGGGGCTCGCTCTCTGGTGTATTATGAGGCAGCAGCCGTTGCGGTACCAGCTGGAACAGCAGGTGTATTAAAACTTGGCTTGGCCATGCCGCGTGACCTTTCGATAGCTCCAGAACCAAGAAATCCGTTTAACTCGCCCATGCGTGGCTACGGCTTTGGAAGCTGGCATCCAGGCTGCTGCAATTTCCTAATGGGAGATGGCTCGGTAAGGTCGGTCAGTGTTACCACACCACCTGATATTTTGGCGAGCCTCTCTTTAGTGAACGATGGTGAGACTGTAGAACTGCCTTAAACGCAACAGGAACAATTATGAAAAATACAATTTTACTTTGCCTCGGACTGTCGCTTATTCTATTCGCGGGATGTAATAATAAACAAAAAGTATCGGGGCATGTTACTTTCCCGGACGGTGAAGCCGTTCCGGGTGGCACGCTGTATTTCACATCGGACAGCTTTATGGGACGTGCGGCTGTTAGAGCGGATGGAACGTTCGATGTGACTTCACTCAAGACCAATGATGGTCTTCCTCCTGGTACCTATAAGGTCTATCTGGTCGGCTGTTATGCCGCAGATGATGGTACAGTAACAGACGATTCGTCGCCGGCAAGGACAATGAAAAGTACTACCCACAAGGGACCAAACGGCGAAAAGTTAAGTGATACGGTAGCACTGGAGAAACCTCCAACACCATTAGTGCATCCGAGGTTTTGGTCTGCCGAAACGACACCTTTGACCTTTGAGGTCCCCGGCGAGAAAACGTTTGACTTTACCGTCGAACGGTTTCCGGAGAACGGTAAATGAAGAGACTACGTAAAATTTCAATTCGTCGTCAAGTCCGCAATATAGTATGTCTGTTTGCGGTCTTGACGGCCGGATGTCTGCACTTCCTGGCCGCTGCTGAATCTGAAACTTCAGACGACGTTCTTAACAAGGCAGGTCAGGTTATTCGTGACATTCCTTATTTACCGGGTTCTCCCCGCACGACAGGCGATTTTTATATCCCTAGTAATGTCAGTGCGGTCAGTCCCGTCGCCATGACCATTCATGGCGGCGAGTGGGCTTATATGGATAAGGACAGCTTTCAAGGAGTTGCGCAGTTTCTCTGTGAGGAAGGGTATTTGGTTTTCAATATTAACTACCGCCTTCTCGGTGAGGGCCCATGGCCGTTATGCGGCGACGATTGCCTGGCCACAGTTGAATTTCTCCTGAAAGCTGAGAATCCCTATTTAAAGAATGTAAAACGCGAGCATATCGCGGTGCTGGGGGGGTCCTCCGGCGGACACCTCGCTCTCATGACTGGGTTGCGTGCCTGTAATCGCGTGAACAAGGTGGTTTCCATCTCGGGTATTGCCGATGTAGCGATGGACTACGCACAGTTCCCCGACCGCTACAAAGACTTTTTCGAGTCGGCGCCGAGTGAAAATGATTTACTTGCAGCTTCGCCGACAGGTCATTTGAACGAGAACAGGCCCGCAATTCTTTGCACTCATGCCGAAGGCGACAAAGTCGTTAACCCGGAGGAAGCAAAGAGTTTCATAACGAAATACACTCAGGCAGGCGGTAGTGCGGAAATATATCTTTATCCGCGTTTTAACGACGGCCACTGTATTTGGCGACCAGACAGCGTTCCACGGCGGCTTTACCCCGACATAGAAGATAAAATAAAAAGTTTTCTGAAAGAGTAGCGTACTCTTTCAATCCCGCTCCCCGAAAGGAAAGTTCATGAAAAAAATTGTATTATTCTGCATTTTGGCCTTGTCGCTGCCGGCAGCGCCTCTTTTAGCTCAATGTCCCAAGTTGTGTGACGAGGGGACAATGGCCCCCCTCTTCGGTGAGAAGCTGGAAAACGCCGATTTCGAAGAAGGAATGTGGGCGTTCAACGACGAGAACGTACTGAAGTCGGAGAAAGACAGTGCCATTTGGACGAAGGAAAAGTATGGTTCCTTTGTCTGTTCCTTCGAATTCAAGGCACCCGCCGGCTCAAACAGTGGTTTTATGTTCCACTGCACGGATAAAGAGAACTGGGTTCCCAACGCAATTGAAATACAACTGCTGGACGACTGCGGAAAAGTACCCAACTATCATTCCACAGGTTCCTTTTATGGATATCAGGCCCCGAGCGAAGACGCTTCGAAAGAGTGCGGTCAGTGGAATAAGATGGTCATTGTTTCAATCGCGCAAACAGTTGATATTTATCTCAACGGCAAACAGATTAATCACATTGACCTTTCCCAATGGACCGACAATAAGAAGGGACCAAACGGAACCGACATTGAAGAGAAGTTTCAGGGAAAATCCCTGGCCCGGTCCACGCCTTACGGCTATATCGGTTTTCAGGGCAAGCATGGTGACGATGGTATTACATTCCGTAACGCAAAGATCAAGAGAATCAGCTGCTGCACAGAAGGTAAAAAACCGGAACTCCTTTTCGGCAAAAAACTTGAAAATACACAGTACAATCCGGAAGACTGGTTTGTTGATGCCAGCGGTATTATCAAGCCGCTCAAGGACGGTGCCATATTCTCAAAAGAAAAATATAAAAACTTTATTTATGACCTGGAATTTAAAAATACTCAGGACGCCAACAGTGGAATCATTATTAAATGTTCCGATCGCGAAAGTTGGATACCGAACTCTTTGGAGATTCAGGTTGCCGACAATTGCCAATGGCCTGTCGACAATACGGTATGTGGCGCCGTTTACGGTCATTATACTCCACTGTTCAATATGTGCAAACCGGCAGGCGAATGGAACCACATACAGATAGTGTGTAAGGGTGACCTGATTACGATTTTTCTGAACAACGAGCTTATTGTACACATGGACAAGAGCCTTTGGACGGAGAAGGAAAAAAATCCCGATGGCACGGGCGTTCGTCCGTGGCTGATTGAGCATTCACCGGCTGAACTGGATAACAATGGTTATCTCGGGCTTCAGGGTGTACACGGTAGCTCGGCCGTTTTTTATCGTAATGTTTTGATAACTCGCCTTGACGATACCGAATGAGAAGAAGATAATTAACGAAACGCGACGTTTAACAACACGCCAATATAAGAGACTATGAATATGATATTTTCAATACCGCGACGAACCATTTCCATCGTGACAATTTCTTTAACGCTGTTTTGTATGGGATACCTGATCAACGCAACAATATGGGGCGGTGAAACGGAAACACTAGTGACGCATGATCCCGGCAACCCCGGTCCCATGACGCAGGACACTTTTGCGAATCCGCCTGTCTCCGTGCGTCCGTGGGTGTATTACTGGTGCCTCAAAGGTCACATCTCCAAAGAACAGATGACACATGATCTTGAGGAAATGGCAGATAAGGGAGTTGGTGGTCTTTTGGTTGTCGATTCCCGTGGTTATTGTGACGATTTCAACTCTGTTGACGATGTTCCCGTCCCTCTGTATATAGAGTATGAGTTTATGTCACAGGGGTGGCGCGAGATCATGACGCATTTAGTCTCCGAAGCGGCCCGTCTGGACCTTAAGGTCAGTTTTAATATTTCCGAAAGTGGCGGCGAACTCCGAGGTCCGTGGGACATGAAAGAGAATGGCCCACGTGAGCTGATCTGGTGTGAATGTAACTTGTCCGGTCCGGTAGAAGTGACTCTCAACATGTCAATGCCAGCGAACAGACCGTATTATCAGGAGGACTCTGTTATCGCTGTTCGTATGTCGTCAGAGGCCGTCGAAACGAGTCAGTCGCGTCAACTGAGCGATCCTTGGAAAAACGTCACACTTCCAAAGGAAGGAGCCTCGGCCTATGATAAGGTCGTGGATATCAGTTCTCGGGTCAAAGACAATACTCTTGTATGGACCGTGCCGGAAGGTAACTGGAAAATCATCCGGTTTGGAACGGCACGCATAGGCGCCCCGGGTAGCGTTGATATCTTGAACGCGGATGTGGTGGAAAAATATTTTCACATGATGCCTGGCACTCTTCTCAATGATGTTGGCCCTCTGGCTGGAAAAACGCTGACCCACTTTTATAACGTCTCCTGGGAGGGCGCTATTCCCAACTGGACAGTTGGATTTAAGGATTTTTTTCGCAAGAAGCGTCAGTATGATATTTTGGAATACATGCCGGTCCTGGCAGGACTCGTTCCGAATGGTGACGCAAAAAGGGCGAACCGATTCTTCAGGGACTATTACAGAACGACCTCCGACGCATTTCGCGAAAACTGTTTTCGAACAATAGGCCGTCTTTGCAATGAGCGGGGAGTGCAATGGCATTCGGAGAACGGAGGTCCCTGGAATCGGGAATATTCTCTATTTCAGGAAGGTGATATGTTGTCTTTCTGGGGTGAAAACGACATGCCGCAAGGGGAATTCTGGGCACATCCTGGAAACTATTTCGACACAACAAATGCTGCTTATGCGGCTATGTCAGCCCACATATACGGCAGACGCGATGTTTCCATGGAAGCGTTTACCCGCATGGCATATCACTGGACAGTCTATCCCGGGATGCTCAAACCGTATGCCGACTTTAATTATTCCCTTGGCGCAAATTTCTTTCTTTGGCATACATTTACTGCGTCGCCCAAGGAACTTGGTACGCCGGGCTTCGAATACTTTGCCGGATCACATGTCAATACGAATGTGACCTGGTGGCCTTGGGTTAAACCTTTTATGGATTACATGGCCCGATGTCAACTCCTGCTCCGACAGGGGCTTTATGTAGCAGATATATGTACCTGGGTAAGCGACAAGAACGGCGTGTCCTGGGAACCCGCCAAAAACTGGAATCCAAATTCCGAGCTTATACCACCACCGGGTTACCGTTTCGACCTTTTGGATTCCTACACTTTTGTGAATCGTTTGGAGTACCGGGACGGAAAATTCATTCTGCCTGACGGTATGAGTTACCGTATACTCGTTTTCGATCCTATAGAAGATGACGCTCCTCTGGCCGTTATGAAAAAACTGCAATCGTTTGCGGAACAGGGAGCACCCATTGTCCTGGGAAAAAAGAAACCTGTTCTGGCAACCGGACTCGCCGATTGGGAAAATGCGGACCAGTCCGTGGGCGAAATCGCGAATTTACTTTGGGCGGATACGAACCTGATTCAAAACAAACCGATGGCCGATGTCCTTTTGGACCGGTCTATACTTCCTGACGCAGAAGGGTCATTTACCTTTCTCCATCGTCAAACAAACAGCTCCGATATTTATTTTATTACAGGTGAAGGCGATGGCGAAATGACATTGCGCACCAGCGATAAGAAGGCTGAATTGTGGAACCCTGTTGATGGTTCCGTTACTCCCATTGAAAGTTATCAAACGGAGGATGGTCGCACGAAAGTTGCCCTTACCTTGCCGCAAAACGGGTCCGCTTTTTTGGTTTTCTCCAAGGACGAATCGGAAAATGTTCCCGCAATTACCAGAGACCAAAAGCGGGAAGTATTGCAAAAATTGGAAGGTCCCTGGCAAGTTGCATTTGATAAACAGTGGGGTGGGCCTGAACAAACGGTCTTTGACAAATTAACCCTATGGAACGAAAATGAAGACCCCGGCATAAAGTTTTATTCCGGAACAGCAAACTATTCCATCGATTTTGATATGACACAAGAACAATTGTCACTTAACCCAGTTTTGTCTCTGGGTGAAGTGCACGATATTGCCAGTGTTCGTCTTAACGGCAGTGAACTCGGAATCGTATGGACTGCTCCGTGGGAAATTGCTCTTGGCGACAGTACGGTCGCCGGTCGTAATCATCTGGAGATTACAGTGACCAACTGCTGGAGCAATCGCCTTATTGGCGACGCAGGTTTGGAGCCGGAAGAACGGTTCACCAAAACAAATGTTGTCCTGGAAAAAGAGAACGAACTTATGACAGCCTGGCGCGGCTACACAACCAAGGTTCCGCTCATGCCAGGCGGCCTGCTCGGCCCTGTTGTTATAGAAATAACGATACCTTAGCACGCCCGACCCGGCGTCCGGCGCGGCGTCCCCATGCATTCGCAGACAGGATATGACCGCGTCGGCTGCCCCAGGGCCGCGGCCCACAAGCAGACGCTCTCTTTGGTCGGGAATCGTACCCGCTTTTCAGTTTTGAAAATAAACTTATAATAGGGTAAATGGGTTTTATACTGCCGATCTCGAGTTTCTTTCCGCGTTGGGTTCCTACCGGCCGGCCATGTGGCTAACTCACGGCGACGCAACGAGAAAGAAAAAAAGCGGCCAGGCAAGAGCCCAAAAAGAAAGAAAAATGGGGTAATAACATGAATCTGTCTAATAATCCAAATAAACGCATGATTACGATTTTCGATACAACCTTGCGCGATGGTGAGCAGTCGCCTGGGGCGAGTATGAACCTGCCGGAGAAGCTGGAAGTGGCTCGCGCTCTGGAGGAATTGGGCGTCGACGTAATCGAAGCGGGCTTCCCCATCGTTTCGCAAGGCGATTTCGAGTCCGTACGCGAGGTGGCCAGAATTATCCGCAAGGCGAGCGTCTGCGGCCTTGCCCGATGTGTGGATGCCGATATTGACGCCGCTTGGGATGCCCTGCGTTATGCGGAACATCCGCGGATTCATATCTTTCTGGCGACCAGTGCGATTCATCGCGAGCATAAACTGCGTATGACACAAGAGCAGATTATTGAGCGGGCCGTTGCTGGTGTTCGTCGCGGTCGCAATTACTGTGAAGATATTGAGTTTTCCCCGGAAGATGCCTCCCGGACCGAGATTGATTTCCTCTGCAAGGTCGTGGAAGCGGTTATTGACGCCGGTGCGACGACCGTTAATATCCCCGATACGGTCGGTTATGCTACGCCGCTGGAAATGCAGGCCCGGATCGCGACGTTAATTGACCGGGTGCCTAATATTGACAAAGCGATTTTGAGTGTGCACTGTCACAACGATTTAGGCATGGCCGTCTCGAATTCCCTGGCGGCGGTCATGGCCGGTGCCGGTCAGATTGAGTGCACGATCAACGGGCTGGGCGAACGGGCGGGCAATAGTGCCTTGGAAGAAGTTGTTATGGCCATGCGAACGCGAGGCGACGTCTTCAAGGCGGATACGCGAATCGTTTCGCAGCGGCTGGTCCCAACGAGCCGATTGGTTTCGCAGATCACCGGGCTTAAGGTCCCACGCAATAAGGCCATTGTCGGCCAGAATGCCTTCGCCCATGAGGCTGGCATACATCAGGACGGCGTCCTGAAGGACCGCACAACGTACGAGATTATGGTGCCCGAAAGCGTTGGCTTTACGAAGAGCGATCTGGTTTTGGGTAAGCATAGCGGGCGGGCGGCTCTGGCCGATCGTGCCAAGCAGCTGGGTCATGAACTGACCACGGAGCAACTAACGACGGTCTTTACCGAGTTCAAGAAGCTCGCGGACCGCAAGAAGGAGATTTACGACGCGGACATTCTCGCGCTCATTGAGCAGCAGATTCACGAGAAGAAGGCACAAACGACCGTTGACTCGGCATGGAAATACGAAGGCTATTCACTCATCTGTAGTGACGGTCAATCGCCGCGTATCAGCGTAACGCTTTCGCGCGAGGGTCAGAAGACGACCTTCGAATCGCACAAGGGCGGCGGTCCGGTCGCGGCCGTTTTTTCGGCGGTCGTTTCCATTGTTAATCTGCCGCTTAAACTTAGAGAGTTTAAGGTGGAAGCGGTAACAGGTGGGCCTGACGCGCAGGGCGAGGTCGTCGTACTCGTCGAACGCGAGGAAAACGTGACCTCCGTCTGCCGCGGTCATGGTATCTCAACGGACATTATTGAAGCGACGATTATGGCCCTGCTCAACGCGATTAATCGCATGATACAAGTGTCGCCGTGACCAATGGTTACGTTTTGCGCCAAAACCGGTCTGACCGGGAAGAACAGAAAGTATAGTGATGAGTACCGAGGCAATGAGTCTGGCTGTCTATCCCGGGTCGTTTGACCCGGTTACACTTGGCCACTTGAACGTGATTGAACGAGCCAGTAAACTGTTTGACCGGCTGGTGGTCGGGGTAGGTGTGAACTCCGAAAAGTCGCCCTGGTTTACTCCGGAGGAGCGTTGCGAGTTAATACGCCAGTCGACGCAAGGTCTGCACAATATCGAAGTGCAAACCTACAATGGACTTACGGTTCGCTTTGTACAGCAGTTGGGCGCGAAAATCCTGGTCCGCGGCGTTCGTCCCATAACGGATATTCCCGCCGAGTTGACCATGATGATGGCCAATCGCCGCCTGGCCCCGGACGTGGAGACGCTCTTTCTCATCGCCGATGGAGAACTGGCACACGTCTCCAGTTCGCTCATTAAAGAAATTGCCAACGTTGCCGACGAAGAGACGCTGGCCAGCTTCCTGTCGCCTCCGGTCATTCGGGCCATAAAAAATCGCGCCTTACAATAAGCGTATCCAACGTTGGAATAAGGAGTTGCGGCTGTTATCCGACGAAGATGCGCGGCTGACAGTCCTCGTGCGACTCCGATTCCGCCTGTCCCGAAGCGTCGTCTTCTTCCGGTCTGGTCTCTTCTTCTGGCACTTCCGGTCGCATGAGTTCCCGCTCTTCCCAGATAATCTCCTCAAACCATTTATCGGACGTTTCGAGCTTTTTCAGCGCGTTCAGCGCTGCCTTGGCGTGTTCAGGACGTTTCAGATGCCGGTAGAGCGTCGCCAGGAGCAATAGAGCTTCCGCGTCTTGTGGATTGTATTTAAGGAGCGACTGCGCGCAGGATTCCGCCGCGGACCAGTTCCCTTTAAGATAATGAGTCAGGACTTCTTGATACAGGTCACCAGACGAGTCCAATGCGCGAATTGCGTCCAGCCGTTTGGTCAACTGACTGGCAATGCCAGCCAAGACGAGCCAGGCAACCGCCAGTGCGAGAAAGAGCCAACGCTTGTGCCCGTAAGGAATCAGATCCGTCCAGTAACAGGTTAGCCAGAGTACCAGGTCGAGCAGGCACGCAAAGGCCCAGGCAACCGCCAGATGTCGCCATCGGCCGTGCTTCGACAACCCCTCCCAACCGGGGTAAAGCCCAAACAGTACTGGAAATGGATTCATGATACTCCCTTCCGTAAGCATATCCTTTTTCGGCAATTCTGTCCAGATAAGTTGGGGGAAATACCACGTTTTTTTACTAAAGGAACAAGATTCGCAAATAGTAGGACTAAAACTACTAAAGATAGAAGTTCTAGGTAATATAAGAAAAATAACCAGCGGTCACGTGAGCTGCATGCCGCCATCCAAAGGCAGCGTGGCACCATTGATATAGCGTGCCTGTTCCGAGAGTAGAAAGAGGACCAGCGGAGAGACGTCGGACGTTTCGCCTATGAATCGTGACGGAATATGCTGCAAAACGCGTGCCGTGTAATCGGGGTCGGCAAGAACGGCGCGATTCATATCCGTGCGAATCGCACCCAAGGCAATACTATTGACAGTAATACCCAGAGGTCCGAACTCCAACGCAAGTTCTCTGGTCAGCATGTGTAATCCGCCCTTGGTTATGCTGTAAATACTTCGATTGCCGGTTGGACGCGTTTCGTGAACTGAGGATAGATTGACAATGCGGCCCCAACCGCGCGTCGCCATGGTACGAAGTGCCCGTTGCGCGGCAAAGAACGAGCCTTTAAGGTTCGTATTGACCATACATTCCCAGTCGTCTTCTGTGTATTCGGTCGAGCGTTTACGGATTTCCAGACCTGCGTTGTTGATAAGTATGTCGACGGGACCGAACTGCGATTCCGTGACATCGAAGAGCTTTTGGATATCGTCATAGCGACTCAAGTCGGCCTGGACCACAAGAGCAGAAGCCCCCTGCGCGTCGAGTTCCGCTTTTAGTTTCCCGGCCGCTTGTGCGGAATGACACGTATTGATAACGACCTTGCACCCCGCTTTTGCAAGAGCACGGGCAAGTTCCGCGCCTATTCCGCGGCTGGCCCCCGTAACGAGAGCGGTTTTACCGGTCAGGTTCAGCGACACTTGTGATATCGGACAGGTCATGTTTATTCGTCTTTCTGATTGTCTAAAGATGCAAGAATACCTTTCAGATAGCCGAGCGCAAAGATATGCCCGAGCATACCATAGCCATCTGCCGTTTCCCCTTCCCCGGCCATAAAGGGCGCATGGTCGGTCCGAATTGGGCCGGAGAAACCTGTTTGTCGCAGCGCAATGAGGTCGGCAACCATATTATTCTGACCGTCGTCGTGGAACGTTTCAATAAAGTTATCGGCCGCGCCGCAAATATCGCGAAAGTGATAGAAGGCAATACGATCTGACCATTCGTGAATCAAAGCGGGAACATCTTCGCCCATGAGATGAAAGTTTGCCTGACAGAACGTAATCTGGTGTGCGGGACTCGAGGACAGAGTCAGTGCCTTTCGAAACCCGTCAGCATTGCAAAAGATACGAGCGTAGCCGCCGAGGAAAGGCAACGGCGGATCGTCCGGATGCAGGGCAAGCACAACGCCCACTTCTTCGGCGACGGGGAGTACTTTTTCAAGGAACCAGGTATAATTCTGCCACAGGTGCTCCCGGGTTATCAGAACCCTGCCGTCAGACAGGTCAAGGTCCGCAATTCGAAACGCTGTTGTGCGGGCGGCGCCCCGAGTGACCGCCGCATGCTCGGTGCGATACCATCCAATACCGGCCATAAAATTATAGCACAGGAGCGGAATTTTTAACGTACCCATATTACGAATCATCTCCTGATAGAGCACAATATCATCTTCGCGACCTTTAAGACCCAGTTTAATACGACTCATATCGAACTGATCTCCTTCAAGGCCGTAAAGAACAAGTCCGGCGCTGTGGAAACGGTTTTGTGCCTCAAGGAGCGTTTCGTAATCCCAAGGGGGGGTCCGCCCTGTCAGTTCGGATGCGAGCTTAACCACGGCATGTGTGACCCCCGCCTGACTCGCAAGGTGCCATCGCCGGTCCGGGGCGTACGGCAGAAACATGGTTATTTTCATTCCGCTTCTCATCGTTCCTCCTGGGCGATTCGCGACTCATTCTGCTCCGCGGCAAGCCGATCACGCTTATAGAACAGGAGCGTCGCGAGCAGAATCAGAAATGCTGAACCGAGATAGACATAAGCGAGCGAGGCAAGTCCCGGTCCGAAATCTCCGTGCAACGATTCCGCCAAGAGCGCGAGTATCCACGGGGCAAGCGAACCGATCACGAAGGCAAACGCGAGCATAATCCCCGACGCTGTCGCACGGAAACGCGGCTCGATAACGTCGAACATGGCGGCAAAAAGATTCGAGTCGTAAATCCCGCGAAAGAGACCGAACCCGGCCAAGGCCAAATAGACGACCACGAGACTGTCGCTGTAACCCATAAGCCAGATAAAAGGCGCGCCGAGCAGGAGGCCAATAAATTCCATGACCATGCGTATGGCAGGAATCCGCAACGCGAGCGAATCACTTATTGCTGCGGCTATAAAGACACTCACATAGGCCGTTACATGATGGTAAAAGGTGGCGTCGAACCCCGCTTTGGCTCCTTCTACGTTGAACTCCTGAATCAAATAACGTGGCATCCAGGTGAGAAAACCCACGTTGACAAAACACATACCGCCAAAGGCCAAGGCAAGCAGATAGAAGGTCGGCCTCGATAGAATCGCCGCGAGAACAGACCGCAGGCCAAGAGCGTTATCCGAACTGGCATCGCTCATGCTTGCACGCCGCTGAAGGACCAGCAAATCGCGGCGGTCATTCCGAAAGAGCAGCAGAATCGCCAAGGCCCAGATTATGCCAATGGTCCCAAAGCAATAAAAGGCAACACGCCACCCATACCGGTATCCCACCCAGGCGGCAAGCGACCCGCCAAAGACCACGCCGGTATAGTTGGCCGTCTGGTGAACGGCCATGGCTGTAGCTCGCGTTTTCTCGTGATAGATCGCTATAAGAGAATTCGCTGCAGGGTAGTAGAACGCTTCTCCTATGCCCGTGGCAACACTTCTGGCTACAATGAGCAGTCCAAGACAGACCCCCGACGCAGAACACCAGGCGAAAAGACTTTGTGGTAAGAATTCTTTGATCGCATCGGCATGTGGAACCAGCCCGGTCGCAAGTGTGCCGAGACTAAAGACCAGAAGACTCAGCAGGACAACAAAACGCTTCTGAATACGATCCCCGGCATAACCGGCAATGGGCACGAAAATACCGTAACAGATCGTAAAGATCATCGCGACCAGGCTTAGCTGAATCGGGGTAAAGCCCAGTTCCTCCTCGATCAGAGGCAGAACATTATTAAAGAGCTGTCGGTCTCCCTGATTCAGAAAGAAGGCACCCCAAAGGAACAGGAGCATGTACCACGGATACCACCGGCCAGGTTCACTTCTCTGCTGTTGATTCATCGTCTGTTATCCTTGCTCGCGCGTTACCCTTGCTCGTGTTAGAAATAGCCACCATTGTTGTGCACTTCCTGCGGCGTCAGCCCGGCGTTAATCCAGTCTTTAAATTCAAGCTCATTCCTTTCGACGGATTCCGCCTCGACCAGCACAGGGAGAACCAGGGCTCGCGGAACGACCACCACGCCGTCTATGTCGCCAAAAAGGAGGTCGCCTGGCTTAATCAGGACCGAACCTATGGTTATGGGAGTGCGATAGCCGGTTATCTTCGCTCGCGACAGGGAACCGTTACTTGTACGGTAGCGATACCAGATGGGAAAACCTTGCTCCAGTATATCGCCTGTATCGCGGATACCTCCGTCTATGATGGCGCCACGGACGCCTTGTGCTCGTGACATTTTCGTCATAACACCCCCCCAGTGCGACGCGTTGTCAGTACCGTTCGCATTCCAGACACAGACCATATTCGGGCCAAGCTCGTCCAGCATTTTCACACGCAGTTCCAGCTCCCCCCCTACGGTTGGGTCCGCACTTGACCGTATGGTAAAGGCAAATCCAGCAAGTTTCATATCATCCCGCAGAGGCATAATCTCCGGCGGCAGCGCCTGATTCGTCAGACACATCTGACGCATAACGTCGTTAACGCAACCGGTATAAAGACGCTCGTACCGCGCTATGATCTCCTCCTCCGGACGGGCCAGCGGACTCTCATCCCATTCGTCACGAAGCTTTTCAAGTTTTTCAATTTTCATTTTTGACGGTTGTACTTGCATAGTACTCATTTTTTGAATCCATATAACACGCAGTTAATATTTACAGTATAATCCGTTTCCGGTGGGTTGCAAGCAGGTGGCAACACGGGTATAATAAAAAAGTAAGTTCCGTTTGTTATGCGGACCGATTTTTATTATACTAACAACACTCCATTTCTCCTGTTTCCGCGGACTACGTTGTAATCCGGCCGGCCCCGTGCCCACATAGCGGAAAGCAGCGAGTGGAACCTGTATACAACAGGGAAATAACATGGCGAAGCGATCAACGTATAAACGCGTAGCACTTCTTGTGGAATCGACCAGGACTTATGCCCGAGGCGTTATCCTGGGTATTTCACGATTTAATCGGGAACTGGGCCTGTGGCATCTGGAATATCAGCCGCACGAAACGAGCCGCGACCTGTTGCGACAGTTGGACGGTATTATTGCCCGCGTCGACAATCGCGAACTCTTTGACCGCCTCGTTGCCCTTGATATTCCGGTCGTCGATTTACGGCGTCGATTCTCGCACGACCGGATTCCGCAAGTGGGTCCGGATAATCGCGCCATTGTCCAGCTCATCTTCCAGCACTTTCGACAACGTGGGTTTTATACCTTTGCCTTTCTGGGATATCGGGGTCACGCGGCAACGCCTCATTTCCAACGCGCAACCTATTTTCAGGAACTTGTAACGGCATCCGGATTCGAATGCCGTATGCTCGCTCTCGGTCGCGAAAGTGAGCATCGACTCGGGCCCGCCTCATTACGCAGGTTACAAAAGTGGTTGCTCGCTCTTCCGGAGCAAACCGCACTGGTAACCTGTAACGACGATATGGGCCTGCTTGCCTTACAGACCTGCCGCAGTGTGGGACGGTCGGTGCCCGACTCTGTGGCCGTAGCCGGAATCGGAAACGACGACTGCCTGTGCGGCGTTAGTCTTCCTCCTCTTACCAGTGTCGACGTTAACGCCGAACGCTGTGGATATGAAGCCGCGGCACTCCTCCATCGTATGATGACCGGAAACTGCCATCCGGGCCATTCGACCCTGATCGAACCTCGTCGTATTGCGATGCGCGCCTCCAGTGACACCACTGCTACTGCGGATGCCCGACTGCGCCAAGCAGCAAGATTCATCCACGAAAATGCCAAACTTGGTATTACTCCCCGTGACGTTGTTCGTCATGCCCGACTGTCGCGTGTTGCGCTGGAGAATCGGTTTAAATCGTCTCTCGGCCGAACCATTAACGAGGAAATTACTCAGGTGCGATTGGACGCTGTTCGTGAACTCCTCGTAACGACCGATCTTTCGGTCAGGGAAATCGCCACGGAAGCCGGATTTGAATATCCGGAATATATGATGCGGCTCTTTCGCAAGGCAACCGGTAAAACGCCAACGGAATATCGACAGAATTACTGGCCGCGCTAGCACAAACTCTCATCGCACGTCTACAGGTCGAAATTCGCTTCGCTACTGCCTTCCGGAGTTACAACAAACGAGAGCGAACCGTCCGTAGCGCGTTCCGGCATCTTCGGCAGATTCAACTTCGCAATTTCCGACTGCGATGCATTTTCTGGTATCTTGTAATCAAACGAAATACGCACTCGCGCTGTGCCCGGCATGGCCCCGGAACGCGGCACCTCTTCCACCGACTTGAGCGTATACTTCCCTTCCGCATCCGTAAAGGCCGCAGAATGAATGATTTTGGCGTCTCCCACCGGCGGCATCTGGAAGAAGACTTGCGCTTCCGCTAATGGCTTGCCGTTGAGCGTTACCGTACCGGAAACGGGTGCCAGACCTATGATTCTTTCACCACAGCCCAGCAGAGAAAGACAGAGAACTCCTGTCATAACAGCGAACAAATATTTAGTCACAATTCAACCCTTTCTGTTTTTTTAAATTTTTCACATTACGGGAACGTTGCCGTTTCACCACCGGCTATGGTACAAAAATCCGCGAACAATTCGTAATTAAACGTGTCCGAGACAAACCGAACGGAACCATCGGCCAGTGCAAAGTTCCCGCCGCTGGGGTGATAACTGCCAAACGCGTACATGCAATGGCCAATTTTGTACGTCGTGGGCGACCCGCCGCAATATCCCTTCCACTGGATACTTTCTATATGACGCACAACCGAGCTGTCCATCATGGCCTGTGCCAGATTATAATGACCATACGAAAAGGCCCAAAATGTAACCGGTTTAAAACCCGCCAGATCGCTGGCCTCTGCATTGGCCGGATAGTGGGATTCACTAAAAGCGAATGTATTTGATGTCCCGTCCAGAACAGCGGCCATGGTTTCGTTGTCCAGCTTGCGGATATTGGTCATCGTGGTTCCGGCCGGGGCTACGTAATGAAACAACCCTTTCCAAGACATTTTTAACTTGGGAGCATAAAGAGTTTGTGTCCAGTTACCCCGTTCGTCAGCGGGTGTCCCTTCGTGGTATGGATGATTTGTCTTGCCCGCGATTCCACGATAGGAGGCCACCGCCAATTTCTTACCATGTGCCCAGGGCGTGCCTCGTTCCGCAACTGTTTTCATCGGTATGTCATCGGAAGGACAAATATAGGCACTAACAACGGTTGCGCCCACGGCCTGTTTTTTCGCATCTGTGTTCGCCTGGGTCCACTGCTCAAATAACGCTTGTTGTTCCATATAAGGCAGCAGGGAAATACCCCAGCATATTCTTTCATTTGTGTCTGTGTTCACCGGATACATTGCTCCGGCCGGAAAAGCTCCCTGTACGTCGTGGTAATTATGACAGGCAAGCGAGATTTGCTTCATCCTGTTGGTACAGTCCATACGATTGGCCGCCTCACGCGCCGCCTGAACCGCGGGAAGTAAGAGGGCTATGAGCACACCAATAATCGCTATGACGACTAGCAGCTCGACCAAGGTAAAGGCATTACGTATTCTGTTTTTCATAATATAAAACTCCTGATGATTCTGGTTTGTATTCCGACGTCGTTCGACCCTTCCTCGGTGCAGCCCGTATAGGGCCGGCTTCGCTTCATTAGAAAAAGACAGCGGAAGGAGCGAACGTCTACAGCATAAAATAAAAAAGGAAACCTCTTAAGGAGCGCTAACCGTTTCCGACCCCCCAATTGTTGTCATGTCGGCAAATACAACATAGTTGAACGTATCGGAGAGGAATCGAACGGAGCCGTCGGCCAAGGCAAAGTTCCCACCTCCTGGATGATAACTGCCAAACGCGTACATGCAATGGCCAATTTTATACGTCGAGGGCGACCCGCCGCAATATCCCTTCCACTGGATACTTTCTATATGACGCACAACCGAGCTGTCCGTCATGGCCTGTGCCAGATTATAATGGCCATACGAAAAGGCCCAAAATGTAACCGGTTTAAAACCCGCCAGATCCGCGGCTTCCGCCTTGGCCGGATAGTGGGATTCACTAAAAGCGAGCGTATTCGACGTTCCATCTTTTATGGTTGACATCTTTTCATGGTTAAGCTCACGAGCAGTCGTTGCTGAAACTTTCCCCTCAGGGGTTACATAATGAAAAATACCACGCCAGACGAGTTTGAGTTTGGAAGCATAAGGCGATTGCGTCCAGTTACCTCGTTCACTTGCCGGGCTACCATCCATGTACGGATGGTTCGTCTTGCCAGCGATTCCACGATAAGAAGCCACCGCCAGTTTCGTGCCGCTGGCCCAGAGACTCCCTCGTTCCTGAACCAGGGGTTCTGTAATTACATCGCTGGGACATAGAAAGGCGGATAGAGGGGTTGCACCTACCGCCTGTTTTTTCGCATTTGTATCGGCTTGAGTCCACTGTTCATATAACGATTGCTGCTCTATATAAGGGAGTAGGGAAATACCCCAGCAAATGGACTCATTTTCATAATTATCTTTGGGATATCGAACGCCGGCCGGGAACGCTTGCTGCACATCGTGATAGTTATGACAGGCCAGCGCCAATTGCTTGATTTTATTAGAGCAATCCATACGGCGTGCTGCTTCTCGCGCCGCTTGCACCGCAGGCAAAAGTAACGCGATTAAGATGCCGATAATCGCGATAACAACGAGCAGTTCCACGAGCGTAAACGCCAGGAACCGCGATACGATTCTGAATTGTCTTGACATGGTTTTCTCCTTTGTCAGGTTTCGTAACATTGAGACTCAATTCTCCCCGCAGACACGCCGGTCGCACGGTAATCCGTCGAGCCGGCACCTCGCATTGCGGGGAAAAATCGGGCGGAAATAAAATCGTACTGTCACGGGCACACATGATAGGGTTCACGTGTCATTCCGGAAAATTCGGGACTCCAGGCCCCTGGATTCCCATCCTTATCGACGGCACGAACACGGTAATAGTATCGGGTATATGTCTTCAAACCACGGTCCTCATAACGCACGATGCGCCAGATACCCGGTTCGACTTGGGCTATTGTGTTGGATTCATCAGGAGCGAAATGAGGCGTATCACTCCTGGCAAGTTCGTAATGATCCAGATCAGACTCCATGTTCTGACCCCATTCGAGATAGAGTTGATCGAAACTGTCTCCGGAGGCCGTTTTCGGCTCTGTAACAAGACCGGTATAAATTGAACCTGGCAGAGCCGGCGCGGAATTGCCACTGGCCTCCGTTTCCGCTTCCAAAGACGTGGAGACGGGTCCTTGACGAAGTTGGGCGTCCACAGCAGCCACGCGATAAAAATATTTTTCACCAGGTCCCAGGAAACGATCTTCATACTCCGCACTCGTCGTCGTTGCGATCAGGTGATAAACATCCGGAACAAAGTCGGCATATTCGCCGCGGTAGATATTGTACTGAACCGCGTTCTCCATCGCAGGCCATTTCAAGCTGATGGAAGCGTCCGTTTTTGCTGACAGACTCTGCTCGCTCGCGGTAGGTGTCTGTCCGGCAAATGAGAATCGCAGGGTACGGTATCCGTTTGCCAGTAATTCGACCGTCGCGCCGGGACACGGCTCCAAGTCTCTTTCAAGGATCGAACATTGCGTCGTCTCCATTTCCTTCGTAAGTCCACTGAGCGAGGCTGTAACCGGTCGACCTTCAGTTTCCAGCAGACGGGCAATAATACCTTTTCCCGGATCCTCCGCAAGTTTAAGAGTAAGCAGTCGAACATCAGACGAATCGCACGAAAGGAACGAATAGCTGCCTGGCAGTTCCGCGCCGCTGTTCGCTTCCACTCGCGTTACGACAACCGGCTGCGAATGACGACGCGCCAGTTGCGTAATGCCAAGCTCATGCCAGTCGCCTTTACCACTTGTTATTACGTATCGAAATCGCGGACAAATGGCCGACCCGCCGTTCGTGTGCATCTGAAGCCAGTCGGTAAAGAGGTAGGAATAAATGTGAGAGGATTCCGCCGGTACGTTGACTTCTTTTTTGTCACTGTGAATCTTGCCAAATTCTGTCAGCGTACTGTCGAGCTGAATCAAACCTATTGTGTACTCCTTATTGCCAACGGTCGACCATTCGCGCACGGAGGTGTATGCGTCGGTCGTGTGGCCTGTTCGGTCAATCTTCGGACGCACAATACAACCGTTGAGTTGTGCATAAAATTCAAAATCTTGAATCGCAAACGGAAAGGCCATGTACCCGAATCGAAAATAGCGACTCTCATTAAACATATCGTAAATATGATTAAACTGGTTGTCAATCTCTATCTTCTTCTCTTCACGAGGAAGACGAATACGTGACACGAGTTCCGCTCCGCTTGCCGGATGAGCAAGCGTGACAATAACCGTTTGACCTGCCGTGTCGGTCTCTAATGCAAAAGATGCGCCGTCAGGAGAGGTGAATGTCTTGTGATTGTCTTTCGTATAGACGAATTGATTACACTTATACTTCGCAGTTCCGTCGAGTAATTCACGATTGTCCTGCTTGTCAAAAATGGATTCAATTGCGCCGTTTGCATTAAAAGTCACACGATAAAAATCGTTTTCCAGGACAGGCGGTGTATCAAGATTGGTTAGCGCAGCACGACCGGGAGACTTGGGAATCGGGACCGTTACATAACCGAGTGCCGGTATTTCCGGTGTTTGAAGCCAAGCGGTTTCTCCCCCATCTGACGACGGCACTTCTATCGTCTCGCGTCGGCTTAGAAGTGTCGGATTGAAAATCAGCAGTGACGGTTCTGTAACCGCAACCCTGTCGGCCAGCGCGTTCAGACCACGCTCCAGTTCATACTTCGCCGTCGCTTCCGCCTTGTCAATCCAGTCGCGATGCTGCAGCCACGTCTCGTATACGTCGCGTCCTTTATACCCGCTTGTGCCATAGGAATGTTCGTCATTTGTGAGCAGGGCATCCCAGGCACGGCGAAATGCCTGTTGCGGATATATGTATTTCGGATTAACGAGTCGGGCAAGCGTTGCCACCTTCTCCGCCGTCGGCAGGAGTCGGTCAGCCGCGAATTTTTGCGACAGGAGTTCAGGGGCGCACACCGGATGCTGTGCCCAGCCACAAGGAATATCCCCCGTCAATGTCGGTATGATTGCGTCATATTTCTCTCGCATTTTCTGGAACGGTTCCGAAAGATTACCCGTCGTTATAAAATGTGGCCAGGCCCATTTTTCATTCCAACGCCGAGCAAAATCCGCATTGGCTGTATTAGGCCTCTCATCGTCGTAATACTTGCTAAAGAGCCAAATATCGTAGGGATAGTGCGACTCCATAACCTGCATATGCTTGGAGATGACCCGTTCGGCCTGAATAAGTTCCGCAGGCGGTGCCTGTCCGTAACCATTGAGTCCAAGACACTGAGCGCTGCCTCCATAGTGGTCGCCAAGCCAGAATAGTATTTTTGATTCCTTGTCCGCACCCTGCCAGTAGAACAAAAGCGGCAACGGACCGTTCCACCTTGTATCGACTCGTGCCCCGCCCACAGAATTTGGATTCCATTTATTGGGCAGCCAGAATATATTCTTTATACCCGCATCGACGTAAGGATTTACAAGCGACCAGGTCATTCCGTTATTGTCTGCCATAACCATGGTGTCTTGAGAAAAGTCCCAACGGTCCTCCATTTCCTTTTTATAATAAGTCGACCGGCACAGTTCTTCAAAACCGTAAACCGTGGTATGATTGCCCCCCTGATTCGCACTCACACTGACAAAACCCGGCTTTACATATTTGTTAATGTATTCCGACGCTTTAACATCGCCGAAATCTTTCGGAAAGTTCGACCAAAACCACGTGCCTTCTATATTGTACCGATAACGTGAATCGGAGGGCCAGTTAGCCGTCTGATCAACAAGTTCTCCCGCCGCCTGAATATAATCGGTCGACATTTTTCGCTGTAAATATTGCGATTTATGCAAACCAATATCGGCATGAGTCGACGAAAGCAGATAGAATGTCCACCGTCGCGGCGGGTCCCATTGAAAACTCTGCTCCGCCAAAATTGTTCCCCCTGCATCCCGCAACAGCCATCGCGATAAAAAGGAGTCACTCGGGACTGGCACAAGAATAGGAATCGCGTTTCCCCCTGTAATCAACGACAAACGCTGCTCCGTCACCTTGTCCTCACCCTTCCAGATCTCCAGCGTCACAGAATCCACCTCTTGCGAGCTGTTCAAAAACAGACCTATCCGCTGCTGGTCACCTTCCCGTGTAATCATGGAATGCGGAACAATACGCCAGTCTGTTATCGTAACCTCGGAACCAAAGAGCGTATGATACATCATTGCGTGCAAAACAAGCACGAACCACACCGCGAGTTTGCGAACATTGAACTTTTGCATTCTTATTCCTCTTCCTCGAAATTTACTGTCCTGAAAAACGATACTACGAAATACACACTTTCATTTTCTTCTTGAATTATACTCAATGAATGGACTAAAGTCAAGCGCACAAGGCTATAATATATTATAATTCAACTATACTATATTACATAATCGGGCATTCTGTTGAATTACGTTTTTTTCGGGGTTGCCCGATGCCGGTTTTTGGGTAAAATGCACTTCTGTGGACGAGTTTTGTGCGAAACTTCAAAATCGGAGATACATCATGAGAGTGCATACCTGTGCCCTTGCAATCGTTGCAATTTTTACCTTAATTCAGAATGTTTTTGTTAAAGGAAATGATTGTGACAAGGAAATTTTATCAAGCTTGGCCGCGGAAGCCAATACCGAATTGGACAGGGAACTCTCCTTGTGGTTTCCCCGGGCAGTTGACCGGCAGTACGGTGGATTTCATTCGGTACTGAACCGCGACTGGAGTGTTCAAGAGTATCCCCATAAGGGAATTATTCCGCAATCGCGCATGGTTTACATAACCTCGGAAATCGCCATGCGTTTACCGCAATATAAAGATGAGTATAAGGAATACGCGGTGCAGGGCGGTAAATTTCTGCGTGAGTCGATGTGGGACCGTCAGTATGGCGGATTCTTTTGGGAAGTCACCGTGAGCGGCGAACCGGCCGCGGAAGACATCTCGGAAATGAAGCATGCAATGGGTCAGGCGTTTGCTATTTTTGCAATGGCGAATTTATATCGCGCTACAAGAGACGAGTCGTGGCTGGCCACAGCGCGGCAGGCTTTCGAATGGTTAGACCGCTATGGACACGACGCAGACAACGGAGGCTATCAGGAAGCGTTTTACCGCGATGGCCGCCCTATGCTGACCGCTCCTGAAGACCGCCCTGAAATGACTCTTGGCAAGGCACGCGAGCCCCTCGGCTGTAAGTCAATGAATACGCACATGCATATTCTGATCGCCTTTACAGCTCTGTACGAGGTATGGCCAAACGAGCTTTTGCGCGAGAGACTTTCCGAACTTCGCACAATTCTTCGCGATAAGATCGTAACCTGGCCAGGCGCGGCACGTCAGTTCTTTCTACCCGACTGGACACCTGCGGTTTCGTACGACTCGTTCGGGCACGACCTGCAGATCGCATGGTACCTAATGAAAGCCGAGGCCGCACTCGGCTACGACGAACGCGATAAAACCTTTTCAGCAGCGAAAAAATTGGTCGACCACGCAATGGACTACGGCTGGGACCAGACCTGTGGCGGCTTCTTCTATAACGGGGCCTCCTTTTCCCTGCCCAACGACCGCTCTAAATTCTGGTGGACTCAGGCAGAAGGTTTGAACCTGCTCCTGCTCATGCATCGTCTATACCGGGAAGACCGATATTTATCCGCCTTGTCCGACCAATGGCGATTCATTCGGAATAATCTGCTCGATAAGGAGCATGGCGGCTGGTTCCCCGTGACCGACGAGGATGGCCGCAATCCCCGAGGGCTTGACCGCCGTTTTGACCAAACGACCGGCGGCCTGGAAAAATGCCATTACTGGAAAACGGCGTACCACGAGATTCGTGCCCTACTCAATTTAGCCGACTCCGGACAGTATCTCCTCCCTGACATGCACGAATAACAAGGCAACCTCCCCTTTTGACGCCCACCCCAAGGGGGCCTGCTTGCCAAAAGGACGCTTTACGGTAAAATAGAACAAGCGCAAATGGAAAATGGAGTTGCTATTACGTATTCCGACTCAAAAGTATCCGTGCGTTATTGGTTTTCGTGGAGGCCCCGAATGAATTTGGAATCGTCCTGTCAGTGGCAGGAGTCAGGCTACCTGTGGTATCCGCTCTCGTTTGCTCTCAAGAGGGAATTCGGCGGCCCGGTACGTAAAGTGAGCCTGGACGCCGGGTTCTCTTGCCCCAATCGTGACGGAACGGTGGGGACCGGAGGATGTATCTACTGCGACGCAACCAGCTTCAGCCCTTCACGCCGCTGTGGTTTAAGCTCGGTCACGGAGCAGTTAACGCTTGGTATGGCCCTGTGGCGCAAGCGACAGGGAATCGACCGGTTTATCGCCTACTTTCAGCCGGCCACGAATACATATGGCAGGCCGGAATACCTGGAGCAGGTCTATCGTTCGGTTATGGACGTTCCGGGCGTGGTCGGTTTGGCGATCGGAACGCGCCCCGATACCCTCCCGGACGGCACGCTTGACTTGCTCTCGGAATTATCGCGCGAGATTTGGCTGTCGCTCGAAATCGGGCTGCAATCGTCGAAAGATGCCTCCTTGCGGTGGATGAATCGCGGACACGACTACGCTACGTTCGTCGATGCGGTACGGCGGGCACGTGCCCGGAATCTACGCATTGGCGCCCATGTTATTTTGGGCCTGCCCGGCGAAACGCCCGACGACATGAACCGAACCGCCGACCGGCTCGCCGCGCTCGAGATGGACTCCCTGAAACTCCACAATTTATATGTCGTACGCAATACGCCGCTGGCCGACTTGTGGCAGCGAGGTGAAGTACAACTGCAAAGCTGCCAAGAGTATGCACGCTCCGCCGTTGATTTCCTCGAACGTATTCCGGAACAGGTTGTCATTGACCGGGTCAGTAGTCAGATGTCAACGCAATTCCTGCTGGCCCCCGAATGGACCAGTTCGCGAAATGCCGCGAAAGATGCCATCGAACGTGAGTTCCGACGACGTAAGACGCGACAGGGAGTTCACGTCCGACCCGTATTTGATTGAATAAGTATTGTGTACGACCGACGCAACATTGCCCAACTTGGCCCCTGTAACCCCCGAACAGGCTTACACTTAGGCCGCATAACACAAAACTGGCAGAATTGATATACCTAAAAGGATAAATTTAGCATGTCCGAACGACGAAACGATTTACGTAATATTGCCATTATAGCCCACGTCGACCACGGCAAGACAACTCTGGTCGACTGCCTCTTGCGACAGTGCAGCCGTGAGCGGGAAGGACAGTTCGAAACGGAGCAGATTCTTGATTCCAACGACCTGGAACGCGAACGCGGCATAACCATTCTGGCCAAAAATATCGCCATTGTCTATAAAGGCGTGAAAATCAATATTATGGACACGCCCGGCCACGCCGATTTCGGGGGCGAGGTCGAACGCGTACTACGTATGGCCGATGGCTGTCTCGTTCTCGTCGACGCCGCCGAAGGGCCTATGCCGCAGACCCGCTTCGTGCTCAGTAAAGCTCTCGAACTTGGCCTTCAGCCGATCGTCGTTATTAATAAAATCGACCGAAAAGATGCACGGCCTCAAGAGGTGGTCAACGAAATGTTTGACCTGTTCATTAATTTGGGGGCCGACGACGAACTGGCGGATTTCCCGTATATCTTTGCCAGTACGAAAGAAGAGTACGCCACTCCGGACCCGGGCGTTCGCACAAATTCCATTCTGCCACTGCTCGACCTCATTCTTGAGAAGATTCCTGCGCCCTTGGTCGATATTGGCGAACCGCTTCAGATGCTCGTGACAACAATCGACTGGTCCGAATACGTAGGGCGCATCGCCATTGGTCGCGTTCAGGCCGGAACGATTCGCAAGGGACAGGCCCTGGCCGTCATGCAAAAGGACGGCCAGATAACCCCCGGACGCATTGCCTTCCTCTATACGTTCAGTAATCTGGGCAGGACGGAAGTGCATGAAGCGGATGCCGGGGACCTGGTCGCGGTCGTCGGGCTGCCCTTCGTCGAAATTGGCGACACGCTCAGTTCACCACAATTCCCCAAGGCCATGCCGCGTATTAGTGTCGACGAGCCTACCTTGCGCATGACCTTTGGTATCAATTCGTCCCCTCTGGCAGGCCGGGAAGGGAAATACGTTACAACGCGGCATATACGCGAACGCCTCATGCGCGAGCTGGAGCGCAACGTGGCACTGCGGGTTGAGCCAGTTCCAGACTCCGACCAGTTCGTCGTCTCCGGACGCGGCGTGCTGCACTTGTCCGTTCTCATTGAAACAATGCGACGCGAACAATACGAGCTGTCGGTCGGTAAGCCGGAAGTCATTTTCCGCGAGCGGAATGGGCGGGTCGAAGAACCCTTTGAAATCTTGACCGTGGAAGTCCCGGACAATCAGACCGGACCAATTATGGAAATGGTCGGGATGCGTCGCGGAATACTCCAGGAAATGTCGCCACGCGGCGATTTTACCATGATGACCTTCTCCATTCCTGCCCGAGGACTCATTGGACTTCGTACTCGCATGCTGACCGCAACTCAAGGCACAGCCGTAATTAACCATCGTTTCGAAGCTTATAAGCCGAAAGAGGAAGCCATTCCAAGCCGTGCCAACGGGGTGCTCGTCTCTTGCGTCGATGGTCATGCGGTTGCCTTTGCCCTGGATGGACTTCAGGCACGCTCCCGCCTCTTCGTGGAACCGAACGACGTCGTCTATGAAGGCATGATCGTCGGCGAAAATGCCCGTAGCGGCGATATGGACGTCAATCCGACCAAAGAGAAGAAGCTGACCAATATGCGTGCCAGTGGCAGCGACCGCAATATTATCCTCAAACCTGCCGTAAAAATGACCCTGGAGGAGTCGCTTGAGTTCATTGAAGACGATGAACTCGTTGAAGTTACGCCGAAATCAATTCGCCTTCGCAAGATTCTCCTAACAGAAGTTGCACGACGTCGCGCCGCGCGAAACTGACCTCATCGGCGTCAAAGACCGCGACTGCCGACCGCTAAATACGGCTCCAAACCATAAAAAAAGACCCCGTTTGCGAGGTCTTTTTTTATGTCCTTAACTTACTGTCGGCTTAACTCCCCTTACGACCCCGGTTTAGAACAGAATTCAGAGTCATCAGACAAAACGTCTGCAGGGGAGTTTTCTATAGCCTTATCCGTGGTTTAGTAAGAGGTTAGCCCTTAACCAACTCAACGATTTTATCGAACGTTTCCGGCTCGCGAACGGCAAGTTCGGCCAGGGACCGGCGGTCGAGTTCAATATTGGCCTTCTTAAGTCCGGCAATAAACTCGCTATAGCGCAGGCCTCGCATACGGACCGCGGCGTTAATACGCGTAATCCAAAGGCGGCGGAAATCTCGTTTACGAACGCGACGGTCTCGTGTTGCGAATACGTCCGCTCGCAAGACGGTCTCTTTCATTGTACGCAGCAGTTTCGAACGACCGCCACGAAAACCTTTGGCTCGCTTAAACAGGCGTCTCTTCGATTTACGACGCGCATCACCACGACAAACTCTCATCTCTTTTACCTCTTTTCCTTATTATACCAGCTTCTTTTGCCTTGCCACACCGCGTGACCTTACCTCGCCCCTGGCAACAGGGAGATCAGGCGGCCAAGCCGGGGACATGACGCCGGTAATATAACATTTGTGTCGAAAACAAGGCCCCACTCGACCTGAAACTCAGGGAGTAGCGTTTTGATACCCTTTTCGTTATGCCCGAAATTCAAACGGGAACTCCGGGAAATGTTCGCCTGGTTTCGTTCCATTGGGAACAGGGACCTGACAACCCCTCGGCAAAACTAGAATCCACCCTTACCAAGAGCTAAAATGATTCTCTTTTCTTCAACGGAAGAAGCGGCATCGGTTCCGCGAAGATTGCGTACCCGCTTGCTGTCCATACGCCACGCCAAGTGGCTCGTTCCGCTGTGTCGGTGCTTTACCTTACCGTTGGCCGTAACTCGGAATCGCTTGGCAGCGCCTTTGTGTGTCTTCATTTTCGGCATTTTCTTCACCTTCACTTTTGTATACCGAGGCCCCTCAATTGGACCCGTCTCACGCCCTCACGGCTTCCTTAATCTTAAGGTAACCAGCGGACAACACCGGGAAAAATCGAGTGTCGGTAGTATAAATGGTCATTCGGTCAGGCCGTGCCTTTGCATGCGGCACTCGCCTGCTCCCCCGCACAAGGGAGAGAGACCCCCTCAATTTAAGGGGAATCACTATTCTACCATCTTTTCCCCTCCCTGCAATGGGGGGCATCGGGGGGCACACCCAGAAAAACCAGTAACCATGCTCCCGGACAAACAACCTATCTTCGCAAGGGGCATGACAACTGCAAATTTACAGGTCAAGACTATCCAGGTCGATCAAGCAGAGCTGACGCCCTTGCCTTTCCGGCTCGGCAATATCGACGAGAATTTTTTTGCCCGTGCGACTGCACCGCGGATGAAGGTCAATACGCCATTCGCCAGCGTATTCGGCCGGTAAATGGAACGAGGCAAGGTCAATTCGCCTCTGCGTTTGCAGATTCACCAGGAAGAGATCCTGCATACGCTCCTTGCCACGCGGATAGCAGTCGTTGAGAATCCACTGATTGTCCGTACCGGGAACGAAGGAGACATGCGTATCACTTTTTATATCAGGGCAGCACGCAATCGCGTTGGACGCCTTGTCCTCAAAAATATAAAGTGTATGCCCATTCGAGTCGCAGTGTGCGAACGCAATAATGTGACGACTGTCACGCCAGACCAGGTGCGAGGTCATCGGCGGCGCATTAACCACGAACGGATCCGACCCATCTATCCCCGCGGTTATCAGTCGCGTAAACCATCCGGGAGAATTCTCACGCGTCTGCCAGCGGTGCAGGAAGAGGAACCGCTGACCATCAGGCGAAACAATAAGGTGATTGAACCAATGCTTGACCTTTTCCGGAAAACCGCCAGGCGTTGGAATCGCGACAATATCAGCGAACGAGAAAAGAAGCTGCCGTTCGCCTGTTTCCAGATCCATTTTCCAAATACCACTCTCGCTCGGCGCATATTGATTTCGATACGGATCCGCCACGCCGGCATAGCCGTAGCCCGGTCGCATATCGGCCAGACGACTAAAATCGGGATACAACGCAAATTTCCCGTCCGGACTCAAAGCATAGACCGGACCTGGCAGGGTCCTTCGCTCCTCCGTTTTCCGATTGTACATTCTCGCGATATAATGGTCCCCTTCCCGGTCGTTCCAGATAACCTCGTCCTCTCGGCCGGGCACCCATTGCAGCATACAGCCCTGCTGCCAGTTCCAGGAGCAGGACGAGCCGATCTCCTCCCAGTTATCCGAGTCTTTCGTCGTATCAACGAGTCCAACTTTAATCTGGTCGTCCGGACGTGGCGAGCGATGCTCAAAGTCCACTTCGTGACAGACGACATAACGGTCCTGTGTATCGAAGACCAAATGGTCATAATATCCAGCCCAGTGGAATTTCGGGCCATGAGTCAACAGACGAGTCGACGCGACCGCATGGTGCCCCTCTTCTGAACTTCGCGCATATTGGGTAGTCCCGACCAGAGCCATAGTCCCCATGGTCCCTACAACTGACAAAAAATCACGTCGATTCATAACAGAAATACCTCTTCTCTCTCTTGGAAATATATGTCGCCACCACGGCGCATAGCCTGTGAGGGAATTTTCCAAACGAAAAATCCCCCTAAAAAATCAAGCCACAGGATCCATTATACACAACTCGAAAATTACAGCGTTCAAAATCCTGCAAAAAAGAATCTTTAACACAACACCACTCAAAAAACTTACCGGGTTCCGGCTACTCTCGAGACCAGGAGGAAGGCGTCTGCCCGGTAATCCTTTTAAACGAGGTCGCAAAATATTGACTGGAGGAAAAGCCACAATCGAATGCCAACTGCGTTATGGAGTAGCCGGGATCCGCCTTAAGAAGACGACAGGCATGCATAATCCTCAAATAGTTCAGATGCTTCATGGGCGTACTGTTCGTAAGCTGTCGGAAATTAAAGCAGAAGACACTTTCACTCATGCCACACTTTTGCGCCATTTGGTCAAGAGTCCATTTTCGCGTCAACAGGCGTGGGTCTTCCACCAGTTCGCTCAAGAAGTCGTTAATAATTCTTCGCAAAAAAGAGGAATCGTTTACGAAATTCTCCTGACCACCATCCAAACATTCTATTAAGGAAAAAAGAATTTCATTAATGAGAATGGCCACGGAAGACAGATTAGTTTCGCCGTCAGAAAGACGAATGGCATTTTGCAGTTGGAACCATAAGGCCACATGCTTTTGTGATAAATGATAACGGGGATTGCAGTTATTCGAAATCATACCCGACAGCCGCGTTTTATCCCGTTCGGACAAGATGATCCACGAAGGCCACTTCCAGGCGGAATTCGCGTTATGGATGCCCACATCGATAATAATCCACTGACGTATCCCCACCTGAACATGAGGAATGCCTAACTGATGCAGCTGCCACGGATAGGTAACGACCAGATCGTTCGGTTCGAGAAGATAATCATGATCGACCGTACTAAACCAATTACGGCCACTGGCCTGAAAATCAATTTCAAAACCTTCGTTACGATGCCACTTGTGCCCCCAATCCTGCTCTTCTTTGACGTCCCAGTATCCCACCACTTTCAGACCTTCCAGTATCCCATTGGCAAGCTTAATGCCATAATGATGCCCGTGCGACAAGCACTTCATCTCTATTCTTTGCTCGCGCGCCGCTCGCCCCATCGGTTCACAAACATACGCGTAATATGTCTGGTCCTTATCACGATACGTCGGATGCTTTTCTCGTGTCCCCATAATAGGTCACCCCCACCTTACTGCAAAAACATCTTGCAACTCAATCTCAGCCCGGAAGTTTTTCCATCTCCTTCTCATCTTACCCTCTTAGTCCCGCTTGTCAAGAACGGCCCCTTCCGGGGTGTGTGTGGGCGTGCAACCAAAATCGGGCCGCGATAAACAGGGGAGCGACTGCTCACAGGTCCCAACCCGGCAATAACGAAAAAGGGCCAATTTATCGGCGCGTCTGCCACAAATCGCTCTTCTTCAGAGCTAGTTCATTCAGCGCCTTGTACCAGGTATCAAGGTTCTTTTCGGTCGCGTCGAAATTATTGGTGCCAAATGAGAACTTCGCGCCGGACTTGCGTGCCAGTTGCAGAAATCGCAGGGAGGGAAATTCTGATTCCGCCTGAATTTCAAGAGCAACATTATTCGCAATGGCCTTATCAATCACTTTTTGCATGGCCTGGTCGGTCCAGTAGTGGTCGTAATCCGCGGCGATAAATTTCGGTAAGTACGTCGGATTGGCCAAAATATCGATCGGCTCGTCGAGAACGGTCAGCGTGTGTTCCAGATAGCGTTCAAACCAGGCGTCTTTATCGACGTCATAGTCGTCCGGAAGCAGCCAGAGTTTCTGCGGTTGACCCTTGGCGTCGGTACCCATAATCATGGTATCGGCCAGGACGAAATCAAGTCGGCGATAGAGTTTCAGGTCCATGGTCTTATACCAGTCGCGGTCGTTAACCTGAATTCCGATAAGGAGTTTCTTCTCGCCAGTGACCTCTTTTTGCCGAGTCGCCCGAACGGACTCGGCATTTTCCAGAAAGGCACGCAACTTCTCGTTGTCCGAAAGGGGCCAATCGCGACCCACGTTTTCCAGAACGCCACTGCGAAGCCCTGTCCGTTGCGTCCGTTCGGCGGCAAGCTCCGCGGTCATACCACCACGCAGATGAATATGAAAATCGGTCAGTTCAGACAGAACAAGGCGGTCCGATGGCCCATTCAAGTCACTTCCTGACGGACCCGTTGGCTCCCCAGCGTAACACATAACGGTCAAGAGCAGTGTGGACAGAGTAACGGCAGTATGGCAAATTTTGTACATTAAAGGGACCTCAGGGGAACTACAGGGGTGGTTGCAAAACTTCAGAATTCACGACGCTAATACCGGTTATTCTACCGACAAAAGGTAAACTTGTAAACCGGGCAAACGATTTTTTCCACACGAGCGACGAAAACAACGACTGGCGTCTGGAGTTAAAGCCTGAGGTAATGCTTGGCAAAAGGAACGTGCAGACGTTGACGCTGGCGTCCAAAAGCAACTGGCGGCGTGTTCTCCCGGCCACAACGTTAACGACCCAACAGCCGTCCCAAGCGGAAGATTTCTCTCGATTACCCCTGGATATGATTCCTGCTGAAGTCGTAATGTCGCAATTAGTCTAAATTTTGTCGCATTTACACATTGACAGAATTATAACTCTTGGTATAAAATAGAGATATCCTGTGCGGAATAGAGACTAAAAGTGGACAGATTACGCCTTGGAAAGCCCCGATGGTAAAGAAGAAGAAAGTTTTTTTAGCAATAGAATCGTCACATGCCTATGGACGCGGGCTGCTGCTGGGCATATCGCAGTACATTCAGGAGCGCAATCACTGGCAGATTCACCTGGAAGGGCGCGGTATGTATGAAGACTACCTACCGTGGTTGGAGAACTGGCAGGGGGACGGGATCATCGTGCGAACCTTTAGTCGCGAGATGAGTCGGGCGTTGCAATACGCAAAGGCTCCGGTCGTGGAGCTTCTGGGCGATGGCGACCCGGACGCGGCACGCAGCGGCACGTCCGAGGTGCGAACAGACGAAGAAAGCATTTGCCTGTTAGCGATCAACCATTTTTTTGAGCGAGGCGTGCGGCACGTCGCGTTTTACTCCTACGGTCAAAGCTGGTGGCTGGCGGACCGCTCGGCCTATTTCGAGCGAACGGCGAGAAAGTACGGGCTCGACTGCCGGCAGTTCCACGAAGCCACCGACCGTTCCCCGTCCATCTTGCCTGTGGCATCCCGAGAGCAGGAGGACCTGATCCAGTGGCTGCGCGAACTGCCCAAGCCGGTTGGCCTGTGGGGCGCGACTGACCTCATGGCGATTCGTGTTATGAACGTATGCCTGGATATTGGACTGACGGTTCCGGACGAGGTGGCCATTTTGGGAACCGATAACGACCTGCATTTTTGCCTCATGTCGAGTCCCCGACTGTCCAGTATCGACCTGGCCCCGGAAAAGGTTGGCTATCAGAGTGCGGTCCTGCTCGACCGCAAGATGAACGGTCAGCAGACAGGGACGCATGCCCCGATTATTGTGCAGCCCAATGGCATCTGTCCGCGTGCCTCAAGCGACACGCTGGCGATCGACGACCCGAGCGCAGCGAAAATCATCCGTTACATTCGGGAAAACGCAACCTTTGGCCTTACCGTGTCCGACGTCCGACGCCAGTTCGACGTCATACCCCGCACTCTGGAACGCACGGTCAAGAAATACCTCGGCCGCTCTCCAGAGGCGGAAATCAAACGCATTCGTATGGAGCATGCGAGAAAACTCCTGTACGATACCAGACTGTCCGTGAGCGAAGTTTCCCGGCTTAGCGGCTTTCAGTCCCCGGAATATTTCGTTAAGACCTTTAAAAAGGAGAATGGCAAGAGTCCCCTTCAATATCGTAACACCCATAACCAACTCAACCAATAACCCATAACCAATTTTGACTGGAAAGACACTATGATGAACCCATCGAATTCAAACGACCTGGCCTGCTGCTCCGAGTTTTTACAACAGTACGCCGGTCAGGTGGCAACCGACCTGCTTCGTACTAATTTTGATACGCTGGCCCAAATCGTTAACCTGATTATCCGCACAAAATCTACGGGCAATCGGATTTATATTGCTGGTAACGGGGGCAGTGCGGCCACGGCCTCGCACATGGCCAACGACCTGGTTAAAGGCGCTCGTGTCCTCGGGCGCGAGGGCTTTCGTGCCCTGTGCCTGAACGACAGTACGCCGATCGTTACCTGTCTTGCGAACGATTTCGCCTACGAAGACATCTACTCCATACAATTGCGAACGTACGCCAATCGCGGTGACCTCTTCATCGTCTTCAGTGGCAGTGGAAATTCTCCTAACGTGGTTAAAGGCTGTCAGACAGCCAAAGAAATGGGCCTTGTAACCATTGCCTTTGGCGGACGCGACGGTGGTAAGCTAAAGGGAATTTGTGACTACATACTCATTGCCCCGACCGCGTCCATGGAGCAGTTGGAAGACATGCACATGCTCTACGAGCACGCGATTGTCTCCCTTTTACAAAAGCGTTTGCCCGAGCTGTTTGATATAGAAGTTGTACGATTTCCCACGCCCGGCTATAAGGCGGCCATCTTTGACTTCGACGGTACCCTTAGCCTGATTCGGGAAGGCTGGCAGTCGGTCATGACCGAGTACTTTTACGAGGTACTTAAAGACGCCGCTGCTCCCGGCGAGACGGACGATGAAATCAAGGCCTGTGTATCCAGCTTTATTGAAATCCTGACCGGTAAGCAGACGATCTACCAGTGCCTGCGTCTGGCGGAAGAGGTTACCAGGCGAGGCGGCACGCCGCTGGAGGCGCTGGAGTACAAGCGGGAATATCATCGCCGACTTCTGGCACAAATTCAGCATCGGCTGGACGATTTGGCCAGTGGCAAACTGAAGCCGGACGACTGCCTTGTCCCCGGTGCCCGCGCCTTTTTGGAAAAGCTCAAGGCAGCCGGCGTCCGCTTATTCCTGGCCAGTGGCACTGACCAGTGTTATGTTACGGAAGAAGCACAATTACTGAACATAGCGCAGTATTTTGAAACCATTAGTGGCGCGATCGACGATTATAAGAACTTCTCCAAGGCCATGGTTATTAGCGGGATTATCGCCGACAACAATTTGCAAGGCCCGGAATTAATCGGCTTTGGCGACGGGTACGTGGAAATTGAGAACGTAAAAGAGGCCGGCGGCTACGCTTGTGCCGTGGCAACCAACGAGCAGCAGCGATGCGGTGTCGACCCCTGGAAGCGACAGCGACTCCTCTCGGCCGGGGCCGATGCCGTTGTGCCAGACTTTAGTGACGCCGAACGTTTGTGGAAGTTCATTTCTTAACGTCAGGTACGTAGTCAGTGCCACCGGATACCTGTCATGGGTTACCGGTGGCGCAATTATCCGTGGAGACAAGAGGAGTCAATATGTTTTCGAAGAAAAGCGCGGTCGTTCTGGAAAAGTATCATCCGAACAGGGAACAAATTCTGTCACTGCTCATGGCACATCGTCAGCCGAATATTGCCGTTGTCGGCGATTACTGTCTCGACAAGTACCTTTATATTGACCCGGCCCTGGATGAACCTTCGGTCGAGACGGGGCTTACTGCCCGTCAAGTGCGAAGAACGGCCTGTTATCCCGGCGTCGGCGGTACAGTTACGGCAAACTTGATTGCTTTGGGGGCCAAGGTTCAGTGTGTGGGCGTCCGCGGAAACGACGGGGAAGGCTGCGACCTGGCCTCCGCCTTAACGAAACTCGGGGCCAATACCGACCTCCTTCTCGTCGGCGACGACCTCCTGACCAATACGTATATTAAGCCCATGGAGATGCTCGACGAAGGCAATCGAGAGCTGAACCGCATTGATATTCGTCAGCCGAAACGCATTCCGAACGCCATCTTTGCGGAACTGGAAACCAAGCTTGCCAGTATAATCGAAACGGTGGACGCGGTCATTATATGTGACCAGTTCACAAACGAGCCGGGGTCCGTTGTAACCGATCGTTTTCGCAAATTTCTGGGTCGACTCGGCAAGCGATATCCCGCCATTTTCTTCCTGGGCGATTCCCGATCCTACCCCGACCGCTATCAAAATATTCTCGTCAAGTGCAACGCGAACGAAATCATCTCCTGCTACGAACGCTATAAACGGGGCGAGCAGCCGAAGAATGTCGATGCCGACGTTGCCACGATTTTTAAGGATGATGAACTGCTCTCGGCCGGCAAGTGGCTGTCGGAACGGAACGACCGGCCGGTGCTGGTTACCCGGGGCGAGAAAGGTTCTCTCCTGTTCCAGGGGGATCAGGCCACGATCATTCCGCCGATACGAGTGCGGGGTCAGATCGATATTTGCGGGGCAGGAGACGCAACCAACGCCGCCTTTGCTTTTGGCCGCGTTATTGGCCTGGACCTGGCCTCCGCCGCGTGGCTGGCTAACGTCGTTTCCTCAATCACAATACGCCAAATCGGCGTCACCGGAACGGCCAGCATGCGACAAATTCGCCGCGTTCTTCACCGCTAGGAAGTTGTCCCACAACAGGACTCTTTTAAGTGAGCCGCCTCATTCAGGACACCGCGCCGTTTATCCGACGTTACCCCATCGTTTTCGCAGGAACCATTCGGTGCAGAGGAGACCGGCGAAGAGCAGGAAGAACGGCCAGGTGTCGTAGAGCGTCTTGCGTATCTGACGTACTTCGGACAGCTCGGAACGTTTGGTAAGCAGTTCGCTCAAGAGGTCTTTCAGTTGCTCCGGCGCGACCGACTGCCCCTCGGTAACCGCGGCAAGATTCTCCATAACGGAAATCGTCGCCGCGGGCTGATCCAGTTCCATATTACGCTCGCGAACCAGAAAGCGAGACTGTGCTTTTGCCTGTTCCGTTCCGTTGGCCTTGCGGACCAGCGCGGCCTGAATGCGGTAGTCGCCAGGCAGTTCCGTATCGCGATAAGTACCGGAATAGCCGCCCGATTCCTCCAGGAGAGACACATTTCGCGACGTGCCGTCCGGGGCCATCACGCTGGCGGTCAGTTCAAAGTCCGCTAAATTTTCCCCTTCTTTCGGGCGATAGGCCACGGAGAACTCCAGCGACGCACCTTTATCGACTCGCATCGTCTCCAGCGAAATGGCCAATTCACCGGCGGGAATTTCGTCCAGGCCGGCCGTCCACAAGATGAGTCGACGCCAGAATCGTTTATGCTCCTGATCATGCCCCGACGTGTACCATTTCCAACTGGAATCGGTCAGGAAAGCGGCGACTCGCCCCGCACCATACTGACTGGTCACCAGGAGCGGAAGCTCTGGCGGACCGGACTCCGCACCACGCTGTGCCCACAGCACAACCCGTGCCGCCGGCTTGAGGTCGCCCGGCATAAAAACGCGGTCGAGCGGTTCCAGCGATCGCCAGTGCTCCTGATTCTTTTCGGCATCCAACTCCAGCGTACTAAGATAATGCCGTTCGCCCGGCTCCGGCAGCACGACTAGCGGTCCGTCCCGCAAGAGGTCGCGACCAGGCGGCAGTGACTCGCGAAATTGGGCCATTGTTATACCCGGCGGGACACGGTCCACATCCCGCAAGAGGAACGGAACGGCATCGGCCAACTCCGTCTTACCATAGCCGCCAGCAGCGAAAGACCGGTCGCCCCCGAGCAGAATAAGACCACTACCCGCGTCCACACATTGGGCAAGGGCCTTAAGTTCCTCCGGTTTCCACGCCGTTGCGTCCATATCGCCAATTATATACGCGTGATATTTGCCGGGCACGAGACAATTCGGGACGAGCGAGCCACGCGTTGGGGCAACCAGGGCAATGCGTTCCGCCTCCGTCTTACCCTCCGGACGAATGGTGACATCCGGCGGGCTGCGCCAGTAATCCACGTGTATATCAGCCGAGGAGTCCAGGGAGAGTCGAATATATTTCTGCTCAAACCGGCGTGTCCCTTCAACGTACAGAATATTCAAGCCCCCTTCGACAACCGTAACGAAGCCCCCTAACTCATTATTGGTACCGAGAAGTTCGCCTTGCATGGGCGGTATGGAAACGGTCAGTTTCTTTTGACCTGGCTCTTTCGCCTGCCAGACGAAGCGCCAGGGAAAGATGGCCTCCGCCTCGGTCTCTGACTTTAAGGTGAGGCGGTCGACTTCCTCCATCTGGCCCTCGTCATTCTCCACGCTCAAAATGACCGGCACGTCTACGTCTTTATAGCCAAAAATACGCGTCTGGCCCGTAAGTACAAGTTCATTATTGCAAAAAACGCGGTCGTTGCAGACGAAATCCGTTATGGCAACGTCCTGCATGGAAGCCACGTTGCCTGGCCGGCCGAATCGAACCGTATAGATCGGTATGTGCGCATCTTTCAGACGCAGGGCCGTTGTCATGGGAAGTGACTCCTGCCCCCGGACAGACGCGGCCGTGCCTTGGTGTCCAGAACGGGCAACTCGCGTTCGCTGCGACCCGTCGCTCAAGAGGACAATTCCGGTCAGTCGCTTACCGGCATGCGAGGAAAAGGTTTCCTCCAGTGCCGCTCCGATTGCTGTTTCCTCGCCTGTTGGCTCCGATTGAAGTTCGATTTTTCCATCCCGTACGGGACTCGGATACAGGCCCCGGTCGAACGAGAAGGCTTCCAGATCATAGGCCTCATCAAGCTGTTTCAAGACCGATTCCGACTGGTCCAGTGCATCTCGCACCGCCTCGAAACGCGAGCGCCGACCCATTTCGTCGGCCACACTCATACTCTGCGACTGGTCCACGAGGAGTACCAAAGAGGCCGGTAGGGGTTCACTGGTCGTAAACAGAACGGCCGGTAAATGACACAGCAGTGCCAGAAGCAGCCACGCGGCGAGACGCAATCCGGTCAAGACACGCCGTTTTCCAGACGACAAAAGCGCCTGACGCGGCGGAAAGAGCAAAATAATCGCCAAGAGAAACAACAGGAACACTTCGACCGCCAGCCAACTGCCCCAGACAGGAGATAGTGAAAGTCTCATTGCGCTACCGTCTACCTGTTCCACGCAAAAGGAACGAATCTGGACAAGGGAGGCTGAATCACGACCGGGCCGTCAGAACGCTGAATCCCAGGATTCATTGCCAACGGAATCATATTCCCTGTACCAGATCCCGTGAATTCGCTACGCCTGTATCGCTCGTCGGCTCCGTCTGCGCTGAAAGACCCAGAATCTTGTTCACCGCCTGAAACTGCGATTGCGCAATTCCTATAGCCAAATCCCGATTCTTTGCCAGGAGCGATTCAATTTCCGCCCGCATTTCCGCAAGCGTCGTCTCGACCAGCTCCAATTTGTCGTGGACAATTTCACACTGCTTCTTCATACTGGCCAGAGCCGCCGTCAACTGCGTCTTCTTATCCGTCATACTGACATGCTTATATTCCGCCTTCGCGGCGTCATAAACGGCACGGTCTACGACTGCTTGCGCCACTTCCGGAATATCCATACCCATAGTCAGAAGCTGTTCAACCAGGACGAGATTCACGTCCGCAAGAGACATTTCCTTACGCGCTATCGTGGCCGTAAGCGTATCTCGTTTCGTATACCCTTGCTCCAACAGATAATTAAAGTCCAGCGGCAATCGCTTCTCAACATGGTCACTATCCATATCGCCGCGACCAATTACGAGAGCTTCACCGGGCGTAAATTCGTCTTTTAAAAGGAAATCCTGCTCTTCAGCACTAAGCATGGTCAGAAATTCCGAATTACTTCCACACCAAGCCTTTAGGTCAGCAGGGGAGTCGACCGGGGGACGGTCAGGGCAGACAATCCAGCTATTCTTACCCTTAATCGACTGGTCCAGCAGGTCAATTTCATCCTGTGTCATGTTATTAACAGAGGAGAGATTAATCTCACTGCGATTGACGGCCTCAATCTTAAAGATGCCAAGGAATCGGGCCGGTGCCGTTGCAATGGCAGGCTCAGCCGCGGCGGCGTCCGACGAATCGACCTCAGCGGCCACTTCCGGTGCGGGTGCGGGCTCGGCAGGCGTCTCGGACGCTTCTTCCGTCGCTTCGGACTCCGTACCTGCCTCGGCCGGCGCCTCCGCGCCCGCAGAACTCGCAACCGCTACGAACGGGGCTCCCGAGTCAAAGAGATACACCAGGCTCGACGGCCGCACTCCCGCATAGTTGTATTGAGTGGGCAAAATAAAGCTCGTCGTTACGCGATTATTCTGCGAGGAAATCGTTTGAGATTCACAACCTACCCAAATCGCCCCACTTATCAACGAGCGAATCCGCTCCTTCTGGGCCAGTAGAGGAAGGTTATCCCAGTCACGCTCCTTCTTGAGCGGGTCACCATAGATCTCCTGCTCCAGTGTTTGCACTTCGCTTTCCGCCTGGGCAAGCTTCTTTTCCAGGTTTTGAATCTTCGTTGCCCAGTCTTTCTGCAGCACATACCGATTCGACGCCAGAATCATAAAACCAATCCCGGTAAGCGTTATAAGTACTAAAAGGACTTTATTCCAAATATTCATTTTCGCACCTTGAGGTCGAGTGAACGGTTCCCTGTATATTATCCATCTCTATAAAATATTATAGCGACTTTTTCAGCTTGTGCAGGTCCCGGACTGACAATTTTACTAAAATAGGCAAAAAAAACAGACTTTTTCACCTAACAAAAGGTCTGTCTCTTTCTTTTATCCACGGGATATGGACAAACTACACAAACTGTATAATATGGATAGTATCGTAAAATTAGGGAATTGTCAAGAATAATAATTCCTGTTCCCTTCATTTTTTTGTAGACTTTTTTTCAGTGCCGGGCAAAATCGGTACGACCGGTCTATCCGGACCCCAACCAAGAGATACCGACCGGCCCGGGCTACTATTGCCAGATAAGTAGACGCACACTGCAGGGCGGCAGATCGGCAAACGGATCAGACTGAAGCCCCGTCTCCGGACTGGCGGCTTCCACAAGCTTTTTGCCTGGTACATTAACTGAAAAAGCAACGGGTTCCTCTTCCGGATTCCAGACAATGACACCAAAACGGTCCTTGCCTTCGAATGCCGTTGCCAGTACTTTCCCGGAACAGGTAAACCCGACCGTATCGCAAAACCGCCCCGCGAGCAACAGATCGCTGTACTTCTGTCGAAATTCGGCCATGGTCTTTGTGTAAGCCATATCCAGCCGCGTATCGCGACCGGCAAAGGCGTCCAGAACAAGCGTTCCCAACCGGGATTTCGATAGGTGGTCCTGCTCATACCGAGCCCTGTCCGCAAGATGTCCGCTCGCCAGAGCCTCGACGTCAGCGGGAAAGCGAACTTCCACTTCATGCTTAAGTCCCAAAACGCACGCCATGTTCGTATTGCGACGATGTTGCAGCGGTATGGGATTGCGAATCGTCAAGACAGCTTCCGGCCACGTGTAAAGAAACAGGGAACGAAAGGGCACAATCTCACCAGTTCCGTCTCGCCATTGTCGTATGCTCTCCAGTGCTGGTGTGCCGTAGAGTCCACTGCCGTAGCTGTGGTAGAAGGAGCAAGAGTCGACAGAAGCGTCGTTAAAACCTTCCGTCATAACGATGAAATTCGGATTGATTTTCTTCATTTCGCGGTCGACACGTTGCATAAGAATCGCGCCGGAGGTACCGTGAGTCATGGCCGGTACAGGATGCCCGTGCTCAGGTGAGTAGCAAGGCATGGGACCGCCGATACTGATTTGATCATACAGGATACCATCGGCGCCAAGTTCATTGGCGTCTTTGGCCAGGTCGAGCTGGATCTGGAACCAGGTTTCCGAGAGCAGACACGCCCTTCCAAAAACATGGGGCGGTGTATCATCGTGCATGGTCCACGTCTCTTCGGGACGCGAACCGTCCCGATTGACAACTACGAGTTTTTTACTTTCTCCGTTTAGATAATCCGTCAAGGCATAATCAATAAGTTGACCATTCTCCAAAAGACAAACTTTTTGTCCTCTTTTATGAGCCGCAGCAATTCCGTCTTTAAGAGCCTGCCGTCCTCCCAACAGCTCGTCCGCCTCAAAGAGAGGAAACAAGGCGTCATGTCCGCCTTTATGCCAACCGAACAGACCAATCATATTAAATCCTTGTGCAAAGGCATCCTCGGTCATCTTCGCACCAATCTCATCATAACGCCACATCGTATGACGGTTATTCTGCTGATTCATAATCACAAGAAACATACCTGTTAAGTCGTCCAGCCATTGTGGCTTTTGCTCGCCTGCCTTTATCCAGGAAGAGCATCGGGCACGATAATGATCCGCCGCTTTGTGCCAGTCTCCAGAGTAACAATGGATCTCTTCGATTGTTTTTTTCCAAACGGTTCCCGGATGTACACAACAGAGTTGGTCAACGGCGGCCTTCAAAGTTTTTTGGTCAGTATTATAACTGACGCGGAATCTTTTGGCCGCTCTTTCCGGGTCCGGACAGCCAAGCCAAAGACCGCCCTCCTTACCCGCGAACGTCATGTACTGCATATTAAAAAACAGTCCAGGGTAGACAGCCGTAATTTCCAGTTCGTTACCTGTTCTTCGCCAAGGGGAATGTTCGCCGATCCCGCTGACTTTCAAGCCAAGGCAGTCAGGCCACAACAAAGGATATTCCTGCAGATCTGCCTGGATATCATTCAGGACAGGCGCGGTCATTTCCAAGACGATCCAGTTCTCCGAATGGTTATTAAGTTCCGCGTCTATCCGGAACGAATCACCCTCAAGCAAAAGAGTCATTCGACAAGAGATATCGAACGTCTCCTGTCCCTTGACAAGTTTCGGATAATACAATTCGTAACCTGACTCCAGTTTCCTTTGTTCGCAGGACTGGTCAGTATCGTCAATATTAATTTCGCGCAGTACCGCGGCGGATGTTTTGTCCACTTGAATGAGTCGAACGGCCCACACCGGCCGCGGGAGTCCGGCAACAGCTGGCGACTGGGTCTTTGGCCGAACCGACATTCCGTTACCGTTCCAAACAAGAGTGGCACTCGCTGATGCCAGGGTCAGGTCGGGTGCCTTCCCATAGACCTCAAGAGGCAAACATATAAGTAAGAGGCATACTCCCCAAAAACGCAACATGGCAAAAATCTCCTGTTCTTCTGCTGTGCCAGTCTGGGCTTAATGAGCTTACCACCGGCACAGACAATCTTCATATCCAGAACCTGAAAAAAGGCTACTCGTCAATAACTTCATGAACGGCAGGCCCCACGTCAATCTGCGCCGTAGTACGACCTTTAACCGTTACTCGGGCCGGAGAGGTCTCTTTCGCGCCATAGTCTTTTGCAACCAAACGACAGGCTTTCCCAAAGACAAACTCTGGTTCAGGAGACCCAGAGGGCGCAACATCTCTTTTCTCCTGACTTTCCTTCGTTATGACTACGGTAAAGGACCCTTGGGGTGCCCCGGTAAATTTCCCGTTGGTTACAATGGTTGCGACTCCCTGTTCGTTCGTCGTGCCGCCTACGGACCAACGGTCATATTCATCTGTGTCGGCATAAAGGATCAAATTCGCATTGGCCAGTGGCTCGTTGTCCTGCGTTACCCTAATGCTGCAGGGATACAATTTTGGAAAGCCTTCCGGCCTCTTTTCGCCCTTACATCCGAACAGAATTATCATTGCCAAAAAGAGAATTGAAAACCTCGTAACGCCATAGTGTCTACTCATACCATGAACTTTCCTTGTGTTTCTTGTGTTTTATATGTCTGCTAGAGCGTGGCTGTCTCACCACCGTTTGTCGAACCCATGGATCCCCAAATTCCAAATCCGGAAGGACCCGAAAGGACTGCCGTTTCAACATCTTTCTCCTTACCACAATCGATTGTTTCGGAAACGAAGCGTACCGATCCGTCGAAAATTAAAACATTAACCCCTCCGCTATGATTACTCGTCGCCGTAGCGACCTGCCAGCCCGCTCTAAAATCACCATTAGGTGTACAACTTGGGCCATTTGGCGGAATTACCGTATTGAAACATCCCATAACAAAGCGCCCATTGAAGCTTCGGGCACCGCGATAGGATATACTCGGAAAGGACGCTGATTTAAGATAACTCACATTATCCGGGTCCACCGTGTTTAAACAGGAAGTGATCCATCCCGCCTTGGTAGCTCCGGCGTTGGAAACCCCAGCGCGAACACGCGCATCCTTTTTTGTATTGGATGTTACTGTTTCACTATACGCTATTGTATTGGATAAACCATCCAGGATTCCCGAGGCGGAATGCCAGAAGAACGGGGCAAATCCCATGCGCGGCCGAAGAGGTTTGTACGTATCCAACTCGCTTTGCGGTGCGGTGGAATCAAAAAGGACGCGGAAGATACAGTCGCCGCGGCTGGAAATATAGCTGCATCGGGGACAGGCATTTTCCTCTTCTATACCCAACGACGAGTTTCCGTCAGAAGGACAGGTTGTCCCTGGCACGACCGGCATATTTATATCGTAGGGGTCAGCAACCCGAGTCGATCCCGGATTTGCGTCCCATGCGGCCACTTTCTCCTTTATATAGTCAAAAAGAGAATTCTGTTCCATGTAAGGCAAGCAGGCCACCAAAGAGGACCAGACATCTTCATAGCTTCTGTTGTTTAATACCGCCTTCGAGGAAAGGAACATTCGTGCCGCGGGAAACGAGTTATTCGCATCGTGATAGTTGTGCAGACCAAGCCCGATTTGCTTCAGGTTGTTGCTACATTGCATGCGTCGCGCCGCTTCCCGGGCCGCTTGCACCGCCGGCAGTAGCAACGCTATCAGAATTCCTATGATGGCTATCACCACCAGCAATTCCACCAGGGTAAAACCCGCTATCCTTTTTAAAAGGGTCACGTGCCCTACCAGCAAACTTAACGGTTTCCGCTCGTTCTCTCGCTCTCTCATCTGCCTTCTCCTCTTCTTATTTTTGACTCACTTCGGCCTTGACGTTCAAGGCTTGCTTTAACAACACTATAATCTACAGGAAAAAAATTGTCAACGAAAAACATGTCATAGTCGCGCATTAAAATGACATATTCGCGCACACGGCTCTCCAGGTTTGACTTAAGCCGGTAAAATAATTATAATGTAGTAGCAGAAAACCAACCGGTAATACCATTTTTGCGAACGAGGAACCATGTTAAGCAACCTGTACCCGGAGAGAGTTCGTTGTGAAAAATTTTAAAGCCTATGTGATTACAACGGTCATGGACGAATATTGGCGCGGAATCTTGCGCGGAATTGCCCATTACGCAAATCTGCACGGCAATTGGGAGATTATACTAAGTCCATACGATTTTATGCCCACGGCAAAACAGCTTCAGGAATGGGGGAGCGTCGGCATCATAACACACCCGGAACTTTTTCCCGACACGGCCTGGTCGTCTCAAATTCACGCGCCAATTATCTTTCTGGACAACTACCCATTAAACAGGGAATTGCGGCGTAATCCCAATATCGCAGGGAAAATCGCGACCAACGAACAGGCCATTACCACAACGGCGTTTCGTTATCTGCAAAATCAGGGCGTGAATCATTTCGCCTACGTGAGCTTTAGTGGTCGCCCCTGGTCAATTAAACGAAAAAAATATTTCGCCCAGGTTGTATCGGAAGCGGAGAAAAATCTTTCCCTTTACTTATGCAAGCAGGAGAAGATTTCACGCAGACGATATGAGCAGTTCAAGCATTGGTTAATCGACTTGCCAAAACCGGCCGGGATTCTGGCCGGGAACGACAAATCAGGACGCATTATCCTCGCCACGTGTTATAACAGTCATATTAAAGTTCCCGAAGAGGTATCCGTTATTGGCGTTGATAATGACGCCCTGGTATGTCAGATGAGTATCCCTCCGTTGACCAGTATCATTCTCGACACGGAACAGGCAGGCTACGACGCCATGCAATATTTGGAGCAGGTGCTCCGGGAGGATGACATACATCGCATGTCCGCCAGTGAACAGACCTTGCCCCCTGTACCCCGAACGCGCAAGATTATTCCTGTTGTGCCTGTTCGCATCATTACGCGTGAATCAACACGAAAACAAACCTGGAATGACGAATTTGTCAATCGAGTCTACACTTACATTCAAAATAACGCGCACGACCCGATTCGCGTGGACGACGTTGTCCAGTCCGTTCCGCTTTCCAAACGCCTTTTGCAAAAGCGATTTCGCGAGGTTACCGGCACGTCACTAAGCGAGTTTATTCAAGCCTCACGACTCAATAATATAAAAATCTATCTCCAGGAAACGGACTTTTCCGTTAAGCAGATTGCTCAAAAGATGCAATTTTCGTCCCCGAGCCACCTGATTCATTTCTTCCGACAGCGTACCGGTCTAACGCCGCAGCAATACCGCGACAGGAAAGGACCGTAGAGCACAAGCCACCGTCTCAAGCGGCGGCCCGTCCAGAACGTTTGCCATGCCACAGAGGATACTAAGGAGTGACCACAGTCCGGAAGTGGAGAACCGTATCACTTCCCTTGCCTTGAACGGCGCGCGTGAGTGGAATATCGTGCTCCCCGTCAAGCTTCTTTTCCGAATCCGGCTCCGAACTTGGCTCCGAGGTGGGTTCAGGGGCGGGTTCGGACACGGGTGCAGACGTGGGCTCAGGCTGACTCTCCGCATTCGTCCCAGCCGGGGTCTCAGCATTGGGGGCATCGGCATTGGGGGCATCGGAGGCCGCGGCCGGCGTGTCCGCCTCATGACTCTGCGAGGTATTCACAAACGACGTATTCGACGACGTTGGTGTGTGCTGCGTGTAGTCGTTATAGCCGGACGGCATTGCCTGCATATCCTGACCGTTCTGCGGAAGCGGTAAAGAAATCACGCCGGGGTGGTTGGCGGAGTCTGATGAGGGTTGGCCCGGGGCCGGGGCACTCGGTTCCCCCGCTGGCTGTGCAGCCGCGTTCTCAACCGGTTTCTCCAGACTCATGTTCGAGCCAAAGGGTGCGCCAGGCGAGGCCGGCATACGCGGCTCTTCGCGAACCGGTTCACTATTGAAGACCGGCGCGGCTGGACTGGCAGGCGGTGCTGGCGGCGCCGGGGGCATGACCACCGCAGGCGGACTTACCGGGCGCGCACTATCAACGCTCAACGTCCCATCCGGGGCAGGAATGTTCGCCGGAATAGACGCCCCGGGCGCGGACGTCCCGGGTGCTGACGTTACGGTTCCCGGTGGCACCTGTTTCGGGTCGCCCGGGACAACCAGGACGGAGTTCCCGCCTGGACTTGCCGGATTGGGACAATTCGAACAGGACGCCGGCGCCGGATTATCAAGGAGCAAGCCGTCCCGCGCAGGCTGAGGCGCCTTACCGCAGGAAGCGCAGCCCGAAAAGAGCAGCGCTACGAACATTAGAACACACGAAAGACCTATTAGGGAGCAGAAACTCCACCCTCGTTCTCTTTGATTTCTCGATTGTTTCATTCTAATCTTATTCTTCCGTCTTGAAGTACTCCATAAACCTCCCCTCGGACAAGAGGAGCCGCTGACCGTCGTCAGACTTTCTACTGGAATTATCCTACAAAAAGGAAAAACTTCAAGTTTTTTTAAACCAAAAGTCCAGTTTTTGTAAAAAAGAGGGTGGGATTATAACGATTGTGACTCTTGGGTAAAATAATCATTGACTCCGCACCTCGTTCAACATGCGGCATAGTGAAATTCCGGCTGCTCCTCCGTTATACGATCGTAGTCGACCACGGCAACTCGTCCCTGCTGCTGAAGAAATTCAAGTCGGGCAACAACGTCGCACAAGCCAAAGAACATGCGGCTGGACTGGGCCGTCAGGTACATTTTACGAAACAGCTGACGCGCCGTAGGCGGCTCTTCCGCATTCTGGAGCAGTGTTATAATTCGTTCGTTTCGCCGATGTTCACTTTTACGCACCAGTTCGATTCGTTCTCCGGTTCGGGTTACGACTTCCTCGTGGCCTGTCATGAGCACGGGAGCCTGACCCGTTATCAGACGAACCTGGTCCGCAAGTTCACCCAAACGCTCCAGCGACTCCAAATAATGACCGATTCCCGTTTGCGGAATGAGACGCTCGGGCCAGATTTGTGTCAGCGTCTTCGAAAGAAGAATATCGCCGGTAAAAAGGTAGTTTCCGAAAACGATCGCCAGGTGCCCGGCACTGTGCCCTGGCAGATGATGAAACGAAAGGCCATCGGATTCCATACGGTCGGTAATAATCCGGTCGACCGGGGTCGCAGCAACCCGGCCTGGAAGAAAGCCAAAATGACGCAACGCCGCGTCCGTCTCTTCCTGCGACAGTCCGCATTCCCGGCACATGCGACTGGCGCGAAGATTAAATACTGTTGCACGTTCATTAAAGGAGCAGACGGTACGCGATTCCGACGCGTGGACCCAGACCTCCGCTCCGGTCAGTCGACGTAATTCGGACAGTCCCCCGAAATGGTCTACATGCGCATGCGTTAAAATAATGCGGTCGATCTGCTCCGGATAAAATGGCTCATAGTGCGAATGAATCTGGTCGAACCCGGCCAGGATGTCAGGCGTACTGTGCCCTTGGGAACTTCCCGCGTCGAACAGAGTCGTGGAAATGCCAGGGCCACGCACTAAATGAACGTAGCCCGAAAGATGCGGCAGGACCTGACAGGGAATCCGATAGATGTGGACACCATGACCCGCGTCGAAACGGGCCACACGCGATGTATCTTCTATTATATTATCCATAGTCTCTTTTCATCTTGTGATCGGGAACATTCACCACAGGCGGTCCTGTCTCGCTCGCTCGAGGGCAGCTTGTAAACAAGATTACCCGATAGAAACCGAGTCGGTAACCGGTAGGAATTTCCTGCAGGGAAGGACTGGTCAACCGTCATAATCTCTTACCCTCAAGAGGCGCAGAGCGCGCCTTTTTGAGACTGGCGTTGAGCGAGTCAATTCGGGTAAGCCACATTTCATCGAGATGGGGGTCGTTTTGCGGCGCAACCTCGTCCCGATACCATGCGTTAAGGGTTTCGATTTGCACCTCGGCCTCGTCATACCGGTCGCGCGCTATCAGAAACAGGGCGTACTGTGAGTACAAAGGCGGAAAGGTTTGAAAATCCTTAAAATAGGGAAATTCGACGACGAACTGCCGCAGGTGTTTTATGGCGAGCTGAAAGAGTCGGTCGGCCTCATCGGGTTCGCCTGCCGCCTCCATAGCCCGCGCCAGGGAGAACTCCGTAAGAACACGATTCTTCGCATAGACCGGCAAATTGGGGAATTTCTCCGCCAGCTCATTGGCAACGTCATTGGCTTTCGTCATCGGTTCCAGTTCGTCACGGGCGGTCGTGCGGCCATCGGTCTGCACAACGTACGATTGAACGTAATACAAATGAATCATAAAATTCTTATAGGCCGGAGCGTCGGGAAAACGTTCGGCTAATGCTTCAACGGTTTGAAATGCTTGGTCAAAGAGACTTTGCGACTCATCCCGTCTCCCGTCGACAGCGGCCATAAGAGAGCTGAACCCGCAACTTCGGGCACGATCCATAAGCAAATCGGGGTCATCCGGAAACGCGGCCAGCATACCGTCCATAATGACGCGTGAGCGATGCAGGTCACTTTCGATCGCCTGTTTCGTCGCCTGGACTTTACCGAGCCGGCTGAAAGCGTGCCGGATATTAAACACTTTCTTCAGGTCGTCGTTCTGCTTCAGCTCCCGGTCGAAAAATTCGTTCAGCTTTAAAAAAGCACGGTAGAAATACAGGCGATAGAGATTTTGGTTCTTGTCACGCTGGAAGGAATTGTCGAGAGGGACTTGCTCAAGACGCTCAATTTGGTCTGAGACAATAGGGCCAAGTCGGGAATCACCAAGTCGCGGGCCGCTCAAGTCGGCCATAAAACAGGCCACCAGTTGCGTTTCTTCCAAGAGAAAAGGAATCGGAGTCGGGTCGACCTTGGCCGAACGCCGATAGAGCTCCATGGCACTGGTGAACGCAATGAGAGAATCGTCCGTCCTGCCAAGACGGAGTCGCAACAGAGCAATTTTACCATAGGCCCGGGCAGATTCCATGAGCAACTGCTGGTCCTGACTGTTCTCCTGCGCGAACCGGTCGTAGAAGGAGAGCAGACTCTCCAGGACAGCCGCCTCCTTCTCCGTGACAATAGTATCGGGCGTCAGGAAGGAAAAACTGGCCTCATCACGCGAAAGGATCTGGTTATCCCCTTTACGAAACGAGGCAAAAATATCGTCGAACGCGGCCAGGGCCAAATCCAGGTTCGTCTGCGCACGACGCGATTCCCGATCCTTGTCGGCCAGAAGTGAACGAGCGTGAAAGTACGCTGTCCAGGAGCCTGTCGTTAGCAGGACAAGGAGCAACAGACTTAAGCCGAGCAGAGACGCCGACAATTTATTGCGACGGCACCAGCGCCAGCCCTGCTCCAGAACCGAGCTGCGACGCGCGCGAATCGGACGCTCTTCAAGAAAACGGGTCAGGTCGTCGGCCAGGTCCCCGCCGCTCTGGTATCGTTTTGTGGGATAGCGCGCGGTCGCCTTGAGAATTATCGTTTCCAAGTCTTTCGGTATTAACGGGTTAACCTTGCGCGGCGGCTGAAATTGCGACGCACTTACCTGCCCGAGAAGCCGTGAATAGTTCGTTTCGCCGAATGCCGGGGTCAGGGTCAGCATTTCGTACAGAGTCAGACCAAGCGAAAAAATATCGCTCTGCGGCGTGAATTCCCCTTCCAGACCTTCCGGAGAGAGATAGCGAAGGGTTCCGATGATCTGACCTTGCTGCGTCAGGTCGGTTTCACCAATCGGCTTGGCCAGACCAAAGTCCGTAACCCAAACGGTACCCTGTTCGTCCAGAAGGATATTCGAGGGTTTTATGTCGCGATGAAGAATTTCATGACGGTGCGCGTAGTCGAGCGCCGCGGCAACCTCGGCTCCCACCCGGGCAACCAGCCGGCAATATGCGGTAAAAGAGTGAATATGGGCACTGTCAGAGTCTTCGTTATATTTGAGTCGCCGGAACAGAGCTGGAAAATCCAAGGGCACACGCCGAAATGCGGAATCTCGCTCTTCCGCGCCCAACTCCTTCTGCAATATAAAATCGGAGACCAACTGGTCTATACTAATGCCATTTATATATTGCATGACATAGAAGAAGGTTCCGTCGAACGTACCGGACCCGAAGACAGGCACGATATTCGTATGGTGCAATTGTGCGGCCATTTTCGCTTCACGCCGGAACCGCTTCGCTGCCTGTTCCTCCTCACCGTGGAATGTCCGCAAAATTTTTAAGGCTACCGTGCGGTCCAGCGTCTCGTCGTGCGCCTCGTACACAATGCCCATGCCACCTTTACCAATTTCCCGAACCACCCGGTACTGAAGGATTTGCGGCGGACACTTCACGGGCTGACCCTGCCCCATTCCGAATTTCGTCACACTCGAAAGCACATCCCGCTGCCCTCCCCGCTCCAGCAGTCGCAATGTGGGAAAAAGGGCTCGGATGTCCTCCGCCAGTTCCGGATACTCCTTCGCATAGCGTTCTACCGAAGGGTACGTACCTTTCCGGTACTCCTCCAGAAATTGTTCCGCTAGTTCTTCCAATGTCGCCATAATGTCTTTCTGAACGGCATGTTAGGCCAGGAACCATAACAAGCGACAGAATTCCACTACGGGTCAAAAAAAACCGGCGCTACGTAATAGTCCATAACGTAAGATGTAATTGGATTGGACTCCATAACATCCTTTATTATAGTCTCTCCATAACGAAGCGTCAACGGCGTGTCCGGCTTTTGTTCCTCGTTGCCCGCCTGCTCCTCCAAGTCAGCCGCCGTAACGACAGCACCTGTCTCGGTTAGCTTTTTCGTGGCCAGATAGCCCACATACTCCGGCGACAGGAGTAATAAAGGCGCCGACGGCACGGGCGTCGTGAATTTCGTATTCTGATTCAGCACATCCTCGAGATGTGCGTTTGGCTGTAGCTTGTCGAGTTCGGGGATCGTAGGCGTGGCCGTCGTTAGTGAGCGCAAAGCCAGAGGAGGCACAACGTTGCCCGTCTGCCCCGCGTTATGTATTCCCGAGGGAATCAGCAGCAGTCCGACGGCAAGCAGGAGTAAGGCAATAATGCCGCCGGCTAGCCAGCCGTTTTTGGATCTGCTCTGTGCGTCGACACTGCGGGCAGCCGCGACGTGGCATGCAGCGTCGATCAAGGTCTCTTGCCGGGCTTCCTCGTCGAACAGGTAATCGGGCCATTCCGTGCGCAAACGCTCTTCCAGGTCGGACAGAGTTCCGGGGCCGACTCCTGGCGATTGCTTTCTCTTGTGCTGTATCGGATTTTCGTTTATGCGTGACATGATACACCTCATTCCGGCTCTGAATCGTAACGATTTGGCAGGACAGACATTAATTTGTGCCGGGCACGCGAAAGGGCAACGCGAACGGCGCCCGGCTTCTTTTTTAAAATCGTGGCAATTTCACGGTCGGACCGCTGCTCGGCGTAGTAGAGCCACAGGAGCGAGAAATCGCCCTGACTCAAGGTGGCCCGGGCAAGACGCCAAATATTCTCACGTTCCTCCCGGGCAACGGCCTGAGCGACTGGCTCTTGTTCTCTTGCGTCGCAAAGCAGGTCGCCTCGGGTCGCCCCAGGCTCGCCGGCGGAGACCGTCTCATTTAAGGAGAGTGGAACGACCCGCCGCCGCTCGTCCAGGCCCAAACGAAAGGCGATGCGGAACAGCCACGGGGCAAAACTCTGCTCCGCGGCAAGCTGTTTCAGCGATTCATAGGCTTTGATGAGCGACCGCTGGGCAAGGTCCTCCGCATCGGCCACGGAAAAATGCAGACGACGCGACAGAAACGACCGCAATCGTTCCCGATAGCGGTCGTCAATTTCATCGAAGGCTTTGGTCTGGCCCTGCCGACAAAGTTCAACCAGTACCGCGTCACTCGCCTGTTCCAACTTCATAATTTTCCAATCGAACAATTCCAGGTTGCGTCGCAAACGCATGAACTCCACCTACCCTGTCCCTATAACCTATTGTAACCCAAAGTGAATTCAGGACAAGGGGAAATATTCCGCAGAATACTCCCCCGGGTGCGTCCAAAGTCACGGCGCTGTTATGGGCGAATCGACGGCTTTTTTGAGCGAACTCTTAAGCCAATTGGTGACCATGCCAGCGGTCAGGTCAACTTTAACGTAAATGGCTTTGCCTTCATTTTGCAGTTCAATATTCTTGAGGAACTGACAGGCCTTCTTTTCCGGTTCCGTAGCGTCGTCCCCTTTCTGGTCGACCTGGATCCGAATCAGGGCAAAAGTTCCCACGATAAGGTCTTTGAGCTGCTGGGCATCCTCTTCCGTTGCGGCGTTGGCCTGAAATGTCAGGCCAATTCCGGTATCTTCGTTCTCTTCCACCGTATAGACAACAGACTCGAATTTCCGACAGATATTCCGTCCGAGTTCCGGTACGTTCAAGGCATTGAACCAGTCAGGTACGTTCTTGCGAATCTGCTCCTTGGCCACGTCGCCTGCTTTTTCCTTGGCCTGTTCCGCCAGACCATCCAGTTTCGGCATGAACTTCTTAATGAACCGCGGGTTAATATAAACCGACTTCAGGACGTTCTTGTTCGCCGTAACGGCATCGGCCAGTTCGTTGGAGCTATTGTACTCCTTGCCTTTGGCGGTTACCATTTCCTGGTCGCTGCCGATAACGATAGCCGTTTTCGTGGAGCTTCCCATCTTCGTTTTGGCCAGCCAGGCCGCGCCTTTGGGCGTGGTAATTTTAAGGAGGGTCATGCCATTCTCTTCACTGACAACTTCGTGGGGGAGCCGGTCCGTTACGAATTGGCGCACGTCTGTATTGTCAGCCGGGTCAATATTAAGAACGGCGGTCAAGGTCCCGACCACCTTGTCGTCACAATGGGTGCCTTCCGGATTAAAGTTCAGGGCCAGCACGATCGCTCGCGTCTGACTGGCCGCTTCTCCGAGTAAGGAAGTCGCTCCTTCCGGACTCCGATTAAGAAAGGATGAAATTTGCTGCTTTGCCCAGTTTTCCACTTGTGCGGGCAGTTCCGCCTTCGCAATCTTCTCGCTATAAGTACTCCTTATCTTATCCATAGCGCCGGCAAGAAAGGCATTCCATTCGGAAGAATCGGCGGTCTCGCGAACCACCTTCGCACCGGCTATTACGGCCGGATAATGCACGATGACAATATCGTCCCCTGTCGCCCAATGACACTTCTCCTGCGCCGCGACGGTCCCTGCAAATACCAGAAGCATGGCCAACAGAGAAAAAACTCTTCCTGCTCGATTCAACATAATCTTTGTCTCCTTAAGGTGTTACTGTACTTTTCCACTTCGATTCCACTAAACTTTTTCGCCTCTGCCAAGCAGACTTGAAACGGGTAAACAGACGCAACGGCGAGACGAAATGGTGTCGCGACCATGGCTCTGCATACTTAGAAAGACGCTGACCCGCCCGTTTTTGTTACATGTCGGGGCCAACTTTTTCAAATTTTCCGGCAAGGACCTTTAAAAATGGAATAATCCACGTATAATAGAGAAAGGAATTACCTTGCGTGACCTCCCCCGAACGCGGGAAGAAAAGCGTCATGCAATAGAAATATCAGTCGCGACCCTAGAAACAACCACCCATTTATGACACAAAGCACACATACCGATAGGCATACACCCCGCCGGATCGCCCTGCTGGGGGCCAGCGGCAGTATCGGCCGGAGTGCCTTGAATGTTATAGAGCATTCGGGCGGTTGCCTCGTGCCGAGCGTACTGACAGTCCATCGTCAAACCCAGGTTCTGCTTGAGCTGGCGCACCGTTACCACCCGAAAACCGTTGTGGTTTCGGACCCAAATGCCGATTGCTCCTGTCTTCGCGAGTTACCTTGCGGAACCGAGTTGCTCGTCGGAGCCGCCGCTCTGGAAGAGGTGGCCACTGGCGACGATATTGATGTCGTTCTCTCCGCCATTGTCGGTTCGGCCGGACTTTGCAGTACACGAGCGGCCCTGGAAGCCAACAAGACCGTGGCCTTGGCGAATAAGGAGTCGTTAGTCGTCGCGGGAGAACTACTTACGTCGTTAGTACAAGCAGGACACGGGAGGATTATCCCGGTCGACAGCGAACACAGCGCCATTTACCAATGTCTTCACGCACGGCGACTCACGCCGGAATCCGGTAAGCCCTGGCAGTGCCCGGTCGCTTGTTGCCCGGAAGTCGAACGCCTCATTTTAACCGCCAGCGGCGGGCCCTTTCGCGGTTGGGCTCCCGATCGCCTCCAGGGGGTTACCGTCGCCGACGCACTAGCCCATCCCACTTGGAGTATGGGCAAAAAAATAACCATAGATTCGGCCACCATGGTAAACAAAGCGCTTGAGCTGATCGAAGCCCACTGGCTCTTTGGCGTCTCAGGCGACAAACTGTCCGTCGTTATTCATCCGCAGTCGATTATTCATTCCATGGTCGAGTTTATCGACGGCGCAATTGTCGCGCAGTTGAGTCCGCCGGATATGCAGCTCCCGATTCAATTTGCGCTCTACGATTCCGAGCGTCACCGTGGTCCGTCGCAACGCATGGACTGGCACCGTTTGTGTCAGCTCGAGTTCGCAATGCCCGGACCTGGCGAGTATCCCGCATTGGCCCTGGGCTACGACGTCGTTGCCCGGGGCGGTTCCTGTGGCGTCGTTTTCAACACGGCTAATGAAGTCGCCGTGAACGCCTTTTTACATGGGCAGTTGCCGTTCGACCGGATTGTACCTGCCTGTGAACATGCCCTTTCCATCCACCCTTATGACCCGTGCCCCGATTTCCATCGCCTTGGCGAGCTGGAACTTTGGACACGCTTGGAGATTCAAAAATGGATTTCATGACCCTGTGGGGTTCCGCGCCCGATTCCTCCTCCCTGCACCATATGCTTCTCGTCGCCTGGCGGGTTATTCTGGTCGTCCTGGGTATTAACGCTCTTATTATCGTTCATGAGTGGGGCCACTTCATCGTTGCCCGCATGTGCGGTGTGCGCTGTGATAAGTTCTATATCTGGTTCGACGCCTGGGGCTTTAAGTTCTTTCATTTTAAATGGGGCGACACCGAATACGGACTCGGCTGGCTGCCGCTGGGCGGCTATGTCAAAATGTTGGGGCAGGAAGACAACCCCGGCGGTATTAAGGCGGAGCTCGACCGTGCCAAGGCGGAAGTTGCCGAATTGAGCGAGACGGACGACCCGGACGCCAAGGCGGCCGCTGCCCGCAAAGCGGAAGAGACTGCCGCTCTGGAAAAAACTATGTACGCGCCCGACAGCTACCTGGCCAAAAACGTACCCCAACGCATGGCGATTATTTCCGCAGGGGTCGTTATGAACATTATTTTTGCCTTTGTCTGTGCCGTCGGTGCCGCCATGCTCGGGTTCCCGGAAGCCTCCAGTCGGGTCGGAACCGTACTGCCTGGCACGCCCGCATGGCAGCAGGGAATTCGCGCCGGTGATCATATCGTCAAGATGAATGGTGAGCCGGTCTCCGCCTTTTCTCAAGTTCCCATTAGCCTGATCAACGGCGAATCCATTGCCGTTGACCTGACTCGCAAGCCGCTGGGAGAAGAGGAGCCGACGACCGTTTCCGTCGAGGTCCAACCGAAACTGACCAAAGGCGGAATGACGCCCACCATAGGCATTATGCCGGCCTCATCCGTTAAACTGGCAGACCTGAAACAGCCTTGGTATCACGGATTTTCCGCGGAAAAGAATAAACTGCGGGATGAACAGTACGGGGTGCTCGCTGCGGGCGATACCCTGGTCGCCATGAACGATGTACCAGTACAGAACCCTGGCGACTACGAACAGATTCTTCGCTGCTTTATCGATAAACCTATTGCCTTTACCTTCCAGCCGAAGAAACAGGGTCAAGAGCAGAAAACGGTCGTGGCCGACCCCCAGCCTTGGCATGAGACGGGCCTTACCCTGAAAATGGGTGAAGTGACCTCCCTGATTAAAGGCTCTCCCGCAGACAGGGCTGGCGTCCGGGTTCAGCAACGGAACGAAAAAGGAGAAATTACACAGCATGGTGACATTCTCTTTGCCGTCAATAATGAACCGATTCTCAACGCATTAAAATTCCCCTATAAGGTGTGGGCTTCCTGCCATGGTGCTGCCGGTGAAAGTCCGCGAACGACCTCACTGGTCCTCACCGTGCGACGCGATGGTGAACTGGTCGATCTCCCCATGTCCGTTTCCACCGACTCGCCTTACACCGGGTTTCGAACGAATAAGAGCCAGCTTGCTTGCGGCTTTCTCGGGCTTTGCTACGAAGTGCTCCCCTGCATTGGCGCAATTGACGAGTCCATTGCCTGTGAGGATCAGGCCAGTCCGCTCGATGGACGCATTGAATCCATTTTAATCCAACTGCAAAAGCCCGACTCCAGTGCGGACCAGGAAACACGCGAAGTATACAAAAGTCTGGCCGAGCTTGGTACTGTAACCGAGGGCGGAATTGAAATCAAGTCGAAGCCAGGGCGACTCGACTCCACGGTCGTCTACTGGTTTGCGACGGGAATAAACTACTTTCCGGCGGGCACTCCCGTCTCCGTTACGGTCAAGACAACAGAGGACCAAACGGTCAATCTGGTGACTACGATCCGGGAAGCGAACGATGCGTACCGGGTCGACCGCGGTCTCATCTTCGGCACCGACGTAATCCAGCGTAAGGCGCCATCCCTGGCCGCCGCCGTTTCCTTCGGATGGCACAAAACAGTTGAGATGATGGGCTTGGTCTACAAGTTCCTGCGGCACATAGGAGGTACGGTCTCCGTTAAGGCGCTAGGCGGGCCTGGCATGATTATCGACGCGGCATACAAGACCGCCTCCTCCGGTGGTGGCGTCTTCCTGCTCTTTTTGTGCATGATTAGCGCGAACCTGGCTGTTGTCAACTTCCTGCCGATTCCGGTCCTCGACGGGGGACACATCGTCTTCCTGCTCTACGAAGCCATCTTTCGTCGGCCGCCCAATGAAAATATCCAGATTATTTTGAGCTATCTGGGACTCTTCCTGATTCTCGGACTCATGTTCTGGGTGATTTACCTCGATGTACTCCGGTATGTGATCGGGAGTTTGTAATCACGTGCGTTCGCCAGACAGGGTATGCGAGTGCCCTGTCTGGAGCTTGGAGTCGGACAAGATGGCCCGCGGGGCCCTGTCCGACCCAGTCGCCTGCTGCTCCGCCACTACCGTCAGAACGCCATGAGCAGGCCAAGCGAGCCGAGTTGGACGTTCTGATAGCCGTTCATCAGTACGTCGTAGTCCAGACTTATCGCGATTCGCGAGAAGAAGGCCATCTTCAGGCCGATTCCGCCCCAGAAGTAATCACGTCCGGTCGACCCGGTAAAATGACATTGTGATGGCGTAACCGTCCCTGCCACACGGCCGAACCAGTAGTTCGTTATCGGGTCGTTGTCCGAAAGTAACTGGTGGACCCAAGCCATACGCCCTTGTATCTTGAACGTATCGGACCCGAGGCGTATGTCAACTCGCGAGCCCATCGTCGACCAGAACGCCGCGTTCTTCTGCTCCTCAAAAACGTCTGGCAGTCCGTCGTGCTTTAAGTAGCTGTACTGAAGCATGGTAAACGGCCGAAGAACGAAGAGACTACCGGTATCCATCTCGCCCCCCACTTCGATTAGACCCAGCGCCTGCCAGCCGTCGAACGACCTGGCCGGCATGGCTCCGGATGTCTCGTAACTGTCGATTCCACCGGCACCGACCAGCGACCAGTAGATACAGCTTGCACTATTGGAATATCCGATGCCGCCCAGGTTTGTCGTCTGGTCCAGCGAGGAATTTTGAGCCTCAAGCGAGCCCTTATTGTAATTATAGAAACCGGATACGGTCCCGCCGAGCATACTGAAATTCATCCCCACCATGGCACCGAGCAGGTCGCGGTCCATTTCCGGCGTGTTCTGCGGCTCAAGTGTGCCACCGCCCAGATACGCATTGGCCCAGACTTGGGTCATGCTCGACAGACCGCTTTTATTGAGTATTTGACGTGACAGGGAACTTTTACGCGAGGCGCCTCGAAAAATCAAGTCGCTCTCTTCTGTCTCTCCAACCGCAGTACCAAGCTCCGTTTGCGCCGCCTGCCACGACGTAAATTCGTCAACCGACGACGTCGACTCAAGCGGTACCGATACCTCCATGCCCAGCGGGAGCATTCCTGTCCCTTGAGAGTCGCCCGCCAAGCCCTGACCCGCAGCGGCTCCTAAAATTATGACAAAACAGGCAACCCTGATAAAACAGTCAATTCCCCTCATGGCACACCTCGCGTTTTTATTTTTGTCTACTATAATTCCTACAGGCAGAAAAACCACCTTAATCAGTATAATCGTCAAATTTTACCAAAAACTTTAACTCGCTACCCCGGATGATTCAAAATGTTCTGTATTTGACGTTTTGCGCGACTGATTTTCCGTTGACAAGCCTCTTGGGCGACTTATAATGGGTGGAAACAGGACTTCTTCTGACAGGCGATTGGTGACGCCTTTTGGAAACAGACACGGGTACACAGAAGAAAGAAAAATGGTGACAAAATGAGTAGCATCAATCGGCGCGGATTTTTGATTTCCTGTCTTGCATTGGGCACCGCAACTGCGTTTTGTCCTTCGGTGCTGTCCGCCCGCGGCGCTAACGAACGCCTGCGAGTCGGCGTAATCGGATTGGGCAATCGCGGTTCTCTTCTGCTCAATACACTGCTGGAAATGGATAAGATCGATGTGGTCGCAATAGCGGACCCGGATGTACGCCGCCTTGAACCGTGGCAGAAGCGTCTTTCCAACGCAAAGGCCTGTGCCGATATGCGAAAGATCTTTGCCGACCCGGATGTTGACGCCGTGGTTATCGCTACGTGTAACCACTGGCACGCGTTAGCCGCGATTCTTGCCATGGAGGCCGGCAAAGACGTCTACGTCGAAAAACCGCTCGCTCTTTCGTTTTGGGAAGGACGGCAAGTCGTCAACGCCGCGCGAAAGTACAAACGTGTGTGTCAGATCGGAACGCAAATGAGAACCGACCGCACCCACGCCGAAATCAAGAAATTCTTGCATGAAGAAAAATCTCTTGGTAAAATTCTCGCGGTTCGAATCAATCGGTTCGCGCCCCGGAAGGGAATTGGTCTTCGCCCCACGCCCTTGCCCATACCCAACGAAATCGATTACAATCTGTGGCTGGGCCCGGCGCAAGAGTGTCCTCTCTATCGAGATAAATTGCATTATGACTGGCATTGGATGTGGAATACGGGCAACGGAGAGACTGGTAACTGGGGGGCACACCTGATCGACGATTGCCGGAACGATATTTTGTGCGACCGAATCGCATTTCCCAAGCGAATTCTAACGGCTGCCGGCAGAGTTGGTTATAACGATGCAGGCGAAACGCCCAATACACTTGTGACTCTCTTTGATACCGGCGAGATTCCGATTGCCTTTGGAATCTCTAATCTTCCTGCCAAGAATGACAGACGCTCAGCAGGCACATGTTTTGGCCCAAAAAGTGGCTATGTTGTTTGGTGTGAGGGGGGACGCTACGAGAAATTTTGGGGCGGCGGGACCGCTTTTGACCTTGACGGCAAGGTTATTAAGGAATTTGCCTGTGAAACGGAACGGAGCGGAGTTCCCTTGCATTTGAAGAACTTCTGCGATGCCGTTTATGACGGGACGTCTGCGAATCTAACCGCTGATATTGAAGTTGGTTATCACACTTCAGCCTGGTATAACGCAGCGAACGCCGCCTACCGCGTCGGCCACGATTATTCCAAGAAGGAAGCGCTCGAGCAGGTCGGAAGCCGAGGCCCGTTTGCCGATATTCTCGCCGAGGTCGAAACGCACTTGGACACACAAGGGGTTCCGATGGACGGTAGAAACTTTAAGTTGAGTTCCTTCCTCGAACTTGATGCCGCGACGGAACGTTTCGTGGGGCCTTCTTCCGTGGAGGCAAATGCCGTCTTCGAACCCCATTTTCGAGAGCCCTTTGTCGTTCCCGAGGTCAAGATGTAGTGGGGAGTCCTCGGAATTGATTTTTACAGAAGTACCAAAGAAGAGGAGAAATGTGAATGACCGAGCGTAAAACAATGAATCGACGAACCATGATAAAGACACTGGTGGCTGGTGCTGCTTGCTCCGTCGTCGGATGGACCTATGGCCAGGGGAGAGTGCATGCCGCAGACGCCGTTGTGCCCTGTGACCCGCGGGTACGCGGCCCGTTTCCAATTCTTTCGACTCCCTTTACGGAAACGGGGGCTGTCGATTTCGAAGTGCTGGCCAAAGAGGCGCGGTTCGTCGATTGGTGCGGCAGTCCCGGCATGATTTGGCCACAGTCAAACGACAGTATAGAACTACTGACCAGGGAAGAGAAACTCAAAGGTATGGAAATTTTGGCCGAAACGATGCGTGGGCGTCAGACCGCTTTGTGTCTCGGAGTCCAAGGGAAAAATACGGAGGAAATGCTCGTTTTCGCGAAACATGCCGAAGATCTCAAGCCCGAGGTGATTATCTCGCGACCGCCTGATGACGGGAAGACAGAAGAGGACATGCGTCAGTACTGGCAGGCTTTGGCAGAGGTAGTGCATCGCCCTGTTATTATTCAGACCTCTGGTGGCTCGGGCTATAAAGGGGCAAGACCGTCTGTGAAGTTACTGGTCGAGCTTGCGAAGGAATCCCCTTTCTTCGGATACGTCAAAGAGGAAGTGCCGCCGATTTTGCCTCGCATGCAGGAACTGGTCGCGGCCAAACCGGTCATTAAGTGCGTTTATAGTGCCAAAGGAGGTTTCGGCTGGCTGCATCAGTCTCGATTTGGTACGGAAGGACTTATAACGGAACGGGCGGTTTATGCTGATCTGTTGGCCCTTATTTGGAAGCATATGGAGAATGGTGACCGCGTTGCTGCCGCCGACGCTTACAGCCGTCTCCTGCTCATGCTGAACCTCAAAGAAACGATTCCCGGAAATAACTTACGCGGGTTTCATCTTTATGTCTGGAAGAAACGAGGTATCTTTAAGAATATGCTCTCGCGACATCGCCTGCCGGCGGACAACGGCCCTGACAAGGGAATTGTATCTGAAATGAAACTGACACAGGAAATAGTGGACGAAATTGAATCACGATTTGAAGTGATTCAACCCTACCTTCGCGAGGGTAATTTCCCCGGCTGACCCGTTTTGCCTACCTCTTTTTGCCTACGATTTTTTTAATTCACGTCCTCCGTCAGGCTCTTAATACCGTGTCTGCCGGAGGACAACGTCTTTTTAGCACGTTATGCTTTCGACGCCCTTGCCATCTGCCGAATCATCCAGAGAATGACGAGCAGCGTAAAGGCAAAGACCCCGACAAAGGCGTACAGGGGACTCCATTGTGTCGCTTCGGGCAGGACGGTTACGTTCCACCAGGAGGCCAGTTGACAGTTCTGAACCAGCTGACGCGTTGTGGCATAAGCGGCCAAAGTCGTTAGATGAGAAAGCGTTATGGCCAAGACAAGCGGCGAGCGTGACAATTTTCCCCACTGGCCTAGCGTAGCCAACCCCGCGGTCAAGAGCGGGGCACAAATAGTCCCCCAGAGCAGCCATTTCCACGGCGAACTGTAGAGCCAGGTGAGGGTAAGTGCCTTCGAATCGAGCTGGACGAAGTAATAGTACCACGTAAGACCACCAGCGGCCAGCGCGCCAAGCCAGATGAGCGACGTGGCAAAGCGAAGTGACCAGCTCTCGTAGTTTGAACCTGCCGGTGCCGGATGGCTTTTGCTCTTGGCCTCTTGCTGCGCTTTTTCTTCCGCCTCCAGGGCCGCGTATTCCTCGTCGAAATCGTCGTCTTCCAACCCTTGCATACGGCGACGCTTCTTCTCCTTCTTACTCAATTTCGGAACCGATTGCTGTACCGGTCGCGGCGCCGCGGACTTGGCACCAGACGTGACGGCCCCCTCGGACGAACCTCCGCTGACCATGAGGAATCGGGCGTCGAAGAGTGTCCAGAATCCGGTTGTCAGCAGAGCAAGTCCAGCAACAATACCAAACCGGACAAAGACTTGCGGATTACGCCAGAAGGTACCGAGTCCGGAAACGGCCCCAGATGCGAACGTCTTCTCCCAGACGGCAGGCCAGGCGTCCGGGCAGGCCATAAAGGTCCAGACGCTCGCGAAGATGAGTCCACTGGCCGTCAGACAGAGCACCGGAATCGTACCGCAGAGCCAGACCTTCCATCGGGCCGCCTCCTTATCGACCAGATGTGAACAGGCATACAGTGCGTAGTAGCCGACCATAACCAGCAGCAGAATCGCGAACCAGTGAACCGCCAGCAGAATCGTGGACGTATAGAACGGTTTGTACCACGCCGTCTGCACAAACAGCAGTGGCACAATTCCAAAATTGACGCCCAGGGCCATAATAATCGGCATTTGCTTGAGCAGACGCCGGGCAAACGTTCGACCGTTCGCTCCTCCGCACAGATAGAGAAGTAGCGCCAGTGGCAAGCCGACGAGCCACAGGTTCATGGCCAATAAGTGCAGAACGAACCCGATTATCTTAAACAGGGTGATAAACCACAGCGGAGCCGGAAGTGCGGACAGTTGTGCGGGGTCCAGAACAGGCATGGCGTTTCCTCTTTGTCTACAGGTATTATTGAATATCGACTTCCAGATTATGTGGCATATCCGGTCGAATCGAAAGCAGGTAATCGGTGAGTAATTCCGCTTCGACCAGGGTCCCGCACCAAGGGGGCATATAAAAACCCGGCCGATTCAGATGAACGAGAAAATGGCGTATCTCGTCACGTCGTTTCCCGGTCAGCATGGGTGCGACGGCACTATAACCGAACTCCGACGCGTGGCAGTCGTTACAATGGTACATAAAGAGCACCCGCCCGGCGGCGATCCGGTCGTCCTCCGCAATGAGGAGCATATCCTGATTCCCGGTGATAATTCCCTGTTCAATGGGCCGAGCGACTTTCGGCGGTTCCGGCGCGACCTGCTCCGCGTCTGTCGCAACGGATTCCGCTGCCGGGTCTTCCGGAAGTGGCAGAGCCTCCTCCGCACTGGCACGCGGCGCCTCGGCGGCTGGGGCCTGATAGTTCGCCGTTAGCGCCGTCGGCTGAAAATTGTAGGAGTCGTCAAGCGGAAGTGCCTGGCCGACCGGCGGACTTGCCGGCTGCGGATTACCGCCCATCTGGAGTTGAAGTTGCGTCTGCCTTATAACCGAATCCTCGCTCGACGACAGGTCAAGAACAGACGGAATCGGCATAATGTGGCTCGACATTGGCGACTTGGCCGGAAAGAAAGATTGCACCGGACGCTTCGGCGCCAGTTTCAAATTGGGATACTTCTCCTGAAGTTGCTCCAAATAGAGCCGGGTCCAAAGACCGCTTTCCAGAACGCCACGACTCCGCACTGAATTGACTTCGCTTGTGAAAATCTGATGGCCGTAGACGAGCCGGTCGACGATAAACGGCTTACGGACAGCTTCCCGGACGAACTCACCGATTCCGACACCAGCCAGTCCGAACAGAAAGAGAGCCAGGGCCAGACCCGTTGTCATCTTCTGCGGATTGCGGATCGGCCCCACCCAAAGCAGTAACACAATGGCAACAAAAACAGCGAGGAACAGACCGCCAAAAATATTCATGGCCGCCGCACTCTGGAGCATGGTCAAGCTGGACGACGGGAGGAACCAGAACCAACCGACCAGGCCGGTCAGGAGCAAAAGGACGCCAAGCAGCGAAGGAATTCTCATGCGACGCACCACTTTCTCGCGGACCGCAGCGTTGCTCTCGCACAGCGACGCGTGTAAATAGACGTAAAAGGTAGCCAAAATGAGCGCGCCGCCCGTTCTCAACACCGTTTGCGGAATCAATTGCGCGTTCAGAAACGACTGCCAGAACGTACCAACGGCATAAGGGTCAGCAGCCAGGTCGAGCTGACCCAAGAGTGTGCCACTATTGAGCATGAACGCGGTTATCCCGGTTATTAACACCAGTGAAATCCACGCCGACAGGCCGTAAATCCAGCCCATAATCGCGTGCGTACGCGGCTTAAGTCGCGTCCAAAAGTAATAGAAGCCGAACGCCGCGACTAGCTCAAGAATGAAAAAACACCATTCTATCGCCCAGCCGAAAACAAACGTCCTTATCAGAAATTCCGTTGCCAGTGGCGAGGCCAGTCCAATCGTCCACCATATGCCAACTCCCGTTATCGCGCCGAAGACAACGGTCAGCAGAATGAAGAATTTCGCATGTTTCTTCCAGTAGTTGCGATAGGCTTCGTCCCCTTGACGCAGTGCGTGCCCGTTCTCCAAGGCCAGAAGAAGACCGCCTCCTACCGCATAATGCGAGACGATAACGTGAACGACCGCGACGATGGCAATGAGCATAGGGGCCGTCAGTCCGGGAATATACCACCAGGGATAGTGCATAACCAATCCTTTCTTCGCTCAATTCGTCGGCTCCTGCCTGACACGTTGTGCCCCAGGACGAAAGAGCCGGCAGGCTTCTTCGGCGTTGACTTCGTGACAACAAGAGGAGGCGACCGGGAACCGGACCGATCCTCAGGCCGGGAGCGGACTTCCTGCCCGAACTCCCGCGACTCCCGTAAGGCTCTTATGCGTCCGCTTTCGCTTCTGTCATAAGCCAGACGAGCAGGCCCTTTTGCGCATGCATTCGGTTGGCCGCCTGCTCGACGATTCGACTTTGCGGGCCGTCCATAACTTCGTCGGTGACTTCCAGGCCGCGACGCGCTGGCAGGCAGTGCAGGAAGATCGTCTCCTTCTTGCCTGTGGCGGCCATAAGGTCCCCGTTAACCTGATATGGGGCAAAGACTTTGCAGCGGACCGCCTCTTCACTCTCCTGTCCCATACTGACCCAGACGTCCGTGTAGATGACGTCGGCACCGGCAACGGCTTTTTTGGGGTCAGGTTCAAACTCCAGAGAGAAGCCAGGCCGTTTTTCCACCGCGGTGAGCCGGGCAACTTCCTCACTGCTGAACTGATAATCGGCAGGCGAGGAGACAACAACTTGCGCGCCCATCATGGCCGAGGCGGCGATAAGAGAGGCCGCAACATTATTGGAATCGCCAACCCACGCGATTCGCAGGCCATTGAGGTGGCCGAACTCCTCCTGAATCGTCAGCAGGTCGGCCAGAGCCTGACAGGGATGCGCGCGATCGGTCAGCGCATTAATGACAGGGCAGTAGCTGTAGGAGGCCAGTTGCGTAACGGAGCTGTGTTTCTTGGCCCGAAACGCAATGGCGTCGACCATGGAACTCAAGACTCGACTTATATCGGCCACACTTTCCCGCTTGCCAAATCCAATGTGTTGATCTTCCAGAAAGATTGTCGCGCCCCCGAGTTGCGCCATACCGGCTTCGAAACTGACACGTGTGCGCAGGGACATCTTCTCAAAGATGAGGCCGAGAACACGCCCTTCGAGCAATTTCGGACGCTTACCGGCGGCCATATCCGCTTTGAGCGTGCGTGCCAGGTCAAAGATGCGGTCCAGCTCCTGCTGCCGAACATCAGAGAGGGTAATAAAATGACGACCGGTCGCTTTCATGATGTCACTCCTTTCCGGAATGCTTCTTCGATTATGTCGAGGCCCTGGTCCATGACGTCAAGAGGGGTATTGACCGCCGGGAGCAGACGAATCACGTTGCCATGTGTGCAGTTTATCAAGAGGCCCTTTTTCATACAGGCTTCCACAAAAGGAGCGCCTTCTATTCGCAGTTCAATACCAATCATGGTACCGACGACGCGAATTTCCTGAATCAGGTCGATACTTTCGGCCATGGCGTCCAGACGTGACTTGACGTGCTTCGCCATGAGTTTCCCCTTTTCGAGGAGCCCTTCCTCTTCCACCATTTTAATCGTGGCGATACCCGCGGCAGCGGCCAGAGGATTACCACCAAAAGTCGACGCGTGCATACCAGGCCGTAAACTCGGCGCAATTTCTTTCTTCGTGAGCATAGCGCCGGCGGCGACTCCACTGGCGATCGCCTTGGCAAGGGTCATAACATCCGGCTCGACCCCAAAATATTGATACGCGAACCAATGGCCCGTGCGGGCACAGCCTGCCTGAACCTCGTCAAAGACCAAAAGTAAGTTCTTTTCATCGCACAACTTACGCAGTCCGGCGAGGAACCCTTCGGGAGGTATGCGAACCCCCCCTTCGCCCTGGATCGGTTCGACCATAATGGCTGCCGTTTCGTCGTCAATCGCCGCTTCCGTGGCTGCCAAGTCACCAAAGGGCACATACGTAAAACCGGGCAGGAGCGGCTCAATACCCTGATGATATTTCGCCTGACCTGTGGCGGAAATGGAACCCATGGTCCGACCGTGAAATGCGCCTTGAAATGTGATGATCTTGTAACGATGCTCCGCCGCAAAATGGAGTCGGACCAGCTTTATGGCCGCTTCATTGGCCTCGGTTCCGGAGTTACAGAAGAATGCCTGTCCGTGAAAACTGCGATCGCAGAGCATCTTGGCCCAGACGCCCTGTTCTTCCGTGTACCAGGAGTTCGGAATATGGATCAGTCGCGCTGCCTGTTCCTGGATCGCTTTGACAACCGGTTTAGGGCAATGGCCAAACAGATTGCAGCCCCAGCCCGGAAAGAAATCGAGATAGCGATTGCCTTCGGCGTCCCAGACCCAGGGTCCGTCGCCTCGGACCAGGGCAACGGGATACCGCGTATAGTTCGGGATGACGGATTCTTTAAACAGGGAAATAATCTCTTGTGAATTGCGTGCCATATTATATCTTTCCAGGCCCGGAGCAGTCGGGCCGCTTCGCCCGTGCTCTCTGTTGAGGCTGTTCTATTTTGTGGTGATTTCCGTTCCAACTCCTTGACTCGTAAAGATTTCGAGCAGGAGCGAATGCCGGAGTCGCCCGTTAATAATGTGGATCTTATCGACGCCGCGCTCAATGGATTCAAGGCAGGCCTGTATCTTGGGAATCATACCGCCGACAATGGACCCGGATGAGAGTAGTTTGCGCGCCTGCTCTGCGGTTAGCGAGTTGATCATGGAGGCCGGATCGTTCGGGTCCGTGCGGACGCCATTGACCTCACTAACGTAAACAAGTTTATCCGCCTTGAGTGCTTTGGCAACTTCGTTGGCCGCCGTATCGGCATTGACATTAAGCCCCTGACCGCTTCCGTCGTCGACGAGTGTATACGATGGGATAATCGGAATGATTCCCTTATCGCTCAACTCCATAATCCGATCCGTATTGACCCGGGTCACCGTGCCGACGAAGCCGAGGTCGATCGGTGTGCCGTTTTCGTCGGCCAGTTCGAGCTTCTTGCCGTAGAGAACGTTTGTGCCGCGGCAGTCGGAGAGAATTTCCGCCTGACCCCCGAATTCCCGTATCTGTTCCGCCAAAGCCAGTGGGATTTCATCGGCCAAAACACGTCGGACAATAGCGAGCGAGTCGGCGTCGGTATAGCGTCGGCCTTGCACGAAATGCGGCTTAATCCCCGCTTCTGTCATGGCTTGACTTATGGCATTACCACCGCCATGCACAATGACCGGCTTCATACCAACCGTTTCCATAAAGACCGTATCGACCAGCAGATGCATCATGGCCACGGTATCTTCCATGAGGCTGCCGCCGAGCTTTATTACGGTCACCTTATCGCGGTGCTCTCGAATCCACTTCATGGCTTCTATGAGCGTATCCGCCTTTTCGATCGCCTTTTCCATCATGGACGCGTTCTCCTTCCAGTCGGGCTCTTGTCTCTACGTTCTGCCCGGATTGCCTTAGGAACCGGGTTGACTTGGATAATAAAAACAACAAAGGTTTTGCGACAGAAACAGAAAGAACCGCTACGTCACGAATTAAACTTCGTTCGCCGTCTCTTTATCTGCTTGTATCACAAAACCTGTTGCGATGGTAACCGGCAAGAGGAAATATGTGCCTTACCTCTTACCAATCGGAAGCTTTAACCTGGCTTCTTAGTCACCAATATAAGGCATAAGAGCCATAAACCGGGCTCGTTTGATCGCAGCCGCGACGGCATGCTGACTCACGGCACAGCAACCGGTTTTACGTCGGCTGATAATCTTACCTTGACGACTCGTCAACTTCTTGAGCAGTTCAACATCCTTATAATCGACAAACATCGGATGCGGACGTTCACCATCAACAAACAACGGATCTCGCTTCTTAACGCGAATCTTCGTCTTGGTTCGTTTACGGTTAATACGATTCTTCTTAAATGCCGGAGGTTTTGACATAAATCTTCACCAATTACTACACTACTTTTATCAAAGGTTGAAACAAATTTCACCTACACACTTTTGTCTCTCTTGAGCTTGGCAGGGAATCAATTCCCACAATACCCAAGAAAGACCAGTTTACCTCTTTTCCCTTTCTTGAAAAGGGGGGTGCCTGAAGTTTTTTTATGCCAGGGGTGCACGCCAACCGCCGCGCGGAGAAATGCATCAGGTAAAACCGTTGCTGAGAGCCGCCTTTACTATTTCGACAGCGGGGCAAGTGTTATCCTGCGTATAAAAATTTCGGCTGCCTCCGACTGTATCTGAATGCGGCCGGACGAGGGCCGGACCTTGCTCGCCTGATTGACGAGTGTACCATTAACAAAGACGTCCAACGTATCGCCCTCGGCAACGACTTCCAGGGTATTCCATTGGCCATGGGGAAGGTCCACATCATTTTGGCCACGAAAATCGGCCGTATCGGACCACTTGGGGTCCCGGGCAAACCAGTCGACGCGACCCTGGTTTATGGTTTCGGCTTTTCCCCCTTGCTGCCAGATAAATTGTCCTTGCGGAGATTGCTCTGGTGCGGTTTCGACCGTAATGGAAAATTGATCCGACCCGTCGCCGACGACAATAAAGTCACCAACTCCCCCTTCGATTATATTGGCCTCAATTGAGTAGAGCCAGGTTCCGCCAAAGGCTCCGTCGGCCCCCACGGAGTGAACCAACAGACCACTGTCACGCGTACAGGACTGACGAGGTGGCCACCGCTTCTCGCCCCACTTGTACTCAACGATAATTCGATAATCGCAAAAGGCCTCTTCCGTTGTTATACATCCGAATTCTTCGCCTGTTATGTGGATCATACCATCGGTAACGGTAAAAACACCCTTCGGGTCGTCATTAACACCACGGTCTTTGATAAAGGTATACCACCCCTCCAGTGAGTGACCATTAAACAGTTCCCGGGTTTCCTTGGGTGTCTGCGGGGCAGGATCGTCCGCATACGCCAGACAGACGTCCAAAACAACTAAACACAACACTAAAGAGAGAATTCTCCTTTTCATAACCTGCTCCTTCTGCCCAGTTAAAACCGGGCGAATAGAAAATGGTGGAATCTAGAGCCCGGTTTGTCGGGCAAAAAACCGATGCCGGGCCCATCGCTTGGACCCGGCCTGTATTGAAAAACGCTGAGAGGGACACGGACTAAAGAATACGTTAACGCTCTCGTTAGGTAAGATAGTCACCGAAAGAATCCTCGTCCCCTTCGTCAGTATTCTCTTCGTCCTCAGAATCATCCTCTTCCTCCGGCTCGGTCGGGTCCTCAAATTCGTCGTCGCCGAAGTCAAGATCTTCGTCTTCGTCGTTCTCTTCGTCTTCATCGTCGCTCTCGTCCTCTTGTTCCGAGTCGTCTTCGAGGTCAGAATCCTCATAATCAGAATCCT
>JAUNSJ010000052.1 GCA_030539295.1 Planctomycetia bacterium | reverse complement strand
TCACAATCCGCCGAAAAAATCAAGTACCACAAGCTAAAAAAGCGATTTTTTTCTACTTCTTATTCCCATTCTTATCCCAACTCCGGATGAATTTGGGTGAGTTTTCTGGCGGAAAACGTTTTTTTTCTCTTTTTCGAGGTTTTTCTTGTCCGATTTGAGTTCTGTCCGGGGTATTATAGGTGACAGCTTGTACGGCGGCCGCGGAACCGGGCACGGATTTCCTAATGGCCAGGATTCGGAGTGGGGAAGTGGACCAAAGCAGCAAGAGCGAAACGAGCATAGAAGTTGCGCAAGCGACGGCCGTTTTTATGAAGCACGAACAGCTCATTCGGATGCTCGCGCTGTCCATGTCGCCGTTGTCCGACCTGGTTGACGACGTCGTCCAGGAAGTCTTCCTCGAGCTGATAACGAAGGCCGACCGCTGGGATTTGAGTGAGCCGGACAAGGCACGCAATCTTGTTGCGGTTATAACGCGACAGGTTTCGGCACGACTCTGGACGAAGCGGCGTAAAGACCTGCCGTCCACCTTGGCAAAGGTGGCCGACCAGCTGACGCGGCAGACGGAAACGCCTGACGAACTGACCTGTCCGGAAAACGTACAGCGCCTGACCGCCTGTATCGACCTGCTCCCCGACCGGCTGCGAACCATTATTCGCGGCTACTATTATGAGGGGAAGTCGAGTCGCCTGCTCGCGGAACAGCTCGGTATTTCGGAAGACCTCGTGCGACGCAACCTGTCCCGCGGACGCGAAAAGTTGCGCGAACTGGTTAAATGTAACGACGAGCCGACGCAGGAGTAACTCACACTCGCGCGTCGCAGTACCCATTATATATTACATTATACATTATATATATTGACAACATTGAAAGATAAGTACCACTTGAAAACGGGACAATCGGAACAGACCATGACCGAGAACGACACCTTTGACCTATTAGCCGACCGCTATCTTCGGGGCGAGTTGACCCAGTCCGAGCAAGAGGAACTGGCGACTCTGCTGGAGACCGACGCGTCGCTGGTCGGACGGCTTAAGGGACAGCTCCTTATCGACGGCGTCTTAAAACAGGCGGGGACGGGCAGGGGCCCTCTGCCGAGTGATCTGCTTACCCCGTTGGTTTCCGGCGTGCAGGAGTTTCGTCGTCCACAAAGTCGTCCGCCAAGGTGGCAGCGACCTCGGCCGCTCCTCTTTGCGGTCACAGGCGTTGCCTCGCTGCTGGCCGCGATTGTCCTGATTCTTTGGTTCTCCTGCGGGTTATTGCCCTCTATTCAGAGCGGCAAGCCACTTGTGCGTCAGCCTGCCCGGCTCGTCGCGGGTCATTTCGGTGAAAAGAATTCCGACTTCAATTGCGATGCCGTCGCGACCATAACGCAACTTGAGAACGTTGTCTGGAAACAGGGGAGTCCCCGCCACGCGTCGGGCGCGATCATTTCGCCTGGCTGGATTCGAATTGAGTCCGGCTCGGTTACACTGGAGTTTTTTTGCGGGGCTCAGGTCCGGCTCGTGGGACCTGCCGACTTTATGGCGGTAACGCGTGACCTCGGCTACTGCTCACGTGGCGTGCTCACGGCCGCCGTCCCACCGCAGGCGATTGGCTTTACGATCGACGCGCCTCAGATGACGGTAATCGACCGCGGGACAGAGTTCCTGCTCGATGTAACCTCGGAGCTGTCGCAGGTGCAAGTGCTCAAAGGAGCGGTGGAACTGGACCAGATTCCGTCCGGGCTTAAGCAGCTCCGGGAAGGGGAAGGCATGCTCGTCTCCTCGGACGGTCAGGTTAAGGCGTTTTCTGGTGACGTAATTGCCGCGAATCTTCGGGCGACCGAAAAGGGTACGGACCTGGAATTGCGCTGTGCCCGTCGCAATGAGGTCAGGTCGCGCCTGGACCAGGAACCGGAAACGTTGATTCATTTCGATATGAAGCCGGAAGAGGGTACGACCTTATCGAATCGCGCCAGTTCGGGCCGGTCGCTCGTCGGGGAAGGCACACGCGTTCGCTGCGACTGGGGCGCCGGGTCCCTCCCGCACACGAGTTCGCTCGGCTTTCGACGCGTGGCCGACCGTGTTCGCATTCTCGTGCCGCAAGAGCTGAATTCCTTTTCACTCTTTACCCGCGTTCGACTCGATTCCTTTGACCGGGAGTCAAGCTCCCTGTTGACCAGCGACGAGATTCGACGTTGCGGTCTTGCCTGGCAGTTAACGCGTCACGCGTCGGAGGACAGTCCGGTCCTTCGTCTCGACGTTTACGATGAAATGAGCGGTCAGATCTGCCATTACGACGCGGTCCTGCCGCTGACGACGAACGACCTGGGACAGTGGTTTTCGCTGGCAACGGTGGTCGACTCGCAGAGTAACAGGGTCTGTCATTATTTAAATGGCACACTCCTCTGCCAGCAGGAGCGAATGCACACCAGCCCGGTGCGAATCGGTTTCGCCGAACTTGGTAATGCGGCCAGTACCGAAGGGGGAGGCGACTACCTCATGAAGACGCTTGGCGGTGCTATGGATGAATTCGTCCTGACAGCGCGAACGCTCTCCGGTGAGGAACTCGATCAGTTGAACTAATACAAAAAATTTGGACTATTCCCGACTGCTCGCAGGTCGGGAACCAGCAACAACGAAAAAGAACTGTCAAACGGCTTAAACCCCGAGGGCGAAGCCTATTAAAAAATTTGGATTATTACAAATAAATTGAATAAATAAAACGAACGCCCAAACGATGTTTCAAACGCATGATTCACTGACAGGTTGCGTCAGGCAGTCAGGCCGGAACAGCGTAATACAAAGGGATTCGGTCATATAAGAGGTGATAGTTATGATAGACAGAATGGGACCGGTTTTACTACTGCTCATGAGTGTGGTCTGTTGCGGATGCACTCGCAGTGGCGCCGCGCCGGATCAGCAGTTTGAGACTCGTGACCAGGGCCACGGAACCATTGCCATTTCCTATCTGACCGGAGAGAATCCGTTTTTTACCACGGTCGCCGATACGATTAAACATCAGGCGCGCGAAAGTGGCTATTCGGTTATGAGTGTCGACGCACAAAATGACCCGTTTCGCCAGACGTGTCAGGTGCGTGATTTTATCCGTTCGAATGTCGTTGCGATTATTTTAATTCCGTGTAATTCGAAGGAGATTGGCCCCGCGGTCCGGGAAGCGAACGAAGCGGGGATACCGGTCTTTACAGCGGACGTTGCGGTTCAGGACCCACTGGCCAAAGTCGTCTGTCATGTGGCGACCGATAACTACTGCGGAGGGAAACTGGCCGCCGAAGAAATCCTCGAAGCGATTCACCGAACAGGAAAGGTGGCCATTGTCGATTGGCCGGGAATTGAATCGGTTCAGATGCGAACGAAAGGCTTTCGCGAAGTTATTGCCTTTGCGAATAAAGAGGGCGCGAAGGTAGAAATCGTCTCCTGCATGCCGGCCTATGGCTCACGCGAAAAAGCGAAGCTGGCCATGCGGGAAATTCTCAACGACTGCCCCGACCTGAATGCCGTTTTTGCGATTAACGACCCGACCGCTTTTGGCGTGCTCGACGTCCTGACCGAAAAGGGACTCGCGCAAAAAGTTCAAGTCATTTCGTTCGACGGTACGGAAGAGGCCAAACGACTCGTTAACGCCGAACGTTTCTTCTCCGATATCGTTCAGAAACCTGAAGAAATCGGTAAAATTACGTTTAATGTGTGCCATATGTATTTAACAGGCGAATCCGTTTCCTCACAGGTCTTAATACCACCGGAGACGTTTCGCGGGTCAATCAATTCAGAAAGGACGAAAGAAGAATAATAACGTACCCTAAACAAGACGAACCAGCCGTCAACGCAACCGGGTTCTGAAAAGTCGATATCGCAAAAGTGGAGAATAATCTCGACTTTCAGTTATCGAAACAGGTACTATTAAAGAGTCTTTTGGAAAACTAACAAGAATTTGCGTTATCCGAACGTCGGATGACAAAAAAGTAAAACGTAACACGAAGGAGAAAGAAGATGAAAAGAGTTGTTTGTTGGCAAAATGAGAGATTTGTGGGGGGGGGGTAATTCAGAGATACTTCCGCCGAGCAGCCTTCACACTCGTTGAGTTACTGGTGGTGATTGCGATTATTGGGATTTTAATCGCGCTTCTACTGCCGGCGGTCCAGGCGGCGCGGGAAGCAGCGAGGCGCATGGACTGCACAAACCGGATCAAGCAGGTCGCGCTGGCCTGTCACAACTATCATGACGTCCACAACGCGTTTCCAAGTTCGCACCATATGGATAGTCTGGTTCTCAATAGTACCACCGATGGTTTCGTGATGCGGTCATTTTCCTGGATGTGCGGAATCCTTCCGTTTATGGAGCAAAGTTCTTTGTTTGACAATATAGATTTTACCAAAAAACCGTCGGACTATGCCGATGGCTGCAAAAATGCGGAAGTGTTCGGAACTGGCATTGCGACGCTGATTTGCCCTTCGGACGCCGGGCCCAAGCGTAACCTGACGCCGGGCGATGCTGACTGGTCGGATACAAGTGTTGTCCAATGGTATCAGGAATTCAAATCCTGGTATAACAATAAAATGTGGGGGGTAAGTCACGACGATAATTCCGGCGCTACATGCTATAAGGGCATATGCCACCCAGGGAAATACGCCTATACTGCCACTGACCGCGGCTGGGGCGGCGATGGCGGAATTTTTAACGAAGGTTTTTACTGGGGCGATCCTACTTTGCACAAAGATGTATGTCGGTTTTCCGATATACTGGATGGGACTTCCAATACACTCATGATCGGGGAGTCGACTTTGTATTGGGATGGCCACGGCAGTTGGGGATTTTATCGCGGGTCGCTTTGCGTTGCCTTTAATCCGGACATGCCCATGAACAAGTACAAACTTAGCGCAAAAGAAGACCGACTTGGCAATAAAGGCTATGCCAGCGGAACGGTTAATGTTGACCAGTACAGTCAGTCGGTCTCGAGCCTGCACTCCGGCGGCGCCAATGTTGCCTTGGCCGACGCGAGTGTCCGATTCGTTTCCGAAACGATCAATATAACCGTTTGGGATGCCATGGCCACCAAGGCCGGAAGTGAAACCATTTCGTTTTAACGGAACAGTTGTCCGTTTGTAGTTGAACTGTAACCCATGATGTAACCAACAGTACAGGCATTGAATACCGCCTTTGCCTGTACTGCCAACGAGGAGTTTTTTTATTGCGGCTTACCTCACAACCAAGGCATACAATAAAAAAGAAAGTTGAATTTATGAAATTGTCATCCGCAAAAGTCATTGCAGCATTAGGCCTGACCGTGTTTCTCGTTGGACCGCTGATCGCCTTGAGCGAGGAAACCGAGGCAGAGAAAGTTGCCGCCTCACGTGCGATGCGTCAGGAGCTTTTGAACGATCCACTTCGTCCTCTCTGGCATTTCGTTGCGCCCGAAGGCATTTGCGACCCGTTCGATCCGAACGGTGCTGTCTATAAAGATGGCGTTTATCACATGTGGTATATCTTTCAAAAAGATGGAAAAAATCTGTGGGAGCATGTGTCCAGTCTCGATCTATTGCACTGGCGTTGGCATTCCACAATTTTGCAACCGCACGAAGGCGATCCGGAAATCGGAATTAACAGTGGCAGTGCGCTGACTGCTCCCGATGGCAATGTGGTTATAAGTTATCAGGGCGTTAAGGCCGGTATCTGCACCGTGCGCAGCAGTGACCCCGACCTTAATATCTGGACGAAATCGCAGCTCAATCCTGTTTCGCCTGTGGTTGCAGATGTGCACGGCTGGTATGAGAACGGACGCTACTATCACATAACCGGCGGCATACCGCCTCGCTTGTTCGTGGGCGACGCCTATGACCAGAAGCTGACCGAAGTCGGACCGTTTCTCACTAAGAACATGCCCGACGTTGCCAACTACGAAGATTTCTCTTGCCCCGACTTCTTTAAGCTGGGCGATAAATGGGTTCTGCTCTGCCTGAGTCATCAGCGTGGTGTCCGCTATTATGTCGGTACCTGGGACGGCAAGCAGTTCACCCCGGAATCACATCATCGCATGAATTGGCAAGGCGCCAACTGCTTTGCCCCGGAGACTCTGCTCGACGGTCAGGGACGTCGTATATTTTGGGCGTACGTCTACGACCAGTGCAAAGGTCTGCACAGTGGCACCATGACCATGCCGCGCGTGCTCACGCTGGCCGACGACAAGCTGTCGCTTAAAATAAATCCGGCCAAAGAACTGGAATCACTTCGCTATCGGCCCATGTCGGAAGAACCGTTCAGCATCCCGGCGGGCGATTCCGTTTCCCTTACCAATATAAAAGGCAACGCGATCGAGCTGGATCTTGTCATTGACCCGCAAAAGGCCAAACGATTCGGCGTTACCGTGTTTCAGTCGGGCGACCGCCGTGAAGAAACGCCTATAACCGTCGACCTGGAACATCAAACGGTTACCATCGATATGAAAAAATCAAGTCTGAAACAGGTAAAATTCTATAAATATGGCTTCTATAATTTACCCATACCAAATGAGGAAATTACGGAACAGACGGCGCCCATTACGGTACTGCCGGACAAGAAAGTGCGTCTGCGCATCTTTTTGGATAAATCCATTATGGAAGTTTTTGTCGACGACTGTCAGTGCGTGACGCAAATGGTTTATACGACACTTCCGGACGCCGTGTCCGTGTCGGTCTTTGCCGAAGATGAGGCCATTAAAGTCGATTCGGCCAAAGCCTGGGAATTGTTCCCAACTAACCAATGGTAAAATGTATCCTGTTTAACAAAGTAGAATTTTAGGAGAATTGCATGAAAAAGAATGTTTTGTTACTGCTGCTCGCCACCGTTTCCTGCCTGGCTGTTCTGGGCTGTTCCGGAAACGGCATCAAAACGCAGAAGACCTTCGGAACGGTCATGTGCGCAGGCGAACCAGCCGTTAACGCAACCGTGACCTTTAGCCCCGAAGCCGACAACGCAACCGGACAAATGGCCATGGCTACCACCGACGCCGAAGGCAAGTTCAATATGCGTATCGTTTCCGGTGCAGGCGTGCCGGTCGGCAAGTACAAAGTTACCGTTACCCCGGCTGGGTATGGCGGACCGCTCCAAGCCGAATTTTCCTGGTCCAAAAAGTATTGCGAAGTCAACGCAACGGACCTGACCGTCGATATTGTTGAAGGCGAGAATAACCTCGACCTTCAGTTATCGAAATAAGTATATCGGCCAATTTTTTGAAAATTAACAAGAATTTGCGTTATCCGAACGTCGGATGACAAAAAGTAAAACTTAACACGAAGGAGAAAGAAGATGAAAAGAATTGTTTACTGGCAAAATGAGAGATTTGTGGGGGGGGGGTAATTCAGAGATACTTCCGCCGAGCAGCCTTTACACTCGTTGAGTTACTGGTGGTGATTGCGATTATTGGAATTTTAATCGCGCTTCTACTGCCGGCGGTTCAGGCGGCGCGGGAAGCAGCGAGACGCATGGATTGCACAAACCGTATCAAGCAGGTCGCACTGTCCTGTCACAACTACCACGATGTCCACAATATGTTTCCCAATACGTATCATAACGAAGAATTGACAACTGCTAACAGAAAAAACCCGGTGTTTAAATCGTTCTCCTGGATTTGCGGAATCCTACCCTTTATGGAGCAGAATTCGTTGTTTGACAATATCGATTTTGGTAAGAAACCGTCAGACTATGCCGATGGCTGTAAAAACGCGGAAGTCTTTGGTACGGGTATTGCCACGTTAATTTGTCCTTCCGATTCCGGTCCCTACAGGAATCTTGTTCCTGCAGAAGATACCAAGTGGGCAGCAGGCTACGCGACATACTATCCGGAGATTATGCCCTGGTCATTCAATAAAATCTGGGGCCCGGATCACGACAATACTTCCGGGGCAACTTGCTATAAAGGTATATGCACCACAGACATTGAACCGACCGGCAATTCCTGGCTTGGACACTTCGGTTATGATGAAGGTATTTTTAGCCAGGGTTATTATGGTGTGGATCCATTTTATCCTTTCGAATTTGAATGCCGGTTTTCCGATGTCTTGGATGGAACTTCCAATACACTCATGATCGGGGAATCGACCCTGTACTGGAATGCTTTAGGCAGCTGGGGATTTTATCAAGGCGCGCTTTGCATTGCCGATAGCCCGGGTTATCCCATTAACAAATTCAAATTGGGTGACCCTAAACTTCGAGTTTATTACAGAGGCTATAAAGACGCAACCGCACATCTTGAGCAATACGACCTGACCGTCTCGAGCCTGCACTCCGGCGGTGCAAATGTTGCCATGGCCGACGGCAGTGTCCGATTCATTTCCGAAACAATTAATGGAGATACCTGGAAAGCCATGGCCTCCAAGGCCGGCAGTGAAACCGTTTCGTTTTAAGCGAGCGGCTGCCCCTTTGTTTGAACCTTGATTCCTGTCATAATCAACAGTACAGCCAACGAATACCGCCTTTGCCTGTGCTGTTGATTATGAAATTACGTCGCGATCTGCATTATGAACGCGGTGTACAATAATTAGTCTCTTTGTCACGAACTCCGAGTGCCGGGGAGCGGAAAGAGACTAAAACAGTTGGGTGCGCGTTTTTTTGGATAAATCCACTATGGAGGTTTTTGTCGACGACTGTCAGTGCGCAACGCACGCGGTCTATCCGACACTTCCCGATCCCGTGTCCGTTTCCGTCTTTACGAAAGATGAGGCCATTAAGGTCGATTCAGCCAAGGCTTGGGAAATGTTCCCAATCAACCAATGGTAAAATGTATTCAAATAAAAAACGAAAAAAGTAAAATCATGAAAACTTGCATAATAAAGAATTCCTGGTTACTGCTGATCATTGTCGCAGTTCTGTCGGGTCTGAATTCATCTTCCTTCGCGACCGATGGAGCCGAACGGTTCCCTCTTCATTATCATGGTCAAGGAAACGGTATGTGGGACACATGGTATGTTCAGCAAGGGGAGACGACCCATGTCTACTATCTCCAGACGAAGATACCCAATACGAAATCGAAGGTCCCGCACACGGCTATCGGTCATGCGATCAGTAGTGACTTGCTGAACTGGGAGGAACTGCCCGGCGCGATTATGCCCGGCGATCCGAACTCTCCGGAAACAGCGTATGACTCCGGACCATTGTACACCGGGTCGGCGGTTATCCACGAAGGAAAATTCTACAATTTTTATTGTGGTAATCACTACTGCAACTACGCGGAGAATACGCCAAAGAACCGGCAGTCAATGTGCCTGGCTACGTCTGACGACGGTACAACATTCACAAAATATGAAGGCAATCCGATTGTTGAACCGACCCGTGGTAAGTATTTCAACTGGTTCGAGGAGCTTGCTCCATTTCAGCACCATGCGCACGCCTGGGTCGACTGCCGCGATATGCTCGTTCTAAAAGACCCGGATAACAATGGCTGGCTTGGCTATTGCGTTATGCGGCGCAAAGATGCGAAAGATGCGTTTGAATCTTCCTGTATCGTCCTGTGCAAAAGTGACGACCTCTACCACTGGACCGTCGGCGAACCCATTTGCACGCCGAACCGTTTCAACTGCTTTGAAGTGCCGGATGTCTTTCAACTGGACGGTCGATGGTTTATGCTCGCGCTGACGGGAAACGGCTACGGACAAAGTGAACGATGGACCGATAAGGACCTGACTGGCGGCACGATCGTTTTTGAATCAGACTCGCCGGTCGAACCTTTTATTGAAGTGAAAGATAATCTGCTTCTAAGCGATAAGCATGGCGCCGCCCAGGGCTATAGTGCCCGGACCGTGGAACGAAATGGTGAGCGCCTTATGCTCTTTACGCGACGATGCCCAGGTGAGTTTGGTAATCGTCTTTCCTGGCCGGTACTGCTTAAGAGAGCGGGAAGCAACCCGGGCGACGGGCTCAATGCCTGTTACTGGTCCGGCTGCGACAAACTCTTCACAAAAACGCGTACGTCGTTGCATAATATTGTAATTGACAAAGATAAACCGCACACGATCGAAAACGCAAACGCCCATTCTGCCTGGATGCTTTTTGCAAATAGTGCAAATTTTAATACTGTAACAATTTCTCTTGGAAGTGGTCTCGACTCGCAACCGTCTTACCAGATTCTTGTAAACCGCAAAAATAAAAGTGTCCGCCTGCTCGACGGTTCTGGTAAGGAGATAACTTCGCGAACTCTTGCGACGCTCCGTGGCGACCTGACCTCCTTTCGCATTGTGAACGATGACGGGCTGATTGCCCTGTATTTAAACGATATTTTAGCGGTCAACCACTGCCTGCCGGAATACAAGGCCGGAAGTGTGTCCCTGTCGTTGTCCACCGAAACCCTCCTGGCCGAACTCATGTATAGTGCGGCCCAATAAGATTAACCCAAAAGGAATAGAAAATGAACAAGGTACAAAATTACAAAAAAATTGCATCGGGATTGTTTTGCCTGGTGTGCGGAATGAGTTTATTGTGCTCACAGACCGGACAGGCACAAACGCCGGAGGAGAAGGCAGCACAAGAAAAAGCAGCGCAGGACGTTATGACGTTTACACAAAACGCGCCTGTTCCGCCTCGCGTCGTTTTAAATACGCGAATCTTGCGCGAAAAATTTCTTAATGACCCGTATCGGCCGGGCTATCATTTCGTTGTTCCGGAAGACAACGGTATGCCAGGCGATCCGAACGGCTGTTTTTATGCTAATGGTCGTTATCATTTAATGTATTTGTACAGCCGAACGCAAGGCGGTTACTGCTGGGGACATGTTTCCAGTCACGACCTCGTGCACTGGCGACATCATCCGGACGCGATCGGACCGGGCAACGGTGACGACGGTTGTTTTAGCGGCGGCGCTTTTCTGGACGACGATGGTACTGCCTGGCTTTCCTATTGGATGCTCTGGGGCGAAAAGGGAATCGGTCTGGCGAAAAGCTCGGACGCAAATTACGACACTTGGACCAAGTCGGATGTCAACCCCATTATAAAATCCACAAAATATGGAATTACAGAAACGGTCGATAAAGATGGTAATAAACTGGTCTATGGCTCAGCGGACCCGTCGAATATCTGGAAGAAGGACGGTAAGTATTACATGCTGACCGGGTCACTTTGTGTCTTGGACGAATACGGACGCAAGCCGGACTCGCCGGCGGATCAGAAGGGCGACCGTTTGTATTTATTTGAATCGACTGACCTTGCCCAGTGGGATTATCAAGGCGTCTTCTATCAGCGGAATCCGGAATGGACCGACGACAGTGAAGACAATATGTGTCCGGAGTTTCTGCCGCTACCGTCTTCGCCTGAGGGCGGACCGGCGAGCGATAAGCATTTACTGCTCTTCATAAGTCACAATAAGGGTTGTCAATATTATGTGGGAACATACGACAAGAAAAACGACCGCTTCATACCGGATAATCACGGACGCATGAGCTGGATTGATAATACATACTTTGCACCTGAATCGCTTATTGACGGTAAGGGGCGTCAGATTATGTGGGCCTGGCTTCTGGATAATATGGGGAATGAACATGATGATATGGGAAAGGAAATGGGCCGCGGTTGGTCCGGAGTTTATGGTCTTCCGCGAACGCTCTGGCTGGGGGAAGACGGCACGCTGCGCATGGCCCCGGTTGATGAATTAAAAACATTGCGTATGAACGAGCAGGAAATTGCCGCAACGACGCTGGAAGCGGACAAGCCGGCCGCATTGCAAAATATTGTAGGCGATTCGTGCGAACTTGAGCTTGTGTTCGATACGGTGACAGATAAGAAAAGTGGAATAAAGGTGCGTAAATCACCGGGCGGTGAGGAAGAAACACTTCTGTACTACGACCATGAGAATAAAAAACTTTGCATGGACACAACGCGAAGTGGCAGTGACGGTCGAATGGTTCTGGAGTCTGCGCCGTTCGATCTGGGGGATGAGCCGCTCACCTTGCGGGTTTTTGTCGATAAGGTGGTTATCGAAGTTTATGCCAATAATCGTCAGGCAATCTGTCGTCGCGTCTATCCGTCGCGAAATGACAGCCTCGGCATTGAACTGTTCGTCGAAGGGACCGGTAGTGTCACGGTTAAGGGAAAAGCGTGGGAAATGATGCCCTCGAATCCGTACTGATGACCCGCGTAAGTCATGTTTTTATTGCGTTTTCCGTCTTTTTACCTGGTAATCAGGCGGAAACAGCATACGCCGCGTAATCAGGCGCGGCTCTGGTGTGCGAATTGAGGTTCGAAATTACAAAAGTTTAAAGACTCGGAAAAATTGAGAAGAAAATGAACAAGAAGAGTAATACGGTCTATCTGATCCTCTGCTCCGTTGTTACGGCATTGGGCGGATTTTTATTTGGGTTTGACACGGCGGTCATTTCGGGCACAACGGATGCGCTTACGCGGGTCTTTCAGTTATCGAACGGCTTCTGGCTGGGTTTTACCGTAGCCGCTGCGCTTATTGGTACAATATTAGGCGCTATTATCGCCGGTCGGCCTGCTGACCGCTATGGCCGTCATAAATCGCTCTATGCTGTAGCGATAATCTACTTCATTTCCGCGATTGGTAGTGCCTGGCCGTTCGACTGGTATTCCTTCCTGTTCTTTCGGTTTATTGGTGGTGTTGGCGTGGGTGCCTCGTCGGTTATTGCGCCAATGTACATTGCGGAAATATCGCCTGCCCATCTTCGCGGCCGGCTCGTTGCCATTATGCAATTTAATGTCATTTTCGGGATAACCATGGCGTATCTTTCGAATTATGGCATTGACCTTTTGGCACCGGGCGAAGATGCCTGGCGATGGATGTTCGCCGTGGAAGCTGTTCCGGCCGCACTCTTCTTCTTCCTCCTGTTTCTCACGCCGGAGTCGCCCCGATGGCTCGTTGCACAAAACAGAATTTCGGAAGCGGCGGCGCTTATTACGCGGTTCGGCTCGGAGTCGGTCGACGCGGAAATCGCCGCCATACAGGGGTCGCTGAAAACGGATCGGGAGAATCAGTCGGTGCCTTTCTTTCACAAGAGCAATCGGAAAGTCATTCTGCTTGCCTTGGCCATAGCGGCGTTCAATCAGCTTTCGGGTATCAATGCCGTTCTCTATTATGCGCCGAGTATTTTCAAAATGGCCGGCTATGACCAGAACGCGGCGTTTCTCTCGTCGGTTATAATCGGGAGCGTTATGACTGTCTTTACCATGCTGGCACTGCTGGTTATGGACTCGCTGGGCCGCAAAAAGATTATGCTGGTCGGTACGTTCGGCTACCTGATTTCGCTGGCGACGATCGCATTCTGTTTTTATTATTACGGGCAGAATTTCGACAAGACCGGCGGTGCGGTCGTGCTCATTTCACTCATTGTATATATAGCGGCGCACGCGTTTGGTCAGGGGTCGGTCATCTGGGTCTTTATCAGTGAGATTTTCCCGAACCGGCTCCGTGCGCGCGGACAGGCGTTCGGCAGTTTTGTGCACTGGGTGGGTGCGGCCACGATTTCCTGGACCTTTCCGGTGATCGCGAACGCGTCAGGCGGGCATGCCTTTGCGTTCTATTTTCTCATGATGCTGTTGCAATTGGTCTGGGTCGTCTGGATTATGCCGGAGACGAAAAACGTTTCCCTGGAAGATTTGCAAAAAAAACTTTATGGAAAATCGCAAGAGGGCGGCGACAAGCGACATTCGGCATAGTCCATCGGTCGCCGCGGAAAGGTTATCAAGGCGATAGGGAGCCTCGCAAGATGTGGTGTTGTTTTGTGCCAACAGGCATTTTCGCAACTGCTCGTCAGTGACCAGGCGTCAGGTCAGGGCGGTTCGTTGTGACAGAATCAACACCCATTTCGATGACCTTTTTCATATCGTCCGGACGATCGACGGTCCAGCACCAGACCTGAACGCCAAGCGAATGCAGGTCGTCGACCAGTTCGGGCGTTAAATTTGCCCAGTAAATATCGATAATTTTTACGTCAAGTTCAGCGACTTGCGCCATAACAATTTTGTGTATTTCCTCTTGTGTGACTTTTTTTGAATCCCAGGAGCAAAGCCAGGCAACAGCAATTTCCGGGGCCAGTTCCCGATATTGCCGGACGCGACTGGCGGAAAAGTCAATAATGGTGGCCTTGGACTCCATATTGCGACGGCGTATGGCGGTAATGACCTCCTTTTCGAAGCCGTCTTCCTTGACTTCAATAATCGGCTGGCATGGACAGTCCTGGAACAGGTCGAGCCAGGCGTCGAACGTCGGGACAGGCTCCCCTTGATACGGACTGAAGCGGGGGTCAAGAGCGGCGGTATCCAGCTGGGCCAACTCGGACCAGGAGAGCGTCGAGACCGGGCGCGCGGAAGATTCGTAACGGCCGGTACTCTCGTCGTGAAAAAGGTAAATGACCCCATCGGTAGAGCGTCGCAGGTCGCATTCCGAGCCGTCGGCGCCGACGGCAAAAGCTTCCCGGGCGGAAGCCAGCGTGTTTTCCGGAGCCTTCCAGGAAAAGCCGCGATGGGCAACGATGGACACCTTCTTCCCACTCGTGTTCCGACCGGCCGGTCCTTCCTGACCCCAAGAGTCACGTTCCGACAGGGAAAGAAGGCACAGAACCAAACAGAAAATCCCAATACATTTCATAACAACCTCATTGATATTCGTCTATTGTGCTGAAGTGCGGAACGCGTTAAACGAAAACGCGACCGGGGTAGCCGCCCCATTCCAGGTCCGTGACCGGTGGCTTCGGCATGGGAGGCACGAGCCCGGGCACGACTCCCTCGGCCGAGACGCCGCTACTCTTATCTTATCTTACTAAAGTCATAGCGATTGTCAAGGATTCGTCAGGTGCAGGGGGCGCGTCAAATTTTCTGGGGCAACAGGTCATGGATTAAAACGCCCCGCGTCAAAATCCGAGTCCATCTTCCCCCCCGAGGGCGAAGCCTACTAAAAAAAGTTTGAAGGGGTGTGGGGGGACTTTTGAAAAGTCCCCCCACGAAAAAAACCACATCATCCCACACTCCCCATCATCTCACCTCATCTTATACACATTCTCCTCCAACCGCATAACCATTGCGTCTAGTCACGCCCCCGCGATTGAATCGATCACGTCGGTCATCGAAGCCAGCCCCCCGTTGGAGGGGAATGTCTCGAAGACAGAGCGTAGCAATTTTCTTCGAGTCCGTTTACGGGTAAGCATTGCGTTGCTCTGTGCCACCCTCATCGCCATGTGCAACCGATTTGCCATTGCCCCTTACCACCATTCCCCGGCGGCCGGCGTTCCCGACTGCTTGCAGGTCGGGAACCAGCAACAACGAAAACGGAAGCCCAGCCAATCTGCGTTGGATTCGCCATTTACCCAGCATCGCCATTCACCGCCGGCCTGTAAGGCCAGCACATCATAGCCCGGGGCAAGGGAGCGTAGCGACCAAC
>JAUNSJ010000015.1 GCA_030539295.1 Planctomycetia bacterium | reverse complement strand
TGAATTCGCTTTTCTGGTGTTTTTTAGAACCTCCCAAAATTTGGCGCGCACCCGGCGAACTGTTGCGACAGGGGAGCTGGCTTGACAGAACGGGCGGGCGGTTCTATAATAATAAGATGAGATCGGTTCCCGCGTGTCCGCATGGCGGCTGCGGGGCCGGATGTGTACTCCCCTTAATAATATAGTCCGGCAAAACAAAGCGAAGTTGAGAAGACCGCCCCGATTTGCCCGAAAAGCTCCTGGATTTATGAAATTTAAACACAAACAACTCGATAACGGACTCGAAATTATCGCCGAAATCAACGCCAATGCGTATAGCGCGGCGATCGGATTTTTCGTGCGGACCGGCTCGCGGGACGAAACACCGGAACTGGCCGGGTGCAGCCATTTCCTGGAACATCTCGTGTTCAAAGGAACCGCCACCCGCACGGCCGTTGCGGTCAATCGCGAGTTGGACGATATGGGCGGTCGTGCCAATGCCTTTACCGGGGAAGAGGTTACGGCTTACTATATCATTCTGCTGCCAGAACTTCTGGAGCATGGCATAGAACTCCTGGCCGACCTCATGCGTCCGGCCTTGCGGCAGGAGGACTTCGAAATGGAGCGCAAGGTCGTCCTCGAAGAAATTCAAATGTACGACGACCAGCCGCCGTACGGCATTGACGAGAAATCGCGCGAGCTTTTCTTCGCGGGGCACCCGGTCGGCAAAAGTGTCCTGGGCACCGCAGAAAGTATCTCGGCCGTCACGGTCGACCAGATACGCGACTACCACCAGCGTCAGTACAGTCCGGGTAATATCGTCGTCACCGCGTGCGGAAACGTCGACTTTGAGCTCTTGGTCCACACCTTGGCGCGAGTCTGCGGCACTTGGAAAGCGTGCGACGTGGAACACAAGCTGACAAACCCACAAGTTCAGTGTGGACAACAGGTTATTGTGCGTCCAACCTCCAATCAGGAGTACATCTGCCGCGTGAGTCTCGCCCCGTCGCGACAGGATGACGACCGGTATGCGGCCGCTGTTCTGGCCAATATGCTCGGCGACGACGTCGGCAGCCGGCTCTTCTGGGAGCTGGTCGATAACGGCCGGGCCGACAGTGCCAGTTTAAGCTACGCCAACTACGCGGATACGGGATCGATGGTAACCTGGCTCTGCGGTGCCCCGGAGGATACGCAGGAGAATTTGGGCATTATCGACCGAATTGTCCGTGACGTTAGCACAAACGGCTTTCGGGAAGAGGAATTTCTCCGGGCACGCAATAAAATTCTGTCCGCGATCGTACTCGCAGGAGAAACGCCACGCGGCCGGCTCTTTGGCGTCGGAGCCGAATGGCTTCATCTTCGCCGGTATTACACAATTGCCGATGACGTGCAGATTGTCAACTCACTTTCGCTCGACCAAATCCATGCCGTTTTAGCCAAATACCCGCTGACTGAGTCCCTTACAATGGCGGTTGGTCCTCTGGAGACTCTCTAAAAATGCGTAACAGGCCTGCAAAACAGGCCTTATCGTCCCGCCGCAGGGGTGCCGTACTGCGCCCCCCGGGAAATAGATCGTCAAAAAAGTGTTCGGCGCGCGATTTTTTTGCCTTTTTTTCATAAAATTCTCCCAAAGTATCCCCCCCCCCCCAACTTAACTTGACAACTTCATTTTTGTCAGTAAAATAAGACGCGTGGTGTGAAGGTGGCTTAATTGAAGTTCGATTCGCGCCGGCTCCGAATGTTGGAAGTGGAAGTAAGATTTGTATAGGAATATTCTTACGGATATGCCCCCTTGTTGCCGGCCGAATCAGAGTTACAATACACTTAATGCGGTCCAGGACGCTATCGCGTGGAGGCCCACGCGTTTTGTCAAATGGTTAAAAACGAGATAAAGTCTCGAATTTTACAACCCAAGGGTCGTTATAAGGTATTCCACTCCATGCTTTCTCGGGTGCCGAGAGTATGGTGCCTTAATGTTTTTTTGACCGGGAAAGACATTTGTCAACTAAGGCCTGGCAAGTGTACGATGGGGGATAGTTTTGGTAACGAGAGTGATAATACACATAAAGTACTATTTTCTCGCGATTCCTGTGGTTTTGCTCTGTCTGGGAAGCGCGTTTGCCGACACAAGTCAAGTTAGGGACGTATCGAAGGAGGTTGCTTCCGGGGATACGGCTCCCGAGAGTTCGTCTTCACCCGGTGAACCGCCGCTTGGCCCGAAGATTCGCGTTGCCATGTACGACGTGCCGAGTGTGCAAAATATCAGCATGATCGCCGCGGCCAAGATGGGCTTTTATGAGGCGCAAGGTCTGCCTCCGGTTGAATTTATCTGGCGCGATGAAGAGCACACGGCCTTCGAGCTTCTTTGTAGCGGAAAAGCGGAGTTCGCGGTCGCCTGGATGGCCGAGGGAATCGTTGCCCGGTCGGAAGGCCAAGACATTATCGCCATATCGCGATGCAACCAATTTCCTTCCCTGGCCTTCTTTGTCTGGAGCGGAAAGAACCCGTCGATCAAGAAGATTGAAGACCTGGAAGGGCGGAAAGTGGGTTATAATTTTCGCGCGGAGCTTACGGGAAAAGCTCTGCCGCATGCCCTGGGCGTTCATACGGAAGAGTACGCCATACGGTCCGATTCCACGCTGGCGCTGACCTCGGGAGGACTCGACTGTATCGCGTTGCCCGCGTATCGATTCGATGCCTTGCAAAAATATCTGCGAATACGGAACCAGTTCACGGTTTTTCAAGCGAAAGATTATGCCTATAATTTCCCGGAAAACATGATGTTTTGCCGGCGGGATTTCTTACGCGCCCATCCGGACGCCTGTCGTCAGTTCGTCACCGCGTCTTTTCTCGGCGCACGTTACGCCATTGAACATCGCAAAGAGGCCATTGGGCATTTGTGCGAGTATTTTAAGGAGGGAAAAGTCCACGACGATGAATTCATTCTGGAGCAACAGGCACAAAAATGGCTGGAATCGCTCGAACTGAAAGCCAAGCCGACCGAGAACGGCCTTTGTCTTGAGCGGAATTACAATGCCTTGCTCGAAGCGATGATCGACGCTGAACTCGTCGACAAGGAGAAGGCCCCTTCTTACAGTGACTGCTTTTGCTCACCTTATAGCGTGCTCTCGGAGCCCGAGTCATCGCTCTCTGCGCCCGTATCGGACGACCTGCCGGAAGGGAGCGAAAAATGAAAAAATTAAAAATGGCAATCATTGTTATTATTCCAGCCTTTTTCATTCTGTCTGCCGTTCTGTTCTTCTATTGTCGGATGGAATTAAAGCAGGGCACGAAGAATGAGCTGTATATCATTGAGAATAATGTCCGTCTGTACACAGAGAATCTCAGTGCCAACAATGAGAATGTCGCCAATCAGACCAACGTACTTGCTTCGATGCTAAGTCTGGAAACGGCAACCGGCATAGACACGTTGATTAACGAGACGCTTGAAAAGAACCCGGACTTTCAGGCGATTGGGATCGCCTATAATCCAGCCTTTTTAAAATCGGTGCGGGAAGGGCATCATCCGGAATTCAGCTTTCCGAAATTTTTCGGCGAGGCCGCGCAGGGTCCGGAAAACGACCGCTATTCCTATATAAAATACCGCGACGCGTCCGGGACGATTGCGGGTGGTGCCAATGTGGATAATGTTTACGAGAATAAAGACTGGTACCTGCTGCCGTCCCTGCTACTGACAGGGCGCTGGACGAATCCGTTTGTAACGCGTTCGACGCATTCGTGGGTTGCCGCGTACGGGCTCCCTTTTTACCACGACAACGTCCTCGCCGGAGTTGTTTCCTGCATGATGCCCATCGACCGACTCACGAAGACCAATATTCAGGAAGACGTCTCCAATCTTGGCATACACAATACGCGCTATTTCATTGTCAATCAGGACGGACGGGTCGTTTATCATTCGCAAATGGATACCTGGTCGAAATTCAGTCTGTACTCCATCGCGGACGAGGCGGGGCATGCGGACGAATATGAACAAATCGACAAAATGCTGGAACGCGAATCGGGGACCGTTAAAGTTCATTTCAGCAATCGGTTCTTCGGAGACGATTTGAAAGAAGAGACCTCGTGGTACGTATTTTCGACCATGCGTAGCAACCTGGGCTGGACCGTTGTGGCCGCGGTCAACGAAAACGCCATTAACGCCAGTTTGTGCGGTCGGCTCATACGCTTTTGCATCGTCTCTTTTGCCACGACGGCCTTAATTTGCGCCGCTGTTCTGACTCTGCTTTTTCACTATGCCAAACCCTTGTATGTTATGATCGACGTTGCGGAAAAAGTCGCCGCGGGTAATTTGGACGTCGATATAGAGCCGCGATATACCCGGCAGAAGAACAGTATTTCACGACTGGCCCGCACCTTCAACGAAATGATCGTTTCGCTCAAGAGCAATATAGAGAATGTTGTCCTGGAGAGTTCCGCTCGTGCCCGCATTGAAGAGGAACAGGACATAGCCCAGGAGATGCAGGAGTCGTTTCTGCCGGGTAATCAGCTCTGGTTCTTCCCGGAGCGCAACTTTGTCCTGCAATATCACATACAGATTTCTCCGGAAGCCAGCGGCGATTTCTACGACTTCTGGCACATAAACGACGATGTAACCGCGTTCCTGACCGCCGATGTCGCCGGTAAAGGGGCCGCCGCCATTATGAGTCTCGCCGCATGCCGAACCCTGATTCGACAGGTCTCCCAAAAAACCTCCTCACCGGAAGAAACGCTCACCGAAGTCAACCGCATTATGCTTATGGAGAACCGTCAGGGCCTGTTCATCTCGCTCTTTCTGGGCTTCTACTCCTGGAAAACCGGTACGATCCACTATTGTAATGCGGGTCATGTCCCGCCTGTCATTCTGAAGAAAAATGGCAACTTACAGCCCATCGGACTGGCCGAAAACACCATTCTCGGGATCTGTCACGACCTGGAATTTCACGGGAACTCCATTACACTGGAGGAAGAAGATATTTTCTTTCTCTACACGAACGGGGTTCCCAATGAGTTTTCTCCCGAGGAGGAACTGTTCGGTCAGGAGCGGGTTGCCTCCGCGATTTTAAGCACTCGCAATATGACCACGGATCGTATTATTCCGGAACTTGCCCGCGCTTTGGACACCTTTCGGGACGGGACTTCCCTGGCCGACGACTTTATTATTTTCGGATTAAAACGCACTGTCCCCTATATTGAAGATGAAAAAGATGCCTGGGATTGCGAGGAAGTCTTCCAGAGTATCTATGGAAATGGCGATTACATAATCGATAACATGCTCCAAAAGATGGGCGAACTTAACTGGTCCGACCGCGATATCTTTGCCGTTAATATGGCCATGATTGAAGGGATTAATAATGCGATCGAGCACGGAAACGAGCTTAACGAGAGCAAGCGGGTTTACATGAAATGCAAGCTCACGAAGAATACCGTGCACATTGCCATACGCGACGAGGGCAACGGTTTCCAGGAGTCCGCCGTGCCGGACCCGCGCCAGCGACGACGCCTTACCTGTCCCACAGGACGCGGGATCCTCCTCATTCGGAACTTCATGTCAAAAGTCTGGTTCAATCAGGTCGGAAACGAAGTGTACATGGAAAAATATCGCTCCGAACTGATCTAGCGAGTAAAAACCGGCTTGCGCCTCATGTTGTGTTAGTGACCCCATCCAGGTCGTGAGGCGTCAAGAGCGACTCACGGCCCGGAAGTTCGCTCAAGCGTCCGAAGTTCAGGATGGTTATCGCAAATTCGCCAAAATCAGTTTATAAACGCGTGTAAATTCGTCGTTCGAATTAAAGGGAATAATGAGTTTTCCTTTATTATTTTTCGCGTCGGCTTTAACTTGAACTTTTGTACCAAGGACACGGCTAAGCTGCTGCTCCAGATCGCGCAATTGTTCCGACCGCTGCGGGCGTGCCCCTTTACCGCCAACGGGGACCTGCGGGTCCGCGTCCCCTTGCAGGAATTTACCGACCCAGGCTTCCGTCTGACGCACCGTCCAGTTCTCTTTAATAATCCGGTTAGCAATCTCATACTGCCAGTCTTGCGGAAGTGGCAGTAATGCGCGAGCGTGCCCCGAGGAGAGCAGTTCTTTTTGCACCAGGTCCTGTATCTCCGTCGGCAGGTCAAGTAATCGCAGAAGATTGGTAACCGCGGCGCGACTCAAGCCAATTCGTTCGCCCAGTTCTTCATGCGTTCCGCCGTAACAGGCAATATAGTTTTTAAATGCGGTTGCCTTTTCTATGGCATTGAGGTCTTTGCGCTGCATATTTTCGGTGAGCGCCAGTTCCGCCATTTCCCGTTCGTCCACGTCCAGGAGACAGGCAGGCACTTCGCCCCAGCCGGCAAGTTTGGCCGCACGCAAACGACGTTCCCCGGCCACAAGCTCGTAGCGGTCCCCTTTACTGCGAACGATAACCGGCTGGATGAGGCCATGCTGTTTAAGACTCTCGGCCAGTTCCGCCAGCTCTTCCTGCGCGAAGTCCATACGCGGCTGCCACGGATTGGCGTCAATGAGTTCGACAGGAATCGGCTTCGGAGTCCCCAACTCCGGCTCCGCTCCCTTGCCCTCGACGTCACTATCGCACGGAACCACTACGGAGAGATGCTCCGGCTTCTCAACCTCACCTTTCTCGGCCAGGTCAGCGACCTTTTCCAACAAGGCACCCAGTCCGCGACCCAATCGTTTATCTTTAGACACGTTCCAAAACCTCCAAACATAATTCCGCATATGCGCGAGCGCCGCGAGAGCGGGGCGCATATTCAAAAATGGACAAACCGTGACTCGGTGCCTCACTCAGGCACACGTCTCGCGGTATGACCGTGCGATAGACAATTTCACCAAAGAAATCACGAACCTGATCCTCGACCTCGCCGGTCAATTCCAAAGTCGGATCGTACATGGTAAGAACAACGCCGCCAATGGCGAGCTGACCTTTTCTCTGATGAATAATTTTGGCAATAATTTCAATCATTTGTGCCAGCCCCTCCATGGCATAATACTCGCACTGAATGGGCATGAGAACCTCCTTACTCCAGGCAAGAGCCATTTGAGTCAAGGGCCCCATCGACGGCGGGCAGTCGAAGAGGACACATTCGTACCCGGTCAGCTCTGTGGATAACTGCTGAAGCATACGGGCACGGACAGGGCCGTCCTCCCGGGCAAGAGCTTCTGCGTCGTGAAACCCGCGACATCCTGGCAGAAGGTCAAGTCCGGCAACAGAGGTAGGGACAATGGCCGCGGTGAGCGACTGCCCCGAAACCAGCGGATGACTCGCCAGGGGCGCCGCGCCCAATCCGCTGGTCGCGTTACACTGAAGGTCAAGGTCAACGAGCAGAGTGCGACATCCGCCACGCGACATGGCCGCGGCAAGAGAAACCGCCGTCGTCGTCTTGCCGACACCTCCCTTGCGGTTGGCAACGCATATGATCCGCTCGGTTACCATTTCTCCTCCATCAGGCCAACGATCTGGTCCGCAAGTTTCTCGATAATTTCCTGCTGCGTCGTAGCGCCCGACTGACCCATTTCGGGCACAAGCCAAGCTTCGGCCCCGGTCGTAACGACCTCGGTCGCCAGCGGAATCGGCGCCGTCTCGCCCAGGACATAACCGCGGCTGTCCTGCCAGCGAACCAGAACACACCAGTTCAGCGTCTTCTGACGCGTATCGTTGTACTTGTTCAACGCCGAAACATATTGACCGTCTGAGACCAACCGAATGACCAATACACTATCGGCGCGGTCCGGACCCGTCAGGTCATAGGGAGTCCGCGTCGTTATCTTCTTGCACACCGCTTCCGTGAGTCGCTCGCCCAACGCTTTCCGATAGGAATCCGCTTGCACCATCGGAACGAAGACCGTTTTAATCTCCCGATTGTACAGGCCTTCCGTTCCCACCTGATACCCATGACATCCGGTAAGCATAGCGACCAGCAGGACGAGCGTAACAAGTCGATTTCGCATGGTTAGTCTCCTTGGAGTCCACAATTCACTGTATTCACTCTACTTACGCTCATTTTTCGGTTCAGCCAAGGCCGTAAAACCTTCGTCCGGGTCAGACTCTTTTTTCTGGGCGGCGTCCCTCGCGGCAACTTCGACCAAGGCGTCCGGCGGCTCTTCAAAATATTGATTCTTCGACTTCGGCAGGATGGGAAGCACAGGTCGAATCCAGGCAAACTGGTCCGTCTCATCCGGCTTGCTCGCAATGTCGTTGTACCGCTTCGCCGCCTCGGACGCTACTTCCGTATTGGGAAATTCCTGAATCAGACGATTGTAGTAACTTCGGGAAGACGCGTATTGACCCTGCTTTTCGTAGTACTGCCCCCGCGTCCACAAATGAACCGCCTGTTCATTACGAATGGACTCCAGTTCTTCGGCAATAAGGTCCTGGTCGCCCCGTCCGGTCCGTTTGGCAGCTTCCGCGATTTCCTTGGCCTGTTTCAGAGGCGTGTCGTCGTAAAGCGGGCCGCGATACGACTTATGCAGGGCCAGCATGGCTAACTGATAGGATTTTTCCGCATATTTACTCGCGGGGTAAAATTCGTACAACTGCCGATAATATCGGGCCGCCGACTCAAACGAGGCGTCTCCCTGGACGACCCCGCGACGCATATAGGCATTAGCCAGTGCGTAGAGCGCGTCGGCGCCCAGTCCGGAATCGCTCGGGTCGTTCAAAAAGATCGTCTCAAACGCCTTTTTCGCGCCGGCAAAAGAACTGAATCGCGGCTTCTTACTGTCCGAAACGTTCACCCCCACTCCTTCTTCCTCCGAACAGCGAACCCAATACTGACCAATGGCGTAAAGCCGTAACATGGCGTCTCGCTTGAGTATGGAATTCGTGTACTGGGTCGCCAGCTGACGATAACGTTCAAGGGCTTTCGTATAATTATTGGCAAAGAAGTAGCAGTCGCCCGCATGAAACAAGGCATCTTCTTCCAAAACGGATTCCGGCCACTTCTTGCCCGCTTTGTCGTAGAGCGCCGCCGCTTCTGTAAGTTGCTTGACTTCCTTCGTCTCCTCATAGGCCAGTTGCTTTTGACACGCCTGTTTCATAAGAGCTATGGCTTCCTTCTCGTCAGGCCCCATACCGAGCGCATCACGCCATTTCGTCCACAATCCCTTTGCGGAATATTTCGACCAGTCGATGGGCAAATCCTGCTCCTTCTCCCAGTCCATAAGCTCGCGCGTCGAAGAGACGTTGGACATCATATTCAGGTCGGCCGCCGTAATCTGGCGGACAAACCGGCGCTCATTATCCTGGCGTACCTGCCGGGCAAACGGACTGTTGGGGTCACTAAACACCTTGCGGTCGTCCGTTAACGGGCGCAAATAAGAGGGAATCTTTTCCGCTTTCTTCTGCTTCTGCTCATCCTGCCACTGCGTGTACTGCTCCGTCAGCTTCTGTTCGTTCTCCTCCTTGTCAACAATAGACTCCCGATTGCGACGTGGTACAGAAACGATGGACCCGTTGACCCGTTGCGGAACTGTGTAGCTCTCGTCTTGCCCCGCGTCGGCGTCCGCTTGCGGAAACAGGTCGCCGGTCAGAGGCGTCTGCCCCCGCACGTCGGCTCCCCGGGCAGCAGTACCCGGAGCCTGACAGCCAAGAGTGAACATGCCTGCGCAACAGAGCGTCAGCAGACAGGCAAAGCCTCGTTGTATATTATCTTTTCCGGACATCCTTGTCCCCTTCTTCTCTTCCAAAAAACTTCTTTGCTCGGAACGACTTTCGCCCGACCACCGCTTCTGAACGTCTTATGACTCCCGTCGGTGAAATAATACCCGGCGTAACACCCGGCGTTGGTTCGTCGCTCTTCAGGGAGAGTCACCATTACGCGGAGGTAATCAAACGCATATAGTTGTGCATGCGAGGGCGACGCCCCAGCAAATCACAAAGATATCGGTTCATTAACCCGCGTGCCTCACCCAAGGTTCGTTTCGCCGGTTCCGCCGCCTCCTGGCCCTCATGCTCACAGGCAAGCGAATCGAGAAAACTCAACGTTGACGCCGTTACCGACGCAACGTCATGAAACTCGCCCTGACGACGGCATTCCGGACACAAAGCCCCGCCGTCATTCAAGGCAAAACTGACCCGCTCCTTCCCGCGTACCAGGTCGGACAGGTCAAGCTCGCAACCACATTCCACACAATGGCGCAAACTTGGCTGGCGTCCCGAAAGCTCCAGCAATCGCCATTCGAACCGAAGAAGACGGTGGTTTATCCCCCCGCCCACTTCCAGACGATTTAACGTTTCTGCCGCCTCGTCGTACAATTCCGGAATGGGTAGTCCCGGCTCTGTCATGAGGTTCGTCAACTCCGCTACATAGTAGCCGGCATACAGCCCTGGCAAATTATTCGCTCGCGGACGAAATCGCTTACGCAACTTCGACTCGGTCAACAAATCCAGCGTACCATTGTCCTTCATGATGAATGATACACTAATTTGGGTGAGTAAGTCAAGAGCAGACTCAAAAGGATTTTTGAGCCGTCTTGCCCCTTTTGCTATTCCCTCTATTTTACCATACTTCCGCGTGAATAAAGTCACAATGAGACTCGATTCACTAAAGTCCGTAGTTCTCAAGACAATAGCGTCGGATGTAACTGCGGCCATAGGCACTCAATAACTTGGAATACCCAAAAGTTCGTTGTACAAAATGACCTGATCCTCCAAGTGCGTTTTGATCATGGGAATATCAACTTTCGGACCGGTTGGACCCGCGGCTTGTTTCTTTCGTGGCACAGCGCGTGAGGTCGGCTTCGTGGTCGGCGTGGCACCAACGGCGTCAGGACCATTGTCCAGGTAGTTCATGGTCTTCTTGATTTCCGCCAGGGTCTCGTCGAGCAGGTCAATGGAATCCTGCTGCTCCGCGGTCAGAACGGGCTTAACCGCCGCTATCGCCTGATTGGCGGAATCCAGGTCAAACTTGATACGGGCAATAATATTCTCCACTTTGGCCTTGGAAACGTCGTCCATTGTTTGAGTGGGGGACCCCATGGGATCCATTCCGCCACCCATACCACCGCCCATCATGCCGCCGCCGAAACTACCGCTGGTCGAGGAACCACCTTTAATCTGGTCGCGTAACGCTTCGGTACCAATATAGTTAAGTTCTTCAGAGCAGAAATCCCGAGTGAGTTTGGCAAGGTCTTCTGACAACGTAATGAAGTCGAAATTCTGTACAGCCGACAGGTCCAAGGCACCAATTCCGCGAGCGGCCAGGCAGCGTACTTCCACACTCTCCTTCTTGTCGTTAATCAAAGCGACAAAGGCGTCGAGCACTTCGTTCGGCCCTTTGGGACCCGCAGCCGACTTCAAACCGATGAGTCCTTCCATCGCCTTGAGCCGAAACCAGGACATAATGTCCTTGCGATAGTTCTTTTCCTTGGCGTAGTTCGGCGTGAGAATTTTCAGCAAAAGAGATTCCACCGCCGTTTTCATGGTCTCATCCTTTATCCCACAGGACGCGTGACGCACAATGCCGACCAAGGCCCCCAAGCGGACGTAGTCCGGGAGCGGAATCTTGTCGGAATCACAGAAATCACACAATCTTTTCAGAACGCCTGCATAAGGGACGGACGGAGTCTCACCGGTCGCCGGCGTCTCATCAAGCATGCCAAGAGTCAAGACCGCATTGTAACGGCACGCCGGATAGCACTCTTTATTGGCCGCGTAAGAGGTTAATATTTTAACGAGCGGGGCACCAAAAGCCGCTTTCGCTTCCGCGGGAAGGCTGGCAAAGTCATTCTGCGCCTCGGATCGATACACGTGCAGATCCCGGGCATTGTCAACAACCGTCCATCGGCCTAAATAATACGATTTCAGAAACGTCTCCAGCTCGTCTGCATTGACGTTGCCACTTCGTATCGAATTGAAAAGGGCATCCTTCTGATTGGCTAACGCACCGTCCACCTTTACTTCCCGATAGCTTTGCCCAAAGGCAACCGAACAGAGCGCGGCAAGACACACTATGCCGACATACATACTGGATTTTAAATGGGTCATCAAACGTTTTCCTTTAGCTGATTGCAAAAGCGGCCTGGAATGCCAAGGCAAGACGGGATGTCTGTCCGCTTCCCTCGGCAGTTCATACTTATTCCAGTATACTACAAACCTCAAGAGAGATAAAGATGGATTCCCCTTTTTTTCAAAGATATTTTTACTTTTCCTCATGGCCTTTTCACTTCATGAAACAATAGATGTTTGTTTTATTTATTAATGTAATATCCTATGATTTTTATATTTTTATTATATCCCTAAAATTCCCATTTTTTTGCTCCATTGCCCCTCCCGGAAATCCATTGTTGACATTATAATTAAGCAAAGTTTTTTCGTAAGCTTCGCCCGAATGCCGGAGAACAGGTACGGGCGTGAATCCTGTACAAGCACACAACCCTTCAAGAGAGGAAGTCACCCATGATTATCGGAGTTCCAAAAGAGATAAAGAATAATGAGTTTCGCGTTTCCATGACGCCGTCGGGCGTCTCGGAACTGGTACGCAACGGGCACCATGTCATCGTCGAGACGGAAGCCGGCCTTAACAGTGGTTTTACGGACGCGGCTTACGAGGAAAGCGGCGCGGAAATCACCAGCGACGTCGACTCACTCTTCCGCCAGGCTGACCTGATCGTCAAAGTTAAAGAACCTCTGGAAGAAGAATTTAAGCGAATTCGCCCGGGCCAAGCGATATTTACCTATTTTCACTTCGCCTCTTGCCAGCCCTTAACCGAGGCCATGATGCGAAGCGGCGCCGTCTGCATTGCTTATGAAACCGTGGAAAAGGCGGACCATTCCCTTCCCCTCCTGATTCCCATGTCGGAACTGGCTGGGCGTGCCGCGATCCAGACGGGACTTCAATATTTAGAGAAACCGCTGGGCGGCAAAGGGATTCTCTTGAGTGGTGTTCCCGGCGTTAAGCGAGGAAAAGTACTCATTTTGGGCGGCGGAGTCGTTGGAGGAGCCGCTGCGGTTCTCGCCGCCGGCATTGGCGCCGATGTAACTATATGCGATATCTCACTACCGCGTCTGGCCTGGCTGGAAAAGGTTCTCCCGCCCAATGTGCACACCCTGTATGCGTCCCGCCAGAATATTAAAGGGGAACTGCCCGCGGTCGACCTCGTTATTGGCGCCGTTCTTATTCCAGGCGGTAAAGCCCCCAAACTGATTACACGCGACATGCTCTCGCTCATGGAGCCGGGAACCGTTCTGGTCGACGTCGCAATAGACCAGGGAGGCGCGTTCGAAACGTCGCGTCCCACCTCGCACGATCATCCGGTCTACAGCGAAGAGGGCATTATTCACTATTGTGTGGCCAATATTCCCGGTGCGTTCCCGCGTACGTCGACGCAGGCACTCTCCAATGCAACCTTGCCTTACGTACTCGCGATTGCGGATAAGGGCTGGAAACAAGCCTGTCAGGACGATCCGGCCCTCATGAAAGGGCTTAATATTCTCGACGGAAAAGTTTGCTTTAAAGCCGTTGCCGACGCCTGGGACCTCCCCTATACGCCGGTTTCGCTCGACTAAGCCCGCGGAATATTTCTCCACAAGGCCACAGACAAAGAGGGCTTTCATGCCCTCTGGCTCTCTCCCCGCTATCGGCTTGATTCGGACCGACTCTCGATAACAATCCGAGCGGCTAGAGGTGCTCCACGGCGTATAAGACAACATTGACTGCAATCTGAAACGCGCTCTGGTGCGTATAGCCACTGCATTCCAGGCCGGAACTGTTCTCCAGAGCGCAACTCACGTCATAAGGCGAAAAGACAACGACCCAGCGCCCTTGTCTCTTGATCCCTTTAAGCTCCGGCTGCGATGTACTCTCAACGGACTCCATCTTCCGTCCCTGACGACGCATGGCCTTACGCATACTGACCGTTTCGATGGAAAAACCGCCATAACGATTCGTGTACAAAGGGTCGTCTTTAGGAATATCGGTCAGTGTCTCCTCCGGAAAAATCGCTCGCATCTCCTCCTGAAATGATTTCGTAAACGCCGGCGAAGCACACAGCGCGTTGGCAAACAGGAAACCGCCTCGTTCAATATACAACTTCATATTGTTCCGTTCGGCGTCAGAAAAATGAAACGCCGTTCGCCCGTGCATAAAGAGAACAGGATTCTCGAAAAGCTCTTTCGCACCCGGCTCTACCCGGGTTACAAGGTTCGACGCGGGGATACCAAGTTCATCGTTGAGAATGTGCATAAGATTAGGAATCGCACGACTTGCGCAGCCGCCCGCTCCGGAAAAGTTGAGCAGAGCGACCTGTAACGTCGTGGTCGACCTCGGGGCAGAGGCCACTTCCCGCTGCGCTTTGGGTCGCCCCTCTTTGACCTTAAGTTCCCGATTCGTTGCGTAGGCCATAATATTCAGGCCCAGGTCGAGACCAGCATTGACCTCACGATTAACAGAGTCGGGGCGGGTCCCGTTGCGACCGTTGTCCGGGCCAAGCTCCCAAAGACAGGAGAGCGACGGCCGAACCTCATTCACCGACGGCGTAACCCCCTCTTCCGGCTCATAAGGGGGCAGAAACAGGACACTCGTCCGACACCCGAAATCAATTCCGTACACAGGGCGTAAGAAAGCGGGGTCAATGGGTCGCTCGGCACTCCAGATGGGATGGTCGACGTCAAGGAGGCGTAACTCATTCCCCTGGTCCGGCAGTACTTCACGCATGAGGTCACGAAAACCCGCTTCAAAGGAGATATCGCCGTCGAGTGATTCCGCGAGCAGGAACCCGCCCTGTTCCAGATAGCCACGCAGTGCCGCGACCAGTTTTCGCTTCTTCGTCCCGTCCTGGGGAACAGGCGAATTCGTCCCGCACATATAGACGACCGGCGTCTGTAACAGGTCGTTCGTGGTTGCCTTGCTACCGTCGATAATTTGCCAGATTAAATCACGATGCCACTGCTTCTCCGCGTATTGCGTCAGATGGAGCAGGTCGTTCGGGTGCGAATTCCAGGTCGCGTCGTCTATCGGCTTTAACTTGGACACCAGTACAGGGCGGCGCCCCTTGGAGAGAAACAGCAGCGCGAACGCGGTCGATACCGAATGATTCTCCTTTAAATCAATTTGCGCTTTCCAAAATTTGGCAAACAGGCCTTTCCGGCGTAAAAGGAAGTCCGTTCCCTCACGGTACCAGTCATTGTCGCCAATAAACCGGTTGGCGGTGAGCCGGCCAACCCGCTCCAAACCATATAAATAATAGAATACCCACGTATCGATTTCGGCGGTCGTACCGGGGTTCGTTTGCACACTGAAATGTTTCGCCAGCCAGTCCAGCCCTTTATTAATCCCGTCGACGACCTTACCCTCGCTCTCTTGACAGCAGAGAATGCGTTCGCCGTCGACCGCAGCACCGCCCCGGGCACGCACTCCACCTGTTATGACCAGCGCCGCGATTCCCGCGCACGTCATGCTCCCTGTTCCAAGACCACTGTTGCCCAGCTGAAGATTCGCCAGTGAGGCCCGATACCCCCACGAGCCGTCTTTGTTCTGCACGCCCAGCCAGTACTCCTCCGCAAGCGTCCAGACCTCTTCCGGAATACGCACTCCTGCCCGTTCCGCCTCGAAAAGGGCTAAGATCGCAAATTGAGAATTCGAATTGTCCACCAAATCGTACTCCGGACGGTCGCCAACGTAGGACCACCCCCCGCGAAAAACGTTACTCGTGCGAAATTGTTTCGCAATGAGCCAATCGACGTTCTTTTGAATCAAGACGAGGTCCCGCTTCGGGTCCGCCAGGGCAAAGACCATGGTCATGAGCGAAATCGGGTACGTCTGATACTGACTGGCAGGAAGAGGGGTGCGCAGATAATCCAGCGCCTTGGCCACACTCGGGTCATCCTTCGTCAGACCGCACGAAAGTAGCGCAAGCGTACAGAGCGCCGTCGAGCCAGGCTCATAACCCGGGTACTCATCCCATGAACCGTTCTTCTTCTGACGCGAACGTAAATACTCCACGCCTTCATCAATGCTCTTCTGGACCAGTTCGGGCGACAAATCGACGCCTCCGGTGGCCATATCGCCCACGACGGACGCGGGGTCAGCCCCCCAGGCCTCTTCCGACGCGACGGTCGCAAGAGTCCCTAGAAAAGCGCAGAATAAAAGGAGTTTATATACACGAAATGTATAATTTAGTAAAAATAGCATATTTAGTAAACTCATTCTTATCATGAAACTGGCCGTTATTTTGGTTTTTTTGCCGCTACCCATATCGCCGTACCAACAAAAATAGGTTATAATGGAACTGGGCAATAACATTGTAGCAGTATTACCCGATAAGGTCAAGAGTAACTGATTGAGGAGAAGATCGTGACGCAGCAGAACGACGCGCCGGCCGCCCCGCCGGTCCAGCCTGGTCCATCGCAGGGACCGTCGGTCACCCATGTCAAGCCAGGGCAGCGGCCCGCCGGGACTCCAAGTGGAAGTCAGAAGACGCGAACCCTGGGTAACGTCCTGGCAGAGTTTGGCCAGACCTGTCAGGTCATGCACGAAGAATTGCAGAAAGTCATCGTCGGGCAAACCCCGGTCCTTAAGCAGATTATTGCGGCAATATTCACTCGCGGGCATTGTCTGCTCGAAGGTGTGCCCGGCCTGGCCAAGACGCTCATGGTCAGTACGTTAGCTCGCGTCCTTGACGTCGAGTTCAAGCGCATTCAATTTACGCCCGACCTCATGCCGTCCGACATAACCGGCACGAATGTTCTTGACGAAGATGAGCAGGGACACCGTAATTTCCGGTTCGTTCGTGGCCCAGTCTTTACGAATATTCTCCTGGCCGACGAAATCAACCGAACGCCGCCGAAGACGCAGTCGGCTCTTTTGCAGGCCATGCAGGAGCGGGAGGTAACCGTAGGACAAGTTACCTGGCCACTGCCGATACCGTTCTTCGTTATCGCCACGCAAAATCCGATTGAACAGGAAGGAACTTACCCGCTCCCGGAAGCGCAGCTCGACCGATTTATGTTTAATATAAAGATTGACTATCCTTCACTAGCGGAAGAGGAGAAAATTCTTTCGGCGACGACGCGTGGGGAATCACCCGCGGTCCGCAAGATTCTGAACGCAAAGGTCATCGCGAACCTGCAAGACCTGGTCGCCTCGGTCGCGGTAAGTCAATATATAATCCAATACGCAGCACGTCTGGTCCGCGCGACGCGTCCGGGCGACGCCAGTGCCCCGGACTTCGTTCGCGACCTCGTCGACTGGGGAGCAGGTCCCCGCGCGGGACAATTTCTGATTCAAGGAGGCAAGGCCATGGCCGCCATGGACGGTCGCTTCAGCGTCTCCGTCGATGATATAAAAAATGTCGCCATACCCGTACTTCGACACCGGATTAGTACGAATTTTCAAGCCCAGGCGGAAGGCATGGGAAGTGAAGCGGTCATTGAGAAACTGCTCGCGACCATAGCCCCGCCTCCCATTGAAAAATTCGAAAAATAATCATTCTTTACAGCAAGAAGGAGTTCTCTATGAAAAACGTGAATCGTCGACTCTTTTTGAAGTCTGTTTCCGCCTTGGGCGCCGCTCTGGCTACGCCTCTGACTTCGACACCTGCCCAGGAAGAACCCTCGGCGCACTGGTATCGCGGCAATCTGCATCTGCACACCCAATGGAGCGACGGCAAACCGTTCCCGGAATGGGTCATTGCCTGGTATAAGGAGCATGGCTACCATTTTATTTGCACTTCCGACCACAATACGTTTCAGACGGATGAACTCCGTTTCTCCGCTTGGTGTGGCTCGTGTGAACCGCCCAAAGACCTCGTTCCTTTTGACGGCGAAACGTCTCGCTGGAAAGAAATCGTTGACTCTAACGGCTGGGCACAACTGAACCAGAAACAGATCGACCAGATGCGGGAGAAATTCGGTAATGACGCCGTTAAAATAAAGACCGTAGAAGGACGAACCTTCTGCCGTCTGACTCCGTTCGATGAACTCGACCAACAATTCTCCGAGCCTGGAAAATTCCTTATTATTCCCGGTTTTGAGCAGACGGGGGCCAGTCGCGATGACCATCAGGTGCACATGAATTTCATCAATGTGCGTAATTTCTTTCCCTACATTGCGGAAGAGAATCCGCAAAAAACGGTCGACGCCAATTTCAAGTACGGGCAAGAGTTCTTTAAGGAGAACAGCGAACCATTCATGTTCACCCTGAATCATCCGATATGGCGATTCTACGATGTGGACCCGCGTGTCCTTATTAATAATGCGGGCATTCGATTTTTTGAAATTAATAATAACGGGCTGTCCTACCCCAAGGCTGAGTCCGGCTGGACCCCCGATACCTACTGGGACCTGGTCAACGCGTATCGTGTCAAGGCGGGTCAGCAACTCCTGCTGGCAACGGGAACAGATGACGAACATTCCTATAAGCGGGAGGCGCCCCGCGCCTGGATGGTCGTTCGCGCCAGCGAGTTAACCTTCCCGGCACTGTTCCAGGCCATGAATCAGGGCGATTTCTATGCCTCCAACGGACTTGATTTCGAGGAGATTACGTTCGACCGCAAATCCGGAACCCTCGCGGTTAAGGTTAAGCCTCTCGACGGACGTAAAGTGCGTATCGACTTCCTGGGTACAAGAGAGGGCGCCGATCTGACCATAACGGAAGTTGAGGTCCCGGCAAAAGAGAATCAGCCGGTGCGAGTCATGCCGACCTGGTCTCCGGAAGTCGGGCGCGTTTTTCAGTCGTCCGAAGGCCTTGAGGCAAGCTACACACTCCAGAGCGACGACCTTTACGTCCGCGCCCGAATAACCACGGTCGATGAAGTACCGCAGTTTCAGGACAAGGAGCCGGTCGTTCCGCGGCCCGGCGCCTGGACACAACCCTGGTCGCTCCTGGTCCGCTAACCCGGTCCGCGTTCATGAGTTTTTTTCTTAAAGAGGGCTCGCTTGCCTGCCCTCCCTTTAACCACCATTCCTGTCCTAACCCTGTTTTGAGGAACCGTTTGAATGAAACGACGTGATTTACTGGCACAAGGGACCGTTGCCCTTGGCTCCTTAATGTTGGCCGGCACCTTTGCACGTGCGGAAGAAGCAGAGCCGTGCGAGGATTTTGTCTGGAACTACGAATCTCTTGACCCCGTGGCCACAGCGGAACGGGCCTATACGCTGTACGCGGATGGAAGTTGCATGTACGCGTCGTTTCGTGCTCTGGTCGAAGGCGTCGGTTTCATACGCCGGGAGAAAGACCCACGGGAAGCCTCGCATTACGACCAATTCCCCTACTACATGATGTTCTACGGCCGCGGCGGGGTCCATGATTACGGCACATTATGCGGGATTCTCAACGGGTGCGCCGCTGCGATCTCACTCTTCGTTCGTGACCGAAAAGACGCGGCCGCCATGACACGCGAACTCTTCAGTTGGTACGAGACGGCGGAACTGCCTGTCTTTGTACCGAGTCAGACGAAGCATGGCGAGATCGAACGCTCCATTGCGGAATCTCCTCTGTGCCATATTTCCGTCTCACACTGGCTTCAGGAATCTGGCGCGGAAGTAGAGTCGCCAAGGCGTAAAGAACGATGTAAACGGCTCGTCTGCGACGGCGTTGTTAAAACGGTTGAATTGCTCAATCTCTATTTTCAAAGTCGTCAAAACAATGTCGTGTGCGCATTCGCCGCCTCGGCCGAACCGGCCGCGTCCTGTACCGCGTGCCATTCGCCCCAAGGCGACGCCAAAGACTGCAATACGCAAATGAATTGCGGCATCTGCCACGAAGAGGTCGTTCAAGCCTGTGACGAAAAAACGCATCCGGCAGGCGGGTTAACGCGCGGCCCACGCACGGGTAAGGATCAACTCTCTTTCCTCTCACGCACCGGTGAAACAATATCCATTTCCGAATTGGACTTGTAGGTGCCCCCAAAAACAACCTGGCCCCGACCCAGCAATAACGGAAACAGAAGCCCAGCACCCCCAATCCGGAGCAGGAAAAGAAACCGACTTGACAGGCCGTTTTATTTGCGGTACAATAAGAATGTTTTAGCACTGCCAACAGACCGGAATTCGGATTACGCGCTGGCAGCTCGTTTACGACCGAAAAGTTTTTTTGTGTGGGGGGTATTATGCTGTCCGTCAGCCGCAAGAAGTCGTTTTGCAATGTACTTGGGCCCGGAACCAGAAGTGTCATCTGGTTCGCCGGCTGCTCGCGACGCTGCCCGGACTGCATAGCCGATACGGGCACAGGCGCCGGTCCGGTTGAACTTATATCGCCGGATGAGCTTGCGCATTGGGTTCTTGGCAATAAGGGTATCGAAGGAATCACGCTCTCCGGGGGCGAACCCTTTGAACAGGCCCTCACTCTGTTAGCGCGTTTTCTTAAGCTTGTGCGGATGAATTCGGAACTGTCTGTGCTGGCATATTCCGGCTATCGCTATGAACAGCTCCTGGAAATGGCGGCGACTGAAGAAGTTTTGCAGTATGTAGACGTTCTCATTGATGGTGAATACCGTCTGGAAGAGGATTTCGGTCAGCGCTGGCGTGGCTCGGAGAACCAGCGATTCCTTTTCCTGAGTGACCGCTACGCCGAAGAGGAGCCTGTGTGGTACGCCGCCAAGAGCCGGGAAATCGAAATCGAACTTGCGGCCAATGGAACGTTCACGCTTAGTGGCGTTCCAACGTGTTCCTTTCTCAACAGGTTCACCACACTCCTGGCACAAAATAATGTTACCCTAACGTTCGCACAGGCACACGAGGACCAACATGACTGATTCGATTTTGATACTTCTACGCCAAGGTTCGGACCTCTTCGACCGAAAGGATTATCTGAACGCCATTGCCTGCTTTACACAAGCCATTGAGCGTCTGAAATCCAGTTCGGAACAAGCGGAAGGGAGGGGTTATCCCCTGTGGAAAATTTACTGTCGACGCGCTCTGGCCTGGTCCTACCGGGAGGAGTACGAGATCGCCATAGCCGACTTAAACGAAGCGCTGCGCGAGTGCCCGGACGACGCCGCGATCTATCTGGCTCGCGGACAATTCTCTCACGCTCGGTCCGACTGGCAACATGCCGTGTCCGACTTTACCCACGCTCTGGAGTTGGGAACCGCAGCACCTGTCTCCTGCTTGTACCAACGTGCCCTTACTCATCTCCTTAGCGGGAATCCACACCAGGCGAAAAAGGATTGTGAAGAGGCCTTCCGACAGGCCGGCGACGCGTCGCTGACCGATTACCCCGAACTGGTTCAGCTGCGTAACAAACTCAATGAGATCCCTGGCCTCTGCCAACCGGCAAATTCAGTCCTCAACAAGAATAGAACGCAACGTGCCCCTGCCTCAGCCGGGACGAAGGAGGCCGCGGAGCAAGAGCTCGACCTGGCCGCAAGTTGTCATGCCAATCGCGACGACGAAAAAGCTCTGGAATACGTCAATGCTTATCTGGACAGGAATCCGGATTCCGCTCAAGCCTGTCAGTTACGCGGCGAAATCTTCTATTACATGAAGCAACTCGACGCGGCACGCGAGGACTGCCTTCACGCATTCGAGTGTGACCCGAAAAACCAGGCGGCCTGTGAATTACTCGTGCGTATTTATAACAGAATGTACGATTTTACTTCGGCTCGTCTGTGGCGTCAGAAGCTCGAAGCACTACAAAGAACAACGGGCCCAGTGAGCAACAAGACAAACGTGGACCCACATTCCCGCAAAGAAACACCAAGGGAGACAAAAAAATGAGTGGCACACCCAAACTCGGACTACTGGAACTGGCCTATCAGCTCAACTATGGCCTGTCAAAGGCGACCGCCGATGCAAACTGGAAACGACTGAACAAAGGATACAAAGCGGCAAAGAGTGCATGTCTGGCAGCTCGCAAGAATGAACAAACGATTCTTGCCTCTCCGGACTTACCCAAGGCCGCCTCCGACGCATGGGATAAGGGGAACGAGCTTTTTCAGAAAGCTCTTGACTCCTACGAACAGGTCTGCAAAAAATACGATAAGATATGGCAGTTCGGTCCGAATTTGCAAGAGATGGAAAAGCAGAGTAACGCGGCTCTTGACCTCATGCTGGATGTAAAAAGTATGATGACACTCGCAAATACGGAATTTGAGAACGCCCGCATTCTCCTTGAACAGAAGATGGAGGAGATTCGTCAGCATGAACTCAAACGAGCCGCAGCGACGCAACTGTGTACAACGCTGGAAGAGGAAGTGGACGGATTCGGATTGGAATCATTACGTCAATGGTGCGACGACCTCGACGAACTCCAGCACGCTAGTTCCCTTATGCAATCTGCGCGGCAGGAATTGAGCACGGAACAGTTCGATTCCGCGAAGGAACACGCGGAAGAATCACTCGCTCTGTTTCGCACTCTCTTTAACGCGGCTAACGAAAATAAAATGCGGGCAGAACGTCGCAATCTTATAACAAAGGCAATTCTGGAAGCACTCCATGAGTTGGATTACGATACCCCTGCCGTTCGATACGATTCTGCATCCAACGCCAGTGTGGCACCCAATCACCGTCTGGCCGACCTGACCATTCGTGCCAACACAGCAGGCAATAACGGTAATTTGTTCTTTCGCGTCAACCTGGACGGTGAAATGCAACTTGAAGTTAACAACACCGACGAGACGGACTGCCGCTTACGCGTCGCTTCTCTCGCCGAACACCTGAAATCCAAAGTCGATTTAACCATACAGGATTGGGGCGATGTCAGCGGACGCGGCTTACGCAATACAAACTCGATGACAAAACAGCAAATCAAAGTCCAGGAGCAGACGACACTGCGCCAACGTCAGTCGTAAATGAGGTTCACTCGCACACCAGGCAAAAATACGCACACCAGGCAAAAATAAACGGATTCAACTATGCTTCCCGCATTCGATTGCAATAGAATCAGTTCCCGTATCATCGTGAAAAACGGTCGCCGGCAATTCCTTGTTACCGGTAATCTGGACGGCTATTTTTTTATCAATTCGCCTCTTGGCATATGTCGCGGTCTGGAAAATGCTCTTCTCCACTACGCGGAAATACTCGGCTACGACCTTATCATGTCGCTTGATACAACGTTAAAACCACGATTTGCCAGGCCGGAGATGGAACGCCTCTACTCACAAATCGTCGATCGCGCTACAGCAGACGACACGGGAATTCCCTGGGATGCGAACGACTCCTCCTTTGCAAATAATGCACAGAGCAAAGAGGAACCGGTCAACAAGGACGATACGGACAAGACGGAAAACGCCGCCAACCAGGTTAAGAGTGCCGCACGTACAACGGCTCTCTTCGATAAGATTCTCCATCGACTTATTCCCAGTACTACCCGCTCGTTTATTATTTTTCAATATCCGGAAAATCTCCTGGAATATGAGTCTTCCGGGAGTCTTTCGTCCGACTCTCTTGAGCGAATAAAAACACTACGCAACTGGGCCAATCCTCCCGGCGGCTTTGGACATATCGACACATGCTCCCTGCTCTTGGTGAAAGAGTCGCGTCTGGAAGAATTCGAGAGAATCTCCGCACATCTGACGGGTAATTTACACAGCTGGACGTCCAATGTCCGCATCGGTCCGCCAGATACGCACGAAATTGCGGCGTTTCTGACAAGAATTCAGTGCCGCTACAATCTGGCAGGACATCCTGAACTGCTCGCGCGGCAATTATACAACCAACTTTGCACTTCTGGCGACCGCGGTGATGGTCTATACAACATTTCGCAAATTATTCGTCGCAATATGAACATCAATCCGCAAGCAGATTCTCTTGATTTGCTCTGCCAGGATTCGTGCGATAAGCGTAACGAGGTTCTTCAAGCGGCCCGGAATCAATTAAACGAGATGATCGGCCTTAAAGAAGTTCGCACACAACTTGACAAATTACAAACAATTGCAAAACTGAAATTTCATGACCAACGTAGAGGAAAAGTTGCCTCCGCTTATTCCCTGCACACAATCTTTCTCGGGAATCCGGGGACGGGCAAGACGGAAGTTGCACGCATTCTCGGCCGAATTTATTATGGACTCGGCTTGTGTGACACCCAGGCGTTTATTGAAATTTCCGCACAGGATATTGCCAGCCCCTATAATCCCGGCGACGCCATTGCGAACATGAAGCAGAAGATCAACGAAGCTCTCGGAGGCGTTCTTTTCATCGACGAAGCCTATGCCTTTGCGGACAACGACTGGTTGCGACAGGCTTTTGAAGTCCTTATGAAAATTATGGAAGATCGCCGCGATTCACTCATTGTTATTATTGCCGGCTATAAGGAACGCCTTAATGATATATACAAAATTAATCCGGGTATTGAGAGTCGTTTCTCCAGAAAAGTAGAATTTTCCGACTATACGACAGAAGAACTCATGCAAATGTTGCATGCTTCGCTGGCAAAGGCACAACGTGCTTTGACACCTGCGGCAGCGGAAAAAGCCCGTCAATACATTTTGGAAAAAAACCGCCTTGGTAAATTCGCCAATGGGCGTGGTGTACGTAATTTGTCTCAGGAAATTATCGTTAACGCCGGCGCCCAGGGTCAGTACGACGAGATTAACGAGCGAGCCGTGCCTGGCATTGAGCGTAAAGAAACAATCGACATGATTCTGGACGACCTCTCATCCAATTTTATTGGTCTTGACAGCGTCAAACAACAAATTCGTATCTTTGCGCGACGCATTGAACGCAATATGAAACTTGGTAAAGCGACAACAGGGTCAAACTACAATATGCAATTCGTTGGCCCACCTGGCACAGGCAAAACGACCATCGGTCGATACATGTCGCGCGTCTTTAACGCTCTCGGACTCATTGAGGGAACTGACATTCTGGAGACATCGGCGACCAAACTGAAAGGCTCGTACCTGGGGCAGTCAAAAGACAAAGTACTCGCTCTGTTTAAACAGGCACGTGAGGAAGGCAAGGTGATTTTCATTGATGAGGCCTACGCATTGTGCCCGCGCGATTCCGCGGTCGACAGCTACGCTACGGAAGTTACCGATACAATCGTATCGGAAATAACCAGCGAAACAAATGCAAATGTAATCGTGATTCTCGCAGGCTACAAAGATGAAATGGCGTTCATGATGCAGAACGCGAATCAGGGTTTGAAAAGCCGAATTCGATATTGCATTGACTTCCCGGATTATACAACGGACGAGTGCCTCCGGATTTTGTATCGTCATTTGCGGAACAACGGATGCCACTGCGATTCCTCACAAGAGATGGAAATTGAAAAACACCTGATCACCTTGATAGAAGACCAGCGAAATCAACGTACATTTGCCAATGCGCGGACCATAATACAAATTGCAGAAAAAATTATTGACAATCTTTCCCTGCGCGACAGTGGCGCCGATACGGTTATCCTTAACGATCTGAATCCGGGTGATGCTTTATGAAAACAAACGTGACAAAAGAGGAACATACGGTGAATACAATGGAATCTCTGCTGAAGGAACTACAGACACGCGGTACCGACGAGGAATTACGTAGCGGAGTTTTGACATTCGTTACCGCGATTCTTACTTGGGCATTACAGCGTGACAACGTTGAGTCCAGGCAAATGGAAGGTCCCGCTGATACGCAACTTTATTGGCTCGACGGGAATCCGTTCGAAATCCACGCTCCTGACTCTTCGGAAGGATTATCAAAAATAACACAAGACGCAATGATCTCCGATTTGCTTGCCCTGCTCACTTCCGCGTTTGGCTTGAAACCTCTTGTGAATGACGCTCAGTGCGGCTGCGTGAAGACTGCCGCCACACGCCTTGCACGAGCGCTAAAATCTGTTGCCGGTTCCGAAAACGCTCATTTGCGTTCGGAGATCACGGCACTCGAAACGCTAACGAATACATACAATACGTTGGCCGACACAAAGCTTAAACTACAGCAGCAAAAGGACGATTTTAACGCCGACTTCGAGAAACGTCGCAAGGAAGTTTGCAAATTACAAGTTCAACTTGCGGAGCAGGAGAAAAAACAGCAGGAGCTGAACACGGAAGCGTCATTACTGTCAGAACAGATTGCTTCGCTCGCCGAATCGGAAATGAGCCTGCGTCTCAGATATAATACATACAAAGAAAATGAGCGCTCTTATCTGGAACGCAAGCGGGAACTGGAACAATGCGAGTCGCGTCAAGAAGAAAGCCTCCGGGAATTAAATCAACTTTTGGAACACAAAACTTCTATTGAAGCGGAAACAGCAGACAATCAACGTCGGATCCGAAAAACGAAGGAAGAGTGTGAAAAATTATTGAGTCAGAACGCAACACTTCTCGACCCGGCGACAAATCAGCGTATCCAGGAAATCTGGCGTTCCTTCCCAGCGGATTTATTCGATGAAGAAACATCCACCAACCTATTTTAAGAAATTGCAATTTATGTTAACTGCACGAACTTACATAAAATGTCCCCACTGTGCGGCTCAATTCCGCGCCGAAGATACACTATGGGTTGCGAACCGGAACTCCGAATGTCGCGATGCCCGGGTACCAAACGAACCCATTCGCTTCTCACCGCGGCATTTTACTCCCGATGCGCACGCTCTGGATGCCGAGAATCGGGAATGCGAGGCAGTCGCCTGTCCGCACTGTCATTTGCAATTCGACCAGGAGTATCTCGAAACCCAACCGTTTATGCTCACGCTAGCGGGTGGGCGACGCACCGGAAAAACCTTCTTTCTGACCGCTATGGTCTGGTGGATGAAACGCTCACTTCAGAATTACGGTCTCGAACTTCATGAGTCCTGCTCCGAATTATGCACCGAGTGGGCACGTATGATTGAGCTGTTATTCCCCACCAGAGCAACCGGTCCTGCTATTAAAAAACTTGAATATTCATGCGATGCAACAATCGCTAAATCTGTTTTCATCCCGGACAGTAAAATGGACACGTATGATCAGAATGCTCCACCAGGCGATCATCCCGTTGTTTTATGGACCCCAGCTTTGTATTTTATCAATCGGACGGACGATATTTCACGGAAGTATGCCATTTGTCTCTATGACCAGTACGAGCTGGATCTTCCGGCCGGGACCGAATTTCCTCCACGAACGATATCAGGCTCTATCAGCCTCGGAGATGCTCTTTTCTTTTTTTACGACCCTGTGCAAAATTTCCACTTTATGCAAAGTCCATTACTTACAGCTCGACAAGCCGATGCCTTCAACACACAAGATGACATGAACGATACAACAATTTTGGACGACCCGATAACCGTATTCAATGATATGGCGAAGAGGATACGCGCAGAATATCGGAACGAAACGGGGCAAAGACTGTCGGCAATGGAAAAATACGATCGGCCGCTGGTTATCGTTGTAACGAAGTGCGATGTATGGAAATCGCTGCTCCCCGACACCATTCAGGCACATCTAAACGACGACCCTGTTCTAAGCACAGGCAAAAAACTTTCTCTCGACTCGAGAATCTTGCAGGATGTGTCCGATGCCATTTTGGCTCTCTTTGCGGAATATGCGCCAGAGTTCCTGAACGTGGTAAGTGCCTTTGCTACTGATGTTCTCTTTCTCCCGGTGAGTGTAACGGGCGTAAATTGTAGCGTGCCAGACTCCGATTTGGGGGATGAGAACGCGAATCTGTCTCGAGCCGGAGCTTCGCCTGTTTGGGTCGGTGTCCCGCTGCTGTACGCCATGGCCCGACACGAATCACCAATAATCACAATGAGATAAAACAACGAAACAGGAACTGCATATTTTCCATGAACACGAATACAAAAATAGAGCAACTTTTGAACCAATGGCGATTGTCATGCTTGAACAACAGCACCTTGCGTGACAGGCTCCTCATTGTGCGAGAACTCCACGAGGTAGCAGGGACAGCCAGCGAATGGAAAGACGATTTACTCGCGCATGAGGAACAGCGTGCCTTGGAAATTGATATGTCCCTGGAACGATTGAGCGCGGATAAAACAATTCTTAACGAACTTGATGCGGAACTTCAAATGTTTCATGAGACCCCACAAATTTGCGATACGCGTGCACGACTAAGCGCCTTGAGTCTTAACTCCGGATTCAAAACAACGGTCGCAAAAAACACCTGCTTTACCGCTCATGAGGATGATAGCGATCTGACTTTCTTTCCAACGCAAAAAGACTATTTTCTTCTGTGTCATCCTGGCACGTTTTTCATGGGCGATACAATGTCGCCTTCGCTGGTCGTTCGCAAATTTGCATGCGGAAAAGAGAAATGGTTTTGTGATGCGCACCCGCGTCATAGAGTCACCTTGTCACATCCATTCTATTTGGCCCGAAAGCTGGTCACCGTTGCGGAATTTCGACGTTTTACCGTAATGACAGGTTATAAAACAACGGCAGAACAGACAGGAATCTCTTTCGGTATGAAGACCGATGGTAGTATGGGTACGGTCGAAGGAAGAAACTGGGCTAATCCGGGCCCGGGCTTTGAGCAGACGGAAGCCAATCCGGTCGTTCACGTCAGCCACGAAGACGCTTTGCATTTTATTGAATGGCTTAACGCGGAAGCGCATCTACTGCCCTGGCTGCGCGGTTATCGCTATAGTCTGCCCACAGAAGCGCAGTGGGAATACGCATGCCGGGCTGGCACATCAACAGATTTTTTCTGGGGCAATGACACAAAAGACGGCAAAGGCAAACTCAACAGTCGCGGCCGCGAATGGACCAGCAATGCCGAAGAGCAGGTTCCCGGCTGCTTTCCCTTCGACGACGGTTGGAAGGCGACCTCGCCCGTCGGCAGTTTCAGCCCGAATCCCTGGGGGCTTTTTGACATGCTCGGCAATGTCTGGGAATGGTGCTCCGACTGGTACGACAAGGGATACTACAGCGTCTCGCCAGCGACGGACCCGCAAGGCCCGTGCCATGGAACCGCGAGGGTAACACGAGGCGGAAGTTTTTATCATCCGGTCGCCTGCACCCGCGTGGCCATGAGAAGCAGTTGCAAGCCACGTCAAAGCTGTGAATACATTGGCTTTCGACTTGCACTCCAGAGCGAACAGCAGTGAATCCGAGGCGACTTCTCGTCGGGAGGCTGCGGTATCCGTTCAGAAGCTCCGACTCCTCTATCCCTGGACCATGCGAAAATTCAAAAACGTTTTATTTTCACAATTCGCCTCATCCGGTTGCGTGGTGCGTTCGGAGTCAGACGCGGCGTCAGCGGCGGCAGGGCCGGAGAAGTCCCACGTTGTCATAGCCTTTAAGAGGGTTCGCTTCGTCGGATTAAAGTCGAGTGGCGTTATGGTGACAGCCCCCTGACTCACGAGGCCCATATCGTGCTCCCCCTGTATATCTTTAAATGAAGGACGTCCGGCAAGCCAGTAATAGACGCGGCCAGCGGGATCCGTTCGCTCTTCGTACCGGTCCCAATAGACGCCGGTATCCATTCCGGTCACAACAATTTTCGGATCATTCTTATACTCCAGCGCGACCCGGGGGATATTGATATTAAACAATTCGCCCTTCGATTCCGGCCGGTCAAGAAGTTTGCGAATCAGTGCAAGAGCAAGTTCCGCTGCCGATTCAAAAAGATTTGTATTTCCGTCGCGAATCATCTGTGTGGAAACCGCGACACTGGTAATCCCCTGATAGGAGGCTTCCAACGTTGCCGCTATGGTTCCGGAATAGATGATGTTAGCGCCTGTATTCAATCCATTATTGATTCCACTCACAACGAGGTCAGGCCGGACCGGGGACAGCTTATCAATTCCGAGCTTAACACAGTCGACAGGAGAGCCGGTAACCGCATAGCCCCAGAATTTTTCCTCACGGATTAAACGTTTGACCGTAACCGGATTTAAAAAAGTTATCGATTGTCCCACGCCACTCTGTTCTGTTGCCGGGGCAGCGATACAGACATTGCCAAGTTTTTGCAAGGCCGAAGCCATTGCCGCCAAACCAGGTGAAAAAATTCCATCGTCATTCGTTAATAAAATTTGCATATATCAAGTCCTTTTCCATTCACGTTTATTTCATTTGTTTGTATTTATGTCTTCCATATGGTGGAGAAAACCACAAGCTTGGGCGGTAACGATATTACCGTTCCTGGTCTTTCTCTTTCTGCCAGCCGACTCCGGAAGGAATTCACCCAATCGAGTCAGCTCCGTCCCGTAACAGACAAGCGGCTGATCGCGTAGCAGTACTTCTGCCGTTTCAGGCCGCGCAGCCAGCAGGAGTTCAAAATCTTCGCCGTCGCTCAGCGCATGGAAGAGCGGGTCGTAATCAAACAGGCCCGTTTCATCATTAACATCACCGCACAGCCAGGAGGCAATACCAAGAATTTCCTCTTCCGAAATCGTTTCCGGGTCCGCAACCGGGAATTGAACGCAATTGCGAAAGTTTAAAATTTCAGCAGCCGTGCGATATTGCGGGACAAGAAGATTCGCACGGCGAACACAGATCGCGGCCCGCTCAACGTCAGGGTGTATCGGAACGGACGCGTCGTCGAGCAGGAAACCGACCCGGCTTTCCATTGCAAAACGATTCAAGTCGAGCAGGAGTCCATCGCTCACGTCCATTCCGGCATCAACGCCATAGCGTCGCACCAGGTCAACCGCTTCGCGCAGTCGCGGCGTGAACAGGAACTGCCGACCGAGCATACTGCCACCGAAGCCGCCGGTCGCAAGCAGGACATCGCCTGGCCTGGCCGCACTTCGTAAAAGGGCCCCTTCCGGCAATCGTTTCCCGATCGCCGTAATCGAAACCACGAGTCCCTCGGACCAGCAATTCACATCCCCGCCTGCCAGGAGCACGTTATACTCATGAGCCAACTCCAGAATTCCCGCCGTTAGTTCATCGGCCAGAGACACCGGCTGCGACCGCGGCAAGGCAACCGCCACGAAAACGGAATCCGCCTCCGCTCCCATTGCCGCCAGGTCACTCAAATTCACCGCCAACGACTTGCGCCCTATCAAGCGGGGCGAAACCTGACCCGAAAGAAAATCCACCCCTTCGGTCAGCATGTCCACTGTGACAACAAAGGAGCGACCACTCCTCGTTAAGATGGCAGCATCGTCGCCTATGCCAACTTCCAGCCGTCCATCCTGCTTCGCCTGCGCGCGAATTCGCTCAATTAACTCACGCTCCACAACTAATTCCCTTCTCCCAGATGAAAAATACGGCGTATCGCATCCACAAGTCGCGGCAGACGCTCTTCTTCCGTCTCCTCTTTGATCGTTGCAAGCGGCTGGTGCAGGATCTTGTTAACCAGTCGGTCAAAAGCATACTGAACTTCGCTCTGCGTCTTGGCATCGAGGTCAGGACACTTATGAAAGAGCCGCTGAAGCTCCTGCTCTTTGATTTCATTCCAGCCATGCCGAAGTTCACTAATAATTCGTCCGGAATCGCGGCGTGACATTTCACGGGTAAAGGAGGCCGCCTCCTGCTCAACAATGCGCCAGGCCTTCGGTATCTCCTGGTCACGAAGCTTGCGATTATTGCCACAGGCCGCCTGTAAATCGTCGATCGTATAGAGAAACAGATTGGATATATTTTTCAGGCCCGGATCAATATTGCGTGGCACAGCCAGATCCAGAATGAACAAAGGACGTGAACGGCGCTGCGCCGCTATTCGGCGATAATCCTCTTTCGTCAGAATATACTCGTCACTGCCAGTGGCCGCAATGATAATGTCCGCCCAGAGGAGCGACTCTCCGCGTCGCGACCAAGGCAAAACGCCCCCGCCAAACTCATCCGCGAGCGACTGCGCCTTTTCCAGACTCCGGTTCGAGACCTGAATCTCGCGACCACCACACTCCTTTAAGTAGCGAACCGATTCCTGCGCCATTTCACCGGCCCCCAAAATGGTCGTCCTCTTGTCGCCTAAACGTTCAAAGATACGAAGAGCAAAATCGGCAATCGCAATGCTCGGGATACTAACCCGGTGCCGAAACAGCTCCGTCTCTGTAAAAACCCGCTTGGCAACGCGAAAAGCGGACTGAAATGCGCAATTCGTAACCGCCCCGGTCGTTCCTTCCGCAACGGCCCTCTGATATGCCGACTTGATCTGTGACGAAATCTGCGGCTCGCCGACAACCATACTGTCCAGGCTGGAAACCACCGCATACAAATGCGTTATGGCGGCCAAGTCATCGAGTGTGCGGAAATATTTCTCCTTGTAATACGCCAAATTACCCTGCGGGAGCGATACTTTCCGTTCCCGCTGAAGAAAGTCAAAAAGCTCCTCGTCCGAAGGCAAATCCCCGTCTCCACACGCAACGTAAATCTCCGTCCTGTTACACGTGCAGACCAGAACCAGTTCAGCGTCCGGAAAAACGTCCGACCAATCGGCCAGCACATCCTGAACCATGCTCATGGGAAAGGAAAATAGTTCCCGTACCTCTACAGGAGCCGTCTGATGACTCAAGCCTAACATGCGGAATCTCACGGAGCCGCCTCCTCTCCCGGAAGGCCATTCTTCTCCCCGAAATCATTCGCCGGCTCCGACTCCCCTTCCACAGCCTCCACATCCTCCACGTCCGATAACCGAATCCAATGCGTATTCCGTACCACCCCCACCGAAATAACGGCCACCAAAAAAAGAAAACACGCAATCGTCAGTAGGGCAACGGTAGTCCCCCCCTGGCACCAGGGCGTCAGCTTTTGAAGCAGGAGAAAGCCAAAGAGCAGGACAAAAAGGATAATAGCTCCGAACACCATCGGGTCGAGCAGAGGGTAGACGACCGCGTCCGAGGAGAGCGATGCCCCTTTATAATCCAGCCAAAAGCCACTAAAAATCCCCATCGCCAAGCAGATTAACGACAGTTTCACGCTCCTGCGGTTGGCCGCCATAAGCCACTCAAGACTCGGTAGGGATAGCCTGGCAAAAAGCCCCGAGGACGTAATTCGCCCCAGCTGACGGTACTGCAAAAAGTACATGCACCCCGTAATAAACCCCATTAAGACAAATAACGAGGCCAAGAGAAACGTCAGTCCGTGAAACGCGCGGAGAAACTGCCCTTCCGTCGCCGCGGAAAAATTTAATTTATCCAGATAACACGCAGCAAATATCATAAAAAGGATAAAAGGTAAAAAAAAGAGCCCAAAGTTCTTTTTGTGATAAAATATATAATAATAGAGTAAAAAAAGTACCAACATCCAGGAAAAGAGGAAAAACCAGACCCCAATCCCGGGAAAAAGACGCTCATTCTCGCCAAAAAAGCCCGCCAGCAAGAAGATAAATTGAGCCACGGCGCCCGTCGAGACGACCGCCAGGGTAAGTCGCTCATAATACCAACGTTTGCGAAAAAAGCAAACGGCTTCCAATAACAGTGCAAACAGGTAAAATAGGAAAAATCCAACAAAGGTAGCTTGCGCAGGCATTTGACTTTTTTTCTGTTTCCAGTATACTATAGAATCAGGTAAGGACACAACATTCCTATTATACACCGTTCTGACAAAAGAAACATCCCCCGTTTCTGCGGTGGAGCGGAAAAAACAGGCATGACTCCTGTCCTTTGACCCCTAATACACGAACAAACAAAGCCGATAACCGTATTATCATAGTCGGAGTTTTTATCAGGAGAGAAAGTCAGACCATGTCTGAAGGTAAGAGAGAGCCCAAATGGGACGAAGTGGATGCCACGCGTCGGAATGCGCCCCCTGCGCCGCCGACCACGTTTCGACGCTTATGCCGCATCTTCTTTCGGCTGATGATCTTCTGTCTGGTCGTCTTTATCGTCGTTGCGATTGGACTGGGCGTCTGGGCGTCCCGCTATCTGGCCCCCATAAAACTCGATAAGGCCGACCCGGACCGTCTGGCCGGTTGGCTGGTTTTCCGCGACCTGGATGAGGAAACGGCAGAGACGCAATTTGAATTGCTCAAGCGCTATGTGGCGACCTTCGGGCCGGGAACTGTATCGGCGGAGTCGGCTCCCCCTTCTTCGCAAGGCTTCGTGCAAAGCCTGTCGCGGCGCTATTCTGTCGAACGAGGCGAACGTGTGGCCCTGTGGCTTGACTCGCTGGGCCCAACCGACCCTTGGCGCTGTGAATATCGTGTCCTGCCAGTACCGCGAGCGCGAGGCGAATTTCCCTTGAGTTGGGAAGTCGTGGCAACGGATCGGTTGGCCTTGAGTAAGCATGCACCGCTCTGGCCTCCTGTTCCGGCCGCTTTTACGAAGACGGAGCAGAATCTTCGTCTGCTGACCCGACGCTGGTTTCAACTCAAAATGCAAGAGTTCGACCACACGCAACCGACGGCCAAAGAACGCTTTCTGGCTCAAACGGCAGACGAAATGCTCTGGTGGCAGGATTATTACAACGATTTTCGCGAAGGGCTTGGTCTTGACCGATTGGGCCAAATCGAACTGCTTGGCGAACTCCTGGTCATGACCGCGTCCTGGTACGAAGTGTACCCGGAGGACGAACTTGCGCGACTGCTCTGGTTCCGCGACCTGCTCCTGGTCACGGCAACGGGGAACCAGGCCGGACTGGGTAAAAAGATTTCCAATAAGATCTCGTCACTACCGACGGCGCTGGCCGGACTGGATACGATGTGCCGTCAGTTGGGCGTGACTCCGCCTGCCGTTAAGTCTCCATTTGTGAAATGGTTACAAGAGCAAGGTCATAAGAGCGAGGTCAAGATTTCGCCCATGAAACGGTTCCACAATCGGAAGCGGAGTGACCTTGTCCCCGCACTGTCGGAGCGTCAGGTGGCTCCCGCGACTCCTGACACGAATAAAACGCAGCTGGAAATTACCCCGGAGCCGCTGCCATGAGCAAAGTCCAACCCTCCGCAAAAGTCCCTTGGTACCGCCATCCGCTGAACAAATGGCGACTCCAGGAATTCATGCTCTTTGGAGGTATGTTCGCTCTTGGCGTCTTCCTGCTCATAACGCATCTGACCACATGGGGACGGAGCGTCCTGGAAGAACAAACGGACTACGAAAAAGGTAGCGCGACCGTCGTTGACCGTTTTTTGCATTCGCGCCCGAACAGCTCCGGTCAAATTTTTTATCGGCCGGAAATTGGTGTTGAGTACACCGTTGGCGATTCGCACTACGCGATTCACGCCTTCGACCGCTCCACCCTTCATCCGGCACAGGGCTTTATCTACACACGTGAAAAAGCAAGCCAGATTCTCTCGCAATACAAAAAGGGCGACCGTGTCACATGCTGGTATATGACCCGCAGTCCGGAAAAAGCGATTCTGGTGCGAACTGGTATTCTTTGGGGGCTTTTCTTTTCTGTAATACCGCTCACCTTGATTATTCTCGGCGCGGCCGGGACCGTTATGCTCTTTCGCTCACGATTCCGGTCCCAAGAGCAGCGGGCACTCCTGCAAAAACGTACCCGGCTGTATCCGACCGTGCCCGATGAGAGTTTGCTCAATGAAAGTCCGGGCATTCAGTTGGCGTTTCGACTGCCGTTGGCTTTCTTCCCCATGTTCCGGTTCATCGCCATTCTCTTTCTGGCTCTCCTCTGGAACGGTATGGCCTGGGGAATGACCATCTACCTCTTCTCAACGCAGCATGGCTGGTTCGACTTCCTGCTGACGCTCTTGTTCGCCCTTATTTTTTGTGGTATCGGCTTCCTTTTTGTTCCCTGGATTTTCCGCATGTTCAAGACGGCCTTTGCTATTGGCCCTACCATTCTGGAGATTTCCGACCACCCGGTAGTGCCCGGTCGCAAACATCGCCTGACCTTGATTCAGAACGGCCGCATGAACGCGTCCGAATTTGAAGTGTATGTCTGCTGCGAGGAAGTCACGCGTTTTCGGCAGGGGACCGATACGATAACCAACCATCGCGAGGTCTATCGCAACTCGCTGTACCGACAGGACAATCTCGTCATTCCGACCGGGCAAACCGTTACGGAAGACTTCTTTTTATACCTCCCTATTGGGGCAATGCACTCCATGGAAGTGGAACACAACGAAATCCGATGGAGTTGCGTCATACGCATTAATGTCGTCGGCAGTGGTGAGCATATTCGACGCTGTCCCATTATTGTTCTGCCCCTTACCCTGCGGTCCGAACTTTAGGTCATTTATCCTCATTTCGTAGCCCGCTCCTACTCCCAAACGACCCGAAATCCAAGGCCAAAATCCCGCGACTGAAACGGAGCAAACGCTCGACTGGCCGACCTGATGTCTCCTTCCCGATCCGCGTAATTCCCACCCCGAAGCACTTGATGACGAACGCCCGAAACAAAATTAAAAAAGGAGGGTCCTTGACACCATTCACTCACATTCCCGTGCATGTCATAGATTCCCCACCCGTTGGCCCGGTAGTGACGTACCGGAGTTCGACGCGGCTCCGTTTGTCCGACCGGCGAGGCACCGTCCCTGCCCTGGGCACAAAAATTCGCGTCTTCCTCCGTCGCACGAGTCCCAAAAGAATACGGCGTTCTTGTCCCCGCGCGGCATGCGTACTCCCATTGTGACTCCGTTGGCAGGTGGATCGCGTTCTCCGGAAAATTCGCCAGGAAATTCAATTTCCGGCAAAAGCGATTCGCGTCACCGTACGAGACACAATCAATCGGCAAATCTTCCCCTTCTTGATACCCCCAGCTCTTGGGCATAATGCTCTTCCACATTTTTTCCGTCACCGGTGTTTCCAGCATCCAAAAGCCGTTCACTATGCGCTCGCGTCTCACACCACATTCAGAAAAGCACTCGTCGCTTGAGGCTCCCAGCCTTCGGTTGACGCGGCCCGGTCCCCCGTACAAATTCCAAGGCGCTCTCGCGGCCACGCAATCGCGAGAGAACGATGGAAAAAAAGGAATATCCATACAGGCGAAGTCTGTTTCGTCCGGCTCCGAATTGTACTGCTTACACTCCCCGGGCGTACATCCCATTAGAAAACTGCCCTCGGGACACCAGCGAAATGAATAGTGGACGTTTCTTATCGTCAGCGTTTGTACAGAGCCTGCGTAAGGCGGTTGGTCTGCCATGGGAATCCCTATCGTCAATAACAGAAATTGGCACTTCCCCAAAAAAACAGGGGAGTACACTCAGACACCATCCGGAGGCTTAGCACAGCCTGCAAGCAACGATCCAGAGCAATACTCCCCTTTACGGGCAGACGTCTGAAAAACGGTTGCTTGCAATACACAATCATCGTGAAACCAGAGAAAAACTACCGGTCAGCCCACGGACTGCCCCACGCGTTCCTCCACTTCAGCGCATAACTTCCCCTACCCGGGGAATCCCCTGTACCTACGACAGGTCTCGTTTGAAGACACGATTCTTTTTGGATGTGCTAATTTCCGGATGGTCGATCAAACTAAAAGACAATTCTACCAGAGTTTAAGCGACTGTCAATCACGAAAGCAAATCTTACTTTCGTGCACACAAAATAGTTTATCGTAATTTATTTATATTTTTAATAGAGAAGTAGATCCGCATCTACGGATGTGCGAAAGCCACCCCGAACGTCAGCTCGTCGAGGTGGCCCCCTGACTTTTGAGTATCAATCTTACTTTGATTCCTTAACAGACGCGAGCAAATTGTCCAGGTCGTAGAACTTCAGGGCACCGTGTACCAGGTCAGTTAACGGAATAAAGGTCGGCGCCTTTTCAACGAACGCGGTCCAGGTCGTAATCGTATCCTCATTTCGCAAAAGGATTTCGTCGAACAGGTCCGGCTCGACGACGGCCGCGTGCAGGGCCACCGTTCGGGCATAGCCGTCCGCTTCCAGTCGAATTTTCACCTGATACGCGTTCTTTAAATACCGCGCGGTCGCCAGAAGGTCTTCCGTTCGCATGCCGACATACGTCTTGCCCAGGAGATAGGCGAGGTAAAACTCCGTTCCTTCCTTACCGAAAAAATTATGCATGTAATAGTTGGAACCGGTGCCCTGCGTCTCGCCCCAGCCGCGAAGGTCCACCGCACAGGCAGCGCGAGTCGCATCGGCCAAAACGGCTTGCGCCGCCTCACCGCGATGCCCTTGGTCATCAATATACAGCGTTACCGTCTCACCAGCAACCAGAGGACGATTCATCTCCAGCGGCAGGAAAATACCCGGCTCACACGCTAAAATCTGTTCCACGTCGCTCTCGTCCACCTTACTGGCAACGACGTCCGGAACCTCTGCAAGCGGACGTATCCCTGCCGTGCGTCGCACAAGCTCTGCCGCTTGTTCTGGAGGCATTGCCTTCCACGCCTCGTCACGCAGTGGCTTATATTCCTTTGCCAAATCGCGATTTATGTCAAATGTAGTGCGAAAATTCTCCTGTCCGGCTATGCCCGGAAGCGGGAGTGACCGTATTTCGTCTTCCGTCAAAATGGGTAAATCGTCTGGTTCCACCGTCATTTCGTCCCGTCCCGCCAGAAAACGGAGCATCCAGCGCACAATCGCCTCACGGGCCGCGGCTGGAATACTGTGTGTTGCGTCAACCTCATTGATCGCAACTTTCTCAGATAAATGAAATCGCGTATAGATTCGCGTTGCCTGCCGCATAGACTCCCATGCGTCCTCTATGTTAAAAAAGTCCTCCGTAACCGTGCACAGCAGTGTCGGTTTCGGGGCACGCATAATAATATAATCGGCATGGTCCATACCGAATGCCGCCTGACCAAATAGGCACTGTTCCGCGTCCTGGGGACCCAAAACATGGGTCAGGTTATTATAAATCCCGCAAATATAACAGGAAGGGGACGCTACGGCCACGCGATCGTCAAGAGCCATAATGTACGAAGTTTGCGTACCACCGCCACTACAGCCAAAGACGCCATAGTTCCCAGAAATAACATCCTCTCGCGAATCCAGATAGTCTAAAGCCCGGGTCATGTCCCACACTTCATACGTTGCCGTATTGCGACCCAAAGGAATGCAACTTGAGCCGATCAGATTATGGGCCGGAACTCCTACGGAATCCGACTTGCCATTTTCGTCGCAAAACTGAATCCGTTCGCCTTGGTCTATCGGATCCATAATCAGCACGAACAAGCCATTGGACGCACAAAGGGCCGCTCCCTTTTGATAGGGTTCATAGGCTTTGCCTTTGTCCGAATGCCCACAGACCTCCAGGACACCGGGCCACGGAGCGGGATACTTTTCGGCGTTCGGAATAAAGGCCGTTGCCGTTACGTAAAAGCCCGGCAGCGATTCAAAAACGATTTTTTCGATGCGATAGACCTCTTTATCGAGCGTACCAGTGATCTTTGCGTTCAGCGGGGTCTTGTCCCACAATTTACCCAATTGCTTCCAGAAGAAGTCTTTACGTTCCTGCTGCCACTGGGCGACATCGTCCAAAGTCTCCACGGCTTCATATTTTTCGGCCCGAAGGGCGCCCGCCTTGTCCATCTCGCCCAGAAGCCACGTCTTGAGCATGAGTTCCGGCTCTTGCAAGGTCCCGCTCTTCTTTAATAGTCCGTTGTCCTCCTGCGCACCGGCAAAAGAACTCCAAGCACACACGATCAGAAGTAAAATCGCCGCAAAAATCCGCCAGCGTCGGGCACTACAAGCTAAATGCGTCATACACCATTCTCCTTAAAAACTGAACTCAACAGAGGTTACATAATCGGCGTATCCGACATGAGCTATCCACCCCCCCGAAAGCCGATACAAAAAACGATTTTGAAATAAACGCAATGACATTTCAGTTGCGTCTCTTAAGTATAACCTGTTTACAAGCCGCATACAACCCCCCCTACGTTCCGGTGCCCCGTTTACAAAACGTAAGGTTAGGGTTATAATAGAGTATTGATGGTCCAAATTCCCCTGTTTTTTCGTGGCACCCAAAAGAGAGAGAAAAAAATGGCAAAAGAGCAAATAGATGTCTATCGCGACTGGCTAAAAATCGACGCGACCAACCGTCCATTGAACTATTATCAACTTCTCCGACTTAAGATGTTCGAAGATGACGCAAATCTGATCCGGAATCACTATCGACAGCTAAACGCCCATATTCGTAAATACGCGACCGGGGAATACATAGAAGAGTCGCAGGCTCTGCTGAACGAACTGGCCAAGGCCATGCTCTGCCTGACAGACCGTATGCGTAAGCAGGAATACGATTATTCGCTCGGGCGTCAGGTGGCCACAAGTACGCCGGTTGGCACGAAGCGTACACTCGACCAGATTCTGCTGGAGAACCGCATTCTGTCTCCAGAGCAGCTCAAAAAAGCCCAACAATTTTCCGAAGCGGTCGGAGTTGGTCTTGAGATGGCCGTTATCCAGCAGAAACTCGCGGCCCCGGAGGTGGTCATGCTCGCCTTTGCGGAGTCGGAGGGGCTTCCGTTCATTAATCTGGACGAAACGCCCGTCGATGAATATTACGCGCCGCAAATTAATCCGGTCATGGCACGTCAATATTCCTTCGTGCCGGTCATGGCCGATATGGGTAAGCTCATTCTGGCGTCGCCTATGTCGCTGGACCTGGACGTGGTTGCCCAGTTGGAAACGATGTTTAACATGCCGGTTCGCTGTGCCATTGCCGTTCCGGGCCAGATCAACGCCGCCATTGCGAAATACTATCCGCGTGACGCGGTTCAAACCGCACCGGTCGCCGCGGCTGGAACCGGGACAGCGCCGGCTCCCGTTGCCGCTACGCCTCCTAAAAAGAAAAAAGAATTTCACGCACGCCAGCCCTTGTCGGAAGAAGGCAAAAAGAAACGCAAAAATATCGCCATTATTACGGCCAACTTTACCATAATGGCCTACATGTTTACAAAAATGCTTGTTTTGCAAAAGCAGATGAATTTAATGATGGACATTCCGGTTGCACTCGTGCTGGCCGGTATCTCCTGCTGGATTGCATGGATGGTCGTAACGGAAAAGGGGGAATAGCGCCGGTCGCGTTACAAACTCTTGCAAAAAACAGAACCGGGGACCATCTCCTGCTCCCCGGTACATAAAAGAATCACGACCGCAACAGCACTATGCCGCCGCGGTCGACTCCGGTCTTTTCTACCGCGTTTTCTGTAGCGCCAGTCCAATTCGGTAATGTAGCGATTCCACCACATCCGGGTCAGGCAGCATTTCCGTCGAATAGCGCCCGCACGTCGTGGGAATCGGAGCAAGACTCATCGCCTCGTCATAAAGCGACTGCAGTTCCAACTTCGTCTCCGCTGTCAGATTCTCGTCATTCAACTTTTCTTTCACCAGGGCAAAATACTTCGCGTCCTCCTGCCCTTCCCTCGCCTGTTCCAGACGAATCGATGAGACGATTCCCGCCAGGCCAATCATATCGCCTGGATAGTACAGATAGCCGTCGCCGTTCGGGTACCGCACCATATACTCCTTGCCCGGCGTGTCCGACTGACGAATATAGGAATGCCAGCCATACTCAAAGGGATTATACGTGTACCAGTCGCAGCCCCAGAACTCATACGCTTCCGCATTGAATCGACTGCACCACCAAGGCAACAGACGCTCGCCTGCACAGTACGGAGTATCCAAACAGAGCTGGCCATCCGTCGTCCACCAGACGTCCGCGCCGTTCTCCTTGATCTTCTCAATCTGCGCAGCGGGAACATCCCCTGCGCGCCCTATGCCCCACAGGTCAATATAACCATCCCACGCCGGGACATGATGCCATGTACTGCTGTAGATCGGAATGGCCGGGTCCACTTCATGAATCATATCGCATAACGCCTGCATTTGCGCAATAATCGTGTCGCGATAATAAAACGGTTCATCCGAAATATACAATCGGAATTTGTCCGACCAGCCTTTCTCCTTAAGGTGCGTCCACCAGGCAGAGAGCTGACTCTGATACACTTTTTTGTATTCGGCATTCAACTTTTTGCGATCGACGTCATCCCAGGGATACGTACCTTCATAAGGTTCCACTCCTTCACGCTTTCCCGGCGGAAGTCCCCATCCAAAAAGATAGAATCGTTGCGGCGAATAGCATACATCGACCCCAAGTTCATTGAAATACCATTCGGCCATGGCATCGAACGCGGTCCAGTCGATTGTCGTTTCGCCTGTCTCGCGATTATAGGAGAACGTCGGCTCAAGACAAACTTTATCGGGCGTAATCAGATTCTCATGAAGAAAAGTTGCAATTTTTTTAAACTGCTCTTCCCGCGATTCGCCCGGAAAAACAGTTCGCGTCTGTCGCACATCGTAAATTGCGTGCGAAGGTTCCCGGTCCGGAAGTATCACGTCGAAGACCTGCACCGTATAAGGAACCGTTTGCACCGCGTCCCCAGCCTCATTACCAAGCGTAATATTCCCGGAATACAGACCCGGTTTTGCGTCTTGCGGAATATTGAATTTCAGGAGCAGAGTCCGCGTCTTACCGGGTAAAACGGCAAGGCAGCCGCATTTGCCAAAATCGGCCAGAAGCTGCGAATCAGTTGCATACTTTTTGTTTTCCGGCCACGGCGTCTCGTTACTAGCGCTGGCTATTGGAATAATCGGGTCAGGCCACCATCCAGCCCAGCCGTCCGAACCATTCCCCGGCGGAATAAACCGTTTTCCTCGCTCATACGGCATGTTATTATAACCCATCGCACCATCGACCGGAACAAGACCGACCGCACAGACCTCCGGCTTCGGAAGTTGAGCGTCCGCGTTTTGCAGCTGCGGTGAAGAAACGCTTACTCGAACAGCGTTCACCTGCTCCGGGTCACTCCCGTCCGTTCGAATACCAAGTTGCAAAATTTCCTTCTCATTACAAGCGGCCGAAATACGCGCCGGGTTCGTCTCTGTTACCTGATAGCAATTCGTGTCAAAAGTTGTATCCGGAAATATCTTGCGTATGGAAGGAATTTGAAATATTCCCGTTAGTCCGTCACAGCAGCGATTGAACGTTGCCTGTTCTATGCCCACTAGAAAAACATTGTCATAGCGCACGGTTCCTGACACATTGTTCGTTAGATGAATTTCAAGCTTCTTCGTATCAGGCGTTACCGTGATGTGTCCGGAAATTAAAGTCCATACCCCTTCCGAGGCCTCAGAAAAAACACTGGCCATCCCGCCCGAAGCGAGCTGCCCCTGTTCCGTCTTCTGATGATAATGAATGACCAGTGGAACTTCGTCGCCATTGGCCATGACAGCCCCTAAAAAATAGTTGCCCGGCTGCACATCTACTGTCTGGGTCCAACCATGCCAATGATCGGAACTTGTATCATGCGACGTCAACTCCAGTGCCTGACGACCCAAGTCCGTATTCTCCGGATCACAGAGTCTTCCAACGGTCGATTCATTTTGGCCTTGCGGGACCCAAAATGGTGCCTGTCCCTGCTCATCCGGCGCGGCTTCCATGTCGCCGTTTGCAATAAGATTGGACTTCATAATAGACTCTGGCACCGCAACGTCCTTTTCATTCAAGACCGTGTCGGACACCGCAGCCGGAGCCACGGTCTGAATCATCGTACCGGGGAACGCTTCGCCCAACGTTTTATCAATCGTTCGCGTGCGCACACGCTCCGACGACACGCCGGTCTCCGAAACGTAAAAATACTCTCGCGTTTGTGCTGGCATTGTGATACGGGCAAGCAGGAACTCTTCCCAGCAGAAACATTCAATGACTTGTCCGCTACTGTCACGCAGTTCCAGCTCGCCATTTTCAAAAGTCCGGCTCCACAATGCTTCAAGTTGGGCTAAAGGCAGACTCACCAGCAGGTCTCGCTCTTCCTGAAATTCGTTCGTCGCAAAGAATTCGGCATACCGCCGTCCGTCGGAATACGGCTTTTCCAGTTTATTTTCTTTCAACTCACGTATTTCAAGCGGGGCAACAGAAATTTGCAACCTTTGCACTTCCGCGTCATTTGCCTTCTCGTTCTGATTAAACCAGTCAGGAAGGCGCCACGCCTGGTCGTTATCGAAGTAGAAGAACAGTTTTATTTTTCCTTTTTCCGGGCAGATAACCGGCAGAAAAACTTTCATGTCTTCAGAAAATTTTCCTTGTCGCACAGATTTCCCTTCAGAGTCGACAACGTCAAAGAGATACTCCTGTCCCGTCTCATTGCAAAGCCGCAGCGACGTAATCTCTTCGCCCAGAAGTGGCAGTACGGTGTCGCCGGCATTTTCCGCTCCCACAGCAAGATAGATCCCCTCACCGGTCCACACCTTTTCCGAATTATTAACGATCTCAACCGGGACACGTTTTTTCCAGTATCCTTTGCCGTCAAGAGAGAGTTTGTTATTCCAGAAATCACCTTCTGCGGCTGACGTCTGCGCGGTAAGCGTCAGAGCAAGATATGCAAAAGTTGCAATTAAGCAAAATATTCCGACACAGTATTTCACTCGTGATATTTTCATTCTTCACTTTCTTTAACTAAATTTACAAAAACAGAATAAACAAATAATTTGGTATTATTTGAGGAAGTACCAAACAGGCCGCGTTGTCAGGCTGTTATCGTCGCCGGTTAGCTCATTGCCGTAGAGTCCCACTCGGCGAACCGTGTTCTCGGGCAGGAAGTCTTCCGAGTCCCCATGCGTCCAGGCAACGAGAACACGGGATCCGTCCGGACGGGTAATCGTATAGACCGTACGCGTTTCCGTCGTCAAATCCTGATTCTCGTCCACCTTTGAGCCGACTAAAATTTGTGTCACGCAAGCCAGCGCAGCGAGTGATGCCTTCGGCTGAAATTGAAATTTTGCATTGTGCACAAGACCGAAATTATGCTCATTATATTTTGCCTCTGTTCCGTCGTTCTGAAGGTCGTACCAAAAATAATTCGTTACTTCCGGAATACTGCGATAGACGACCGCCGACTGCACGAGCATACTCGCCGAATAATCTTCCAGAGTAAAAGACGAGCCACGTATAGCCTCTTCTTTCGACAGAATCGTGTGGGTTGGCCAGCCGAGTTCGGTCAGCCAGAGTCGCGGATGCTCACAGCCGTTCGCCTTCATGAGCTCGACGATTTTGGTCATATTCTCCTTCATCTGCGCGTCACGCGGATTCGCAGGATAAATATACGGATGAACAGAGTAGGCGTCGCACCAGTTCATAACGCCCAGCTCCATCTCTTTTTGTATCTCTTCAAAATGGTAAGTATAGTGGTCGCCGCCCCCGCCAACGATAAAGGCGTTCGAATCGACTTCGCGTATCGCTTCACTGGCCGCCTTAATCAGTTTAAGATAATTCTCCGGCGTATTGTGTGCGTTCTTCATCCATCGGCCCATGCCACAGCCGCCGGTCCATTCGTTCCAGATTTCATAATACCGGCATCGCCCTTTAAAATGCTTCGCCACCTCACCGGCATATCGGGCATAGGCCGCAACCGCTTCGTCCGAGTGCGGAAAATCTCCTTCGTCGTAAAGCTTATTACCATAGTTAATAATAAGGAGAGGTTCCAGTCCCAGCTCGGTTGCACGGTCGACATACTTATCAAAACTTTCCGGAAACTGATAGACACCTTTCTCTTTTTCCACCGAGGCCCAGGGCATATCGTCGCGAACCATGCCAAGTCCGGCGCGGGCCGCCGCTTCCATGGGCGTCGTTTGTAAGTGCGTGCAGACCCCGAACCACGGGTCCTTCACGACCTTTTCCGGCAGAACAGCAAAGGAAAATTTTAGCGGCTGGCCCAAACGCGTCTCACTCCCTTCTTGCACAAAAGGCGTTATACGAACCGCTTCAAAACCCGGCTCGACCGGTCTGGTTATGTTCAGTGCCTGGCCTGCGAACTGCTCCATGATCGTTGCCGGTTCGGTCACACCATTTATCTGACGTTCAATTTTTAACTGGACCGCTTTCTCCTTAAACTCATCCACCGGGGCAAGAGTAATATCGTAATTTCCAGAAGCCTCGCCAGGCGTTAGAAGATTCGCCGGATTACCCGCCGCAGGTGCCGTGGCGGTTATCATGGGAGCCATTGCATTTTTGTCATAGCTAAAAAACTGAAAACCGGTTAATGTGAGCTGACCCTGCTGCTTCCAGCCGTCCCGCTCACGGTCCATAAGGAAACACTCAACGCGACAGGGAAGCTGTAGAACGCCATCTTCGTCTCCGCCCCAATGCCCGGGAGACGACGCGACTTTGCCGACACACCAGTCGCCTGGCAGTTCATCGTCCAGGCGGACCGAGTGCGTTTCCCCCGACGGGTCCACACATCGGGCAATCCAGTACGGATGAAGTTCACGCCCGGCCGTGTCTTTTGCGGTCACCTGAAACCCGAGCCAGACATTCTCCTGATCGATTCGGAGCGGCGTTGAAATGGCCAAATATTCAATCTGAGGCGTTGCGGTAAACTCAAAGTCCACAACCAGCTTATCCGGTGTGGTCAACGGCGAAAAGGAAGAGACGCACGACTGGTCACCTGTCTGAAGTCGCCAGAGATTTTGCGGAAAGAGTCCGAGCGGCTTAAAGCAATTTTGCTCAACTTCCCGCGTATAGTCCGTAATCGCCTCCGTTTGCGAGAAGCATGAAGGTCCGGAAATCACTAGTGTCATAAAAAACAAAGAGCCAACGGCCAGGACAGAAAGGGGGTGTTTCATAGCTGGTACTTTCAATAGGTTTAATGGTGGGATACCTCAAGAGGTATACAAAGGTAGGAAACATTGGCGAGCAATGTAAACAATGGGGTCCGCAGAAAAAACGGACGGCGCGATTTTTTTTGGCGTTTGCTCCCAATTACGCGGTCATCGGACTGAAAACAAACGGCGTGTAACCGGCGTAACCGGTTGGCGTCGGAGTATCTTTCCTGCGGACCCGCCTCTCCTTGAAGAAAGGCTTCGTCTCTTTTTATGCACTCATTTTAACGCGAGCATGTGGCACACCTGACTCGCACGCTCATCGCACATTCTTTTGCATCGGCACGACGTAACTAACGCGTGGAAAAATCGACCTGAAGTGTCATGTTCCGCAAATTCCCGCTCCTCGGATCAAAGACCCGCAATTCCACCTGAAGCGCCTTAAGTGGAATATCATACGGCGGGGGAAATCTCGTCAGTACGGCACTGGTTATCGGCCCTTCCTGCGGGATGCGATTGAGTCGTTCTTCACCCATATCCACACTGCCGGGATTGGTACACACATTGTAGAGATACTCCAATTCGTACTGTTCCGTCCAAGTATCGTAGACACAGGGCATATAGGGCGTTCGCTTCTGGTCTTCGTCATCGTTGGCATCTTCATTGCCATCTCCATTGACATCATAAAAGCCATCGTAATACCCTTTCGACTTAAAATCCGTCGAAGACGCATTAGCAAAATTGCCGTCGCCCAGACTGACAAACTCTTTGTCAGTATCATCCCAAGCGCGAACATCAAAACCAATCACGTTCGTGAGAATGACATCTTGGTTGAGAATCGGACTACCATCGGAAGCGGACACCAAGTCACCGGAATCCGGATTTACCTGATCCCACGGATTCGGGCTCCGCCAAAGGTCGAGGAACGGATTCGCTACCGGTAACGCATTGGCCAGCGTCGAAGTCCCTCCCAGATTGACTGAAAGGGGCTGGTAATACCCGGTTACCACGCTACTGTTGTTGTAGCCAAATGGAAAGCCGGCGTTAAAAGCCTGAACGTCATTGTACGCGCTCTCCTGCAGCGTCGGCAGCCGCAGCCAATACCAGGCGCCATTTGCCCCATGCAACGCATTTTGGTCCGATCCAAAAACAGAACTCCAATAGCCATAGCGGTTCTTGCGATTCGAAAGGTCACTCAATGTATTGGCGACAAGAAAACCATTCGCCTCGTGAACAGAAATATCGTTGTTCTGGTAAAAATTGGCCGGTGTTATATTATTTCCCAACGCGTTTTGCAACTGTTCATGGGGAATGATCAGCAAGACACGCCGATAGAGCGTTGTTCCGCGAACGAACCAGATTACCTCGGCAAACTCCGACTCCACCATATTGCCATTTAATCGTCCGCGGAAATACTCACCCACCGGCGCTCGAGCGGTGAACATGAGAATATCGTCGGAATCAATGGGGGTTGTATCGACATCGCTGCGATCCGTATCCTGAACAATACTGGCCAAGCCAAAAGGGCTGCCTGCCGTATTCACCCGGCTAAACGCCCCGCCAAGACCTTCGATATAGCAGAAGTAGCCTTCGCCGCGATTGGAGTTGCGTGGGGGCTTCATGGGTACGGAGACGAATCGCAGGTCGCGCTCGAGTCGGTTCTTCGCGTTACGCAGGCTGTTCGTCATACCCATTGTGCTCTGCGTATCGTTCATAATCGTTCCGACTCGGCCAAAAATCGCCGCCACTGCGTACATGAGTATCAGCATGAGCGAAACGGAGATGAGAATCTCCAATAGGGTGTAGCCGCGACGGTGATTTATCCTGCTGTTATATTTTAACGAACTCATCTTTTCGTATCCCGCTTCTGAATAAAGGAAAGTCCAATGCCCTCACTATCTATTTGACACTTTTTTCCCAAAAAAGTCAACCGTTTTTCGGCAATTTTTAGCCATTTTTCACGCTTTTTTTAAAATTTAACCCATTATAATACATACTTAATGCAATACACCCCCAAAAACAGCAGAATCAGGAAGAGTATCGACAGCGGACCAAAGTACCGATCGATCCAGGATTTGATTTTCGGACCAAATAAATAGATCAGAAGTGCTACAGCGAAAAATCGCGTACTCCGCCCTATAAACGACGCGATCAGGAAGATGGGAATCGACATTTGCGCTATGCCGGCGGTGATCGTAAAGGCCTTGAACGGAATGGGCGTCAGTGCGGCGGCGAACAGCGCCCAAAACCCCCACTCCTGAAAAAAAACATCCACTTTGTCCATGTTCGCCTGCGATATAATGTGCGGAACGAACCACGGACCCACCATATCCCAAAGCGCAAAGCCAATAAACCAGCCCAGTAACGCCCCGGCAACCGAGGCGACAACGCTCACAAAGGCATAGTAAAACGACCGGTTCGGCCGCTCAATCGAAAGAGCTATCTGGAGCACATCAGGCGGTACAGGAAAGAAGGAACTCTCCATAAAAGAGAGCCCTGCCAATGCCGCTGTACCGTAGCGACTGTGTGCCCAGGATAAAACCCAATCGTAAAGGCGACGTAACATGGCTTATTCCGCAAATCGTACAGGGCCGGCGTCCCGAATGGAATCAGGGGCAACGTCGGCAAATTTCGCGAAATTCTTCCGGAACAGGCCAGCCAGCTTAAGGGCTGTCTTCTCATATTCCGCCTTATCCGCCCAAATATTCGACGGTTGAAGCACGTCGTCCGGGACGCCTGTGCAGTGCACCGGCACGTTCAGGCCAAAAATTGGATCCTGCTGACACGGGGTTTCCGCCAGTTCGCCGCTGTGGATGCCGTCGATAATCGCTCGCGTATGCTTAATGGAGAGCCGCTTGCCAACGCCGTAACTCCCACCGCACCAGCCGGTGTTCACGAGCCAGGCCTTGGATCCGTATTTCTTCATGTTCTCCGCAAGCAGCTGGGCATATTTCGCCGGATGCCACACGAGAAACGCCGCACCGAAACAGGCGGAAAACGTCGCTTCCGGCTCCGTAACCCCAACTTCCGTGCCCGCTACCTTCGCTGTATAACCGCTGATAAAGTGGTACATGGCCTGTTCCGGCGTCAGGGAGCTGACCGGTGGCAGAACGCCAAATGCGTCGCACGTCAGAAGAATAATATTCTTCGGATGGTTGCCCACGCATGGCTTCTTGATATTCCGAATATATTCAATCGGATACGAGGCCCGCGTATTCTCCGTAAGCGAGGCATCGTAGAAATCGACCAAGCGGCTCCGGTCGTCGTAAACCGCGTTCTCTAATACGGTTCCGAATCGAATCGCGTCGTAAATTTCCGGCTCGCTCGCCGCGGACAGATTGATACATTTCGCGTAGCAGCCGCCTTCAATATTGACAATGCCCTTGGGCGTCCAATAATGCTCATCGTCGCCGATCAGTCGCCGGTTCGGCTCCGTCGAAAGCGTCGTCTTTCCGGTTCCCGACAGGCCGAAAAAGAGCGATACATCTCCTTTTTCCCCTTCGTTCGCCGAGCAGTGCATCGACAATTGATTCCGAAGCGGCATGAGATAGTTCATGATCGTAAAGACGCCCTTCTTCATTTCGCCCGCATATTGCGTGCCTAAAATAATGAACTCGCCTCGTTCGAAGGACAGGGCCACACTCGTTTCACTCGTGACCGAAGGAGAGGCAGGGTCGGCCGGAAACTGGCCCGCGTTGAATATAACGTAGTCGGGCTTGCCGAAGTTCAGCAGCTCTTCCGGAGTCGGTCGCACGAGCATATTCGACATAAAGAGCGCATGGTATGCCCTGGCGCAGACGATTCGCACCTTAATACGGTTCTCCTTGTCCCATCCGGCAAAGGCATCAATAACGTAGAGCAGGTCACGCGTATTCAGATAGTCAATAGCGCGGCGGCGATTGTGCATAAACGAGGGAAGCGGCATCTTCACATTGACCGGTCCCCACCATATGTTTTCATTACTGGCCGGGTCATCGACAATACGTTTATCTTTTGGACTTCGTCCCGTTTTCTTGCCCGAACTGTTCATAAGGGCACCGGAAGACGTTATGGCCGCTTTTTCGCGGATAATCGCGTCTTCATAGAGTTGGGCGGGGGACGGATTGCGATGAACCCGTCCTACAGAAATTCCGTATGGGGTCAGGTCAACTTCTCTACGCATGACTTCAAGTCCTTCTATTGGCGTCGAAACAGGCCACTTCTCGCCCCTTAAACCCGGCCAAATGGGCATAAGAGGCAAAAAATGCGGTCTCGACTTACTGAATTACCCCCTCGATTCGATGAGGCGGCAGGTATACAAACCACTATATTATAAAAGAGACTTCTGTTTTCTCCAAGACCCCCCGGCGAAAATCATAAGAATCGACACAAACAGGAAAGGAACGCCCACCATGGAGAGAAATTTCACGAGTTCAGCCGCGGCGTGCGCGGAAAATTGCGGCGGTTTCGCTTTCGGACCGGAAACCTTTTTCGCCGCCTCCGACGTCTGCTTCTCGGCTGGTACGTTGGTCATTGTATCTGCGTTTTGAGGTTTCATTTCGGAATTTGATTCCGGCTGATTGCCCCCTGCATGGTTCGCTTCTTGTTTTATGTTAGGAAGTTGCGCCTGATTTTGTTGCGGACCCTTACGTTTGGCCGCACGGGCCTTACGCACCTGTTCCCGAACGCCGTCGGACCACGACGTTCGACCCACCGGCAAAATGAGACAGGCCAGCAGCAGTCCAACCGTGGCTAAGACAGCCACGCGGCCGGCAATCGTGAGCAAACTTCCCTGCTTCTTCTTTGCGGACGGCTCTCCGGACGACGCAACCTCCGACGTGGCCGAATCTTTCGTCGGTCGAGCCAGTCCCGAAAACTGCCGCGCGATCCAGCGAATGTGCAGCCCCAGATGGATGCCTATCATGACAAACAAAACGACCGTAAGCCTGTGATGAACATAACTCAAGAACGCATCGTTCGTTACGGATATTCCCAACCGCGAGAGGAAATCCCGCGAAATCAATATCCCCGACAGTATGACAAAACCCATCGTCGCGTACAAAAGCCAATCCCAGACCAGATTCACACGGGTGAGAAACGTCTGTCGCGTGAAAAAACGCTTGAGTACACTCTTGATCCAATCCCAGTTCAAATATAAATGCCAGAGAAGGACAGGTATCAAAATGACCCCGAGCCATTCGTGCAGCGCGTCGCCCGTAAGCGAATGCAGGCACAATACGAGCATAATGAGCAGTAAAATAATGTCGGTTCGAACTTTATGTGCATTCACATTTTTCATAATCAAGGTCCTTTTGAGTTCTCATGGGGTGGTTTTAAGGGTTCTCTTGCCGCTACTCAAATAAGAAATAAACATCGTCTATTTCCAAAGAGCCGGTGTCGGCGTCCGAGTTGAAGCCGAAGGAGAAGCTGTCCACATCTTCCGGGTTAAAATAGCCGTTGGCGTCGATCGCGCCCGTCGCCGGACACAGGGAAAGGTCTTCCGGCCGCACCAGGGCGGTGTGCCACTTGCCATCGGCCGGGGCAAGTAGTCCGTTCGTCATATAGGAGCCGCCTCCCGGCTTCTCGTAAAGGAAGACGCGTGAAGTCATCTTACCGGTAGCTCGAATCCGGCAGAAGAGCCCGACAAAGTTCTTCATGCGTTCCGGCGAGCAGATTTCCGGAAGTCCCTGCTTCGGATAGACCCAGCGGTCATTTTTCTTCGTAAAGGTCACATCGAATCGCATTGCATCGTCCACAGGCACCGGGGTCACAACCCCACCGTCGGACACGGTTAACGTCCACAGACCCGGGTCATTTACAACGATTTTTTCATGGTCGGGCCAGGCGGTCAGAACGGCATGCAACCGCGGCTCAGTCCGAAAAGAGAGCGAAATTCGGTCGGCCGGACGCGTGAGGTCGGGCTCACCGTCTGTGGTCGTGAAAAAGGCTTGGACGTCGAACGTCGTCGGCCGTCCCAACGCGGCGAGGTCACCAAAACGCACGGATACCGGCAGGGCACGCCGCGATTGCGGCGGCAGAACAACAGGGCCTTCTTCGTCAAAAAGCCGGTCAAGAACCGATATATCTCCATCGGACGCAAATTGAAAATCCACCGTTTGGGCCTGGTCCGACAAATTAAAGGCTTCCAAGGTTAGGACTTGCGGATGTGAAGTATCGCCCAAAAAATGATAGCCAAACTCATTGGGCGTGACGTTGGTCCGATCGAACCGATAGCGGAGAATGATTTCAGAGTCGGGACCCGGCTCCCGCTTGAACGCGCGACTGGCCACACCCAGCTGATAGAGCGTCATAGCGGCAGTCTCCGACGTCAAAATATCGGTCAGGGCAGCACGCGGGACCGTGAGATAGACCAGTCCGCCGCAGAAGGACACCGTACCGGGGCTAGCGGTGGGCGGAATAAGTTCACCGGTCATGGACCGCGCCACGTCAACGGGGAACGGAACCGCAACGCTGACCCGCCCTTGCTTACCCGTATAGAGCACAACCAGAGCCGTATTCGGGTCGTCCGGCCTTCCGAAGACACGGGCACGAAGAATCTCCGGCTGACCCAATACTGCATTCGATGAAACTTCATTCTCCTGCAAGGTCAGGCGTTCAAGGGGGATATCGCCAAGATAATCGGTGCCTGCCAGTACGCGAACCAGAGTTAAGTAGGCAGCGAACGCGCGAAGTGGGGTATTGCGGCGGTCCATCATACCGAAATTATTGACCGTTTCCTCATAATAAGGATAAACGAAGGGAAAATACCGTGCAACGCCACAGGCGCGCGCCTCCACACCCTTCATGACAATATCACAGGCACTTTCGACGTCCTGTTCCGGTACCGGGCGCTCCGGGCCGATTTTCCACGGGCGACCGCATTCGGTAATCCAGAGCGGAATCGTAGCCTTGCCCGACTCCTGTAGCCAACCACGGTAATCAGCGACCAGTTTTTCCATAGCCGGGGCGTGATCGTAAGTATGATAACTGAAGACATCGGCATCGTTCAAAATACCACTGGCTGCACCTGCCTTGAGCCACGGTTCGCAAAAATGTGACAGGACGCCGGCAACAATTTTCGTGCTCGGGGCGTTCTGGCGAATCGGCCGTCGAACCGCCTTCCAGACCGCCGCGTACTGATCCGCCGGGAGATAACCACCAAACATGATTTCCGGCTCATTCCAGATTTCAATCGCGGACCAGACACCCTGCCAGTGGTCCGCAAGCGTTTGAAACGACTTCGACGTCTTAACAAGATCATCCGGATAGACTTCCGCGTCTCTTAGCCACGCGGGAGCGTCGTGAAAGAGTTCAAGCATGTTAACCTTTTCCGCTTGATAGGCCTGCCGCAGGGTCTGGTAACGGTGTGTGTTTTCCCAGTCGAAGGTGCCTTCTACGGACTCGATACTGCCCCAGTGAAGTCGTTCACGAATCATGCCGATTCCACCCCGGCGAGCGATCCGGATGAGCTTGACGCGAAGTTCATCGCCGGAAGTGAGCCAGGAGAGTGCGCCATCAATAGCGAAAAAATCATCGTACGGTTCTCTCGCTACAGGCAGCGACACAATACCGAACCGTCGGCCGGGAAGAAGGTTATCGTCGGCCGCCGCGTCAAAGTCGAGTTCCCAAAACCCTTCCGGAAGCCGGAGATTTACCGCCAGAATCCGCGACGCTTTTTCCCCGGATCCGTTCTGACAGGTTATGCTGCCCTCCCCTTCGGAATAGATCGATTCGCCGTCAGAGGCAATGATTCTGTAGTGCCCGGAAAGCGGCGGCGTCTCCGATTCCTCAACGGCAAAATGAATCGTCGCGTCCGTATCCGGACTTACAAAGAACTGCTCTATATCGATCGGTCGAAGTGACTCGCCAAAGACGGCAACAATTGGGAGAAAGAAAAACGACAGCAACAGGAACGCAAATCGACGCACGAAACAATCTCCTGAATTTTGGTGGCGTGGGCGGACTTTTTTTATTGATGGCACAGATTGATTTCAAAGTAGCCCCGCGCTTCACCGTAGTGCAACGGGAAGCGCGGAGCGGTAAGAGCCGACCGGTCCTAGTTCGACTTGGGTACAAAGAGCAGGTCTATGGGCCAAGGCACCAGGAAGGTGGCAACCGGCGTATGATCGACCCGGCCTGTTGCCAAATCGCGTTGGAAGACCACCACGGTACCGCTGTCCTGGTTCGCGGCCAGCAGAAAGCGGCCATCAGGCGACAAACCGATATACCGCGGATTCACACCATGCGTGGACACAATATCAATGAGCTTCGCATTGTCCGGATTGCCCGCCTCGACCGCGTAACAGGCAATGGAGTTGTGTCCGCGATTCGACGCGTAGACATAAGGCTCACCAGGCCGGACCGCAAGTTCCGAGGTCGTATTGGCCAGAACGAACCGCTCGCCATCCACGGCCGAGGCCGCATCGGTTACCTTGTCACGCAGGTCTTCCGGCAGGGTCGAAAGTGTCAGGACGGGCTGGGCCCCTTGCTCCGGGTTATAAAAGGAAACAGTCGAGTCCAGCTCGTTGATGGTGACCAGTCGCAAGTCGGCTGCCTTGTTCGCCGACGGGTCAGTATGTGTAACCGGGGCAATATGCCGCGGCCCGGCCCCTGGCACGCCTTGCAGTTCAGGCACCGTTGCGTCAGGCACGAACTTACCCTGTCCATCAAGCGTTCCGCGGTAGACCCGGTCGCAACCGAGATCGACCAGATAGAGCATGTCATTAATATAATAGGCGCCGTGAGCGTGCGGCTTCTCCTGACGACCGGCGTTCGGCCCGGGCTGGCCTGTCGGCGTAACGCGGTCCGTCTCTTGTCCTATCGTACCGTCGTCGTTCAGGGCGAAGACAACGAAATCACCGCCGGAATAATTGGCAACAACGAGAAAACGTCCGTCGGGCGACAAGGTTAAATGACAGGGAGAGCCGCCCCCGGTGGCGACCCGATTGAGCAGGGACAGGTCACCGGTCGCGCCATTTATGGCCCAGGCGGAGACGTTGGCCGTGCCGTTACTCGGGGAACCTTCTTCCACGACGTAAAGAATTTTGTGGTCGGCCGAGGTTGTCATGTAGCCGGGGCTGTACGTTTTGGCCACGAGTCGCACTGGTCCATACTGACCCGTCTCGCTATTCCAGGAAGTGACATAAATTCCTTCGGAAGCACCGACACCCACGAGCTTCATGGCGTCGTTCGCTTCGCGCGTGTAGGTCCCTGCGTAGCACCAGAATTCCTCTTGCTCTTTTGACATGCTTGCATTATCCTTTTGTAAAACCTGGGGGTTCGTGTTGTAATCTTTCCACTGCTGCCATTCTTCCTCAACGCGGGTCGTGCCTTCCTGGAGCCAAAAGCGACAGCGGAAAGTCGTCGGTTGCCCCTTCTCCAGTTGAATCACGGAAAACCCCGGCCAGGCGATCATGATGTTCCTCGAACCGTAGTATCGGAAATTCGAAGGAGCCAGGGGCACATCAGTCGCTTCAATCATAGTCAGCGACGTGACCGGCGTGGCGGGGTCGACTGACTCCTGACCCGGACGTAAGTATCGGCCATGAATGGCAAGCCAGGCCGCCTGACCATATTTTTCCGGATCTGTTATACGCTCGGTATCTTTCAGGTCGGCCCCGGACCACTTATCCGGATTCGGATGCACGGCCCGCAAGGAGAAGTCCGTTGCCGAGGCGAGCATGCGAACGGCCATTCCACCATAGCCACAATAGTCACAGTTCTGACGACCCGCAATAGAAACCTGGTCAGCCAGAGCGGTTAATGTTACGGTCAGATCGATAAACCGGCTCTTACCCTGCTCCGTTTCCTTTGTGGGCGAAACGGCAATGGTTACCACTTCCTTAACGAACGGAACCGGGTCGTTGTCAAAGAGCCAGACATTCTCCGCCGTTAAAGAGGCACCCGATTCGTCGCACTGCGTATTCGAAATCGCGACCGGCCAGGTCCGCACTTTATTGACGGCCCAGTTGTCGCCCAAACGGTCGCCCTGCCGCACTTCGCACCAGCTCCACCAGAGTCCACGATGATGCGGATGGTCCGCAGGAAAATCGTCCGTGAGCGGTTCGCCGGCAAAACCATACAGCGGTTGGATATAAGCACTCCTCGCCCCGCCATATTCACTGCCATCGGTAAAGTAAGAGCCGTCGAAATTCGTGGCTCCTTTCCCGAAGTAAGTCGTTGCCTGTCCCGCCGGACGCGGTACGGTGCCGAAATGATAATCCAGAACAGGCAACCCATTTTCAGCAAAACGCCAAGTTTGCGTCGCCGGGTCGTTTGTCAGGGTAACCGGCCCTTCACTTGCCAATAGCGACAGGGAGCAAGCGCACAACAGAGCCACAACGGTGGAAATCAGTCTCTTCATAAAGACTCCTTTAAGGGATATCAAATTGTGTAGTTAAGGCGGGGTGTACTCTTGCAAAAACCGCAAACGCCAGCCCCTTGTGATATCCTTCAAGGGGCGTAGCGCCGGTCGTATTTGTTTATATTGTCAAAAATCAAGGCGTCCTGCGGACGTTTCGGCCGCTAATGAGGCGACCATGTCCCGCGTCGCCGCTTCCACGGCCCGTTCCCAATTCGATTCGCCATACTGATTCGAATATTTATCACTTCGAAAGGCGAAAAGAATCCCGCGTGAATTATTGATCAAGGCGCCAAGTCCGTTCTCGTCAAAGGCCCCGGCGACGTCCCGTGCACCACCCCCCTGACTCCCGTAACCGGGGACAAGGAACCACGTCTGTTTCATGACCTGACGCAGTTCCGTTAACTGCTCCGGCCACGTCGCACCGACGACCGCGCCCACGTCCCCGTAGGGATTGGCCGCCGAGATTCCTCGCGCACGGCTCTGGACCGACAGGTCATTTACATAACGCCCGACAACGCGGTATAAAGGCTCCAAAGAACCTTCTTCCCCCATCGACGGCGACCGCGTGACCAGCAGGTCCTGTAACATGGCACCGCCGGGATTCGACGTCTTAACCAGAATGAATATGCCCGCGCCCCGCTCCTGCGCCGTCTCTACAAAGGGGGTTAGACTGTCATCCCCCAAATACGGACTGACGGTCAAAGCGTCGGCCCCCCACGGACTTTGCCCACCCGCGCCGAGCAGACCCGCCGCATACGCCGAAGCCGTCGAACCTATATCGTTGCGTTTTCCGTCAAAGAGGACCAGCAGCCCCTTCTTATGCGCATAGGCAATCACGTTCGCCAACGCCTTCATGCCCGAGGGACCATACTGCTCAAAAAACGCCGCCTGCGGTTTGACCGCCGGGACCAGTTCCGCGACAACATCGAGCACGGCATAACAAAAGTCCTCAAAAGCGGCGGCGACAACGTCCGGGTTACTCTTGTCTTTACCGTCGGTGAACTGCGTGGGAAGTTGCGCCCAGCGCGGGTCAAGTCCGACGAGAACAGGCGTTTTTTTCTTTTTCACAGCAGAGGCAAGTCGGTCAGAAAACGAAATCAAGGCAGATTACTCCACGTTTGGCTTATGGTAAATTGTTTGGCTTATGGTAAAACTGGGGTCGTTGAAATGGGTGTGAGAACAGGCGGTCCTCCCCCTAACAGGGTCCGTGGCATCGGAAAGGGCACCGACCCACGCAGCGGGCCGCGTCAGACATCGTTGAGCAGAAGTACAACGAGTTTTCGCGGACCGTGCACGCCGAGTACGAGAATCTTTTCGATATCGGCCGTGCGACTAGGCCCGGTAACAATGAGGAATTCGCCCGCCGGGCTAACGTTCGGGTCGAGTTTTTTGAGTAATTCGGGCCAGGCATGTGGCATGTGCTCACGAAGTTGCGAACGTCGGGCCACCACAAAGCAAGCGGGAGAAAGATAGCAAAGCATGCGGTCAAAGGCACTTGCGGCGTGGATAACGGCACTGCCCGTATCGGCCAGCAGGAGTTCGGCACGCACGAGACTGGCATCCATCGCCTGCATTTGACGCGGGTCGGCATCAGCGGGGTTCGCCGGCGCGTCAAGCACGGTCATGCGCAGGTGGAACTCTTCCCCAACTCTCTTGGCCGCGGCCAGGAGATTTTTCGTCTCGCTCTCATTCATAACGCCGACGGTAATCGGACCATCGACCAGAGAGGCCAGCAGCCCGGCCGCCTTGTCCGCCGCGTCTTCCTCGTTATCACAGCGTACCAGTTCCCCGGCAACCGAGCGGAGGTTCGTTTCAAATTCCCGCACCATCTCCTCGTTTTCAAGCTCTTCCATGGCCCAAACTTCCGGGACCGCCGGCAATTCCCGTTCCCCGCATTCCGCTCGTTCTTCGGCCAAGGCACTTCGTATGGCCTCCAAAATGGTCTCGCGACTGCCCATCGTTTCTCCTTCTCCCTGTTTCTCCGCTTTATACTCGTGTTTCCGCCTTACTCTGACCTGCGCTCGTACTTCAACCCGCACGAGTCAGAGACGCCGGAAATGTGAACGTCTCGTCCGAGGGGAGCATGTCCCTGCCTTCGCAAAAGTGGACCATGTCAATCCTCCGCCCGACCCTCATTTTCTTTCCTTTTTATTCTACCTGCTTTTATCTTCATTGTCAAGAACCGGAGAGCAGGGATAATAAAGAACAAGGCGACCAGGCCCAATTCCGCGACTATTGAAATCAACCGCTGCTCCAGAGAGACAATAAGCGACAGATTCGATGCCGTGACGTGAACCCCGCTGTTTTCCGGCATAGCGAGTATAAGTTCAAAGTACGGAATGAGTAACGTCGATAGGACGAGTTCGCGAATACCGAAACCACTGGGAGTAATCGGCACGGCAAAGCCCAAAACAATCGCCAGAGCGGTTACCGACACATAGCGAGGTAAATTCTGCCAGAATTCGCCGGGCGCGACCCCCAGTCCATGAATCGCGGCCCATAGACTCACGCCGAAGAGCAACCATAAGATCATCATAAGACCAGCTCCGCAGGCCAAACTGCGCCAGGTTAACTCATGAAGGCGCGCGGCAAGTTTCGCGTCGTTCCGACCTATGTGCAAAATTTTCAGGATTCGCAAAAAGACAGGAGGGAGCAGAGGAATGCCAACAACAAACATAACTCCCGTCGCCATAACAGAATATGTCCAATGCTCACGAAACGCCAACAGCACGACCAAAGCCGCCAGGAACGCCCCGGTCGCCATCATGGTCAGGGTCTCGTAAAAAACCGCGACCGCCGCCACGCTCATTCGTACTTTCTCGCCCGCCACCATGCCGGAACGTATTATGACCACCATGGCCTTGCCCGGCAGATACTTGCCAAGCTGACTGGCGTAAAAGGCACGAATCGCGACAAAAAAGGGAGGCGACTGACCAAGCCAGCCGAGCGATAAGTACCACAACAGAGCCGCCGGAAAGTAGGCCAAAAGATACACCACGCTCGAAACGAGAATCCAGGGCCAGCAGACGCGCCAGTCGTACTGCCGTATCTCCGTCCACGACTGCTCAAGCCGCCAGGAAATCCAGCCGAGCACGAGGAAAATAACTACAATCTTCATCCAGAAGAGGAAGCGCCGCATCTTACTCTTACGTTTCGCACCAGTCAAATCGGTCTGCTCCGGCGTGCCGGACGTCGGATCGAATTCTTCAGTCAAGGCCAATTCCGCCGCATCTTCCACACCGTCGACCACGGCCTCCTCCAGTCCTTCCCGGAGACCGTGTATTGGCCCGGAACGCAGACCGGCCTCCAAGCCTGACTCCAGTCCGTACTCCACTCCGTAGTCGACGCTCTGTTTCAAGATGGATGCGCTCTTGACGCTGCCTTCTGTCTTCTTCCTTTTCTTATTCTTCTTGCGGGACGTCATCTTCGGGTTCCTTGAACTGGAATAAAAATTCCTGGTCCCGACATGTAATCTTCAGTGTCCCCGCCTCGTCACCAAAAGAGGCAAACACAGGGAACTCGTCGGGCGCGGCGAGTGAGAGATCGCAGTCGGGAAGTTTTGCGTTGAACCGAAGCTCACCGGTTCGTTTATCCAGGGCACGCACAGCCAGCCAGGAGCCGCGGCGGTCGCTCGTAACCCGTTTGGCAAAGACGAGCACCGGTAACTCTGACGGCTGCGTTCGCAAATAAAACGTGTCGTACAGCTCCTCCGGAACAAGCCACTGCGGTTCTCCCTGCTCATTAAAACGCTGACACAAGCCGCAAACGATCGGTCGCTCGTCCGCCTCGCAGACGGACTCAATCTTCGTCGAAGGCCGCTGAATATGTTGTGGCTCGTACCAGAACAAGGCCAAAAGACCTTCCTGATCCCGCCAGAGATTGAACCCGGTTACCGGCCCGGCCGAGTCGGGACTCGACTGCTCTATGTCCACAAGAATCGCGCAGCGCTGTGTGTCGCAAACGACCAGCCGCCCCTGGCCACTACAGACTGCCAGCAGATGAGCGTGTGGCAGCCGGAGAATCAGGTCCTCCCGCCCAACTTGCGCCACGGCCGACGGACTTGCGTCCATAAGGGTCGGTATTGCAATGAGTTCCACGCTCTCATCGTTAACGGTCCGGCACGCCATCAAGCCGGTAAAAGCGCCAATACCCTCGGGCAAAACGGACTCCTTTTGCACGTTCCCTGTCGCCGCGTCCAGAAGGCGAAGACGTTCTTCCGTCGGCGTCGCCACACGCAAATACAGTTCGCTTCCCCGTTGCGCAAGGTCGGTAAAGACTTCCAGGTCCCCTTCCGGGTAGGTCCAGAGCGTCGTCCCGTTCGTCAGGTCGGTTGCCACGAGTTGGCCCGAATGATCGACATGCCATTGCGTTGTCCCGTCGGTCGCCTCCGGCGGGTCTGCCGTAACCACAGGGCCACGAATCGTTCCATGCCAGGCTTGCGTATCGTCGACTATGCTCACGCCTGCAGGGAGCCGAGGCTGAATCTCTTTCGTGACATGAGGCTGACCTGTGGGAGCCGCACGCTGAATCGGGTCAATTTCTCCTTCCGGCCAAGGCGGAGCCAGCGTCACCGCGTCCTGCGAAACATCGGGCGCAGGACCGGGGCCAGAAGTCACATGCTCCGACCGTTCCACTTCACTTAAAGAGAAAATCGCGGGCGAGGCGACCGGAGTTCGAGACCAAACAGAAGTTTCGGCCAGACCGGGGCGAATCAGGAACTCACCGGTTACAAGAGGCCCGGAACCTGTCTCCGCCATCGACCCGACTTGCGGCTGCGAGGACCAGGTCTCCGTTTGGAGCAGACGCCCGGAGGACGGGTCGAGCGAGTAGATGGTATCGCGTGCTGTCATCGCCAGCGTCAGCGTACCGTCGTTGCGCAAGTCGAGCCGCAGAGGCTTCCAGGGGAGTGGGGCTACCTTGACCGCCGTCAGTGCCTCGCGGTAGGACCCGCCGCGCGACGGCAACGGACTGGTATGCGGCACGAACAGCCAACGTAAGCGGAGTGAATCGAAATCAAACGCGGCCAGCTGACCTTGCGAGCCGGGGCAGAAGAGCAGATTGTCGTACAGCAACGGTTTTATTCCGTAAAAGGAGCGGAGACAGTCTTGGGATATGGGCGATAAGGCCGCGGCAAACCTCCTTTGAAACAGAAGACGACCATCCTCCAGGGCCAATACGAATAACGACGGCCCTATTTCATCCTCGCCAATAATATAAACCCGGTCATCATGGACCAGGGGCGGGCCGCAAAAATAGACCTGCCCCAACTTGTCTCGCGAAAGGGACTCCGCATAAACGTCGAACTCACCAGACGTCGTTGCGCCCGGCTGGAGCGCCAAGTCCGCAATTTTCGACAGAAGACCATTTATATAAGGGACTCGACCCACACTCCAGAGGACCTCGCCGGTTGCCGCGTCTCGCGCAAGGAGCGTATTGCCACGCCAGAGTTCCGGTAAGGGGAGTGCGACGTCGCCGTCCGTCGTCGCTACGCGTCGGTCCATTCCTGGAAGGGCCGACTCCACGTGCAAAATTCGCGAGCCTGCCGGGACGAGTTCCGACTCCGTTGCGTTTCGGGACATGAAAACACTTCCGCACAGGGCAAATTGCTCCGGCAAGACCGCGCTGCCCGTTTGCGCCACCGTGCCCTCGTAACTCGGCTTAAGCGAATCGGGAATCTCAATCGCAGCACGAGCAGACGACCAGACCAATTCTCCACGGGCCACGTCCCGGGCAGTAAGAGTCAGCCCCGAATATCGCACCAGTTGTCCATTCATGAGAAGGGGTCGGGGCGCCACGGGCTGCGGCTGACCGTGTACCGCGCTGGGGAAGAAGAGTTCCCTTTTGAGGACTTCCCGCTCAACTGGGGTTATTCGATCCGTCCAACAGAGCTGTGAAAATTCGTCCGTCGCGACCGGCGTGGAATTCGCCGCGTCTTTGGAATCCGCTAAACGATCGGGGTCCTGTGGTCCGGCCGATTGCTCCTGATGAATCTTTTGCTCAAGGAAGGCCGTCAGTTCCTCCGCATTATTTATTGCGACGTTATCTAAAGAAAAAGTTAAATTCGGAAATTGCGTAAAGAGATTTTCTGCAAGTTGCAGTGCAGTCTTCTGATCGTCGCGAGTCAGGGCCGCCTCCGCGGCAAGCAGAGTCACAGTAGGCTCAAACGCCGCTCGCGCGTCCGCTGGCAGTGACAGGATCCGGCGCAGAGAATCGTCCGTTGTCAGGCGGTATCCATCATGCAATCGCAGCGCGGCCAGTAGGATGGCCGCCTTCTTACCGGCGTCCGTCAAGGGAAAGCCCGTTGATACCGCGGCCAATAAGGCCCGATCGACGTTCACTCCGGCCAAGGCTGCCCGATACTGCTCTTCCGCCGTCGATTCACTGGCCAAAAGCAGAAGGTCACGCTCGCTGCTGTCCAGTCTGTCAAAGAGCTGCGGAAGGTCCGTTTGCAGGGTGCGTGTCGTCGTGCCGGGACAGACGAGATGATCTTCCGGATTTTCTTCGTTTTGCACCAGGCTTCGCGCGAGGAAATAGTCGTCCTGACCCAAGACAATCTTTTGCAGTTTTTCCGTGGCGGTTGCGTAATCCTTGTCCGCGAGAAGTTTCAGAATGTTCTCAACCTCATCCCGGGTCGCTCGCGGTACGGGGAAAAGGGCCTTACCCGCATCCTCTTTCTCCTGCCCCCAAGAGAAACAGGGCATAATAGAGAAAACTATTAAAGTAGCAATTAACAAAAATCTCTTGCATTTCGCCTTCGACACAAGCCGTGTCAAGACAAATGCTGTAAGGTTGTTGGAAGAACCTGCTGATAATGGAGGGGTCACTAAATTTACCGTTTATGGAATGTTTGATTTCGAATTAAATATTAGGCAATCGATGTTTATTCTCTACTCAAAAATCGTTCAATAAATAAAAATGAAGGCACGTGGTGATGGTTAGGACCACGTGCCTTCGCCAAGCCGAACAGGTTTGATGGTCATTCGTCCTGCAGACACGGCTTGTTGTCCGCTGCGTGAGACGCCCCCATGCGGGTAGGGACAACGCACAGCGGAACACGGGCGTCAGGGAAGCGAGCTTCTCCCGACAAAACGAAAACCGACGCTTTATACCGAGTCACCCGCACACCCGCAATCGGGGACTGGCCGCTGTGTGGCAGCAGAGGCAAACTGCTCGCTGCCACCTCGCGAAGACGTCAGTTACGAAAGTAAGAGGTGGGCGAAACGTGAGGCGGAGTCACAGCCGGCTCCGTGGGCGTTTCCGTTGTTTCAAACCGCTCGCCGTCGCTTGCAGGACTGTCGACCTTGGCAGGAGCGTCCTGGACCGCAGGGGCGGCAGGGTCAGGGGCAGTAGCCGGCTTCTGTACGCCAGCGGCGTGATCGGGCGTACTCCCCTGAACGGATTCGGGAGTCGATTCCGGACGCCGGACGGTCTGCGTTGCCGGCTGATTACCCGCAAGAGGGGGAGCCGTTACTACCGCTTCTATGTGATTCGCTTGCCGAATCGGATTGACGACCGGGTCCGCAACAGGAGCGTTCTCGTGGGACGCGGCCTTTTCCGGAGCGAGAGTCGGGGCGTGACTGGCAGTATCAGCCGAAGCCGGGGGCGTCGGCGCCGAGAAAAGTCGGGACGTATCCGGCAGCGGCGCAGGAACCGAAGGAGTAACCGGGCGTGCAACGGAGGTTGTCGCCGGCTCCGTCGAAAGAGAAGTCGGCAGGTCCGTTCGTTCCGTTAAGGCAGGAACCGTGGAAGCAGGCTCACTCGCCGCGGGGGCTGGTGTTTGCGCCGCAGGGGCCGGTGCTTGTGCCGGGGCGGAGGTCGGGGCCGGCATAACCACAGGCGACTGGGATTCGGTCGACAGAGTCGACGGCGTCGCACTACTGGTCGTTGTAATCGAGGCTCCGCAGCAGGGAGACACCGCCGGTTGCTCCGTTATCGTCTTGTAGACGGTAACAGGCTTCATAACCTTAACCGTCTTCGGAACTTGCCGCGCGACGCGGACCGTGTACGGCTCTTGCACGACCTCGGTCACCGTCTTATAAGTCGTGGTCGGAATTTCACGAACTTTTTCTTCCGTTTCCATGCGACAAACCTTGACAGGCGTCTTCTGAACGACGCGCTCGGTTACGGGTTTGTACGTCGTGACCGGGACCTTTTTCGCTACCTGTTCCTGGACATAGCGTGTGACCGGAACCTGCTCCGTTCGCGTAATCTGCTCCTGCTGCCAGCTCGTCACGCTAACAGGAACCTGCTCGGTTATCGTTTCCGGCACGTAAGTGGTGACCGGAACTTGCACGGCAACGTAATTCGCCTGATAGACCTGCTGCGCCTTAACTTGGGGCGGCGCGGTCAGGGGCGTCCAGTAGAGACCAGGCGCCCGCCATTTCGTCGTTCCGGTCGCGGGGTCGTAATACTCCCCAGCACGCTGCCACGTCAGACGCGTGTACTCGCGCGGCGGCTGCGGCGTGTACGCGGTCACGTAACGACCCTGGTCCTGTATCTGCGTTTGGCACGAGGTCACCGGGCGCTGAACCGTAACCTGACGCTCCTGCATGACCGTGGTCTGAACCGGGCGCTGGACCGTTTCCGTAATCTGACGCTCCTGCACTTCTGTGACCGGACGAGAGACCGTTTCGTACTCCTCGCGTTCAGAAGTCTCGGCAACGTAACGCACTACATCGTAGGAGGTGTCTTTCTCGATCGTCTCCCAGACAGGACGCGAAACTTGATACGTTTCCATTCGCACGGAAGTTTCCGGTATCTGGCGGCTTATCGTCTTGGTCCTGTAACGGGTCTCTTCTTCCCAGACGGTTTCGTACGTGGTGACTTCCTGCTCCTGCATGACCGTCTCGGCCACGGTTCGCGAGGTTGGACAGGCAGCCACAGGTGCCGTGCACACCGAACAGGAGTTGACCGGTCGCGCGGCCGTAACGACGATCGGGCGCAACGTGGTTACCGGGACGACCGGCCGGTCGACGACCACGGTTACCGGCCGCTGAACAACCATGGGAGCCGCAAGAGGCGCCGGATAGCTGATTCCCCGGTCGCCACAACATTGAGAGGTTACCTGTCGGGCGGTCCCTGCCACCAGCCCCAAAAGGAGCAGGCCACCGAGGCACCATTGAGCCGACCTTTTTTTGTTCATTTTCATAATATTCTCCCGCATTACAAATTTTGATATAGGAATCAAGCGTTAAACCCTGCCTATTTTAACCAGTATAAGCAGTTTATTTAGTTTATTCGCTAGTTTTCCTAGTTTTCATACTTTCATTGTAATCGTTCTAACCGGTATTGTCAAAACTTTTTTCTCGTTTTTTATAAAAACTTGAGAAAAAATTGAAAATTTTTCCTTTTTAATCGTTATAGTTTAGCTTTTTTAACTTTTGTAGCGACTAAAACGAATATTTTACCGGTGAGAACCCCCTCATGTGGGGCGGCGGCAGAAAAAAAGCCGACGCAACAAGATGAGTTGCGCCGGCTGGGAAGGACCAGACTTGAATTACAAAAGATCCGTCATGAGATAGAGGCCAAACCAGCGTCGACTCCCTTCCCCATCGGAGCGAACCTCAATTTGCTGCAGACCCGGGAGGAGTTCCGATTTCGGAACGGTCAAACGAAAGAGGCCAAACAGGTCAGCCCCGGTGGACTTTTTCAGTTCAAAGGCCAGTTGCATCCGGCCATCGTCGCTCGCCCAGGAGGTGGAGGCCGCCTCGGTCGGGTGGTTAAAATGGAGCTGCTGCTTATCGTTAAAGGTAAGCGTAAATCCTGGTGTCTCCGGTTCGGTCAGGAAACCAAGCCCGCCGGAAAAGATGAACGTAACTGTCTCGCCATTCGCGTCTTCCGGCTTAACAACGTCCGTTTTCCAGGTGACTTTATTGGTCTTCTTATCCTGTCGGCAGACGGCCAGAGTGCTGAACGCGTCTTTATAGCTTGTCCAGCTCCCCCATTCTGTTTCTTTCGAATTAAGAACACGAGCGGCCCCGAAAACCGTTCCTTCCGGAATGCGAACCGGGGGGAGCAGGGAGTCCGGATTCCATTTTACCGCCGGCGCTTCGAATTCTGCGGCGTCGTCAATGAGCGCGGCCAGAAGTGTTTCGTTGGCCGCAGTCGCAACGGCTGCCGCATGGTTCAAGCCACTTACGTAGAGCGTGCCCTGCCCTACCCCGACCTTGTACAAGATGGCCTTATCCTCGACGAGGACAAGACTTGGAAGCTCGCGGACCATGACTTCCGGTCGGCACGGGGCTTTCTCAAGGTCGTACTTTTCCGCGCCATTGAGCAGTTCAAGCCAGTGAATGTCGCACCAGTTCTCCGTGGCAATGCGATCGGTCACCGGATTCGGATAAAGAAACGCGCAGACATTATTATTCTCGGTTGAATCGCCCGCTTTCCACCAGGTACTCTGATATTGTACCGGCAAGGCAGGGAGAATTTGAGAGCCACCAACGAGAATGACTCCGGCTCCCCGATTAAGAGCGTCCATTAAGTTGGGCGTAAGCCAGGACGTCAGGTAGACGGCGTCCTTCGGGAGCGGGTTGTCCGACGGAATCGGGTCAAGATTCCAGGCGTCAGGCACAGGAACGGCGACGTCGACGTAAACGGGCACCTGCGTTTCAGGCTTCGTCTGCTTCGGGAAGAGCCAGGTATTCCAGGAGTTTACGAATTCGCGGTCGTTTGCCTTGAAAGAAATGGTCACACAGGCACGACGGGGCTTGTCAAATTCCGGAATCGTTACGGAGAAGGATGCGGCCGGGGTAAGCACACCATGAGGCACGTCGCGTAATTCCTTCGTTTGGACTTCCGTGAAGTCGCCTGAGGTCAGCGTCACGGTTTCCGTTCCCGACAGAGGCATGCCGGAATAGTTTGAAACGAAGGAGGTCAGGTCCATCGTATCGCCGGCGCGATAGCTGCGTGCCAGCCCCTTCTGGAGAACGACCGTCTCACTGTTGAAGGGCGTAACTTGTTCCGGCTTAATCGATTTCGGTCGGAAGAAGAGGTCGAAAATGCCGTTCGACGTCGTCCAGTAGTCCTGGAAGAGCCACCAGTGATAGCCCGAAATCTCGTCGTTCAGTCGCATGCCTTCCACGTTGTATTTGTGATGAACCAGATAGTGCTGCTCCGAGGCCGAGGCCCAGTCTTCGACTTCATTCAAGAGGCCCAACTGCTCCAGCTTGTCGCGTCCGGCGGTCATCCAGAAGGGTTTGTAATTGCACTTGAACTCTTCGATCTGGTTCGGACGCGCGAATGTGAGATAGTTTCCTGACTCGTGGGAAATGGTCGGTTTCGACAGCGGTTCCGTCTTGAACTTCGCCTCTTGACTGGCGATGGGACTGTCCCATTCGGCAAACATGGCAAACCAGATATCGACGGTGTCACGATCGGTGGCCGGCAGTTGCCACATCCAGTCGCCGTCGCAGTCACTGAAATAGCGGTCTGGGTCCAGTCCGTTGGCAATTTCCTTCATGTCGTAGCGTAAGTGCATGTCGCGCCAAGGCTCGAAGCCAAGCATAACAAGTTCATTGCCACCGACCCAGCTCATGATGCACGGGTGATGCCGGTAATCTTTAACGACACTTGCCCAGCGGTCCCGAATGGTCGCCAGCGCCTTTTCCGGGTCCGTGCCCGGCTCATTGCGATTCTTCCACCAGCTGCCGTGGCCCGGGAGAAGGTGCGGATAACCGAGGATGAACTCACCGGTCGTCAGCATACCAACCTCGTCACAGGCTTCGAAATATTCGTGCGGATGAATCGCGCTATGGTTACGCACATGATTGAATCCATAAGCTTTAATCGCTTTGAGTCTCTTCTTCAACATCTCCTTATCGGTCGGCATGGAGAATTCGTAGGGATAGATATGGTCGTCGCCGTATCCGCGTAGATAGAGCCGCTTGCCATTGAGGAGCAGATTGCGACCTTCGATACGGATTTCACGAATGCCTGTCCGCTGCTCCATAACATCGAGCAGTTCGGAACCTTTGTACAGCGAGGCGCGAACCGTGTAAAGGACCGGATTTTCCGGAGTCCAGAGCTCAACTTGCGTAAACCGTGCCGTTGCTGACGCCGTGTCGCCTGCGACCGGGGTCGAGTCCGATTCCGCGACTTTCTTTCCACCTTGGTCGAAAATCTCCAGTTTCAACGACACGTTGTCGAGTTCCGCGTTATTCTCCTTAATTATACCCGTCTCGACCGTGCACGACGGCTCGGCAATATTGGAACGAATATAGAGCGAATCCATCCGGAGGGCCGGACGTGATTCGAGCCAGGCATGGCCCCAAATTCCGCCCCAAGCTATTTCCAGATAATCGTTTAAGGTGGTCGCACCGTAGAGTACGTCGATATCCCAACGCTGCTTTGAATCGACACAAATCGTGATGTCTGTGGCTCCGCCCCAGTTGACCCAGGAGCTGATCTCCCATTCGTGCGGGCCCACACAACCGATGGCCTCCGGACCGGCGGAGTGCCCATTTACCCAAACTCGGGCGTAGCGAGAGATACTGTTCAGGCAGAGAAAGATTTGCTGTCCTTGCCAGGCGGCTGGAATATTGAGCGACTTCTTGTACCAGCCTTTTCCAACGAAATTATGGTGTACTTTGTCCGTTTCCGGGCCGTAGCCCTGGTTGTCCCAGATGCCTGGCACGGCGATTGTGCCGTCAGCCGTGTCCGCGTAGCCCGGAAGCGGCATTTTCAGCATAGAGTGATTCGGCTCATACCATTTTTCACTGTCTCCAACGTTCTCCGGGTCCGTGGCAAACTGCCACGTGCCGTCAAGCGACAAGGCTTCGCGAGGCGCCGCGGCAAGTGGTTCGTTACAAACCAGCCCTAAAATCAGTAGAACAAAAGCACACATTCCCATTCGTCTCATCATGGAATTTTCCTCCAGGCGGGGTTATTAAGGGGTAAAGTCGCAAGAACAGCCCTGCGTACCATTGCAAGACAGTATACCATGGACTCTTTGTGTCGACAACACTAAAATTTCGTCAAAATTTTAGAAATTTCGACACCTTCCCGCCCCGGGCAAGGAGAGACGATCGTGCTATTTGACACAGGGTTCCGCGATGAGGAAATTGGTATCGCGGCGGTCGAGTTGTCGACGGATACGTCCGGCAGGGTCGATCCAGGCGGAAAGGCCGCCGTGCACCGCCGAGAGCATCGGCTTGCGATTTTCGACCGCGCGAAAGACGCAGGTCGCAAGATGCCAGTCGACTTGAGAACAGTGCCGGAACCAGCCGTCGTTCGACAGGTTCAGGAGGAGGTCCGGCTCTTCGTTTCGCGCACGCAAATATTGGACCTGACGACGGATAAATCGCGAACTGGAACTCTCAAAACAGATATTGACCAGAACTCGCGCCCGCTTCTCACCCGACGTGAGCGGAAAGACAACCGGTTCCCTGCCAGGCCGAACGGAAACGCAAAGCGTCTTTAAAGGAAACCAGTCAGGAAGCTGGTCGGCAAACGGAAGATACTCGCCAAACATGACCAAATGCATTTTATCGTAGCGTAACAGGTCAGGCTCACGAACGAAAAGTGCCGAATTATAATAGGCCCCTTCGCCGCGGTGGTCGTAGATCGCCGAACCGATCCCCAGTACCAGCGGCGACTGGAGCTGACGCGACAGGGTAAAGAAGTCGTCACGCTCACGGTCGACGACCTCGCGACTACTCCGGATCCGCTCGGCCAGCGGCGTTTCGTCAGGTCCGGGAAAGAATCCGTCTTCAGTTACGTCGTAGTGCGGGGCCGCGAAACATCCCTCCGGCCAGACAATCAAGTCGAGCGTAAATCCGTTGTCCGCCGCAAAATGACTCGCCTTTTGTGATAATGCCATATACGACCGATGAATCTCAAGGTTCGTTTCACTATCGACTGGAAAGCGGAACGTCGTTGCGTCCTGCAAAAGGGCTATGTGAAGGCGGGAACCGCTCTCCGACTCGGCGACCGGCCACTGATGCAGCCGAACATAACCGTACCCCAAGGCAACGCCCAATACACTGCCGATAACGCACAACAGCAGAAACGCAATACCAGGCCGCGTCTTTTGCGAGGAAACCATTTCGCGGGCCAGCAGTCCAAGTGCGGTTCCCACCAGAAGAATCATGAGACCAACCAGGTATTCGCCGCCGGGCAAGTCGGCCAACTGAATTAAAATCGGATGCCGATAAAATGCGTGCTCCATGGAGGCAAAGGAAAAACCACCAAAGATGTGCTTACGCAAATACTCAACGCACAAAAATGGAACTGGCACGGCAAGCAGAAGTGGAATTCGCCACGCCAGAAGTCGCCGCACCATAAGGAGATAGATGGGAAAATAACAGGCCAGATAGACCGACAGTGCCAAATAGCCCAAGATCGTTGCCGGATGCGGAAAGCCAACCCAGCGGGTCACCAGGAGCCAGAAGCAGAGCGCACCGAGCCACGCCTGGCGGTAATACGAGCGACTTGAGGGCAGAAGACAAAGGACAGACCAGAGCACAGGCGTGAGAAAGACAACGGGAAACCAGCCCACAGGAGGCACCGACAGCCAATGGCATAAAAACGCCAGAAAGGTCAGGATGAAGACGGCAAACCGAGACAGAATCTGTCCGGGGACCGGCGGGACGGGGGTTCCTGCTGCCGCCTGTTGTTCACCTTGGCCATCGTCGTCCACGTTCGTGTCTCCTCTTGTTTTCTATTATATTATCTATGTGTGTATGTTATGTTCGCAATACCAACAGAGCGTCAACTCACGCCGAAACGCTTTATGCTACCAAACGTTCGAAAACGCGACGTTACTGGAACTGGAACCGGAATTCCCCGAGGGGGATTCCAGAAAGTTCACCAACTGCTTCGAACGAATCGGATGCTGAAGTTTGCGAACGGCTTTCGCTTCAATCTGCCGAACGCGCTCACGGGTAACCGAAAAAATACGCCCTACCTCTTCGAGCGTGTACGTATATCCATCTGCCAGGCCGAAACGCAGGCGAATAATTTCACGCTCCCGAAAACTCAGAACGGCCAGCGCCTCGTTCAAAATTTCCCGCAACGCCGCACGATTCATCTCGTGCATGGGGTCGGACTTCCGATGATCCTCCAAAAAATCTCCGTAATAACTCTCTTCCCGACCTTCTACCGGACGGTCGAGAGAAAGAGGAGGCCGACTCATCTCTATTATGGAGCGAACTTCGTCAACGTCAAGGCCCGCCGACTGCGCTATTTCTTCTATTGTTGGCGTCGTCTTCTTCTGCTGCACAAGTCGCCGTGTCGTCGAACGGATGTAGTTCATTGTGTCCAGAAAATGACTCGGAATCCGTATCGTCCGACTCTGCTCCGCAATCGCACGCGAAATCGCCTGACGAATCCACCAGGTCGCATAGGTCGAAAACTTGTAACCCCGCTTCCATTCGAACTTGTCCACCGCACGCATAAGGCCGGTATTGCCTTCCTGAATCAGATCGAGAAAACTCAAACCACGATTGCGATAGTGCTTGGCAATACTGACAACGAGGCGTAAATTACCACTTGAAAAGAGGGATTTCGCGTTTTCAAAGGCCTTGCGACAGGCATGAATTCTCTCCAACTTCCGGGCAAGGGTGCCAGGACTCTCCTGCGTCTTTTTCATGAGACGGTGGATGCGGCGACGTATGAGCTGCTTTTCGGCCAGGAGCGACTCCGCATGGTCACTGTCGTCGGGCACGGTCCGGCGAAGCTGGGCCAAACGCGTCATTTCGTCCTGCATACGTTCGTTCAACCGCTCCATCTCGTTAACAATAGGCGTATAAAAGGGAAGACGTAAATCAAGCTCATTGATCAGATGAAACGCGTGCCCGCGACGCTTGGCCAGAAGGCGACGGCAGCGGCGACGATCCTCACGCGAATAGCGGCGGCTCACGACCTGCTCAAAATCCTTACGATTCCGATTCGTAATCTCGGACAGCGTTTGGATGTTCGGACCCAATAACTGCCAGAACCGCTCTTTCCCCTTGGTGTCCGTAACGGAAACGTCCAGCGTTCGGTCAAGTCGCAACATGCCGGTCTGCACACGGGATAACACCTTGACCGAACCGGCAATGACAAAATCACAACGCAACAGCTCGCGACGATACGCGTTTCTCGTCGTTTCAATGAGGTCGGCCGCCTTGACTTCCTCCTCACGCGTCATCATGGGAATGTCTCCCATCTGAACCAGATAAATTCGTATCGGGTCGTCCAGGGACACGTCCCCGGCAAGATTCTCCAAATCCGTCTCGTCGAAGTCGTCCTCAACGTCCTCCTGAAAATCTTCGTAGTCCTCCCCAAAAACGAAATCATCCAAAAGGTAGCTGTCTGCTACGGCTTCCTTCGGCTCGTGATGAGCATATTCGCCAGTGGTCATGTTGTGAAAATCCATATCCATGCCGTCGATTCTCCGTACTCAGGCTCGTCTAGGTCCCAATCGTTGCGGTCAATACCCCAAATCCGGCCACGCCTCCCGCAATTCAGGAATCGTTAGCCGGTGCGTTCCCCAATTTGTGACATGCACTTCTGCGACAAATCACAAAATAACACCAGGTCACCTTTAAAAAAGCGATCTTTCTGTTATAAATACATTTATCGGGAGCCATCCCTTCGTTTATTGTGCGAATCCGGAAAACTCTCCCTTTGGGCCTCCTGCCTAAATAAGGTTGTATATATTATAACGAGTGCACCGGTTATGTCGACCCCTTACCGCCTTTATTCCCCGAAAATCCTTGGCTCGGGCCACTCGTTATAGTCGTGTATATTTTACACACTTTACCCAATTTATCACACAGAGAGCGCCTTGGCAAGCCCGTTACCGGCTTTTTTTCGGAAATATTTTTACGGAGTTTTTTACTTTATGCCTACAACCGATTTAATCGTTACAATCGACGGCCCCGCCGGATCCGGTAAGAGTACGGTTGCCCGACTTCTGGCCAAACGTCTGGGCTGCGACTACCTCGATACCGGAGGCATGTACCGGGCAGCAGCCCTGTTTGGTCTTCAGGCCAATCTCGATATGGCCACGCCTGGTGTCTTGGCCCAGGCCCTGCAAGGTCACAAAATCGAAGGACGTGGCGAACGGACTTTTCTCGACGGTCGCGACGTTACCGACGAAATACGCTCCGACTCCGTAACACAGAACACGCACTATTCGGCCGACGACCCCGACGTTCGCGCCCTCATGGTCGACTTACAGCGTGCGACCGCTCAAGGCCGACGAATCGTCACCGAAGGCCGTGACCAAGGGAGCGTCGTCTTCCCGCACGCCACGAATAAATTCTATCTCACCGCGTCCCCCGAATGCCGTGCACAGCGGCGTATCGACGAAATAAAAAAGAAAAATAACGGCCTGTTGCCCCGCGAGTTCGGTACGGAAGAAGATATCCTCACGAAAATCAATCAGCGAGACTGGCGTGACTCGCACCGCACCGTCGGCCCGCTCTGCACCCCGCAAGACGCCATGGTCATTCAGACCGATAACCTGTCCGTCGAACAAGTCGTCGAACATCTGGCCAAACTCGTTGAGGATAGGAGACGATAGTGAACGATAAAATGGGGGTAAGGCGACGCCTTGGGCGACTTGGATTGCGACGCCGGTTTTATTCTTCCCGTCGACGACGCTGGCTCGCTTGATATTCGTTAAAAAGATGCGTTCTGCGGTTCACACTTCAGAACGCGTTACGGACCAGGCAAGATAACTGTAATCATCAGAATGGGGTGCCAAGGGAAGCGAAATTCACTGTTGGAATGTAACTTCCATATTCCTGCCCGACTGACTGATTTCCGATTTTGGCACGACTACAAAATTCATACCCAGAGCGAGCTTGATAAACTCCTCACAGTATTTGACGCCCAAATTCTGGAATTGCCCGCAATGCTGTTCGCCAATAGTAGTGGTATTCAATTTCAGAAAATCGTAAGACTTCGCACAAGTACACAACACGGTATTCGGCTTATTGCCATCGTGTGCGTCAATGTACTCTTTTATCAAATCGATCAGTTCATAATAAACGTTCATTTTTGTCACCTTTCGTAATTTTAATGGTTGAACAAGAGAGAAATAGGAATCCATTAAGTTCCATGTCTCTTTTGCTCCTTGTAAAATAGACACTAAATTTCATGGCGGCCACGAAAACACGGTTGCCTTCGCGGCCCGCCATTGTCTCGGGCTTAGGCCCGGAG
>JAUNSJ010000051.1 GCA_030539295.1 Planctomycetia bacterium | reverse complement strand
GGTGGGCCGTGCCCGGGTTCGGAGGTGGTCCGGCCTGTGCTGCCCTTACAGGGCGTGGGTTATGAGAACATCGTTGACCCGGGGAACGTCGAAATACGTTGTATTTCTCCTTACCCCGGGCTAGGTTGTGCTGGCCTTACAGGCCGCCGGTGAATGGTGATGGTGGGTAAATGGCAAATCAGGAGGCAGGTATCCTGAGGGGTGCTTGTTTGTGTTGTTGGCCGGGGTGAGGCTGTTTGGCAGTTCCACGGGAACGTTATTGTTTTGTTCCCGACCTGCGAGCAGTCGGGAACGTAAGCTGGAACGCCAGAAATGTGGACCAGGCCGAGGAACAGCCAGGCGTTATTCGCGCTCGCGGAAAGCCGCCTGACGGACTGTGCTCCGGCGTAAGCTGTTCCGGAAGACGCCATGCGACCAAAGCTGCCCAGAGTGCCAGAATTACCGCGTCAAAGGAATCGTCAGGAAAACCCAGGTCCGGCAGCAGACGCACCTGCTCCGGCGAAAAAGACCTCGCGATAAGACAGCGGAGCAGGGCATTACGCACACCGCCGCCACTGAGAATCAGGTTCAGATGAGCCGGCGAACCCCCGACTCGACGAAGTGACGCGACTATTTCCTCCGCGATCCAGTTGACCGCCGAACAGAGAATGTCAAGATCATGCCAACGGCTCGGGCCTGATTCAACGTCCAGACTCCGCAAAAGAAACGACGTCATTGCCCGTTCGTACCCAACAATGCCACCGCGGTCACGCAGACACTCCTCACGCCAAACACGATAGCTCCGGCGAAATAGAGACACAACGTCCGGGACAACCCGGCCTTGCACACTAAGACGCCCGCCGTCGTCATATCCCAGACGTCCTCCCGTCGCCCGCTCCGTCAGCGCGTCAAGCAGGTCACCACAAGGAAATAACTCCTGCCTTTGGAGTTCGTCTGTGTCAGCAGGCAGACCCTCGGCCGGCAGGAGCGTCAAGTGAACGGAACGACCAAGATTCACAAGAATCGAAGTACGCTCCGAACAACTCAACAAGAGCCGACAGAGAAACGATTGGAAGGGGCATCCATGCCCAAGGCGGGAAACACCATCCTCCTCGAAACCATCGAGTAGGGTGAAGCCAGTCCGTTGTGCCAGTCCAAACGTGTGTATCGGCCGGTCTCTTTTGCGGCTCGCTACGGCCGACAAGATCAGATCATCACGAGCAATACGTGACCGTTCCAAGAGTCGTACGAGTGAGTCCGCGACAAAAAAGTCGAATCGGGTATTCGCAACTCGCAATTCCTTTTGCAAGTCGGAAACTTCCGATTCGGTTCGTAACGGAGGACAAGTTAAGGTCTCGGCCGCAAAAAGTTCTATGGGAGTACCCGTTCGGCATCCTGCCAAACCGAGCACAGCCATTTTCAGACGCGTCCCGTCTGACTCTTGCATCACGCCGGCAAAGAGCGGTCGCGAAGGAACTGTTCTGGCGATTCCATTCCGAAAAGGGAATAACATGCTCGTCCTCCGACGCGAATCAGACTTGGGCGGCCTCCGCCTTTCGTGACTGGACCATTCGGGGACGTTTGACTTCTACACAATCGATCGAGTTCGACGTGCGACGACGACGCGGGCGACGCGAGCTCGAAGGATTTTTATACTCCTTGAATAAGGCTCGCTGCTCCGTAAAGCGATCGTTACACATGATGATACCCCGCACAAATTCTTCGAAAAAGAGATAGTCGAGGGCAGTCGCCGAATTCGCTTCCGGATGAAACTGCGTGCCAAAAGCGAACCAGTCATCACGAATCGATTCGATTCCCTCTATGACAGAATCAGGGCAGCGCGCCACGGTCAGAAAACCCGGCGCGACATCGTCCACCGCCATGTGGTGAATACTGTTTACCCGGATCTCATTATCACCATAAACACGCCCGAAAATCGAGTCCTTTTCAACAAACAGAGCGTGACGATGATACGGGTCCATAGCGTCCCGGTGAGGCAGGGCCTTACCCAAGTCCTCCGGAATATGAAGAAAGAGCGTTCCGCCAAGCGAAACATTCATAAGCTGCATGCCCGCTCCTATCCCAAAGACCGGAAGTCGCTGCTCATACGCCCGGGCAAAGAGCGTGCGGTCAAAATCCTCACGCCTCGCGTCCATGAGCCGAAGCGACGGATGGAGCATAAAACCATCATTCTGCGGATTCAGGTCCGCCCCCCCTATGAGTATCAGGCCATCAAGCAGACTCAAGGCCTGGTCTATATCAGATTCCGTCCCGCAAGGCGGTAAAATTAACGGGATTCCACCCGCTTTCTGCACCGCGTCGTAATACCCAGAAAAGATAAATGAAACTGATGGATGAGGCATTTGCCCCGCTTTGAAGTCAGCGTTCAGGCCAATGACGGGTTTCGGTTGTTGAACCATTATCTCGCACTCCTCCGAGATGTTATGGACTCGACTTATCGACTCTCAAACATAATAGCTCGTCCGCACAATACGTCTCCATACCGTGCGCAAAAACGCGCCCTCTCCCTTATGCTCAAGGCGATTTTAGCGTGGCAGCTCACAGAGTCGTCACTCCCTGGTCACTACCGGCCGATCGGTCAAAATCGACCTCTTTCAAGTCCTGTCTTTTTTAACGGGTCGTCAAAACCGTTAAATGCGAAATGCAAGTTACAGAACAGTTTATCCGATTATCCCATTTAATCAACCCGTACTCGGTATTTCGCAAAATTTCTTCAGGAACTACTAAATAAAGGAAATACAAAGTTTTATAACTTTTCTAAAATGTGTATCTTGTCTATCTTATTCCCAAAAGGGGCGTCTGTGGCTCTGCTCGCCTCTCTTTTCGGCCACATACGGAAAAATTTTCCGGAAAATAGAAAAAACTCCCGCCAGATTACTCTTTGTAAGACCAAAATGACGGGAGCTTTTGTTCTGTTGCAGCTATTCCAGTCGCTCCAACAAGCGTGAAATCCCAGTCGCTTCCTGCCACTGTTCCTTCTACGCTAATGATTATCGGAATGTTTCGACGACCTCCTTGTCGTGAAGACATTACGCAGACCGCAGGCATCGCCGGTTGGAACTCCGTTCTGCAAGCCCTATGCTGGTCTAGTTGGTTGCCGAACATCCGTGCCCGGCACATCATTGCTGATGTTGTTAACAGCATATAAGATTTTTTAAAAAGGGTCAAGAGGAATTTTTTTCTTTTTTCATTTTTACCATCCCCAGCCTCTCGCCACGCCTCCCGCGAGCGCTTCGTCTCCCCCTCTTTTTACAGTCCACGCCCCTTTCCCGCCTCCTCGCTTCTCCCCCTTCTCACCACGCGGTTGATGTTGTTCTGCCACGCTTTTAACTTTTATAGCGATTATTACAAAGAATATCTTGTGGAAAAATAAACAATTTACAAACTTTGGGATACCAGGGCTAAAAAAATAGTTTAAGCTATAGGTATGAGAAAAGGTCCACACTTTGCGTGTCTTTTCAGCGAATTTTATTTTTGTCCATGAAGCAGGGAAAACCAAGGGGCGTTCCTCGTTTACCGCCTCGCTCATCGTGCGGCGGGAACTGCGAACGTGGCCTTGCTTTCAGGGGTTGGCACAAAGTTAAGATATAAAGGCTCAATATATAATGGGTATGTTAAAACAGTTTTTTCGGACGATGTTTCGTGAAGGAACCGTGCCTCGCACCGGTTCGCAAGGTACACCCCGAACTCGTGAGGCCATAACGGAGCATTTAGCCGTCTCCCGCTATGGCCAGTTCGAGTTGACCGATGCGGTCCGCCCGTCCTTCGACTTGTCAATTATTCCTGAAGAAGGCTTTCGCTTAGATGAGTTTCGGGACGAAGAGTGCGGGATCTCCGTGCCCGTTCTCATGGCCTCCGTCTCAAAAGAGAAGCTCTTCGATACCTTTCTGGAACTTCTCGATCCACTCGGGAACCTCGTCGATGTCGTTCTGGAATCGAGTCACGCAACGAATCGCACCGATCATATCGACCTTTTGCGCGAATCGATTGACCTGCCTGTCCTCAAGAGTGTCCTGCTGGAATATGAGGACATGCTCCTGAACGACGGCTGCACCGGAATTGCCGTGCTCGCACCCGAAATTCCCATGGAAGTGCAATTCGACGAGCATAAACTGCTCATGGTCTACGGTGACGAACTCTATCCCATGGAGGAAATTTTCCTCACCAACGGGGTCCCGCGCCGCGAGAATCTGCGCTTCCTGACAGAAACGGAGCATTTGCACTCCTCACGCGAAACCTATCGGAATCAGTTCAAAAAACTCCGATTCCATCTGGGTATCGATGAAGAATAGAGGAAGATATATAGACGGCCAGAGACAAACCAGGGAGAAAATATGATGAGTAAAGTCGCCGGCTGCGAGCCGCTACAGAACGACGTGTCGCCAAAGACAACGCGCATCGGCTGGATCGGGACCGGAATTATGGGCGCTCCTATGGCCGCCCATCTCCTGGCCGCGGGCTATTCGGTTGCCGTTTACAATCGCTCTTCGGATAAGGCAAACGAGCTCCTGGCCGCCGGCGCCCTGTGGTGCGATAGTCCCGCGTGCGTCGCGCAGCAGTCGGATATCGTCTTCTCCATGGTGGGTTATCCGCGCGATGTGGAAGAAGTTGTACTGGGGTCAAACGGACTCCGGACCGGCTGGCAAGCGGAGCGAAATCCAAAAATTGTGGATACCGACCATGACCGGCAGCGCGTGTTCGTCGATATGACTACCAGCTCTCCGGATCTGGCAGAGAGTCTGGCCCGCACGCTCCTGCAAGACAATATTGTGGCGCTGGATGCCCCGGTCTCCGGCGGCGATCGGGGCGCACGCGAGGCCTCGCTCTCCATTATGGTCGGCGGCGACCATGACGTCTTTACGCGACTTATGCCTTTGTGGCAGTGTCTTGGCAAACAGATCGTCTGGCAAGGCGGGCCTGGGGCCGGTCAGGCCACAAAAATGGTCAATCAGATTCTCATCGCCAATACGATCAACGGCGTCTGTGAGGCCATACTCTACGCGCAAAACTGCGGACTCGATCTCACTCGTGTCTTTCAGTCCGTTGCCGGAGGCGCCGCCGGTAGCTGGCAGCTCACCAATCTCGGCCCCAAAATCGTCGACCAGGATTACGAACCCGGTTTTATGATACTCCATTTCGTTAAAGACATGACCATTGCCCTGGAAGAATCCAAAAAAATGGGAATCTCACTCCCCGGCCTGGAACAGGTCAAACAGAAATACGAACAAGCCATCCGCGCCGGCTACGAGCGACTCGGAACCCAGGCCCTCATCCGCACCATGCGCAGCGAATAAGTGTGCAATCGCAAGCGAGCTGCTAGCCGCCGCGTCGGCAGCCCGCTTATTCCAGATTCGCGTGCATACGCCAGAGCGACTTTAAGTCCAATTGTTCATCCTCAACGATCATCTTGGCAAGAATATCGCCGAAGAGCAAAAGCGACTGCTCGAACAGTGAGGTCATAATCTGACGCGACGGAATCTCACCGTCCAAATACAATTTCGTTGCCGCCGGAATACGCACGAACAGGTCCGAATACCCGCTCATGGAACTGTTCCCGTTCGACCCGATATGCACGACCGTCACGCCAAACTGTTTCGCTTTTTTCGCAATGGCCAAGGGAAAAAGCGTTTCTCCACTGCCTGAGCCTACAATGAGCAGGTCCCGATTCGTGATCGCCGGTTCATTGATTTCGCCTACAAACCATGTCTTTTTACCAAGATGATTTAATCGTTTCGCAAACGCTTGTAGTGCCAGTAATGTTCGACCAACGCCAACGACAAAAATCTTGTCCGCCTTAAGGATTTCCAATTTCAGTCGCTCGACATTACCAATATCAACGGCGCTCAATGTGCTTTTCAGTTCTTCCAGGACATATTCTTTAATATTATCGTACGTGATTTCATCTGCCATGTTAGTTATCTTCTCCTGAAAGTAAGGACTGACGCAGTTTTTGCATTACTTGCAATCCCTCACAAAGGTTATCCCGAGCAACACACGTACTGCCCACGACAAAGAGATTGACCAAATCAGGCCCGTACCGACGTACATCATCCGGCGCGACTCGGCCATCAATTGCAATAAGCGTCTTGAGGCCACGGTTGCGAATCATGGTGCGCAATGCGATAATTTTCTCATTTGTGTACGTTACCTGACGCTCATTACCAACCGAGGCAAACCCCGGATTGATCAGCATGAGTAAAACCAAATCGCATTCATTAATCAGGAAGTCCAGCTCTGTTAAGGATGTGCCAGGCGCAAGGGCCACGCCTGCACGCACGCCTGCGTCATGAATCCGGTTCAGAAGACGTTGCGCATGCCGCTCCGACTCTAAATGAAAGACAATCTGCTCAACGCCGATACTCAACAGCTCATCAACAAAGAAGTCATTATTCGTCGTCATGAGATGAACGTCCAGTGCCATATCCGTTATCCCACGCAGCTGACGTACCGTCTCCAGACCCAATGGCATACTCGGACTGAAATGACCGTCAATAATGTCGATGTGTAAAACTTCGATACCACTGTGCTCCATATCCTGAATGTCTTGCGATAAATGACAAAAATCGCAACAGGAAATCAAAGACGGGGCGAGCAGGATTTTCTTTTGCCAAATTGTACTGGTCATAATCTGCCTATGCCGCCTCGTTGGAGGAAGGCGTTTCCCATCGTTTTTCGATCTGCTCGATTGTCCCGCCTTTCGTTTCCGGCATAAGTTGCCAGACGAAGAAGAACTGGAGCAGGGTCATACTTCCAAAGAACCAGAACGCCCAGGAGCCGGATACACCCGCGATAACAGGAAAGCTCCAGGATATTAACGTACACATAAACCAGTGTGTAAAACTTGCCAGTGCCTGACCCTTCGCCCGTACGACGTTGGGAAATATTTCTGAGACGAAAACCCACATACACGCACCTTGCGACATACCAAAAAAGGCTATAAAACCTAATATGGCGCCGATAATGAGCGTAGGATTCGCCGCCTCTCCCTGACCTATTTGCCATGCGGTGATAAAATGCATAACGGTCGTTCCGATCGCTCCGACCATGAGCAGACCGCGACGGCCAAAACTGTCAATCAGACAAAACGCGACTATCGTGAATATCATATTGACCGTTCCGACGCCGATCGTTGCCGCCAGTGCGGAACTGGTTCCCATAAAGTTTTCAAAGATGCGCGGCGCGTAATAATTAATGGCATTGATACCCGCGAGCTGATTGAACATGGAAATGGCCCAAGCCAGGAAAATTGGCATGAAATACTTTTTCTGGAATAAACGCACATTTACTTTCTGCGACATGGAATGAAGTGTCTGTTCAACTTCATGCACCGTTTCTTCCGCGCTGACGTCGCCTGTTTCTTGAAAAATTCTTATCGCTTCCTCACGTTTGCCGGCACGCACGAGCCAGCGCGGACTTTCCGGTATCGTAAAGAGCAGTACGAAAAACAACAATGCGGGGAATGTCTCCACGCCCAGCATGAGCCGCCATTTCAGCGAGTCTACCGCCATTGCACTGCTTGTGAACAATTCGGCGAACGAGCGGCACCCATCTAATAGTGCCGGATATTGATCTATCCCACGATCAATATAAAAATTCGCAATATACGAAACAAGAATTCCCAGCACGATATTGAGCTGGTTGGTCATGACAAGTCGGCCACGATATTTACCCGGGACAATTTCCACAATATAGATCGGAACGATAACCGAAGAACCACCAATGGCAACGCCGCCTATACCTCGCATAATCACCAGCATAAGCCAGTTCGTCGCAAACGCACAGCCCACCGCCGAAACAAGATACAAGATCGCCATAAGCAGCAGAATCGCTTTACGCCCATACTTGTCCGACGGTCGACCCATCGTAAAGGCACCCAAAACCGTTCCGATCAAGGCAACCGAAACCGTAAAACCATGCTGGAATCCTGTCAGTGAATACTCCCACTGTATCGCCTTCTCGCAACCTGAAATCACTCCGGAATCGTAGCCGAATAAAAAACCACCTAATGCCGAGACCAAAACGATATAAATCAATCGCAACCAACTGCCTTGCCTCGCGGTTACCATAATACTGTTCTCTTTCTTTCTATCTTCCGTCTGTCTTTATATCCATTCACAAAGTTTAACAGAACCGTCAATACCCGGTTTAATTACCCGCCTCGTCAAATATTCCCTTCATGGACCAAACGGACATTTCTTTTATCAGGGCATCGCGACCTCGTGATTCAATTGAAAAACCGCAACTGTCCTCACGCGACGGATAGACCCGTTCCGCAATGAGCTGTCGATTATTTGCAAAAACTTCAATCACACTGTTATCAACGTAAATACGCAGTTCGACCGTTTTATCCGCATTAGCCCGAACGCCGGCACTTTCGCTGGCACGCAGACTCGTCGGTTCCTCGGACGACCGCGACGCGTCAATTTCAATCACGTCTTCCGGCTCGCCGTACAGGAGTCGTGGCATGTCGCCTGGCGCGCGATGCCGCACACCTCGGCCTGGATAATAATTGACCGCTGTGTATTCCTCATTTCCAGGCGAACGAAAGAATTTCATCTGGACAACGGAAGACTCGGCCGCACTTAAAACAAGTCGAAATTCCAACGACTTGCCTTGGATATCGTCGAATACAACCTCATCATTGGCTGGAAGTGGAATATTGTTTTTTGCAATTTCTTTGTCGCGCAAACTATGAATCGCTTCCACCGGGGCCATACCCATTTCGTCGTTCTCAAGCAGGGTCATGCGGTAGGGCAGGGTCATAATCTGATTCCAGCCGGGCGTCTCTCGCCCATGATTCATATTATTAATAACGACAATCCCGCCCTGTCCGTCGGGGAACGCAGAAGGCGCATGAATTCCGCATGGGGTGACCCCGCGCCGGTTCCAGTATTCACCGCTTTCAGGAAAGAATTTTTTTGCCTGTCGGTCATAGACGCCAAGCAGCCAGGCGGAGCCGTAGGTATGGCACGAATGCAGAAGAATATGTCGCCGCTTGCTCACATCCGACTGCTCGCCAATCGGCCAAAAATACGGACAGGCACCGTCGCCAAAAACTTGCGAAAAATAGTCATTTTCAACAAACTGATGCACATAATCCCAGTGGATTAAATCATGCGATTCGAACAGGAACCAGGCAGGTCGAATAACTTTCGTTTCTCCAATTTTCTGAAAATGCGAGGTCAGGATGTAATACGAATCCCCTTCTTTCCAGAGGCACGGGTCGTAGATGTGATACGGCACATCGCCTTGCGGCATGGGAATAACGGCATTACCACTTAACTTCTCCCAATTCAATAAAAGTGGATCCGTCGAAACCGCAATCATAGTGCCTGCACCCACTCCATGATAGCACGCCAAGGCACGGTCCTCCTCCAGCCAGATGGACCCGGAAAAGCAATTTGATTCCGGACCGGGAAAAAGAGCCAGCGGTAAATCCTGCCAGTGAACCAGGTCATCGCTCACGGCATGTCCCCAATGGAGTCGCGGATCTTCTTTCGGGAACGCCTGATAGAACAGGTGCCATCGCCCCTGCCAATAGCAGAGTCCGTTCGGGTCGTTCAGTCCGCCCTCCGGATTCACAAAATGATAGCGCGGCCGAAACGGGTCCGAGGCCAGACGTCTTCGTGCCTCTTTACATTCCAGCAGATACGGATTGTTCGCCAGTTCCTTTTCCTGCTCCTGCAATTCTTCTGAAAAAGTGAATTGCGGTGCCTTCGACGGTTGTGCCTGCACACGGCCCGTATCACACAGGGTCAGCAGACCGAGCAGCACAAGCGTAACTGTTAATGTAAAACACCGAGACATACATCTTCTCCTGTTATAAATGAGTAAAAACGTGGCGCTATTCTGTCAGGTCGAAATCCAGTTTATTCCCACCGGTAGTAATCGTCGCTTTAAGGACTTCTGTACCGCCGCGAAGCGGGTCGTATTTCGCCGGAATGGCACTGACAACTTCGTCGAGTTCATTGCCGGTACCCGGCTCCTTAATCTTCTTACCCGATTTTTTCGTTCCGGTTATAATTACCTTAAATTCGCCCGGAAGTGGGCCCTTGTCATTCGGGATTTTGTACACACCATCTTTAATGGCGGCACCTGCCGCGGACGATGTGGTTCCTTGCAGTGGTGTAAACGAAATGGAGCCATTCTCAATGGGCGTCCCGTTCACCGTAACCGTACCCGACAGGGACGCGCGATTCGCATCGCCACAACCGGTAACCATTGGCACAATCAGTAGCGCAAAATAAACACAATATCGGACGACATTCATTATTATTCTCCTGTAATAATACACAGTTTCCTCGTGAGGAGTCGTTCTACGGAATCGACTCCCCTTGATTTTTTACACAAAACTTAAATCAGAATCAATCCCAATACTCAAGAGTACCGTCGCAAATCGCACCCAGATGTTTCCAAGCCATGTTATCTATGGTGTCGGAGCAGAAACTGACGGAACCATCTCCCTTAACAACGTTCACACCTCCCGGATGCCGACTGCGCGAGGCTGCGTTGTGGGTATTATTGTCATCGATAGCTTGGCACGGTAATTTCAGCTCGGGTAAATTGTCGCCATCGCCACAGAAATGTTTCCAGGTCGGAACGTAGTCGCCCACCGGAGTATTCGGCTGCGGACTGACAAATATATACTGCATGCCAGGCCGCACCGTCCACGGATAGCCCCGATAATGCTCTTCGTCACGCCCTGTCAGATACTCACCATACATGCTCGTATTGCTCAAACCATCGAGAAAATCGGCCATGGTTCGCCACCGCGCTACAATGAACGCCCCCTTCCAGTAGTATTTAAAGCCGGCATTCTTCGTCAGTTCCCAAGCCATGTGGATATTGTTATTACACCCGACAAAAGGCAGATAGTTCGTCTTGAACTGCTTGACCTTATAGCTGTAGTAGGTGGAGTTCAGTTGCGCGCCGCCCTGGCCGTCGCTCGGGCACAGATAAGAGCTGACCCAGGCCTTGTCGACCGTTGCCCATGGTTCCAGCAGATTACCGCTTCCATCGACTACGGTATCATCACCATAGGGCTTCTGGTCTAATTTTATGCCTTGAATAATGGCGTCGGCCAGCGTGGACTGTTCCACGTAGGGCAGTAGCGCCATGGGAGCCGCCCAATACTGAATGCGAGCCCAGCCGTTGCCTTCCGGGCCAGCCGTCGGATGCTCCCACTGATTGGTAACAACAGAGACCAGTGCGGGAAACGCATTGTTTACATCGTGATAGTTGTGCAGAGCCAGACCAATCTGCTTAAGATTATTGGTGCACTGCATACGTCGGGCCGCCTCGCGTGCCGCCTGAACCGCCGGGAGCAGAAGTGCGATTAGGATTCCGATAATCGCAATGACCACCAGAAGTTCAACCAGGGTAAAGGCGAGGACCCGCTTAATGGTACCTAGAGCCCCCCCCCCCCGCACTTTACCGCGGCCAAGGTCGTAATTCTTTTCAGCTTCGCAATCTTTGTCATGTTTTTGTCTCCTGTTTTGAAATTTGTTGTGAGCCGGGACCGAATGGACAGCAACTCCCTGCCGTTCGCCCTTTGTCATTATTATAAAAACCGTGACCAGATATGTCAATACATGCGGCAACGAATGAACGCATTTTTCTTGAATTATTTAAAAAACCTGTATATACATATTTCTCGCGTTCTATGTCGCCGTCTGTATAATATTATCTCTATCCAAACACTGTAGAACAGGATGCAGCGATTTTTATAAAAAAGAGGGGTAAACCAAATGGAAAGTCGCGAAAGTCTCGCTCCCCCTTTCGAGGTGAAAATACATATTTTACAGGTAGGGCGAGCGATATTGACATATTTTCAATCTGTATTATACTCTGTTTTATAGAGAACAGGACTGGGACCGCGTTTCCCTTCCTCTCTGGCCACGATTCCGGCCAGTCTTCTCCCGTTCGGGAGAAAATCAGGAGCGCCGGTGGTAACGAATCCCGTAGAACAACAGGCACAACCATGTCGAACGTCCCCAAACACCAGGCCATTCACGATTATGTCCTTAATTTAATCCAATCGGGACAGTACACGGAAGGTCAGCAGCTGCCGACCGACGGTCAGCTTATGCGTCAGTTTAACGCGTCGCGTCCAACCGTATCCAAGGCAATGCTCAATCTTGAAAACGAAAATCTGCTCAAAAGAAAGACCGGGGCCGGCTCCTTTGTCGTGGCTCATCATACGCCCCCGGCCAATAAGATGATCGGTCTGTTCGTTCCGGAACTGGGGCAAACGGAAATCTTTGAACCGATCTGTGCCGAGATTGCCCGACTCTGCCCGCTCTATCATGCCAATCTCGTCTGGAGTAACCTGTCGCCTCCCACCTCCGCCGAATTCCACGACCAGGCTCTTCGCCTCGCACAAAAATATATCGATGAAAAATTCGCCGGCGTCGTCTGGGTACCCGTCGAACACACGCAGCAGATGGACTTGCTCAATCAACAAATTGCGCAGATGTTCCATAAGGCCAATATGCCGGTGGTCCTCATCGACCGCGATATAATCGAGTATCCCGAGCGCAGTACGTTCGACCTGGTTGGTATTGATAATGTCCGTGCCGGGTTTATTCAAACATCCTATCTTATTTCTCTGAATCGCAAACGAATCGCCTATTTCGTCGGGAGTTACTCTGCCCCGACCGGTTACCAGCGAGTGCTCGGTTATCAGATGGCCCTGGCGAAATACAATTGCCCGCTTTCGGATAAGTTCATCGTTATCGGCGACCTGGCCGACTCCAGGACAATCGACCGTATTCTTGCCCTGAAGCCGGAAGCTGTTATATGTTCCTGCGACTTCTCCGCCGGTCTGCTCATGCGACAGCTCCTGACTCGCGGCGTACGCATTCCGCAAGATATGGGGATTGTTGGCCTCGACGATGTACGTCATGCCCAGCTCCTCCCGGTAACGCTCACCACGCTTGCCCAGCCCTGCCGTGATATCGGTGCCGCGGCCATCGCCACACTCGCGCGACGCATCGAAAATCGCGAACTCGCCCCCTCCGAAATCCGCTTCCATTGCGAACTCCGCGTCCGCCAGTCCTGCGGCGCCGACCTGGCTCAACAGAAGTGGTCCCAAGAATCAGCCGAAAGTTCAGATGGGGCACAAGGCGGATGACACACGCTCGAAGGCGATTCAGGACCCGTTAACACCGGTTATGAATCCAGTTCGCCCCAGTTGGCTGCTGTTTTCGTCAAAAGAAAAAGAAGACCTGTCGCAATATCACAGGCTGAGTACCGAAGTAACTCTCAATGGGTCGCCTGCGCTGTCTCGTTTCTTTTTTGCGTCTCCGATTGAATAAGCTGGTAGAGTTCGCTCAACTTCGTCGGACTTATAACCTGCCAATCCGGCCCGTATTCAGAATAAATGGATGCGTGACCTTCATGACCGTCAGAGATACCAACCCCTTCCGGAATCGGGATCAGAAAATCGGCGTCCGTCGGAATGGTATCAGGGTCAAACTTTGTGACGATGTATTCGTGTGTTTCATATCGGATTTTTTCATTGGGATCACTCTTCAAAGACACTCCAACCATTCTTCTCGGAAAGACACGATTATGGGAGCATTGATAGTAATCCGTAACGGCAAAGCTCGAGAAATAATAGCCAAGATTCCATTCATGCGAGAACGGAAAAATAGAAGTTGAACAAAATTTTGTTACTCCGACGGTTTCTCGTTTAGACTCTGTAACGGCTATCTCTTCGATTGTGATGGTATTGTCAATTTCGTTAATATTTACCTCGACTTTTGGTACTTTATAGTATTTTGCCAACTCCTCTGTGTTTTCCCACAACGCGATAGCACTGTCAAATAATCTTCCTGAGTCGGACTTAATACAGGCCAGGGGAAAAGACGCGGTCTTGTAGTAATCCGTAAGATAAGCAGGCGAATCTGCCATGCTGATCGTACCTTGAAATATTTCAGGTTGAACAACCAGCGTATATTTACCATCGGTTAAATAGAGTCCTTCTTGAAATGGTCGTACCGTCCCGGAAGAATCGTCTGCCGCGTGTTCTTCTTTATCCAAAAAAACAGGATAAATCATTTCTTTATTCGCGTCGAAGTTCCATGTTACTTTTGCGGTTCTAATATTATCGCCAGGACCGTATGCCACCGCGGAAGCGGGAGAATCCGAAAAGCCACTTCGTATTTCAAGTTCGCACAGAACATGCGAGAACTCCATTTTTTTACCCAGACGTTTTAACGCCTCTCCGGTCTTTTCCAACTTTTCATCGGGAAAACAGGTCGAAACTGCAAACGCCAACAATACCGCGGATATTTTCACGCAGCTTATAAGTGTCACACGTATTTTACTGAATGCTATCATAAAGAAACTTTACATTATAAATTGCAAAAAATTGTCGCCCAGACAAGGATCCTGCAAATTTTTAATAGTAATGGGCACGGGATAATCCATTTTTGGCTTGCGTCGCACGGCCACACGTTGCGTCCGCTTGCTACTGCCCGCGACCCGGATTGACGCTCTATTCTGAACTATTTACCGCAAATTCTGTCTGTACAGCCAAAATAACCCGAAACGCGGAATAATCCGACAATCCCCAAGCCCTTAAGTAGCGGCATTACATGCTATTGTACCACAGTTCCACCCCCTAGGGAGGGGACCCCTTTTTATCTTTTTTGCGAGGGCGATCGCCAAATTTTCTTGCGAAGATAGGGAGGGCCTGCTCGCAGGGTCCGACCCAGCAATAACGTTTGGGAAGTGCCAACAACGAAAACGGAAGCCCAGCCAATCTGCGTTGGATTCGCCATTTACCCAGCATCGCCATTCACCGGCGGCCTGTAAGGCCAGCACACCCTAGCCCGGGGCAAGGGAGCGTAGCGACCAACGCCCCGGGTTTGCGGTAGAAAATGAAAATCGCCCTGTAAGGGCAGCACAAACAGGTTCCCACGACCAGTCGCTCCCCCGCGTAGAGCGCGACCGATTTTGAATCGGACCTCTGCGCTCCTCAGCGAACCCTGCGTGATATATAAATCCTGAAAATAGAATAGGTTATGAATACGGCACCCGGCCTCAAATGCCCTCTCCAATGGACACATTATTTTTTAGCACGCAGGGTTCGCAGGGGGACGCGGAGGCGGACGGGCCCGGGTTCGGAGGTGACCGGGCCTGTGCTGCCCTTACAGGGCGTGGTTTATGAGGAGATCGTTGACCCGGGGAACGTCGAAATACGTTGTATTTCTCCTTACCCCGGGCTATGATATGCTGGCCTTACAGGCCGCCGCGGATTGGCGGTGATGGAGGAATGGCAAATCAGGAGGCGGGTATCCTGAGGGGTGCTTGTTTGTGTTGTTGGCCGGGGTGGGGGTGTTTGGCAGTTCCTCCCGAACGTTATTGTCTTGTCCCCGACTTGCGAGCAGTCGGGGACGTGTCTTGAGGGGTGTCTTGATAAAAATGTCAGGGTGGGCTTGTCATAATGGAATATTGTGGTAGAATACCTCAAGGTTTTTGGTTGGAGGTGGTGGCCTCCCAACCAGGATTGCCGGTATTCGGGGCATGGCGCAGTCTGGTTTAGCGCGTTTGACTGGGGGTCAAAAGGTCGCTGGTTCGAATCCAGTTGCCCCGATTTTTTT
>JAUNSJ010000050.1 GCA_030539295.1 Planctomycetia bacterium | reverse complement strand
GAATCCGCCACGTCGGTCATCACGTCGCTCGCCGCCGAATCCGCCACGTCGGTCATCACGTCGGTCCCTGTCCTCACGAGGCGGACGACTCTCATCGCTGCTCGTCTCATGACGTTCTCGTAATGGTGCCTCGCTTCGGTCGGGGCGTCGAAAGCGGTCCGAACTGCTCCGATGTGGTCGATACCCGCGTCGGGCCGCTTCCTGCTCGCGTCGTTCGCGTGCGGCCTTGGCGATAATTTCCTGACGCGCCGTGTCTTTCGCCAGTTTTTCCTTGTCTGTCTTGCGTTTTAATCGCTTAACGCGAGAACTTTGCTGGAGCGCGGACCCTTTGGGAGGCCATGCGGGAATCAGGCAGTTCGGCCCGTTCCCGATCAGGTCCTCGCGATTGGCCTCTTTTAGCGCGGATTTTACATCGTGATAATTTTCCGGGCGATAGTAGAACAGAAGCGCGCGCTGCAGACGCCGTTCCCGCAGACCGCGTGGCACGTAGACCTTCTCACCCGTAAACGGATTCAGGCCGGTGTAATACATACAGGTCGCCAGTTCAAACGGAGCGGGAATAAAGTCTTGTACCTGCTCCGGTCGAATATCGTTCACTTTAAGATATTCAGCAACAGCAGCCATGGACCGATAGCTGCTGCCCGGAAGCCCGGCGATCAGGTACGGCACGAGATACTGCTCCTTGCCGTGCCTCTGATTGAGCGCGGCGAACTGGTCACAAAATTCCTCGTATTTTTCAATAGGCGGCTTCTGCATGAGGTCAAGTACAACAGGGTCAACATGCTCCGGCGCGGTCTTTAAGTGCCCTCCGATATGATGACAGACCAGCTGCTCCAGGAATTCAGGCGATTCCAGTGCAAGGTCCGTGCGTATCCCCGAGGCAATAAAGACATTCTTAACGTTCTGACACTGCCGCGCCTTCTGCATGAGATGAATCATGGCCTCATGACTGGTCTTCAGATTGGGGCAGATGACCGGATGAAGACAGGAGGGTCGTTTACAGATCTCCTTCTGTTCCGGCCTGGAGCAGTCGAGACCGTACATATTGGCCGTCGGACCACTTAAGTCAGAAATTGTGCCGGAGAAATCAGGCTCGGCGGCCAGATTCTTAATCTCGCTTATAATGGAATTTTCACTTCGGCACTGCACGAATTTCCCCTGATGCGCGGTCAGGGAACAGAAGGCACACCCGCCAAAACATCCGCGAAGAATCGGAACGGAATTCTGAACCACCTCAAGAGCGGGAATATTCTGACCCGCATAGGAGGGGTGCGGCCGGCGTGTAAAGGGCAGGTCATAAACAGCGTCCATCTGCTCCGTGGTAAGCGGGAGCGAAGGCGGATTGACGACGACCGCTTCCTCGCCATGCTCCTGAACCAGCGTCTTGGCACAGTAGGGATTCAAATTCAGGTAGATCAGGCGTGTCATCTCCGCGAACGCCTCGGGTGACTCGCCCACTTCCTCGAAACTCGGTAAATGCAGAACGGTCGCCGATTCCTCCGGCAGGTCCTGCGTCTTGCCGAGGCGCCAGGCGGTCCCGCGGATATCGTGCATCCCTTCCGGCGCCGTGCCCAGGTCGAGTCGGCGAAAAATCTCTAAAAGGCTCGTTTCGCCCATGCCGTAGGAGAGAAAGGTTGCCTTGGAGTCGAGCAGAATGGAACGCCGAACCCGATCGCTCCAGTAGTCGTAATGGGCCAGACGGCGAAGACTGGCCTCAACTCCGCCGGTTACGATCGTTACGCCCGGCCAAGCCTCGCGTGCCCGCTGGCAGTAGCTGAGCGTCGCACGGTCAGGCCGCTTTCCGATCACTCCGCCTGGCGTATAGGCATCGTCGTTGCGCACCTTACGATTGGCCGTGTAGTGGTTGATCATGGAGTCCATATTGCCGGCACTAACGCAAAACCCGAGCCGCGGCTTACCGAACGTTTTCCAGGGTTCCGCCGTCTGCCAGTCCGGCTGACTCAAAATTGCCACGCGAAAACCGTCGGCCTCAAGTACCCGGGCCAGCAGAGCCGCGGCAAACGACGGATGGTCAACATAAGCATCCCCGGTCACGAACACGATATCAACCTGGTCCCAACCGCGGGCCGTAACCTCTTCCATCGTCATGGGAAGCGGCTCCGGCTGCTGTACGTGTGGACGATTATTGCGGGCCTCTTGTGTGAATAAAGAGTTAAATATAAAATCTTGCATTAGTATTCAAATTTCCATGGATTTACGCGAACGTCAAAGCGAACATACGTCTCTATTATACGACAGAAATGCAATTTCGTAAAGGAGCCATGTAGGTTATATATATCCGGCACCCCAAAGCTTGGGGGGGCTGGCGGGTGGCCGTTGACAAGGGGCCATTTTTCAGTTATACTCTATCATTATAAGCCTGCCGCGACCAATCGGTCTTTACCTGCCAATGGTAACAATTCGCGTACCAATCGTAATCAAGGAGAATAAAATGCACACGACGAAATTTCTGTTGAGCTTACTTTGCGGTGTCCTCGCTCTGGGTCTGGCCCTGCCGGTTACGGCGGACGAGGAGGGCGAGCTGCTCAATCGGATTCTCGCGGGCAGTGCTGCCTGTGCTACGCCGGAGGTCTGGGGCGATCCTCTGCTCGACCTGACCCGGACTCTTCAAGAGGGAGCGCCTGCCGGCTCGCTCGTTCTTACGCCAGATATGTCACGCGTCTCGCTCGACCGCGATCTCCAACTCGACGCGTCCAAAATTTCTGCCTTTCATGTCATGTTCAAGTCGGACAATCCCCGCGCCGTTTCTTACCTTACCCTCTATCTGCACAGCGATAAAGGCTGGTACTCCGTGGAAGGGGATCTGGTCGCAACGCGAGGGCAAGGCGAAAAGATTTATGCCTTTAGCCCGGCCGGCGCACGCGTCGAAGGAACGCCTGTTTCTCTGGCGGAGATTGACGCGTTTCGCCTTTCCTTCTGGTCCGGTGAGAACGACGAAAACGCGACAATCAAGCTGTTTTTCCTGACAAGTCTTGGTGGCGAAGACACCGAAAAAACCGCCAATCGTCAGGCACACGCCCGACTCCTTGGAATCTGGGATCGACTACTGAATTACGGTGCATGGCAGGACGGCAGTACGGAACACCGCCAGGCCAACGCCAAGGCACTGCTCAAGGCACTCGCCGACCGCAAGATTCCCGCCGTTGTTCTGCTCGACCTTATGGAAAAAGGTGTGCAGAATGAAACGCGAGAGCAGGCGAATGAATTCGCCAACGAACTGAGTGCCGTAGCGGACCTCTTTGCTCGGGAGCAGACAAACGCGTTCGCCAATCAGCAAGAAGAAATCCGCTTCCTGTGGGAGCATTCGGGAGTCGGTCCGTATCCCGGCGACTGGGACCGCGCGGTTAAGGAAGTCAAAGAAGCCGGCTTTAACGGTATCATCGCAAACATGTGTACCGGAGGGTCCGCGCACTATAAAAGTGAATTTCTCCCCGCTCATCCCGACGTGGAAAAATACGGCGACCAAATTGAACAGCTCGTCGCGGCTGGCAAGAAATACGGCGTCCAGGTTCATATCTGGAAGGTCATGTACAACGCGTCATTCCGGGGCATAAAAGAATTTTGCGATAAGCTCCGGGCGGAGAACCGACTGCAAAAAGGCTGGACAGGCGACGACCAGAACTGGCTCTGCCCGTCACATCCGGAAAATCAAGCGCTGGAAATCAACGCCATGGTGGAGCTGGCGACGAAGTACGACGTCGACGGTATTCATTTCGATTACATACGCTTTCCGGACCCTGACCACTGCTTCTGCGACGGCTGCCGCGACCGATTCGCCGCCTGGTACCATGAACAAACGGGGAAAGAACTTACCGACTGGCCTGCCATAACCCGGAGTGACCCCGAGGTGGAAACGCTCTTTCATCAGTGGCGATGTAACCAGATTACCACGGTTGTGCGCGGCGTTCATGACCGGCTTGAGCAGGAGCCGTCCAAGGTAAAAGTTTCCGCCGCCGTCTTTCCCATGTACCCTGGCACGAAAACAAGCGTTGGTCAGGACTGGGGACTCTGGATTGAGAAGGGCTATCTTGATTTCGTCTGTCCCATGGACTACACGATCGACGTAACCTCTTTCGACGGCATGGTAGAACGACAGATGGCCATTGCCGACGGGCGGGCCCCGGTCTATCCGGGAATCGGACTTGTCCATCCGCAAACGCAGACTGCCGACGAACTAATCTCACAAATTCAGGCCACGCGTAACCACAAAACAGGCGGGTTCGTCCTCTTCGCCTTAACGCCGGAGTCCATGAAACTGCTCTCGAAATGGTTTAACGGAACGCCCTTTGCCAAAGGCGACTCCGACGCGAATAACGCGGAGTAGCGCAAACAACGCGGCAAGTACGTCTGTTCATACAAACAGCGTTTGCATGGCCAGCGTACTTAATCCGAGTTATTCAAGTTTCGATAAATCATACAGGTACAGTTCATCATCGTTCTCACCATCCGTGGACCAGGACGGGCCAACACTTAGCCACCGCCAGCCGGGCGAAAGCTGAATAAGGAAGTCGGGCATCGACTCGGACGTATACCGCGGCGGAATTGTCCCAAGATGCTGAAACGTCACGGTCGAGTAAAGCTCCGCGCCGTTTTTGTGCAGAACGAGCAAACGTTGGCCGTCCGGAGAGACAGCCAGCGAGTCAAGATCCGAGACTCCAGTGTGAATCGTATCGGTCCAGCGCCAGTCGCCGGTATGGAGAATCCTGATTTCCCCTTTGACCGTCGCAAAATAAATCCGTTCCCGTTGAAGGTCGGTTTCTGCACAAAATAAGTCCGTTTCTCCGTATGGCCGGCTTTGTATTTTCTCGCCCGTCATCCAATCGCGAATCTCCAGCGCGGCCGTACCATTCCAAACAGCCCAATTCTGGGCCTTGCCGTCAATACACGGCGGAAAATGGATTTCTGTGAAAAACTCACGCAAATTGTCAACGGGGTATTCCCGAACCAACTGAAATGTCTCCGTATTGTAAATCTGGATCATCTCGTTCGGACCGTAAATCGCGAAATGTTTACCGTCGGGATGAAATTGTATCCCGGGATCGATGTAGATCTGTTCGTCAAGTCGCATTTCCCGGACGATTTTGCCCGAGTCTGCGTCAGCCAGGGCCATAGAGCCGCTGGGAAAAGAAAGGAGCAAGAGACGCGAATCGGGTGAGAAAACAGCTTGATTCGCACTTCTGTCGTCCATTTGCCCTATGTCGTAGAGCTTCTTGCCTGAAGGGAGAGAATAGACTGCCGGCTTATTCTCACTGCCCGCATATAACTTCGTTTTATCCGGGGAAAGAGGCAAAGGCTTCGAATTCGAAGAATGCCATATTGAAAGTGTCTTCACTTTTTTCAACACGGAAAGATCGCAAATTTCCACCGACGAAAGGCTGATCTCGAAAACCGCGGTTTTTTGATCCGGCAGAAACACGACCTGATCATTACGTGTAAGACCACCGATACGTCCCGATTCCCTGCCCGTCTCCAAATTGATACATCGCGATAACAATCCGTCCTGAAAAAGGAGAGATTTCTCGTCTGGAAGAAATACGTTGAAGTTGGTAACCTTGCCGGGCCACTCTTCAATGACATGGAGCGTTTCAAATGTTTTTGCGTCAAGTATTTGAAGGTCATCGCCGGGAACCAATAAAACTGAACCACCGTCGGCATACACAGGAATATAGTGGTTATCATCGCTCGTTGTTCGCTCGAATAATACCTTTTTTGTCGTCGTGTCAACGACCATGTTTTGATATTGTGCCGTTGTGGCCTGAATATTGATGATCAGGCATGTTTCATCTGCGGAAAGAGCTCCGGCCAAAACATTTCCTTTTTTGACAGGATACGTTTCGACGATTTGTTTCGATTGTAAATCCAGTTTGACACATTCCTTCTTTCTGCCGATAAAGAGCGACTTGGAATCAGACGACCAGCACAAAGGACATGGGTCAAGTTTTTTCATCGTCTCTTCGTAAAGAACATTTCCTTCCAAGTCGAAAACGATTATTGTATTACTCGAATCGGTGACCGCGATATATTGCCCATTCGTGGAAAAAACCGGCAAATAAAGTACATAGCGTTTGTTCTTGAATTTGATTTCACGAATAATCGAACCATCGTTCGTATTGAGCAGGAGTCCTTTTCGTTCCTCTCCGCAGATGAATACGCAGGAATTATCGGGCGCAATCGCGCGTCCCTTAATCCAGGCGGTCGGATCGTAACTGTGATCGTCCACAATCGGCAGATTCCATTCCCGGAGAACCTCTCCTTCGGGAATCGATATTTGTCGAAAAGATTTTTCATTTATCTCGTAGAGTGATTTTCCATCTCGCGCGAATTGCCGCAGCTCCATATGGCTTGTCCAAACCGGATTTGACTTGATCGTCTTCATCAACGTTCTTTTTTGCAGATCGTAGACCATCAGGTTATCCCTGACGCCAGAAGAAGTAACCGCGGTTGCTCCATCGGGGGAAACGGCAAGGGAGTAAACCCCACCGCGAATTGTCTTGAGAACAAGGGTAGGCGAGAGCGTTTTTCTTTCGCCTGTTGTAATACTATGTGTTGACTCCTCTTTGTATCCTGTTTCCACTTGTTGTGTGGAATCAAGAATGAGTGACGCGGAATCTCCCCGGAGTTTTATCCGTCCGTCAGAGAGAAAAGTCACCTTATTGGGACTGAATGGAATTCGCGGCGAAGTATAAATGAGCTCGCCACGATCTGTATTCCATAATCTGAGAATACCATCGTAATCCACTGCAAGGCATTGCGTACCATCGGCATTCATCGCGGTCAGACTGATCGCTCTTCCCGGCTTGCTGCGTACAGACTTTTTGTCAATTAAGGCGTGTATCTGTTGACCATCGGCCGCGCTGAAAAGCGAGACCATACCCTCGGATGATCCAACAATAATTCTCTCGCCAGAAGGATCGGCGGTCGGAAAGCATGAAAAGATTTTTTGACCAAACGAACAGAGTTTTGTTACTGTCTCCGCGTCCCATATTTCAAGACCCTCAACACTTGAATGTTGCTTGCACAGAAAGCGGCCTGCCGAACCAATGAATTGGAACGAGCGATAATCGTAGCCCGCATCGAATTCATGCAGTATTTCGTCCGTCTCTTTCCGCACGAGCTGCGTTTTATAGGAGACGCCGCGCAATATGGTATCTTTCGCTGATCTTTTTTGGGTGGCACTGGTGTCGCAAATCGTATTCAAGACGAATTGTCCGTCTCGTGAGACCAGGCGTTGCATCGATTCGGTGCCGGCCAAGACGCGTGTGGCTTTTGCGAATAATCTCGTAAATTCATCTGTTGTGGTTTCCTCGTCCATCTTGTCGCTCCTTGAAAAAAGAGGGTCATCGTTTATTACTGTACTCTTCTCGATTGTGCACTTTCCCCGATTTTTATTCGGGAAAAAATTTTTCCAAAAACCGGGAATTTGACATGGGAAAAAGAGGCTCCTTTGTTCGTGTTCGGAATCATCAACAAACTTACACAAACACCCGGGAGTGTGGCGGACATTGGTTGTTTTACGATATCAGAAGAAAGCGGTTTCGATGAATTGGACGAGTTTTTCTCCAATCTGGCGATACGCAATAACAACATCTCATTCAGCTTACGCATTTCTTCAAGCTGCTTGTCTTTGGCTACAAGCTGTTTTTGGAGTCCTGCGATGATTTGGTCTTTCTCGTTCATGAAAATTCTCCCTTGATCCAGTGGATACAGGGCGACAGGATTTTTGACCCGTGCCCCAGGGCGTTGGCCGCTACGCTCCCTTGCCTCGGGCTATTGAGAATCGTGAGCGTTCCCTTCCGATTCTGCAAAGTTGTATTCTGCGTCTTTGGCGGCGGAGACGAGGAAATGGGCGGTAATCCAGAAGACGGTCCAATGCTCGGCGTAGCCGCCTCGGAGAGTGCTCAAATCGGTCAGGTCTCCCCGCTGCGCGAAATTCGTCTGCTGGATCTGCTCTCCCTGACTCCCGTATGGGTCGGTTAGCTGGCCACAGGATCGAAACATGAGTTCGGCCACGTCGCAATAGGCATCGTTAGCGAGCAGCTGTCCGAGCCGACGCACTTCCGGCGCGAAGAGGACACCATAGACATCCAAATGCTGATTCTGGGGCGAGACGCCGGTCCAGCCTCGCGTAAGAAACGCATGGTCCGCCAGTCGACCCGGCGGAAGGGGGATATCCCAAACCACCAGGTAGCTTAGACAGACGTCGCACGCATGCCGCGCCCAGCGGAGATATTTTTCCTCATGCGTCGATTCGTACATGGCCAGGAACCCCTGAAACGCGGCCCATGCCCCTTCTTTATCTTCACAGGTCGCGTCGAGCGTGCCGCCCCAATAAGGTTCACGCATGTCGAGATGACGTTCGGCGAAATGGTTCGCGGCTTTTTCCGCGGCCGCTCGGCAGGAATCCGAGTTCAGCAGATCGGCGGCGAGTATCAAGGGTGCAATATAAAAGGCTTCCGCGGTCGAGGTACTGGCCCAGTCGTCGCGCAGGATTCGCTTGGCGTGAACTTCGCACGCGTCACGCAAAAATTGTTCCCACAGTTGCGTTTTATATCGAGCATCGTTTCGCGCCGCGGCCACGGCACGAGCAATGTTATACAGTGCCTGGCCCATGGAGACCGGGTCGGAAATCGGTCGCCAGGAGCAGGTCTTCGGATCGTATTCCACGGAGAATCCGTTTTCATTTATCGGAGACGTTGCCAGATGGTCAAGTGATTTTTGCACCGCTTTAATCGACCAGTCGCGAAAGGCCTTGCCTTGCTCCGGGTCGGAAAATGAGTTGGCAATGCGTTCGGTCAGCGGAATGAGCGCGTAGCCCGGAGCTGCTGCCTGTCCGCACCAGCCCATAACAATCTGCTCTTTGATCTCGGGCGGATACATATTGAACCCGGCGTAATGTTCCGACTCCAGCCAGCGGGACCGCGCAAATTCCGCCTTGGACAGAATAATATCGTCCCGGGACGGCATGTCTGTGGAACAGGTTGGCTTGTAACGCTGCAAGGTTCGTTCGACCGGCTGCATAAAGCCACTTCCCGACTCCGCAACGGGCCAGAGGTCGAGACGGAATGTCTTTTCGATTACGGTGTCCGGGGCTAACGTCAGGGTCGATTGGGGATAAGAAAGCGGGTGCGTTTGCGTTGCCTTGGCCACACTCTTATGACCATTATAGCCCATATAGCCCGAATAGAGCACAAGTTCACTGGCGTTCGACTCTGACGACTGAACGCCACACGACCACCATTGGTCACGCACCGCCGCGCCGACGACCGGCGAGGGCACCGTATGCAACGCCGCTGCACAGTGCTCCTGGCGATTCTCCAGACAGGCGAACGGCATGGGATAGCGGTGTTCTTCAAAGATGGCAAATTCGCCCGCGTGCCCGTGCCAGACAGGGACCCGATCAACTCCGTTCTTTTCGCCCGACGGATTACCATAGTAGAGTATGCCGGGCAGAAAGGCGTCAAGCTCCTCGCCCGTCATGCGACATCGAACCGTAAGCGTGACATTTTCAACCGGGCCGGTCCCCTTATACTCGAACCGGCGGGTACAGCGAAGAAGGTCGCCTTCAAGGCGCCAGGAATCACGCAAGAGAAGTTGTCCCTGTGGCAAATCGAGTGTTCCGGAAAGAATATGCCAGTTCCCGACGGTCGCGTGCGACGTCGCCTTGACATGATGCCAATCGTCGGGCGCATTATCTTTCCAGGAGAGTGCAACGGACCAGAGTCCTTCCTCTGGCGTCTGGAGCATGGGCTGACCCTGACATCGCAATTGTACGGACCAGCCGGTTGCATCGCTTCCTGTTACGGACCAGTTCTCGTTCTCAATTGCCACGGTCGGGCCGGAAAAAATACACAAAAGAAGAATTATCAGGCAGCCGAGACTCGCTCGCTTGCTCGACTTGTCTCTAACCGGCCGGGAACCCAACCCGCATGAAGTTTGTACAGCGGAAAGAACCAACCGCAATGGACAGGCACAACACGAAATTCTCTTTTTGTCATTTTTTGCAAATTCAGGTTGGGTCATGGAATCATCCTTATCTTTCATAGTAGTACGGTTGTCAGAATAAAATACACATTTATTGTTTTTTAAAGGAGTAGAAGAAGCGGCTTTCGGGAGCAACGTCGCCCCGGGTATACAGGTCCTCCAGGGTCATGGTCTCGGGAATATTATCGAGCCACTTAAAGGAAATCGTGCGCAGGGGAGCCGCCGAATCCCGCAGGGCCAGGTCTTTCATGGGAATCGCAATATGCAGCTTATTGCCCTTGCAGCAGTAGGAGACCGTCGTGCCCGACTGCCAGTTCCACGAATTGCGTTTCCCGCCCGGCTTGTATTTTTCAAGCGAGACGGAATTCCCTTGATAATGCCGCCCGAGGAGCCAGTCGCCGCCAATCCAGCCGGAGTGATAATTACCGTCCGTATTGATTAAAAGGCATAAACCGTCGAGCGAGTCCGGCGTGAGTTCCTCTTTGGTCTCCAGCAGGAAATAGAGGTTTTTCTCGTCGCAGGTCGCCTTCATGTGGAGCAGGTCATTGCGTCCGGTTCGATTCACGTAGTGCGTACCCCCAACACCGGGAAAGTCGCGCGGAATCGTTTCGCCTGTATGGTCCGTAAAGCACGGTTCGACCTCATCCCACGCACTGAAATCGTCGTTAATCGGAATCGTTTTCGGCTCTGGTGCCTGCGGTAAAGGCGGCGTTCCCTTATAATGACGTATGCCGGCCATCATGAGCAGGTAGTAGTTATCGAAATGGCCGCCCTTCATGGGTTCTATATCGCGACTGTACTCGCGGTCGAACTGGTCGACGAAGACATATTCCTCACCCCGCCGCCAGCGTCCGGCAATCCATTCGTTCCATCCGGTAATCATGACAAAAGGAGGCGATAACGCCAGAGCGCGCCGCCACTGCTCGGTAAAGTTGAGTCCCTGGTCCGTTGCATTTTTTTTAATGCGAATCTGATCTTTGCAAAAGCTGCGTCCGCGAGCCTGGCCACTACTCATATTTTCCACCGCTCCGGTCGCCCGACTCAAATTCTGCGCAACGGAGACATTGACCTGCTCCGGTACGTCTTCGCGTTCGGACCAGGAATAGGGCTGGGGATACGTTGCCTCCCAATGCCAGGCATTGTGCGTATTTTTCATTTCGAAGGGCCAGTGGGCTTTTCGAAGAGTCAGATTCTCTTTTAGGGCTGCGCTTGTTATTGCGTCGGGGTCGGCAATGAGCAGAGGTTTTCCGTCCCATTTAAAGAGGAGTTCGTCGTATTGACCGGTACTGTAAATTTCGCGCCAGAGTTTTTCGGCTGTGGCCCCGGCTTGCGTATTGAGCATAAAGGTAATTTGCGGTGTGCGGCCCCCTTCCTGCCGGATCGTCATCATGGTCGCGCACAAGGGCAGGTAAATTTCGGGATACGTCAGAGCGTTGGTCGTATCAAAGATAAGAACGTCAACGCCGGCGTCGGCCAGAAGCTGTATGTGCCGACGCATAATCCAGGGGTCGTCTGCGCGATAGTAGCCGAAGAGCGGCTCGCCCCAGAAGTGAAATTGACCGTTTCCACCCCACAACGGCGAGTCCGGCTTCGTCATAATGTCCGGGTCACGCTGGAAAATATCAGAAATATCGTACGGCCCTTCTCGATAGGGCGCCTTGGCTATGTTGGAAACCGGACTGTTCCACAGGAAGTAAAAGATTCCGACCGTCTTGTCCTCGCGTATTTCGCCCGTCTTGGCAGCCCCGGGCAGAATATGGCGCTGCCCGTCGGCCGCCTGCCACGGCGTTCCTTGCGACTGGCCCTGACACAGCCCCGCAGCGAGGTAAAAAAACAGGAGAAGGAAAAAACAGGATGAAAATCCGACTGGCCATTGCACTCGTTTTTGTCTCATTTTTTACTCCATAACTTTATCGTCTTAAGCGACTGGTGCCAATCCGCTCGTTTACCGGAATATCAACTTATTGTCGACACGCTCGCGGCATATCCACAAGCGTGCTCACGCAGACCATCAGTTTTTCCGTTTCGAATCCGCTTCGTTGCGGTCATCGTTACTTTCCCGTTTGCGGAAGATGAGGCGAATGGGTACCTCGGCAAAGGGGAGTTCATCACGCAAGACGTTAATGAGGAACCGGCGATAGCCAGGTGTAAACGCGTCGGGCATATTACAAAACAGGAGAATCGTAATCGGCGAGACCTCAATTTGCGTCGCGTAGTAGATTTTCGGCTTGCGGAAATGGAATAGTGGCGGTGGTGTGTAGTCCAGAGCCGCGGCCAGCAGCTTGTTCAAATCATTCGTGGAGACGCGACGGTGGTCCTGTCGCATAAGACGCTCCGCCTGTTCCACAAGCTTCTTCGCATTCTTACCCGTCTGCCCTGTTATAAAGGCAATTGGTACATACTGCATGGTCGCAAACGTTTCGCGAAGATAGTCGCCCCAACGGCCGGTCGGCATCTGTCCGCAGAGCTTATCCCATTTATTCACCACAAAAATGCATGGCTTGCCCTGCTCCTCAATCATATTGACCAATTGCTTGTCCATCTTGCTGATTTGTGAGGAGCAATCGAAGAACATAAACACCACGTCGGCCATGCGAATACTGCGTCGTGCCCTGGCAAGACTATAGAAGTCCAGGTCGGTTCCGATACTCTTCTGCCGCATAAAGCCGGGCGTATCAATCGCCAAAAAGGTGCGGCCATCCATTTCAAAACGAACGTCGATACTGTCGCGTGTTGTGCCGGGAACAGGCGAGGCAATAACGCGGTCCGCCTTGGCCAGCGTATTGACGAACGTGCTTTTACCCACGTTACGGCGTCCGACAATCGCAATTTTCATAACCGGTTCCGCACGTTCCTCCTCGTCCCGATTAAAGACCGACTCGGGCAGGATCTCTTCCAGGGCGGTCATGAGTCGCACGCGGCCGTATTTCTGCTTCGCACTTACCGAGACGACCCCCCAGCCGAACTGCTGGAATTCGTGTGCATTTCCTTCCTGAATCTCGTCGTCCGCCTTATTAGCCACCAGAACAACGGGTAAATTGAGCGAACGAAGACGGGCAGCGACCTTCTCGTCCAACGGGGCAATCCCTTCGCGTGCATCGACGACGAACAGAATAGCGTCCGCTTCACTAATGGCAAGCTGAATCTGCTGCTCGACGTCTTCCGACAGGTCGTCGCGGTCAACTATGCCAATGCCACCCGTATCGGTCAGTTCCACGTAGCGGGGCGACTCAAACTCGCCTGGCAGTTCCAGCAGGCAGGTCACCCGGTCTCGTGTGACTCCGGCCACTTCATCTACAATCGATATGCGTTCACCCAGCAGCCAGTTAAACAGGCTGGACTTACCTACGTTTGGGCGGCCTATAATGGCGACTTTCGCTATTCCCATAATGCATTCCGGTCTTTCCGGCAACAACAAAAAAGAAACAAGACAGACCGGACAGGAGAAACAATTCCTTTCGTCTGCTCTTGTGCCGATACGCGTTTTCCCCATTTTCGCCACTGATTACGCAGCCGCGACCCTGCGCACAACGCACAGGCGGGAAAGAGCACGCGAAACGACAGACCTTGTTCCGTGTTCGTTTGGTTTTAGTATTTCTCCAGCACAACCGCGAAGGAACGACCCATATTCGTACTGTTTAGCTTCATAAAATGCGATCGCGTTACGTCGCGCACCTCCTGATTGACCTGTATGGGGCAGTCGTCGGCAATGCGGTCACAATTGCGAACCGCGGGCAATTGCCCCTTCTGCATGGCCAGGAGTGAGGCAACCAGCTCAACCGAACCCGATCCCGACCCCAGATTGCCAAAATGACCCTTGCCCGTAAACACCGGAAGGTCGCCCAACGCCTTACGCAAACCGACCGCTTCCGCCGCGTCGTCTTCCACCGTACCCAGCCCGTCCGCATTGACATGGTCCAAATCGGAAACCGTCAAGCTGGCATCGGCCAGAGCCGTTTGCGCTGCCCGGGCAACGGCTTCCGACTCCGTACCCCAGCGCACGCCCGGCACCGTAACTCGCGCACTACCGCAGAGTCGGGCCAGCGGCTTCGCGCCTCGCGCCTTCGCAAATTCTTCACTCTCAAGAATAAAGGCACCCGCTCCTTCACCAATAATCGTTCCGTTACGCTCGGCGTCGTAGGGACGCGGTACGCGATCCGGGTCGCAGTGGTCTGGCGCTACATGATAAGACGCGGCATGGGCATAGATCGTCGGACTGATACGATTACCGCAACTTCCGCAAATCATAACGTCGGCGTCGCCCCGGGCAATAACGCTGGCCGCTTCGATCATGGCCGCCAAGGCACTGCCCCGCTCAAGAGTCGGCGTATTATTCGGACCTCGGGCATCAACGGAAATGCCAATATGACAGGCAGGCATATTCGGTAAATATTTGAGCATCCACAAGGGGAGAATCTTGCCCGTGGAGGCGTCGCCCCACGTATTGAAGTCGTACCGCCCTTCCAGCACGCCCGCATGAAACGCGTCGACCAGTTCGCCCAGGTCAAGACCGATCAAGTCTGACCCGAAGACCACGCCAAAACGCTCCGGATCCACGTTCTTCCCGTCGCCTTCCGTTATCAGGCCCGCATTGGCGCAAGCATGAGCAACGGCCACGAAGCCAAGCTGAATATCGCGACTCATGACCTTGATATTCTTTTTCGGCTTGACGTAGTCTTTCGGCTGAAACTCCGGTACTTCCGCGCCCAGACGCTTCGGGAGCGTTGTCTTGATCGACTCGATCGGACGCACTCCGCTTTTCCCTTCAAGAAGAGAATTCCAATATTCCTCTTGACTTATCCCGATCGGACTCAAAACGCCCAAGCCTGTTATTACGACTTCTTTTTTCATGGTTGCAATACTAAAATCAGGTGATAGACCGGTTGCACTCGACTCCTCCCGCGAACGCTCCTGACGCGACCCTGGCACCAGAGTGTACTGGCGTGAGCCGGAATGTTAAGTGTCGGTCGTGATGAAAAAAACCTCCACGCCGCGAATCGCCTGACGCCACGAACACCCTCATCCCTTCGGATGACCGCCGACAGATTCACGAACGCCCCTCTCAACGGGGGGGATTATCCTCTAATATAACCTAAATCGGCTATTTCATCAAGGTAAGCGGCGAGAAAAAAATCGTTTCGAACCGATTTTCCGTAAATCGGGACATTTATACAGCTTGAATATTACTACTTTTATGCAATAAAATTACGTTTTTTACTTTTTTGGCTGACTGTCCATGAGTTGCTGCACGCGGCTGCGCGGCACCTCGTAGCCCGGCGGACGCGATTGCAAGGACTTCGGTCCCACTGTTGCATCCATGTACGGGTCACTGCCTTCGGGCGTGTAAAGTTCGTGGTCCGGGTTCAGATAGCCCGGCGACTGCAGACTGGGAAACCACCATCGCTTGTTATTTTGGTCCTGATTCAGCGATTCGCAACCGACGGAAGCAATCAGACTGGCCAGTAGAAGACCCACAACCATCGCGCCAAGGCAAAAACGACCCCGGCCCCGCACACGCGCGCGGAAGTCATTATTATATAAGGGGCCATTATTATATAGAGGGTGATTATGCAGAGGTCGTCTTTTTTCGCCGTCTCTTCTCGTGGCCATAACAATTACCTGTATCTCTCTTTCGGGCTTTCCTGTAAACGGACACTCCCGTTACGATGCTTCGCCTAACCTCACCGCGTTCGAGGCACATTCTGCCTTACGGTCGGCCGGAAAGCTTGCAACCTAAGTGTCTGGAGTATAATAAGCTTATTCGTTCCCCTTGTCAAGATGTCTTTTTCGGACCGGTAAAAACGTAGCGGTTGGGCGGCAGTTCCCGAATGTCGTTGCTGGGTCGGGCCGTTGTTGCTGGTTCCCGACCTGGCGTGCAGTCGTGGGTGCACGCCAAGTGGGGGGAGGTTCTAAAAAATTCAAATTTGCCCGATTGACGGCGAAAT